>CAKVEW010000013.1 GCA_934746015.1 uncultured Clostridium sp.
TTCATAAGAATACTTTGACATAAAAAATACACCTCCAAATGTTAGATATTGTGTCTAACATTTGGGGTGCACTTCAATTTTTATATTAACATATACTCCTTTTGTTTAAATTTATTTATTAATTATTTTATTCTTTATCTGATTCAAATTGGCTATTATAAAGATCAGCATAGAATCCACCTTTTTCAAGTAATCCTATATGATTTCCACTTTCAATAACATCTCCATCTTTCATTACTAAGATTAAATCTGCATTTTTAATAGTTGATAATCTATGTGCAATAACGAAGGATGTTTTACCAACAGTAAGCTTATCCATAGCCTCTTGAATTAATATTTCTGTTCTTGTATCTACTGAGCTTGTTGCTTCATCTAATATTAATAAAGGTGCATTTTCAATCATAGCCCTTGCTATTGTTATAAGTTGCTTTTGTCCAGCTGAAAGATTTGTCTTATCATCTAATATAGTGTCATACCCATGAGGTAAAGTCATTATAAAGTGATGAATTCCAACTGCTTTACAAGCTTTTATTATTTCTTCATCTGATACACCTGTTTTATTGTAAACTATATTGTCTCTTACTGTACTTTCAAATAACCAAGTATCTTGAAGTACCATACAGAATAAATCATGAACATTTTCTCTTGTAATATATTTAGTATCCACTCCATCTATTAAAATTTGTCCTGAATTTAATTCATAGAATCTCATAAGTAAATTAACTATAGTAGTTTTACCAGCTCCTGTTGGTCCAACTATAGCAACCTTTTGACCAGCTTTGGTTTTAACTGAGAAGTCTTTTATTATTATTTTCTCATCATTATATCCAAATCTAACATTTTTAAATTCAACGTCACCTTTAATATTTTCTAAAACCTTAGTCTTATTTGATTCATCTTCAAGTTCTGATTGTTCTAAGAAATCAAATACTCTTTCAGCTGCAGCTGCAGCTGATTGTAAACTTGTTGCTGCTTGAGCCATTTGTGATAATGGTTGAGTAAATAATCTTATATATATCATAAATGCTACTATAACACCAAACTCTATTTTACCATCAAAGGCAAGAACAGCACCAACTACACAAACTGCTACGTATCCAAGGTTTCCCACGAAACCCATAACAGGCATCATAAGTCCTGATAAAAATTGTGATTTTCTTGCACTATTATATAGTCTAGCATTTGTTTCTTCAAACTTATCTATAGCATTCTTTTCACCATTATAAACTTTAACTATATTATGAGCAGAATATATTTCTTCAATATGTCCATTTATTTTTCCAAGTTCCTTTTGTTGAGAAGAGAAGTATTTTTGTGATTTACTCATTATAAGCATCATAAGAGCAAATCCAAGTATTGTAGCTAATATAGCAGCTAGACTCATTAAAACATTTGTTTTAAGCATCATTATTAATGAACCTGCAAATAGAGTTACAGATGAAACTAAAGTTCCAACACTTTGGTTCATACTTTGTCCAATTGTATCAACGTCATTAGTTACACGACTTAAAATTTCTCCATGACTAGTAGAATCAAAATACTTTAATGGAAGTTTGTTCATTTTTCCTGAAATATCTTTACGTAACTTATTAGCTATCTTTTGAGTTACTGTTGTTAATATAAATTGTTGTCCATAGGAAAGTACTGCACCTGATAAATAGAATACTACTAATATCATACCTATTCTACTTACTTCACTTAAATCAATTTTGGTCATTATACCTTGCATAATTGCATTTGTTATTTCTTTTAGTTTATCTGGTCCTAATATTGTAAATACTGTCCCTCCTATAGCACATATAACAGCTATTATCATAAATGCTACATAGGACTTTGAATATTTTAAAAGTTTAATCCATGTCCCTTTTAAGTCCTTTGCCTTTTGTGGTTTTCCTCCCATTCCTGGTCCGCCATGTCTACTCATTTTCAAGCTCCTCCTTTGAAAGTTGTGAGTATGCTATTTCTTTATATACTTCACAAGTCTTTAGAAGTTCCTTATGTTTGCCTATTCCAACTATCTTTCCTTCATCTAATACAACTATCTTATCTGCTTCTTTAATTGTACCAATTCTTTGAGCAACAATAAGTTTAGTTATACCATTAGTTTCTTTATTTAAGGCTGATCTTAATACCTTATCAGTCCTATAGTCTAAAGCAGAGAATGAATCATCAAAAATGTAAATTTCAGGATCTCTATGAATAGCTCTAGCAATTGATAAACGTTGTTTTTGCCCACCTGAAAGATTTGTTCCTCCTTGAGAAACTTTACTTTCATATTGTTTGTCAAGTTTTTCTACAAAGTCTTTACCTTGAGCAATTTCAACAGCTCTCTTAACTGCTTCTATTCCTTGTCTTTGCTTTCCATTATCTCCATAAGAAACGTTTGATTCTACAGTTCCACTAAACATTGTTGTTTTTTGTGAAACATATCCAATTTTATTTGTTAAATAACTCTTATCATATTCTTTTACATTAACTCCATTAACTAGCACTTCACCTGAAGTTACATCATAAAATCTTGGAATTAAGTTAATTAATGTTGATTTTCCTGATCCTGTTGAACCTATAAATGCAATAGTTTCACCTTTATTAGCTTTAAAGTTTATGTTTTCTAAAACATAATCAGTTGAACTATCTGCATCTGGGTATTTGAAGTTAACATTTCTAAATTCAATTTCACCAACATGATCCTTTTCATCTGATGTACGAGTTCCATTTTTTATTGTAAGTGGTGTTTCTAATACTTCGTTAACACGGTTAGCAGCCACTTGAGCTCTAGGAAGCATTATGAACACTATTACTAACATCATAAATGCCATAACAACTTGTATTGCATAAGAAGAGAAAACTATCATATCACTAAATACAGAAACTCTATCCATTCCAGAAGCATTATTTATTAAATAGGCTCCTATCCAATAAATAGCTAAAGTTAAACCACTCATTATTATTTGAATTGAAGGCATTAATACCCCCATAGTTCTTCCTGTAAATAAGTTAGTTTTTGTTATTGCATTATTAGCATCTTGAAACTTATTTTCTTGATATTCATCTGCATTATAAGCTCTTACAACTCTAATACCTGTTAAATTTTCTCTTGAAACTCTATTTAAATTATCTGTTAAAATTTGAATCATTTTAAACTTAGGTAATGCTAATGTAAATACTATTCCTACAATTAAAAGTAATGCAACCACACCTACTGCTGTTGCAGTTGTCCATTGCCAACTCTTACTTGAAATTTTGGTTATTGCCCAAACAGCTGTTATTGGTGCTTTAATTATTACTTGAAGTCCCATAGCTATTATCATTTGAATTTGAGTTATATCATTTGTTGAACGAGTTATTAAACTTGGAATAGAGAATTTATTTATTTCATTCATTGAAAATGATTCAACTTTTCTAAACACATTCGAACGTAAAGTTTTTGAAAGTCCAGCTGCTATACCTGAGATAAAATATCCAACTATAATAGTTGCCACTAAACTACCCAAAGCACATAAAAGCATAAATCCTCCAGCCTTCCAAATTTCAGACATTTCAGACCCTGGAGTTTGCACTAATTTTGTTATATCTGACATATAATCAGGTAATTTTAAATCAAGCCAAACCTGAGCTATTATAAATACTAAACTAATTAAAACTATTAACCAGTCTTTTGATTTTAAATATTTAAAGATTTTTAACATGTTTATTGCTCCTTTTATTATTATTTTACCAGCATATTTTAAGTTTATTTAATTTGTTAGGAGCCTAATTGTAAGCACCCTAACTATTTGGATTAAAAATTATTGAATATTATTTTTAAATTTATTAAGAACTTGAACAAACATCTCTAACTCTTCATCTGATACCCCTTTAGTAATTGTTTCTTCAAATTTTCTCATTTCTCTTATAATATGAATATTAATTTTTTCACCTAAATCAGTAAGAACTATTTTTTTTAATCTTGCATCATAAGATACATTTTCTCTTATTATTAAATTGTTTTTTTCCATTGATTGGAGTATACCAGTAACTGTAGATCTTCTTATAGTGAAAATCTCTTCAATATCCTTTTGGAAAACATCTTTTTCCTTATTCTTACTAAGATAACCAATAATCATTCCTTGAATCTCAGAATATTGATCACAATTGGCAGTAACTGCTGATCTGTAAATATATCTTTTTATAAGATTTGATATAGATCTTATTTCATAAGCAACCATAACTTTTCTATTCATTCAATTCCCTCTTTTATTTTATAATAGATGAATTATAGCTCTTATTCTCAAATATGTCAATATTATTCACATTAATAACTAAACTAAAATTTAATTACAGAATTCAACTATTTTAAATTAAATATAAACAATTAAAGAGTGAAGAAATTCACTTAAAAACTCCTTCACTCTTTAATTATTTCATTTTTTAACTATTCAATTCTAATACTATTGCTCCATATGGTTCTAAAAATAAATTTTCCTTATCTATACTATTTTTTTCAGAATTACTTAATATAGTTACATATTCACTACCTTTAAATTTCTCTAAAGACACTCTTGTTTTATTCTCATAAAAGTTACAAGCAATTAAAATTCTTTTTCCATTTAGCTCTCTTATATAAGCTAAAACATTAGGATGATCTTCTAATATAGGTATAAATCTACCTTCTGATACTACATCATTATTTTTTCTTATCTTAATTAATTCTTTGTAATAATCTAATATTGAATTATTTCTATTTTGCTCTAGCTCTACATTAATATTATTATAGTTATCAGCTACCTTTATCCATGGAGTTCCACTTGTGAATCCTGCTTCTTTCATATTATTCCATTGCATAGGAGTTCTAGAGTTATCTCTAGATCTGTTCTTTAATATATTTAAAACTTCATCTTTTTCTATTCCTTTTTCCAATAAATTGTTATATGCATTTATTGATTCTACATCCCTATAATCATTAATATTATTAAAGTTTGGATTAGTCATTCCTATCTCCTCCCCTTGATAAATATAAGGAGTTCCCCTCATTAAATGTAATGCAGTTAAAAGCATCTTTGCTGATTCTTCTCTATATAAAATATCATTTCCAAATCTAGATACTACTCTTGGTTGATCATGATTACACCAAAATAAAGCATTCCAACCATTTCCCTTTTCCATTTCAATTTGCCATTCAAATAATAATTTTTTTAACATATGAAAATCAAAGGATGCCAATTTCCACTTTTCCCCTTCGGGGTAATCTACTTTTAAGTGATGAAAATTAAAAGTCATATCTAACTCTTCATTTTCTGGACTAGTATATTTTATACAATTATCTATTGTTGTAGAAGACATTTCTCCCGCAGTCATAATACCATTATATTTAGAGAAAACTTCTTTATTCATTAGCTTTAAATACTCATGTATCTTTGGTCCATCCGTATAAAATCTTCTACCATCTCTAATTGCAGATTTAAAATCATCATCTAAAAATCTAGTATCCTTTGATAAGAGGTTAATAACATCTAACCTAAATCCATCAACACCCATATCTAGCCAATATCTCATCACCTTATATATTTCTTCTCTTAACTTAGGATTTTCCCAATTTAAATCTGCTTGAGTATTATCAAATAAATGTAGATAATATTTATTTAAACTTTCAACATACTCCCAAGCTGAACCACCAAATTTAGATTTCCAATTGTTAGGCTCATCTCTCCAAATATAAAAATCATGATATGGATTACTAACATCCTTAATTGCTTCCTTAAACCAATTATGTTCTGTAGATGTATGATTTACAACCATATCTAAAATCAACTTCATATCTCTTTTATGAGCTTCCTTTAATAATCTTTTAAAATCCTCCATATTTCCAAACATAGGATCTATATTATAATAATCTGCTATATCATATCCATTATCATTTTGAGGTGAAGCATATATAGGTGTAAGCCATAAAACCTTCACCCCTAAATCTTTTAGATAATCTAATTTTTCTATTATTCCAACTAAATCTCCAATTCCATCCCCATTGCTATCCTTAAAGCTTTTAGGATAAATTTGATAAATCACTGATGATTTCCACCAATCATTGCTTTTCATTTTATTCACCTCTTATCTATAGGCTGTCGCTCAAAATTAGAAATGTAGAATTGTTGATATAATTTGAAACAAATTACTAAAAATATATATATTTTAGAAACTCCTCACGGAGTTTCCTCTATAATTTTACATTCTTCATTATTCAATCTACATTATTATCCGGCAGCCTAACTGATTATTCTATCTCTTCAACATAAGTTCCAAACTTTTTATTAAATATAAATGTCAATATAATTGAAACTATAACTGCTACTATCATTGCTATTATAAATGGACCCCAATACTTAGGTTGAATTGCCAAGAATCCAGGTAATCCCCCTATACCAATAGAATTAGCCAATACTCCTGATAGTATTGAAACTACTGCTGCACAAGCTGATCCAATTATAGCTGCTACAAATGGGAATTTATATTTTAAGTTAATTCCAAACATCGCTGGCTCAGTAACACCTAGCCACGCAGATATTCCTGCTGATGCTGCTATGGATTTTATTCTTGAATTCTTTTTATATATTATCAACATTGCTACTGCTGAAGCCCCTTGTGCAATATTACTTAAAGCTATAAGAGGCCAAATCATAGTTCCACCATTTGCAATTAATTGTAAATCTACTGCAATAAAAGTATGGTGTAGTCCTGTAATAACTAATGGTGCATAAGTTAATCCAAAGATTATAGATCCCACTATCTTAAAAGGTCCTGTTAATAAATAGTTAAAAATAATTGCTATATAATTACCAAGTTCCCTTGAAATTGGTCCTATTATTATATAAGATAATAAAACTGTAATTAAAAGAGTTGTAAATGGAATAACAATCATCTTCAAAACATCTGGTATATATTTTTTTAGATTAAGTTCAATTTTTGCTAATACAATACCAGATAATATTGCTGGTATTACTTGTGCTTGATATCCAACTTTATCTATTGTAAACCATCCAAAATTCCAGAAAGGAACTGAGGCATTTTGCACTGCTTCTGCATATCCATATGCATTTAACAATTGTGGTGATACTAATGTAATTCCAAGAACTATACCAAGAATCTCCGAACCGCCAAACTTCTTAACTGTTGACCATGTTACTGCTACTGGCAAGAAATGAAATATTGCTTCTCCTAATATCCATAAGAAGCTATGAATCTCTGCTAATATTGGATGTAATGCTGTTAAAGTTTGTGTTCCATCTCCAAATATAGCTAAATCACCTATAACATTTCTAAATCCTAAAATAAGACCTCCAGTAATAATTGCTGGTAAAATAGGAATAAATATTTCAGCAAGACCAGCAATAGTTCTTTGAATTAAAGACATATTTTTTTGAGCTGCCTTTTTAACTTCTTCTTTTGACTCTACTTTTAAACCTGCTACTTCAACTAAATCATTATAAAAGGCTTGTACATTATTTCCAATTATAACTTGGAACTGACCTGCATTAATAAAAGTTTCCTTCACACTTGGTAAACTTTCGATTTCTTTTGCTTTTTCCTTAGCAACTTTTTCGTCTTTTAAAACAAATCTTAGTCTTGTTACGCAATGACTAGCACTTGCAATATTTTCTTTTCCCCCTATAAGTTCTAGTAAGTCTAAAGCTTCTTGTTTATAAGTTACCATCTCTATCCCCCTTAATACCTATTTATAATACACATTTGTTTACGATTTCATTATAACTTGTTTAAACAAGTGTGTCAATTGTTGTTTAAACAAGTTAATCTTTATTTTCTATTTTATTTTTATCTTTAATGCTATAATAAACTATATAACGAGGTCCAAAGGAGATTTTAACTTAAATGAAAATGGTGAAATATACAGAAATATACGAGTATCTAAAGAATAAAATATTAAATGATGAATATAAAGCTGGAGAAAAATTACCTTCTGAAAATGAATTAACCTCTTTATTTGATGTTAGTAGAAATACAGTAAGAAGAGCAATAAATCAATTATCATTTGAAGGGCTAGTTGCCAGTGTTCATGGAAAGGGTGTTTTTGTTTTAGAAAAGCAGCAACTTAAATTTTTAGTAGGTGGCCTACAAAGCTTTAAAGAAGCTTCTTTACATAATAATATCAGCTACTTAACTAAAGTTCATTGCTTTAAGGAAGTTATAATTGATGCTAAGCTTTCAAAAAAAACTGGTTTTGCATTAGGTTCAAAAGTCTTCTATATAGAAAGGACTAGAATTATAGATGGAGAAGAAACTATATTAGATATAAATTACTTCTTAAAAGATGTAACTAAAAATCTAACTGAAGATATAGCAAGTAATTCAATTTATTATTACATAGAAAATAATCTTTCTTTAAAAATTGCAGGAGCACAAAAAATAGTTTCAGTTGAAGAAGTTTCAAAATTAGATAAAAAACTACTTAATCTCAAAGGATATAACTTAGTTGCCATAATAAAAAATTATGTTTATTTAGAAGATGGAACATTATTTGAATATACAGAATCTAGGCATAGACCAGATAAATTCACATTTTCAACCTATGCAAAAAGACTCTAATGGCTGTTTCACTGCCATTATAGTCTTTCACTTTTTCATTCTTTCATTCCTTCATTATTTCATTATTTCATTTTCAAGTAATTATGCATTATGAATCATTTATCTTGGGAACACCGAAGGAGTTCCTTCCTTAATTCTACATTCTTAATTTTTAATTCTTCATTCAATTTAGTGTCCTATAAGCCCACTTTCATTTAACTTTTCAATAAATTTCTTACTTACTTTATTAACAGGTCCCTTTAAAAATAACCCTATTAGTATGAATATTATCCCATAACTTATAAGCATAATAAAATCTCTAGTTAAATTTGTTTTAACAATTCCTGCAACAGCTTCTCTCATTGCTGAAATTGAATATGTAAAAGGTAATAATGGATTTACTTTTTTAAAGAAACTTGGCATTACTTCTACTGGGAAGGTTCCGCCAGCACCAGCCACTTGTATAACTAATAATATTACAGCTATAGCCTTTCCTACATTACCGAATATTGATACTAAGGTATATACTATTAAAATAAATATTAAACTACTTAAAAGACTTATACCTATAAATAGCCATTTATTTAATACATAACATTTCAATAAATATATATCTCCTAATGTCAAAATTAATGCCTGACATAAGCCTATAAATCCAAATGTTAAAAACTTTCCAAAATACTTTTCATAGGATTTAAACTTAATATCTTCTTTAAACCCATGTGGCTCAGTAGTTAATAAAGAAACTAAAATCAAAGCTCCTACCCATAAAGCAAGGGTTGAATAAAATGGTGACATTGCTGATCCATAATTAGGAATAGGGAATAAAATTTCTTCTTTTATTTCTACAGGACTTCCTAAAAACTTACTTACAGCTTCCCAATCATTTTTTAGCAAAGATAATAATTCATCTAATTCCTCTTCTTTATTTATAGAAGATAATTTTGACGTAATTTCATTTAAGCTAGCTTTAATAGTTGGCATCTCATTATTTAATTTTTCTATGTCACCTTTACCAAGCTTTAATGCATTATCTAAAGTATCTAGCAGACTATCTATATCAGGAATTGTTGATTTTGCCTCATCTAAAAGCTGAATAGTATTACCTGATATTTTAGTTAATTCAGTTATTGCATTATTTATAGCTGGAATATATTTAGAATCATAGTTATTTAAAATATTTAAAATTATATTTCTATTTTTTCCTATTAACGACTTAATCTCCTCAAGTTTGCTCTTATCTATAGGATTAGCATTATTAACTGCATTGCTTACTTGTTTTACTATATCTATAGCTGAATTCAAATTCGAACTTACAGTAGACAATTCATTTACTATTTCTTTTATATTTTCATTAAACTTAGATAAAGGTTCTAAAGACTTTATTATTCCATTAATTTTACTGTTTATATCTCCAAGCTTTACGCTAATATTATCAAGTCCATTTAAAATTGAATTTTTATCTATATTTATATTTATAACTGTATTAATAAGCCCTTCTAAATTATAAAGTTCTCTATTTATTAATTCTAAATCTGACTTAATAACAGGTGCTACTTCACCTAATGCTCCTTCTGATTTCTCCAATGCATTCTTTGTATCAGCTAATAGGTTATTACTAGAATTTAATGTATCTTGTAATAATGGTAAGTTCTCCTTAGCCTTAGAAACTAAATCCTCTGCTTTAGAGCTTCCATTATATATTTCATTTATTATATTTTCTATTTCAGGCACTTTCTTATTTAGTTCAATAACTCCATTCATTAATTTTAATATTTTATCCTTTGAGCCTTCAATACTTACACCAGCTTCATTAAATACCATAAATATTATTCCATCTACTGTTTCAATTATATTAGAATCAACTTGTGACTTTATTGTAGTTACACCCTTAGAAGTTATTTTTGGTGCTATAGCATTACTTTTCTCATTTACCTTATATATTAAAGTTGGTCTTTTAAGAGTCTTATTAACTATAGATAATGTTTCACTAGTGAATTCTTCTGGTATTATTATAGTCGCATAATATTTACCTTTTTCAACTCCACTATTTCCCTCTTCTTCAGAAACAAACTCCCAGCCTAAGGTAGTATTTTCTTTTAGCTTTTCTACAAGTTGATCACCAATGTTAATAAATTTATCTTGTAAATTCCCGCCTTTATCTTTATTAACTATTGCAACCTTTATTCCACCTGTATTTCCATAGGGATCCCAACTAGCTCTGATATTAAACCAAGCATATAATGACGGCAATACCATAAGTCCCACTATTATAATTAAGGCAACCCAATTTTTAGCAATACTTTTTATATCTCTTGAAAAAATTTTAATTATATTTTCCATTCTTATCCTCCGTATGAACCTTATACTTAGTACATCTATATTTTTTACCTAAAATATTAAAATTATTAAAATCTTTTATTTTTTTCTTTTAATACTCTTAATGTTTTATATATATTATCAAGTTCATCGTCAGAAATATTATCTAAATCATCTATTCTGAATTTAATAAATTCAATAGTCTCATCTTTAAAATTTTTTCTATTTCCTTTTCTTATATCTTTATTAATTATATAAGCTGCAATTGTACTAGTTGTTACACCTATAAAACCTATTCCAAAAACCATTAAGATAATTGCAACTACCCTACCTAATCTAGTAGTTAATAAAATATCTCCATACCCCACAGTAGTAAAGGTTACAAAACTCCACCATATTGCATCTCCAAAGGACATTTCTTCTAACAAAGATATTATAACTGCTCCTAATACTATTATTATGGTTGTTATAATTAATAAATAATTAAATTTATTTATCTTTACTGCTTCTTTAATCTTATTTTTGAACTTTATAATTAAAATAAATAATATTATTAACTTTACTATTTTTATCCCTATATTAATATCTACAAGCCTTCCTAAATTTAAATTAATAATAATCTTAGCAACAAATATTATAGGAAAAGAAGATAACAAATCTGTAAAATTACTTATTATAAACTTTCTTTTTTTCTTTGATGTGGAAAACCTTATTGTATAATCTAATAAAAATATAATTGCAATAATTAAGTTGATAAAATAAAAGCTTTCTACTACCATTACAGGAAGCTTATACATGAGATCTAGGATTATCATAATTACTCCCATTAGGGATAGTAATCCAATAAATAATTCATATATAGTTTTGTTTTTCATAAAAATACCCCTCATTTAGTTATCTACTTATATTTTATATAGTAACCTTTGTAAAAATGAGGAATCTAAGATTAAAAATTAAAAATCATAGAAAAAAGCCGAGTATTCTCAGCTTTTATATTATAGAAAATTTATATATAGTTTCCTTATTATATTCTTCACCTTTTTTTAATAATGAATACTTAGCAAAAATATTATTATCCCCAATTGGTGGACTTTGAGTTTCTATTGCTAAAGCATCTCTTATATTTGCTTTTTTATTACATTCTAAAAGTTCATCATCTGGAAAATTCAAAGAATAAATAACAACACTATTTTGATCAGTGTAAACATCCATTTGTCTTCCTGAATCTTTATGATAAAGTCTTATCTTAATATCACTTCCTCCATTTAATACCCAGCTGTGATCATATCCATTACCAATTTTCAGTTGATAATCTTCTTCTTCAATATCTCTTCCTATAGTTTTAGGATTAGTAAAATCAAATGGAGTCCCATCTATTTCAATTATTTTTCCTGTTGGAACCTTTTTTTCATTAAGTTCCAGTAAAAAATCACTATCAATATATATGTAGTGACTTAAAATATTTGATTTGCAATTTCCACTTAAATTAAAGTAACTATGATTTGTTAAATTAACTAATGTATCTTCATCAGAAATAGCATAATAGGAAATTTTAAGCTCATTTTCTTCATTTATAGTATATCTTACTTTTACTTCTAAGTTTCCAGGATAGCCCTCTTCCCCTGATGGGCTTAAATATGAAAATTCTATATATGCTTCTTCTTCATCTACATTAGTAACTACATCTAGAAACTTTTTACTAAAGCCATTAGTACCTCCATGTCCTTGATTTTCTTCATAATTTTTATTAAAATTCAAAACATTATCATTTAACATAGCTTTTCCATTAGCAATTCTTCCTGATGTTCTTCCTATAAGTGCACCATAATAAGATGGATTTTCTTTATAAGTATTAATATCCTTATATTTCATAACAACATTTTCTATAACACCATTTTTATCTGGAACTAATACATCCGTTATTATTCCTCCATAATTTAATGCATTTATTCCAAATCCCTTGTAATTTCTCAAACTATAACTCTCAACTTTTTGGCCATTAAATTCTCCAACTAAAACCTTTATAATCTCCATCGTTTCACTCCCAAAATTCTTAATATTAATAATATTTAAACCTTTACCATTATATTCCTAATATATACTGTCAAAGTAAAAGAGTCAATTATATGCATATATTTCACTAAAATTTTATTCAATAGAATAACTACTTTCCCAATATAAGAAATAACAGTAGTAAAAAGATATTATTTATTATAAATCTCCATACTACTGTTTTTAATAATTCTTTTTAAATTTATATATCTTTTACCCCTATTAATTTAGCATTGACAATTGTTCTTTCATCACCTGTTGCCTTTGTACATGTAGATAAGGTTAAAATATTTCTTTTACCATCCTCAATATAATCAAAATTATAAAATGATTTTCTTCTTGCATTACTTATATATTCATTAAACTCTTCATCAGTATAAAAACTAGGCTGATATGGATTATAATCTCCATTATTCACATATACTGAAAAAATTTCATATTCCAACACTTTATTTTCTAAATATATATATATTTTTTTATTTTCATTTAAGTATTCAGAGTTTAATAATTTTGAAAGTGTACCAAACATACTTTGATCTTTCATATTATGTCCATGAATTATTACATTGTCATCTTTCTCTGATTCATTCCTAGAATCTAGAAAAAGACATCCTCCTTTATTTTCTTCTCCTTTAAAGTTCTTATATAAATATTCTTCATTATCTTTAGCTTTAACCACTGGATAATTTACATTAGTTCCAGGTATATATATCCAAAGTAAAAAATCTTCATTTATTGCCTTTAATTCAGCATATTCTTTACTTCCTATACCAATATTATTACTATTTTCTTCACTAACACCTTTAGTATCTTCTTTTATAACTATTTCATTAATTTCTTTATATGAATCTTTATTTTTTTTATATTCATTGAATATTTTATATAGATTATATGATGAAAAAATAAATATTCCTACAAATATTAATACAAGTATTTTTTTTATAAAATTCTTCATTGTTAGTACCTCCAGAAAATTTCATATTACCCTAATACTTTTACTTTTTGAGTAGTAAATAACTCTTCCTTAACTTTATTTATACAAATAATTACCTATATTCTACCATATTTAATTTAAATTTACACTATTCCATTACATTTTTATCTAAATTTTATTTATATAAATATTTAAGATTCACTATAAAATATAAAAAGAAAAATTTATTTTTAATTAAAATAAATAGGCACACTGTACTAAAATTAGTATCAGTGCGCCTTATTTTTAAGCCTATTTACTATAAAAAGAAGTCAAACAAATGATTTTACTTATTAAAAGATTTTTTCTTCTTTCTTAAAGTAATTATTGAAATTAATGAAAGTGATAGAATAGCTAAACTAGAATACATTAATATCATATTGTTATCTCCAGTTTTAATATCACTAATACCAGAAACAGCTTCTTTAACTGTATTAGTATTTGTAAAGTTGTAACCATCTCTTTCAGATTTAAATCCATCAAGCTTGTCTTCAGTTAATTCATATTCATATTCATGTCCATCTGGAGCATATTTTACCATAGATTCTGCTGATATTTCATAAGTTGTAGTACCACTTGGAACAATGATACTATGAATTTCCTTACCATCTCTTAGTACTCTTATTGTAATATCTGGTACTTTACTAACATCTTTTACATTAACCCAAGTTTTTGTACCATTAATTACAACTTTTTCTCCACCATCATAAGTGTTTGTTATTACATAATTATTTTTAACATTTGCTTCACCACTAGATGTGTATCCATTAATATTATCTTCTTTTATTGTATATACATATTCTTTACCTTCAGTAGAATACTTAGGAAGATTCTTAAATACATAAGATTCAGTTCCATTTTCCTTTACTCCACCAACTATTGTAAGAACTTTATCCTTAAGTTCTACTCCATCTTGATAAAGATGTAATTTAATTGATGGTACTTCAGATCCCTGAGGAACATTTTCCCATACCTTGCTAAATTTTATATCTACAGTAGCATCTTTATCAAAAATATTTTCAACTACGTAGCCATCACTTCCTGATGAAATTTCTTTTGTATAACCTACAACACCCTCTAGAACTTCATCAACAGTATATTCATATTCTTTTCCAGTTGGAGCATACTTAGCTAAATTTTCAAAAGTATAAGTATATTCATTTTCTTTATCTAAAACTACATTTGAAACTTCTGTTCCATTTTGTCTTAAAATAATTTTAACTTCTGGAACTTTATCATTATTAGAATCTACATTTGTCCACTTCTTAGTAACCTTTACTGATGTTTCTCCTGGATCATAAGTATTAGTAATATTATTATTTAAATCAACTAAAGACTTATATCCATCAACATTATCTTCAACTACACGATATTGATATTTATTACCTTCGACTGAATACTCTGGTAAATCTTTAAATTCAAAAGCTAACTCTCCAGCTTTTAATTCTACTACTTTATCATTAACATTTGACCAAATAATTCCATCAGTTGAGCTTTGAAGTCTAATTGTAATAGTTGGAACTGAACTTAAATCTGACTCGTTTACCATATTCCAAGTCTTTGTTCCTGAAACATCTACGCTACCCGAATCAAATGTATTAGTAATAGTTGCATTGTTATCAGCATCTACAATTGCTTCACCAGTTGAAGTATATCCATTTGGTACTTCTTCAACCACTTTATAATTGTACTTATTACCATCTGTTGAGAATTTAGGAAGATCTTCAAATACATATACATCTTTTCCTTCAGATTTTACTCCACTCTCTAATGTCACAGCTTTATCAGTAAGTTCTATGTCATTTTGATATAAATGTAATTTAATTGATGGTACTACTGAATCTTCACTAATACCTTCCCAAACCTTAGTAAAGTTTATATCTATTGTTGTATTATCAAATATATTTTCAACTATATATCCATCATTTTGTGATGTTATATTTTGAGTATACCCTTCAACTCCATTACCTAAAACCTCTTCAACAGTATAAACATATTCTTTACCTGTTTCTGCATATTTAGCTAATTTAGTGAACGTATGAGTATAATTATTGCTTGAATCTAAAATTATACTTTGAATTGTTGTTCCATCTTGTTTTAATACTATCATAACTTCTGGAACTTTATCATTCTTAGGATCTACATTTGTCCACTTCTTCGTAACTCTAACTGAGGTATCTCCTGGTGTATAAACATTTAAAAGATTGTAGCTTCCATTACTTTGAGTAATATATCCATCTATATCATCTTCGCTTACACGATATTGATACTCTTGACCATTTGATGCATACTTAGGTAAGTTAGTAAATTCATAGTGAGTAGTTCCTGCTGGTAATTCTTTAACTTGACCTTCAACTCTTGTCCAATCAGTTCCATTTAATGATCTTTCTAGATAAATAGTAATTGCTGGAACATTATTTATATTTGTTATATTACTCCAAGTTTTATCTCCAATAACAGGTATAGTTTCTGGAGTGAATGTATTAGTAATAACATACCCATTACTTGAGTTTCCTTCACCACTTGATACATAACCTGGGATAGCTTCTTCAACTACTGTGTAATTGTATTCCTTACCTTCTGTTGAGTACTTAGGAAGATTTTCAAAAGTATACTCTCTAGTTTCTTTTACTCCTGATTCTAAAGTAATAACTTTACCTTCTACTTCTTTACCATCTTGGTAAAGTTTAAGTGTAACTGCAGGTACTTGAGCTCCATCTGGAACGCCTTCCCATTGTTTTTGTCCTTTAACATTTATTTTGGTAGTATCAAAAGTATTTGTTACAGTAACAACTCCATTTATATTACCTGAATTGCTAGATGAATATCCAACTGTTCCTTCTTTCAATCCTTCTTGAACAGTATATTCATACTCAACACCAGTCTTTGCATACTTAGGTAATCCTTCAAATTTATATGAATAACCAGTTGTCTTAGTTAAAACTGTATTAGCATATAAAGTACCATTTTGATAAAGATTAATTGTAACTTCAGGTACCTTATCTGTATTTAAATCGATATTTTCCCAAGTTTTATTAACAATTACTTCTGTATTCTCTGGAGTATATTTATTAACAATATTAAAATCCTCAGTATATATTGGAGTATAGCCATTTACTGGAGCTTCTTTCACACGATATTTATATGCTTCTCCATTAGTGGCTATCATTGGCATATCTTTAAAAATATAATCAGTTTTTCCATTAGTTAATGTTACACTTTGCACATCTTCTATCTTAGTTTCATCATTCCAATTATCTGCTAGAGTTCTTTGTAAAGTAATAGTTATATCTGGAACTTCTCCTGTTATACTACTTTCCCCATCTTTATCCACCCAGGATTTTTTTCCACTTATATCTATAAGATCTGGTTTATAAGTATTTGTAATAGTAAATATACTTCCATCTTCATTTTCTAAAGTAGATGAATAATATCCTGCTACAATATCTTCTTTTACTGAATAATTAATTACTCCATTTTCATCAATATAAGGAAGATTAGTAAAGCTACCTGTCCAATTATTTATTGAATTTAAAACTAATGTTTTATCAGTTTCAACATCATTTTTGTAAAGTCTTACAGTTACATTTTCAGGAGTTGATTGTCCATTAGTCAAACCTTCCCAACGCTTAGTAACAGAAATGCTTCTAGATGTTGGATAATTAACTATTGTATCCCCTAATGTTGTACCTTTAGTAGTATTTCCATAAGATACAACTACATCCCATGGTCCTGCTCCTACATATCCACTTGGTGTTGTTTCAGTTAACTTATATACACCTGCTGGAATATTACTAAAAGCTACATCCCCATTTTCATCAGATGTTGCTTGCATTTCTACTGGTTTATTTGAACCTGTTGCTGTTCCACTAAGAGTAAATAGTACTCTTGACATACCCACATTCTTTTCATTAACTTTAGTAAAGTTTAGTGAGCCGAATAATCCTTCTACCTTTGGAACATTAAAGCTAGCATGTTTCAATATTTTACTATTATCTGTTGAAAATAAATAATAGTCTAATATTGTTTCACCATTTGTTAAAACTTCTTTGTAATTAAAATCTTTATTAGTTGTATCTAAAATAATATTATATTTTAATGTATATGTGTATTTCTTATTTCCGTCATTTGTAGTACTTATTGTAGGCGTACTATTTTTTATATCCCAAGATAAAATATTATTATTAAAATTATATGCATTATCTTTTCTAGAATCAGTAATCTCTTCATAAATAATATTTGAGCCCATAGGATCAGTAACCTTCCAAGCTTTTGCACTTAGCCTAATCATTTCATTAATAGCTTCAAATTGCTTAGTTAATTCATTAACATCTTTAGCTGAAAAATTACGTGTTGCAAAACTTTCCATCCAAGTACTTGGATTTAAATAAACTGATTCCCCATTATCACCGTTCCAATAAAACATAGTAGGATCCTTTGTATAAAACTTTGAATCACTTGTTGAAAATGCAATAGTATATAAATTAATATCACTACCCTTTATTTTATTAGAAATATTATTAGAGTTAGCTGATACATTGTTAACAGTACCACCTACTGGCTTCCAATCAGTTGTATATGATTTATTTGAACCTCCTTCTACACCCCTTATAGTACTGATGCTATTTGTACTACTATCTCTAACATGGAATGTAGGACAACCATCTGTTAATAAAATAATATTAATATTGTCTATTCCTTCAAGAGTTTTATTAGTTTTACCATCTTTAACAATATTGTTGGCCATTATTAATGCCCCTTCAATATTAGTACCTCCATTAGGTTCTTGAAGCCCATTTATTATATTAGTTGCTTGGTTTAAATTTGCAGAAGAATTGGCTACATCAATCCAATTATTCTTTCCATTACTATAGGTTTCATTTTTCACATTACTAGCAAAGGATACTATAGACACTAATCTTTTTACATTACTACCTGATTCTACTTTAGCAAAATCAGTTAAAAATGATTTTGCTGCAACTTGCATTGCCTCAAAACGCTTATCATTAGCCATGCTTCCAGATGTATCAAGTACTAATACTGTTGCAGAATCTGGTGATATTTTTATGTTTTTTAGATCTTCTTCTGTAGTTACTTGTAGAGTTATTTCAAACTCATTTTCAACTTCTGTACCGGCAATCGTTTTCAAAGTAGTAACCTTATCTTCTTCTACTTCATTCAACTTTCCCTTAAAGAGTATTTGGCTATTACTATCAATAGTAGTTGTATTATCCGCTTTTACCTTTGCTTCATTACCGGAAAAGGTAATACAACTAGCTAATAATGCAACAGTCAAAATACTACTAATGACTTTTTTAATCATTATACCTCATCCCCTTTTATGAATTTATTTTTATTGTTCTTTAAAGTAACACTACATAAATAATACAATTATAGTAGCAATTAATTATATTTTTATGCTTTATTTACCTTTAATTTACATTATTTTTATAGACTATTTTATATTTAAGGAATAAAATGCAAGCATAAGGAATGAACTGTACATTTCTAAAGTAATATAAAAGGTCTTTGTAAATTAAAAAGGGGTTATTTAAATAATTACAAATTAAAATGAGATTGCCTACTAAGCAATCTCATTTCAAATATATCATCAATTATTTAATTATTAGTCTCATTATTCAAAATAAAACTTGAATGAAAAATTTTATCATTTGCCTCAAAAGTACAGTATCCATTATACTTTTTACAAATTGATTTCATGGATATTATTCCTATTCCAGAATCCTCTGTATTCTTTTTTGAGATTATCTTCCCATTTTTTCTTATTACAACACCATCATAACTATTATCTACTATCACAGTAAGTTGATTATTATCATTTTCTGAATAAATAGCTATAAACTTATCATCTTTCGCATTTTTACTTGCTGTTAGTGCATTTTCTAGTACATTTCCTAATAGTGTGCATAAGTCAACATCGTGAATTTTTAAATTATTAAATGAACAATTTACTTCAAAGCGTATACCATTTTCCTTAGCACATTCCATATAATGATAAAGGATTCCATCTGCTGCTGAATTTCCTGTATAAGGTATTCCAGAATCTATTTTATATGTAGTTTTAAACTCTTCTAAATAATTACTCAACGCATCATAATCTTCTCTTTCAACAAACCAACTTATTGTAGACATATGATACTTTAAATCATGCCTTGCTTTCCTTACCTTTTCTACATTCTCAGCCAATGCCTTATAGTAGTGTTTCTGCATCTGAAGCTGTTCTAATATCTTCTCCATTTTTATAATTTCACTATAATCATAAGAAATGCTTCTATAAATTACTAAAGTAGCTACAGCAATAGAAAGTCTTCCTAAAAGTTCTCTTAGGTTACTAACATATTCATTTGAAAATGATATAAGTGTAATAGGTAGAAAAATAGTAATAGTTAAAATCCATATATTTTTCCAGTAATTCTTTCTTTTATGAATTAAAAAAGGGAATATTATATTAATTATTATTTTCTTAATTGGAATAAATAATATCAAAAATAATAAAATTAGAATCAAATTATCTAAAATAATCTGCATATAAAAATCTTCTATTGGAAGAAGCTGCTGTATATATACTGAAAATGATTCAAGTACTAGAGTTATAGTTTCTACTAGCCCAAAGATAAATAAGTTCTCAAATACCATATTACTAACAACAATACTGTTAACTATTAATATAAATATACTAAAGCTTAATAAATTAAATCTATAGAATAATATATCTGTACCTATAGTTAGCTCAAATGTTAAATATATAATAAAGTTAATTACTAGTAGCCCAGTATACGCTATAAAAAGTTTTTTCTTTTGGCTGTTACTAATATTATTTGAAAATGGTATATAAAGAAGCATCATACTTGGTATATTAGCTAATATACAAAAAAAGCACATTATTACTTTCATTTTATTTTATAACCATCCTATCCTTCATTTTCTTCCATTTATAATCACAAAAAGCTTTTTTTATATTTCCCCGTTCATTCCTACTTATTGGTATTTTAGTACCATCTGACATTAATAAAAATTTAGTTGGAATATTTACAATTTCTCGAACAGCAACTATTGCATAACGAATAGGTCTTATAAAATCTGGTTTTTCTAATATTTCAAGCATTCTAGAAAAGCTTGTAGATGATTCTATAACCCCTTTTTTTGTATGGATTATACTTTTTTTCCCTAAAGATTCTACATATATAATGTCAGACAAGGCTATATATGTTTCCATTCTACCAACCTTTATTGTTATAAATCGTATTGAATAGTATTCGTATAAGAAATTATCCATTAATAAAAATAATTTTTTCTTATCAATTGGTTTTAACATATAATAAAGTGCTGATACTTCATAAGACTCTGCTGCAAATTCATCACTACTGGTAGTAAAAACTATATTTCTATTGTTATTGCTATCCTTTAGTTTTTTTGCTACTTCAATACCATTAATATTATCCATATATATATCTAAAAATATAATTGCATATTCTTCTAAATCTTTTTTTAATAGCTCCTCACCAGACTGAAACTCATCAATACTTGCATAAATATTATTCTTATCTATATATTCATATATAAGTTTAGCCAAATACTCTCTATCAATTTTTGAATCTTCACATATTGCAAATTTTAATTTCTTATCCTCCATAGATTTTTCCCCTTATCCCAAAACTACTTATAATGTTAAATAAAAAAATCAATATTTAAGCCTCTTTTTTCATCCTATTTTTAACGTATTATTCTAATTATTAAATATAAATTTATACTATATATAACATTTTTATTTTACCATATTACACTTTTTCTTACATCTTTTTTGTCTTTTTTTGTTTTATATAATTTACCTTTATAATTGTATTTTCTCTATATATTTATCATTAAACAAAAAGAAAGCTATCATAAATAATGACAGCTTTCTTCTTATTAGTTAAATAACTCAAATCTATATTTTTGTTCTACATCTGGATATTTATTTCTATCTACTTCACTTAAAAACATATCTATGGGTCTAGCATAAATGCCTTTATCATCATAGAGAGCTTTATATAAAACTAAACTTTCTTCAATGCCATTATCATGATAATATAAATCTCCTATCTTATAGATATTTATTAACTTATTCAATTCTGTATGATAGCCTTGTAGTAATATTTTATCATCATTAATAACTTCATCTTTAATACTTTTACTTACAGCCATTACAGCATAATAATTATTTTTA
Organism: uncultured Clostridium sp.; assembly: GCA_934746015.1. GTDB lineage: Bacteria > Bacillota > Clostridia > Clostridiales > Clostridiaceae > Clostridium. The sequence goes on from CAKVEW010000013.1 coordinate 22,128, forward strand.
AAATGTTTATAAATTGCAGGATATTTTATACTTCTCATTAATATCACCTATTCCTCTTGAATATTTCTAGTGAAAGCTCTTGTATATTGTTTTGGAACTTGTGTCTTCTTTTTTAGTTTAATGGCAGCTTCAAATGTCCAATAAGGATTTCTTAGCATTGCTCTTCCTATAGCTACTAAATCAGCATCTTCATTTCCTATTACTGCATTTGCAAGTTCTGGTTCACCTAATTTACCTACAGCAATTACATCAATACCTAGATTTTCTTTTATAGCCCTAGCAAAGGGTACTTGATAACCTGCATGGGTTCCTGGACTACCATTTGATCCAATTGGACCTTCTCCACCAGAGCTTATATGTAATATATCCACCCCAGCTTCTTTATAGGCCTTAGCAAGCTTAGTTGCAGTTTCTATTCCATATCCACCATCTACATACTCAACAGCAGAAATTCTCATAATTAAAGGCATATCTTCAGGCATCTCACTTTTAGCAGCTTTTATTATATCTACTCCAAACTTAGTTAAATCTTTTCCATATTCATCATTTCTCTTATTGGTTAGAGGTGAATGAAATTGATGTATTAAATAGCCATGAGCTCCATGAATTTCTATAGCATCAAATCCAGCTTTTAAAGCACGTCTAATAGCCATTCTAAACTTTTCAACCATTTCCTTTACTTCTTCAGTACTTAACTCTCTTGGAATCTTATAATTTGAATCAAATGCTATTGCTGAAGGTGCAACTGGAACTTTCGCATCTTCTGCTTTTCTACCAGCATGGGCAATTTGTATAGCTACCTTTGCTCCATATTTATGACATTCATCAACAATTCTCTTTAAAGGCTCTATTTGTTCATCACACCATAATCCTAAATCATAATCACTAATACGTCCATCAGGTTCAACATCTGTCATTTCTACTATAATTAAGCCTGCTCCTCCTACTGCTCTACTTACATAATGAACGAAATGCCAATCTGTAGCTATTCCATCCTTCTTATATACTGAGTATTGACACATTGGTGGTAAAACTATTCTATTTTTTAATTTAAGTCCCTTCTTTTCATAAGGTGTAAATAAATTTTTCATAAAAAATCACCTTTCTTATATTATTCTTTAACTTTAGTATAATTATCCCAACTTTATAATTCAAGCAATAAATATTTATTAATAATGCTCTTTAAAATAATCAGGATAAATTATTTTAATAGCAAAATATATATTTGACATAAAACTTGTCTTTGCCTTATCATATATATTAGTAGTTAATTATTTTGTCAGGTAGATATTTTACATACTGCTTTTCTACCTGACCTCTCTAAAAATTAAAATTATAAAAATATAATTAATATAAAATAGGATTAGCTAATAAAAACTAATCCTTAAATTTTAAAATTATATTTAATTTTTGCCTTGTCCTAATTTAACTAATAAGTCATGGATAAAATTAGATCCCCTAGATATTAAAATAGAAGTTAATACTATTCCTAAATAAGGTATTGTACTATTTATTTCAAGTAAGCTTAATATATCTAGTCTAACACCAAAACAAATTACTAAGGATGCAATTAAAGCTCCTATCCTATCTATAGATACTTTACCTTGTTGCCAAATCATTTTTAATGTTTCCCACACACTTTCAGCTATTAATGCAACTATTAATATAATAAACAAATTTTCCATAATACTATTCCTTCCTAATTTAACTATGATTTGTGAAATATTAATTTATTCCTATATACATCATATTTACGGAATAGAATATTTGTAACTCTTATTCGCACAATAAATTTTCATTTTATTTTTCATTTTATAATTAAAAGAACCCTATTTCTAGAGTTCTTAGGCTATACCTTATATTTTCTTTAATCTCTACCAATCTAAATTATATTTCCTTTTCTTTTTTACTGGCTCCCTTAAAAAACACTAAAATTAGTGCTATTCCAATTAACCATGCTGTCAGTATAACAATTAACATTATTATCACCTCTATTTTTTAATGCTATTATTATTCCTCATTAAAAAGAAAAAATACTTTATTTTCCCTTTATAATTTATATTATGATAAAAAGAAAAACACTAGGCGTTAACCTAGTGTTTTTCATGTACGAGACAAGCCATAAGCGGAGTTCTGTAATCCATTTTTAGTATATTTAAATCTATTTTTATAAATTTTAAACTATTATAAATAACCAAAACTCAACACTCATAATAATGTCCTATAATTAACTATATTTTGCTATTAGCTTGTACATTTTCTTTAATAAGGGAATTTTAAGGGAAAAGGGAAAGTTTTAAATTACTTTTCCTTTTTTCTTATTATAAATACAATATTAAAATATAGTAGAAATAATCCATCCTTGATATTATAATTAAACTAGTCAGTATATTAATGTAAGAATTTTATCGGTGGCTCAATACCATAATTCTATTTTTATACTGGCTATCTTTATATCTAAAATCATATATTCACCTTCCTTGCTTAATAAAACTATCTATTTCTTTCATAGCAAGAGTTCTAAAGAATTCACTTGTTGTTGTTCTCTTAAGATCACAATACTTTTTAATTAAAATCTTTTCCTTTTTATTAACTCTAAACTCAATCCTATCATCTAAAATAATTTCTTTCTTTCCAAATATAGAATTAAGCAACTCTATTATCTTATTCACTCTACTCTCCCCCACTTCTTTCAACTCAAATTTTGATACTTTTTTAAAAGGCTTGTCCGTACATATCCGTACTGTACGGACTATAAACTCTACTTAATAAGCTTTGGTAGTGGTGTAATACCAAATAATATATCTTTTATAGTTGCTCCAGGATTACTATGTTCTAAAAGCTTTTTGTATAGTAATAAATCTTTTTCTTTAGTCTTAGAAAACTCTACAACTATTCTTAATCTTTCTGCCATCAATGACACCTCCTAAAATTGTTCTATGGTAACATTGTATTCAGATGATATTCATTGTAGAACATCTATATTTAAAATATAATAAAATATAGATAAATTAAAGTGAGGTGATTATTATAAAAGAAGATATTATTAAATTAGAAATAAATATTCCTAGTAATGAAGTTAAAGACTTTATTATTGAAGTTGCTTCTATAATAAATAATCAGTCTAAAAAAGCTAATAATATTCAAAGCCAACCAATTATATTAAATAACAAAATAGATACCGAACTATTAACTGTTTCTGAAGTAGCTCGTAAATTAAAAGTTAATACCGATTATGTTTATAACCTTATAAAAAGTGGTAATTTACGAGCTTTAAAACTAGGCTCACTAAAAATAAGATCTACTGAATTAGATAGATTTCTTAAATATGCTGAGGGAAAAGACTTTAGTGATTTAAATAATATAACAGAGCTTTAAAGTTTTTCATATTAAAAAAGAGCTAGTGATCACACTAACTCTTTTACTACTCTCATGCTCCTTAGAGAACCATTTATCATTTGAATATATCCCTCATTCTGCAATACTTTTATATGCCTATGTACAGTAGCTGAAGATTTTAATCCAGCAATATCACATATTTCTCTTACTGTAGGAGAAATTCCTTCCTTATTTATATATTCATTAATCATATTCAATATTTCATGTTGTCTTTCTGTCATAATTCCCACCCTTTGTTAATTTAAATTTTAAATAGAATCCATTTATAAGACTTACTATCATATTTCACTTCAAAAATTTTTTCCACACCATTAATACAGCTGCTGCAAGTAAACTTCTCCATAATAGAGCCTGCTAGTCTTTCTTGTTCTGCCTTTAATATCATATCTACTTTAATAACTTTATCCCAATCTTCTTCTAATTTAAATCTAATAGGATTTATAGATCCATCTTTATTAAACCATGCTATCATTTGTATTGGTTTCGCTACAACTTTCAAGAATATCACTCCTCTGGTAATTCTTAATAAAATTATAGCGAACAAACGTTCTTTTGTAAAGTATAAAAATACCTAGAAATAACTCTAGGCACTTTTCAAACTAATTATTACAATTTTTTATAACAAACTTAGGTATCTTATCAACAAATATATTGTATGGTAGATATTCATCATATCTCAATCTACCTATTATAATACAAGGATGTATATCTAGCATTTCTGCAAACTTTTCAATTTCTATATAACTACTATACATACCTTTATTTATGAAATCCCTATATCTTTCTTCTGGTATCAAAATTTCTTTTGCTAATAAATCTACTTTTCTTTCTTCTTCATCACTACAATTTATATATGAAAATTCTTCACTTTCATCAATTACAATATGACCTAACTCGTGAAATAAAGTGAACCAAAATGTATCTGCATATTTTCGCCTTACGCTAAGTTGAATTATTAGTTTATTCTTTTTATTATTTAAAAACGTTACCCCATGAATTCCAGTTCCTTTTATATGGTTAGCTACAACTAGTGCTATACCACAACTTGCAAGCAATTCTACCAACTCAGTATAAAACACCGAAGCATCATATCTAGTTAATGACCTTATTTTACTTAGAGAGTTTATAAGTTTTTTTCTGTTAAACTTTTCTGTTTCTATTTCCTTAGATTGTATTTCTGCGATTCTTATCCATGCAGCTAATGATAATTCATTTTCATTTGATATATTTGCTTTTCTAAATGCACAATTAACTTTTGGTATATAATTCAAATCACTTACACCAAAAAAGCTTCTTAAATTCTTAATTTTTTCATCAATCTTTCTAGTAGTCTCTACATAACCCTGTTTAGCTAATTCTGAGTAAGGTATATCTTTTACTATTTCTTCTTCATTTTCATTAATTACTATTGGATTCATTTTTTTTAAAGCACATCTATACTCATTTTCTAAATTTAGCCAAAAGAATGAATCAATCCCCAATACATACTCTAATTTTTGAGCAAATTCTCTTGATATTTCTGACTTACCTTTAATTATAAAACTTAAATGTTTTGTACTTACACCTAATCTTTCTGCAAGTTCCTTCTGAGACATATCTAATTCATCAATAATTTCTTTTAATGTTTCACCTGGTGGAATTGGAATTGGAGATACATACTCTCTTGGTATAATTTTTTCATTATTACTCATAATGTTTGCTCACCTCCTGAACCATCACTACAGATATAGCCTTAAAATCATTTTCCCAATCAGGTTGACCTTCTGCATCTGCTGGATAAAAAATTAACCTATATTGATCTATTATGTCTAATGCATACATCCCATCATAATTTCCTTTTAATTTGTGTATTCTTAAGCAGTTATAAGTAGTATTAAACAAATCTAAGTTAGGAGCCTTAGATAACCACTGTAATCTCTGAAATAATTTTTTTGCAACTTTACTCCCTAGTTTCTTAGTCGCAAAAGTATTATTATTGCACAATTTTTCTGTATTTTTATCGCTATACCCTATTAACATTATATACCAAATTCTCCCCCTTGTCACTAATATTATTTACCTATTTGGTAAATAATATTCATAAATTGAAATATCTAAGTTATTTACATTTTATATTTCACAAAGTTATTTGTCAATTTTTATCATTTATAGTAATTTTTTATTAATTGAAGTAAACAAAAAAGACTAGTAAGTATTTCTACCTACTAGCCTTAAAATTACCTATTCATAGTTACATTTTTTTAATATAACTCCTTGCTCCATCTATATCTAATGTTTATTCCTCTTAAATTCTTCTATTTTTGCATTAAAAATTTCATTATACATTTTATCATTTTTTTTAACTGCTTCTTTGTATGATTTTCTTATTAATATAGCTTTACATAAATTTATAATCATTGAGGGTAATAATAAAAATAGAATTAAGCCTTCTTTTTTTATTACTTTTACAATTGAAATATATAAAACGCTTATAATAAGAGAAATAAAAATAGTAGACATTGTTTCATTTTTACTAGAAGCCCAAAAATTTATACGATCATTTAAAACGAAATTTAATTTTAATGGATTAAACTTTGTTTTAATAATATTCGATGATTTTATCATTACCTCTTCTAAGTTTTCATCCTTAACACTAATAAACTCACTTTCTTGAATGCATTTATTAAAAATGTTCCTTCTATGTACAATAGGTAATTTTGTATAATTTATATTTCTACTTTCACAATATTCTATTATAAAATCTTCATTAACAAAAAATATTTCTTCCTTCGTAAATATAATAAATTCATACATGGAATTTCTAATTTCTTTTAACATTTTTATAATAATAATAGAATTTATGAAACTTATTATAATTATAATTACAAAATTTTTAATATCTTCACTAAACTCATTTTTCATTAAAATATTTAGAAATATAGTTATAAATATAGTTATAAATTGATAATTAGTTGTATTCATTCTCTCCCCCCTTTAATTGTTTTATCGATATAATTAATTAAATCTTTATAAAAAAAGGCTAGTAAGTAAGATTTCTCCTACCTACTAGCCAAAATACTATAACTTGCCTATAAACTTTAATACTTCTTTTACTGTTTCATATCTATTAGATCCAGCTATATATTTAGTAGTATATCCACTAAATCCAACTGGAGTAGCATTTCCACCTACTGCAATTATATTTTCTGCCACGCCTTTATAATTAAATGGTAATGTTGCATCTATACAAGGACATTGTAAGTAATCTGCTAAATACTCTGCTGCTCTTTTATCTACTTGATTACAATAACAAACTAAATTTTTCATATCATATTCCACCTTTTCAACTTTACTATTTACTTTTTTATTTAATATTCCAGATACAATACAATCTGCATATTTTTGAGCATTATATTTACTACAATCACTAGCATTACTTATAAAGAAACATTCTACCAATAATGCTGGTACATTAGATAATCCATACAATCCTACTAATGCTAAATCTTCACAACCATTTTTAAACCCTCTATTAGCTAGATTAAATTCTTTTGATATATTATTACAAATTCGAATACACATATCCTTACAAAGATTATCACCCCACACTTCTACTCCTGTAGCTTCTTTATTAGATACTGCATTAATATGAATTGAAATAGATTGAACTGGATTTATACTAATGATTCTATTAACTCTATAATTTAATGATTCTTCCATTGTGTTAGCATAATCTAGTTGTATAGGATAAACTATATGCCCTTCTTTTCTTAAACCCTGTACTACTAAATTACCTATCTCTCTAGTTAGCTTTTCTTCTACAAGATTGTTTCCTCTAGCCCCAGTATCTCCGCCACTTAAGGTGTGCCCAAAATCTACTGTATAAACTGACATATTACCATTCCTTTCGTTCTAAAATAAAAGGAGCAAGATTACTCCTGCTCCTTAGCTCTACTTATTTGTTTAGCTGTTTGATTAATTCCTACAGCAACTCCCCAGCATAAAATACCTTGTAAAATTGCATTTATAGCTGCTTCATACATAACTTTATATTCTCCATTAATTAGATTTAATAATACTGCAAAAGTTATAGCAAATAGCATAAGTATTACTGTAATATAGTTATCCTTTACTTTTTCTAACCTCTTTAGGAATATTCCTATAACATAAATAGCAGCTACCAATATTAATAAATTCTCTGGTATAAAAGTTAATAAATTTTCCATGTTTACATCTCTCCCTTTTCTTTTAAAACTTTATCTAATTTAACATCCATATGATCTACTTTTTTAACTAAGTTTTCTGTTAAAATTCTATTACTTGTACTTAATTCCTCATTTGTTTTAGTAACTCTATCTAATGTCATTTCAACCCTTGGCCATATCTTTTTATACATAAACCAAATAAGTAAAATACATAAAGCTACTGGAAAAACAAACGTATTAAATAAATTAGTTATTTCATTCATCTTACACCTTCTTTAATATAAAAAGAGCCTATGTATAAGCCCTTCCATTTATTTTCGTATTATTTTTTTATAAGCTAGTTCTCAATAATTACCTTTTCAAATTTAAACAATCCTCAATTCTTAAAAAATATTTATAGGCTTATTTTGATACTCCTCTTTTAACACTATTTGTTGTTTTTCTAAGTCAACCCTATATTTACTAGCACCACTTAGTACATTTATATCATACTCTATAACCGCTTTTATGCAGTAGCTCATTACATCTAAATGCCTTTCATAAAAAGCATTTTCAAAGCTTATTTCATCTTCAAATATACCTTCTATATTCCCAGTATTTTTTGAAAAGAAAACTGTCATTTTTTTATCCATGTTATTATCCTCCCTATGCAGTAACTACCCAAGTAACATTAATGTTGTTAAAGTAGCCACCTGAATTATTAGAACCAAATACTTTTATGACAAACCATGCCTCAGCTATATTGTAACTATCAATCAAAGCTGTTATTATAGATACACCTGCTGAGCCTACCTCATACCCAGCTATAGCACATTGCGGTTCAAAATACTTATTTTTAAAATAAGATGGTAATTGTATTTTTATCTTTGTCCAATTTCCATTTCCATATGATGAAACATTAAATACCCCTACTTTAGTCAAACAATGATAACCATAACCAGTTGTACCACTATACCAATAAAATCCATCTTTACCCATTTTAGTCCGAGTACCATCCGAATGAGTGTATTGTATTCCTTCACCATCTATCGTAGTATTTCCACTATATATTTCGTTAGAATTTGGGGTCCATGCTAATTTTTCACTACCTTGTGTTACTGCCACAGCTGTAATATGACAAGATCCTGTAGGTGCTGAATCGTTACTTCCTATAAATAAAACAAAACTTGAAGCTGTAGGTGTAAAACTAAACGATAACCACTGCCATCCTGTTCCGCTTGTGTATGCACCATTCCATTGATTGCTCTCCATCATACATATAGTGCCTGAACCAACATATATATAACAACTAACAGTGTATCTTCTTCCTATCATTAGTCCTTCTATTTGTTGAGATACTTGTTGTCCACTAGCCGTTGTTGTTAAAGCTAGTACATTTTCACCATATCCATTTGCTCTATATTTACCTACCGCAAAAATAGAAGGACTTCCTACTTTATCCCAAAAAGCTGTTCCATTTTGAAAATTACCATTCTTCACAAAATTATATCCACCACTATAACTAAAATTTATTTTTAATTCGTTTGTTGTAAGTTCCATAATTGATTTTGTTGCATAAGTATTAACCGCATCTCCTTTACTTAAATACGTGTTACTTACAGTCACCTTATATCCATTTAAGTCCTGCTCTACTGATGTAACTCTACTTGTTAAACTACTTATATTACTATTGGTACTGTTTAAAGCTGTTTGATTAGCTTTAGCACTTAAATCACTTGTATAAGCTGTAGAACTTCTAACAGTCGATACTATTGCACTATCTGTTATCTTAGTTTCTGCTGTAGACATACGAGTACTTAATGAACTTATATTACCATTTGCAGTATTTAAATCTGTTTGAGTTGCATAAGTACTGCTTACTGTTGTCTTAAATCCTTCTAAGTTTTGTTCTAAAGTAGCTTGTTTGGTTTCTACTGTAGTAACTTTCCCTTCTACTGCATTAGCTTTAGTATCATCTGTATATTTAGAAGCTTTTTCCCAATCACTAGCGGTGTAACTACCTGTGCCTCTAGCTACCTTACACTTCATTACATCTCCACTTGTACCTTGTACCCATAAATCTCCTATTTTGTAAGGTGTAGTTGGAGTAGATATAAACACTTTGGCTTTACTGTCTGCAAGGATATTAGCACTATTAGCTGTATTCTGTGCATTGGTTATAGAACTTGTATGACTTGCTACTGTAGTGCTTAATCCATTTACTGTAGCATTAATACTTGTATAGTTATTCTTTAATGTGGTTATATCACCTTTTGTTATAGAACTTTCCGATATTAATCCATTTATCTGTCCTTGTGCTACTGTAATAGAAGTAGTATTTGCTTCTATCCTATCATCAAATCCATATACATTACTCTTAAGACTATTGAAACTAACTTCTAAGCTTTGTCCTGTTAAGTCTATTGCTACTTTAGAAGCTTTAATTAGCTGTGTATTAGTATCTTTATTTAATCCAGTTACTAAACTAGAATAATTAATCTGTTGCTCTCCTATAGCATTATCTGCTACCATATTAGACTTAATTAATTTATCTGCTATAGCTTTTTCTTTAATCCCATATCCATCTATTAAAGTAGTAGTTCCATCTGCTGCTCTAAGAATAAAATTAAAATCTCCTGCTGTATCTTGTCCTAATTGTAATCTAATTACATTCGCTTTATCTTTGAATTGCATTGTTGCTCCTACTATTGAAAGTCCACCATCTGCAGAAGCTAAATTAATATTATTTGTATTAATTGTTCCTGCTTTTAATTTATTTAAACCTAGACTATCTATCATGGCATCTTTTATAGTTGCATTTGCTATAACTACATTACTAGATGTAAGATTTAAAAATTGTCCATTTTCTCCAGTTACAAATTTAGATAGTAATGTTTGAAGATCCATTATAGTACCAGACGCTGTATCAAACTTTATATTTCCTGCTGTTAAATCTCCTATATAAGCTACATCTATAAGAGCTCTATTTATAAGAGCAAGTTCCATTACAACTCTTTCTACTTTCTTTGCAGATGGTCCACTGCTAGAGAACTCGTTCTTATTTTTATTCTCTCCTTTTGCAGATATTTCTGAAGTAAGTCCACCAGTATAGGTAAATTTTTGACTTAATATAGGATGTTTTCTTACTACTCCTTTTTTATCGGTTATAGTTACTATATCACCTACATCTATGCTAGGATCACCTTGCCATTTCATAGAATACCCCAAATACTCAAATCCATTTAATTTAGTATAAATATCATTTAATATCGTTGTATTTACCCAAGGATTCTCAAATTCTAGCTCCATTGTATCAGCTCCTATAGAACCTTTACTTAGAATCTCTTCTCCAGCTTGGCAAGATATCTTTCCTATCTTATATTTTGTTTCTTCTCTTGTATAATCAAAATAATTAGATGTTCCTATAGAATAATTAACATCTGCAGGAGTTACTATAGTAAACTTACCATCCCTTGTTATAACTGCATTTCCACCACAAATAGAAGCTACATAACTTAATATCTCTCTACAAGTAAAGCCTTCCAATTTCTTAACTGCGTAAGATGGAAGGCTTCCTGTAAATTGTACTCCTGTTATTCTAGTCAATTCACTTACTACTTGTTGTAATGTTAAAGTATCACCTAGAGTAGTTATAAAGTTTTTTTCAAACCTTATCATATTATCAAATGCAGTTATTTTTATTGTATAGTCAGTTTTATCTATGTCATCTATGTTATATATCCCCAAAGGAATATACTCTACTGTAGAGCCTATTTTTAATCCTATTTCTACTTTGATAGTGCTAGTGCCATAAACTATATCACCTTTATTAAGTAACGTTAAATCAAGTGTTTGACTAGTTGTAGCACCTATCACAAATCCATCAGAAGGTTGTATATTGCCATCAATAATAATATCTACTATATCTTCATTTTTATAAACTTTATCTAATATTGTTACTCTACATTCAAAGGCTCTTGAAGCTTCTCTTATTGCTGTTTTATAAGCTGTACTTGTTGTATAAATTTTATATCCCTCCTTTCTTTTATTTTAGAAGGATCTATTTAAACATATAATCAATAACCATTAACTCACCAGGAGTAATATTTATATCAGCATTAATTTTTTCTAAATCTATAACATGGATATCTACTTCTGTTTCTATTTCTAAGATTTCTTTTAAATCTTTATTAAAACTATCTATATCTATGATATTTATAGTTCCATCTTCTTTAGTTTTTAATTTGCCTTCTTCGTCCTTCTCCCCATATTTTTCTATTAACTTTTCTCTTTCCTTGTTATAAACAGTAAGTTCTCTATCTATTTTTATAATATTTTTAGAGAAAGCATAACTAAGCTTAATAGGTAACTCCATATTCGTTAATTTACTTAAAACTCCTATACTATTTATTAATCTTTCATTACTCAACTTCATTTATAATTCCTCCTAATGCTTCATACTCTTTATTTAACACTCTTTCCGTAAACTCTAAAACACCTTGTTTGCAAGTATCAAAGTTGTCCTTAAAAGTATTTTTATCTAATACTGTTACGCTTATATTAGGATAAGTATTTTCTTCTATAACTACTGTTGCAACCATATTAACTATCATTCTATTCTCTATTGTTACATTACCTGTAACAGTTATGTTTTCACTTATATTTAACATATTAATCTCTCCTTACTTCTCTATAAAATTCATTTTAAGACCTTGCCACTTAACTTCTCCATTAATGTATTGATATGCTGGAGCTGTTCTATCTCCTACATACATTGTTTTAGTTATTACTCCACTCATTGGATCTGGAAAAGTAACTGTAAAAAAAACACTACTTACAGCATTAAGTAATGTTTGTATTTCAGTTTGATTTAATGGCCCCCATTCAAGATTTATTTTTCTTTTAACTGCTATTCTATCTCTTATAAGTTCCCCATTAGCATTTCTATTAGATTCTCCATCTAAATCAGATACTGCTACTTCAAAAACTTTAGGAGTAGCAATAGCCACTCCATTTATACTTAGCATATCACCACTCCTTCTATGTTGGTATTAATGTTATATTACCTTGTCTTTGCATTCTCTTTAGTTGCTTAAGTGCTACTTTACCTATTACACTACCATCTATTTGTAAAATTAAATCTCCATCACCAAAGCTATCATTGGAGCTCCTTGGTCCCATTTCTGATAATAATAAACTTGCAAGCTCTCTTAATCCACCTTTATTATTCTCTAATGGAACAACAGCTTCTTTACCAGCTTCACCTACCATTGCAAGAGTTGGACTATCTATAATACCACCTTTAGCTAAGTAAGGTATTCTAGGTATACTTATTCCAAATGTTTTTCCTCCAACTCCAGGAATCCATGAAGGTATATCTACAGATATTCTATTTAATCCACTTATAGCTTGATTTATTAACCATATTATACCATTTAATGGTGCTTTAATTACAGCTCCTAATCCATCCATAATACCACCAAATATATTTACTACACCTTTCCACGCTCTAGACCAATTTCCAGTAAATACACCTGTAACAAAATCGATAATACCACCAAATATTCTTTTTACTGCATCTAACACATCTTTTACAGTTATACCAAAATCCTTAATTGCTCCGCACATAAACTTAACAATAAAATCAACTAATGGTTTTAATGCATTGTTCCATAGCCACATCAATATACCAAATACAACTTCTATAGCTGGTTTCCATGCTTCCCAAACATCAATAATACCTTGCAATGCTATAGCTAATATATCAATTAAGAAATCAACTAATGGTTTTAATACATTATCCCAAATTGATTTTATAACCCTAAATACTGCCATAACTACATCAACTAATACAGTTCCTAGAAAAGCAGCAATAGGCATTATCACTGTCATAAACATATCTGCTAAGAAACTAAATAAAGGTTTTAGTACTTCGTCCCATAATCTTTTTATCAATGACCATATATCATTTAAAATATCTTTAATTATATTTCTAAATTCTTCACTTGTGTTCCACAAATAAACTATAGCTCCTATAACAGCTGCTATAACTCCTACTACAATTAATGCAGGTCCAGAAATTCCAAAGAAAGCATAACTAATAACATTTAAATTGCAAGATTTAATTGCCATCCATAAGAAGTTAAATAGTCCTGTTATACCCTTTATCTGTGATATAACACCTGCTATTACCCCTGTTATTGCTCCCCAATTTCCAGCCACAAATAATCCTATTATTCCTGCTATTAATCCACTTAAAACGCCTAAAATTATAGCCTTGTTTTCTTTAAAGAAATCAGCTATACCTTTAAATATACTTCTTATTTTTTCAGCTGCTTTTGATATTCCACTAGTATCTGGTTCCTCACTTAATCCTAAATCTATAGATGGAATATCAACTGCTCCACCACCTATTCCACTTGAACCAGGAAGTCCTCCTCCACTAGAGCCGCTATTACTGATTGAATTAATTTCATCAAATCCACCTAATAGTCTATTCATTTCTTTAGCAGTTTTCTTAGCAGTATCTCCAGTATCACCTAAAGCATCATTATAGGCATTTTGAGCACTTGCTCCGTTAATAGCAGCACTAGTTGCAGATTGCATAGTATTAACTGCTGTACTATTACCTTTCTTACCAAATAATACTTGCATAAATGTTGCAATATATGCTGTTACTTCTCTTAATTTAAGTGCTAGTCCAGTTAATATAGGCAAAACTACATTAAGTATAGGTAAGAAAGCATTCCCTATATTTAAAGCGACATCTTTTAATACTGCTACTAATTGTTGCAAAGCACTATTCGTATTATTAAATACTTCTCCACCAAATTTATTTTGTGTTTGCTCTAATATAGCCATTAACCTTATTTGTTGTTGAGTTTGAAAAGATAATTGCTCCCATGACTTACCATTAGCAAATCTTTTAAAGGCTTCTGTACTCTGTAGCATAGCTACATTAACATTTACTCCTAAATCCTCAATAGCTTCTGTATTACCAAGTAAACCAGATCTAATACGTTCCATTACATCTTCCATTGTTCTACCTGTACCACTTGCAATTATTGAAGATGCTTTTAATAAATCTGTAGTATATTGTAGTGTTTCCTTAGTTCCACTACTAAAAGTACTTACTAGATTGGAAAATATAGCTCCATAATTCATAGCATCACTTTGTGACATATTAAATGCTAGAGCATTATTCTTTGCCCATTTTAAGAACTGATTCGTACTCTCTCCCATAGTACGATTTATTTGCTGAATAGCTGCTTCAACCTTCATAGACATTTGAGTAGATTGTTTCATAAACTGTCCAATCTTTGCTATAGCATATGTAATAGCAGCACCTTTGAACATATTTTTGAAAATATCTCTTATTTTACTTACTTCCTTATCTATCCCACTCGTTGCCTGCTTTAGTTGTTTTTGAACTTTTGCCATTTCTTCTTTTACACCTTTAGTTTCAGCTTCTATAACAACTTGAAGCTTTTCTAAAGTCATGCCATCCACAAATTACTCCTCCTTTCTTTTTAATCTTTGATTATGTCTAAATGCAAATTCCTCCATCTTAGCCTTATATAAAGCCATATCATTATTGACTTCTTCTTCATTTTTAAAAAGAGTTGGAAATAATTCATTTAATGGAGTTATTTGGACATTTTTATCAAGAATACTTCCTATATATTCCCCTATTTGCCTTGCTAAAACAGCATTAAGAGAAATTTCAATTTTAAGTTTTTCTTCAAGCTCTTTTGTTTCATTTCTCTTTCTTCTGTTATAACTCTCTATTAAGTCATATATTTCAAATAAAGAACTATCCCAAAATAAAGAATGGGTATATCCCATATCCAAAAATTGTGGGTATAATCCTTCAATCAATTCTGTATAGCTTTCTAACTGTTTAGTAGCTCCTCTACTTTCTCTTGATTCTCTTCCATCATCTCTGCTTGTGCTTCCGTAAAAAAACCACTCACCTTATAGATATCCATAATCACCTTAGTGAAAAATTCTAATTGGCTTCCCCCATCATCTACGTACTTATCAAATAGATCCTGAACATCTTTGAATTTAATGTTTGCATTATAATCTTTAATAGCATAATGAGTTATAGTAAGCATTATCTTTAATGCAGGCATATTCCCACTACCTAACACATTCATCAAACTTGTTCCTAACTTTTCTTCTAAATCGCATAAAGTAGAAGTCTTAAGCTTTAACTTATACTCTTCTTCTCCTACGTTCCATATTGCAAATTGTTTTCTTGCCATTCTTTATTCCTCCTTAAATTTGAGCATAATAAAAGCACCTACATATGTAAGTGCTATCTACCATTACCTGGTTTAAATTGTTTTCCACAACTCAAACAAGTTATAATTATTTTATTTTTACCTATCCCTGCTGCTAAAACCCCATAAGCTCCAAAAGTTAAAACTCCTGCTGCCCCTTTCGCTAAACCAAATCCTTTTTTATTAGCAGTTAATTGAGAACTTCCACATTTAGGGCAGCGTACTACATCATCGTTAATTGGAGCCTTTTTCTTTTTTAATTCATCTATCTTAGCTTGATATTGAATTCTTCTCGTAAATTGATTTTCCTTTTCTTCTTCAGTATATTCACCATTCCAGTGTTCTATATATCTTGTATCTGTAGCTATTTTTATTATGTCATATATCCACCATAAGCTTAAGCCACCACCTGTTATAGTAAATAGAACTGCTCTTTTATAATTTCCTAAATACCAATTATGTAACCCCAGAAAAAAACTAAAAATACATAATAGTAGTACAGTTATTCTATTTTTTCCATTCACCTCTCTACACCCCCATATATTTCCTAATAATATGATTATAGACTAAATATATAGATATTAAAAGACGATAAATTAATGGTATATATATTTATGCACCTACAGTTGGATCTATAACTTTAATAGCACTTTGTAATGCCATTTTAAGAGTAAATTCCATAACCCCATTTACTCCACCACCACCAAGTTTTACACTTATTTGTGCATCCCAAGTGAATTTTGTTCCATCTGGAAAAGATTCTTCAAAGCTTAATATTTCTTTTGCTTCTGCTGCAGTTCTTAATACTCTATATGGACTAGTTTCACTAGAATTTTCATACTTAAATTTAAATTCTAGATCCCCTGGATCCCCTATTCCATATTCATATTGCTTTACAGTATCACTAAGGCAAGTATTTTCGACCTTTTCTGGTTCGTCCCCCATTTCAGGAACTTCTTTTAATCCAGTTAAATCTGTATAAGTAGATGCTGATTCGCTCTTTTTCTTATATCCTAATTTAATTCCATTTGCTAACACTTTCTATTCCTCCTTTTAAGAGTTATAAACTCTCATATTATTTACATCAATAATGCCTTCATATCTCATAACCTTATGCTTTAATTGACTAGGTTCTGGTGTATCTAGGCATTGTATTCTTATTAATCCTAAAGAAGAAAG
Source organism: uncultured Clostridium sp. (assembly GCA_934746015.1). Classification (GTDB taxonomy): domain Bacteria; phylum Bacillota; class Clostridia; order Clostridiales; family Clostridiaceae; genus Clostridium. The sequence continues at coordinate 39,154 of CAKVEW010000013.1, forward strand.
TACTTCATCAACCTTCAATACAGTTTCAGAAGTGCTTCTATCATTCCATATATCAATTTTGTACCTTATATAAGCTAATTGCTCTTTATCATCTGTTTTAGTATGCGTTTTATTATCTTCTTCTACATACTGTATTACAGGGAATGTTGCCCAATCAGAAGGATAAGAATCATTAACATTTATTGATACTTTCTTTAATTCTTTTAATATTATAGGCTTAATATTTATCACTTCTTAGCTACCTCCCTAATTGCTTTTCTAACATCTGCTTTTATATTTTCTATAATTCTTTCTTCATTGTTTTTTAAAGCTGGATAAAGATAAGGTTGTGCAGGTTGTCCTGCAATCCATCTTGGTCCTACATCTGGTATATTAACTAACCATTTATCTTGCTTATAACTAACGCTTACTTTAGTATTTTTATTAGTTCTTTCTCCAACCTTTCCTGTTCCAAACTCAACATATGCTGCATAGTCACTATTAGTAGATACTACTCCAACTATTCTCCCATTATACTTCTTTACGTTCCCCTTAATACTATTTCTTAAGTCCCCCATATCAACTGGACATAAGTCTTTTGCATCTCCTTGCACAAGCTTAGTTTGTTCTCCTATACTTTGTGTAAGTACTTCATCAATATTTCCACCTAATTTATTTAACTTTTTAAGAAGGCTATCTAAACCTACAACGCTCTTGCCCATTTTTATATCTTCTCTAATTCAATAAATAGATGTGAATATCTTTTGATACTTATAACCTTATAATCTGGTTTGCTCTCTTTAGAAATATAAACACATATTCCATCACCTTCATTTATATATTCTGGACCATCATATAACATATTAAGCATATAATTTAATCTTTCTCCATAAACTTCTGCTTGTAGCTTACCAGATGCAGGACTTATATTAGCTTGTATTTCTATAGGCTCTGAATATCCTGGATATTTACCACCTTCATCATCTTCTATTACTATTTTCTTTTTAAGATAATAAGTCTTTTTATTCTTTATTCGCATTAGCAACACCTACTAACTTAAGCCTTCTAAAAGCTATTAACCTATTTTTTATATTCTCTGGAATATCTGTAGAATAAGATACAGATATTCCTCCTTCGCTTCTAGAAGTTTCTCCTTCACTTCCTAGCCTATTCCTATAGATAATAGCTAGTTCTCTTTGCAAAGCTTCTGCTCTTACTGGAAGTGTATCTCTATTAGTAAAATCTAGTATTTCAGATTCAGCATCTTCTAGAAACATATTAAGTAAATCATCTTGACTAGTATCTTCATTCATAATTTCTAATCTTATTTTTAACTTTTCTAACTGTGTCATAATAACACCCCATTAATTAGAGGAAGATTACTCTTCCCCTTGATTATCTTCGATTAATGATATTAAATCTTCTTTATTAATCTTCGAATCATATTCTAAGCCTAACTCTGTAGCAATTTCTTTTAATTGATCCTTATTAAGCAATTTTAATTCTTTATTATCTTCAAAAGTCAATCCTACTGTTCTTGCCATAATAACCTCCTATGCCTTATGGTGAAGATAAATACCAGCTACCTTATTTTCATATACATCTTCAAGTCCATAGTTTCTGTAACCATACTTCCAAGCATCTGCATCTTGGTTAAGTTCTGGTGTAATTATTTTAGGTACTGCGTGCTTTGTATATTGAATTACTGCAGGTCTATGTGCAATTATAAAGTTAATATCCTTTCCAGCTGTTGCTTTAACATATCCTCCAGCTTCTTCTCCTTCTGTTTTTCCGTCTTTCAAGTCAATGGCAGTATAAAATCTACTTTGTGGTACTTGAATAACTTGGCTAAATCTTGCTAAAACTTCTTTCGACTTAGTTGTGTCTAAATCTTGAACCATACCATATAAAGTTGGTGTAATGAAAAGAATTCTGTCCTCCATTGGAACTTCATCTTCATCCATTTTATTTGTTGCTGCTCTTAAAGCTGTAGTTACTGCTGCTCCATCTGCAAGTGTTGCTCCTTCTACTACCTTAGATATTCCAGTAATCCCTGCTAATGTTGCAAATCTGAAAGCATCTATTTCTGGTACTACTTTAGTTCTAATAAATTCTCCAGCTAATCTTCCAAATGCAATGTTTTGAGATTCCTCATTATCCATTGCATCTACCTGAAACATTCTACCTCTCTCATAGTTAAACTTAACTGTTTCATTTGTTAAAGTAACTGATCCTGTTGTATAACCACTATTTCTGTCATAGTCTCCTAATCCATCCATATCTAGTTTAGGTATAATAATTTCATTTGCATTTGCTCCTTGTTGTGCTAAAGAAGCATCACTTTCTAATACTGCAGTTTTTGCTGTTTCCTTGTAAACTTCATCCAGTAAAGCTACATATTTCTTAGCTAATGCTATTGTATTTGCCATTATTCATTCCTTCTTTCTTTTAATTATTTAAGTCCAAATGCTGCTCTTAAAGCTGCATCATTGTCAATTTTTCCTTGTCCACCCTTAGGAGGATTTCCACCTCTTAACTTATCATTTACAGCTTTCTCTACAGCTGATTGGAAAGCCTTCTCTACTGATTCAATACTTTTATTGCATGATTCAGCATCTGAATAGTTAAGTATATCTACTAACTCCTTAGGTAGATTTTTTTCTGCTAGAGTTTCATAAGCTGTCGCTCTTAATTCTCTAGTAGTAATTTCTTTTTCTCTTTTAGTTAGTTCATCTAACTTCTTTTGTGCTTCATACTCTGCTTTTTGGTCAGCATTCATTTTTGCTAACTTTTGTGCTTCTGTCTTAGCTTCTTCGATTTTAGCTTGATAATCTGTCTCCCATTTTCCTTTAGCAGTTTCAAGTGCCTTTGCTACTCTTTTATCAAATTCAGATTGATACTTTTTATCTTTTAATACATCATCAAAAGATTTATCTCCTTCTTGACATTGAGTTCCTTCACCATCGCCATTATCTACCCCAGTTCCAGCACCGCCATTACCAGCCCCTCCATCTGCTTCAAAAAAAGGTCTAGATATCGCAACTAAACCAAATAGTTGTAGATTCATTATTAGTTTTCTTTTCATTTCTTCCTCCTTGCCCCTAATGTTCAATGCCCATTAGATTCAATAAAATTAGAGTAGTTTTAAGCCATACTCAGGGCATAATAAAAGCACCTACTATTTAACTTAGTAAGTGCTCCTACAAATTCTTTATTATCTTATTTGCTTGTTCTTCTGTAATACTATCAACTTTAAATAATTCTGAACTATTTCCAATTGACTCACCATCATAACCCATAATCCTATCCATAAGAATATTCTTATTATCTATTGCCCAACCATTCTTCTTATCATAAATATAAGGCACATAGTTCTCTATTTTAGCTACTTTATTTAAATCTACTATGAAATAATACTCCATATTTTCCCTCCATATATTACTAACAACTTAATAATATACTAATATTAGGCAAATTAAAAGCACCTACTATTTATCTAAGTAAGTGCTGTTAATTATTATGATATTCACATCTATTACAAATCTCTTTCCAGTCCTTAATGTTAACTACATCACCTGGCAACATGGTTTCTTTTACACAACCTTCTGATATATCAACTATCAGTACACATTCCCCTATATCTATATCTTTATTGACTATAGGACACCTAATCATATTTTAACACCTCCATTAATTTTTTAAATTTATCATCATATTCTTCATTTTTATATGATGTACTTACCTTCTTGTTTTTTAAATTAACTACACTACATCCATTCTCCGATACATATACAGTAACTTGACCATTCCATCTACTATAAGCAGCTTTAGAATTATTTATAAACTCTTGAGACATTTCCTTAGTAACTCCATGCTCCCTTTCGTTATTTATATGGTAAAAATCAAAATCATACTCATTTAAATCTACTCTATCTATTTTTTTAATTGGAGTCCCTTTTATATTTAACTTACTAGCATTTTCAACTATCTTATTATATCTTTTAGTATCTGTATAGTCACTTTTTAATTTACTCCAATCCTCAATATTATTATACTTCAATTCTTGGAAGTCTTTCAATGTCTTTGGTGATTCTTTTCCTAAAACATCCTTATATTTCTCTAATTGTTTTCTATCAGAAGCCTTATTTTTAATCACTTTTTCAAATACTTCTGTTTTCCCTTTGCCATACTTATCAACTACAAACTTATCATACCATTCCTTATAATTCATATTACCTGGTACTAAGTAAGTCTTGCCTGTTTCAGGATTTCTTGCCCTTCTTTTTATGTCTTTTAATATTTCTTTTCCTAGATAGGCTCTTGTTGTACTTCTGCAATGAGGATGTAATGGTGGAAGATTAACTCCTGCTTGTGCTTTATCTACCCCATAAACTGTTCTATCTTTCTCTCTACATACGCTTGAAGTTCTTAAATCTAAAGTAGCTACAAAGATATATTTATTTATTCCACACTCTTTATAAGATTCTATTTCAGCTGCATTAGATATATAAGTAGTTTCAGTTCTTATTAATCTTTCAGATGCAAACTTACCATAGTTAGTTAATTCCTCTAATTCTATAGCCATTATTCTGGAACTCTTACCACTCATCAAACCACTTGTTATTACTTCTTCTAACTTTTCTGCTAATACATCTGTATTATGCCATATACGCTCACTATAATGCTTACCACTCCATTTATTCCTAAGTATCTCTTGTATGCTTTCTAGGGGTATTTCTGCAACATTAAAGCCTATCCCTAATCCTTTTTGAATATCAAATAGGTTAGTATAATAGGCTTTTCTTATTGTATCTGTATATAGTTTTGTACTTTGCTTTATTTCAACATCTGCTGCTATCTTAGAGTTAATATATATACTCTCTTTTAAAGCTTCTAATCTTGTTATTCTAGCTTTATAAGCTTCTGAATTAAGTTGAGCCATCATATATTTTTTTAATTCTTCATCTTGTATTCCATGTATCCTTGCCCTAATACTATCTAATTCTTTCTTAGGTATTTTAGAATTTAATAATTGCCTAACTTCTTTCTCGCTTAGTCCACTATCCAGCTTATATTTATAGAATATATTATTTATATCCTCATTTATATCTTTAATAGTTTTATCATATGCAGCATTAATTTTATTTATAGTAATATCACTATTTCTATGATATCCTGCCATTCTCTCATTGGCTCTTTTATTCCAATAAGCATTGCTTCTATTCTTCATATCATAGCCTTAAAATATAAATAGAAAGCATACAAGCTAAAATAGCACCTATACAAGATATGAAGTTAGCTACTCTTCCAGAAGTTGTTTTATCTGTAAATACTCCAGGGAATGCTATTAAAATAATTAAAGCATTTAAAATTAATACTATCCAAGATATTATTATCATTCTTCTTAACCTTCCTTTTCTATATTTTTAAAGTCATATGATCCAAATGCTTTTTGTTGGTCCTCTATATTCTTTTTCTTTTCTTCATCAAGCCTTTTTCTTTCTTCTTCAATATCTATTTCTTCATCAAATCTTTTAACTCTAGTTTCCCAGCTTATAAATCCATCTGTTTCTTGTGCTATTCTTGCAGCAAGTTCATCATCAACTGGAAGTGATCTCTTCATAGTAATATCTATTTGACTAGAATCTATATTCTTAGCTCTTATATTCTCTATATTAAACATTAGCTTTAATCTTTGCCTTAAACCTCGTTTAAAGTATCTCTCTTTGGTTTTCCCTAATTGTTCAAAGCCTAATAGCTTGTACTTCATAGCAACACCAGAAGCATTACCCACAAAGTTTTCATCTGTTAGGCAAGGTACTTTACTAAATTCATGTATATCATCTTTAAGACTTTTCTTAAGGACTTCTATTTCAGTTTCATTAAGATTTTTTACTAACCACTTAGCATCTCCCCCTTGGTCCAGTTCAATAATCTTTAATTCCTTCAATAGTTTAGCTGTTTCTACTTTCTCGTCAGTATCATCTCCTAATGAAGCACCTATAACAGCAAGTAATGCATCTACCATTTGTTCTTTATCATTTAATCTATCTGATTGAAGTAAATTATAAGCATCTATTAGGGTAATTACTCCCTCAAAATCACCTTTAAACTTCTTATTATTTTTGTACTCAATTAAAGGTATTCCATTAAAATAATGGTCCTCTGGTTTATATTCAGTTGGTGATTGACTACTTAAATCACTAAAAAAATAATGTGTTATACTTTTATCTGTATAAACATTAACATCATATCCTTTTAATGTATTATCAATATCATATTTAGGATAATATGTAACTCCAAACATAGATTCATTCTTAACTGTACTATCTACAACTAAGAATGAATTTAAAGGACTTACTACTGCTAACTCTGGATAAGGAACCTCTTCATCATTCATATATAACAATTCATATCCTACACCAAATATGGATAAATCTAATGCTAATTCATTATTATGTGAATCTTCATCAATCTCTATAAATATCTTATTTAATTCATCTGCTCCATTACCACTATAACTTACTGGAGTTCCAAATACATATCCTGTTGCCATATCTGTGATATATTCTGAGTGATTAGCAACTATCTTATTGTTAGGTAAAGATGTACTTGTTAATGTTCTATTTAATATCTTGTGCTCTCCATCATAATATTTATTAAGCTTTTCATACTTATTTCTTACTAAAGTCTTATGTTCATCAATACATTTAACTAATAGCTTTATAGGAATACTTCCATCTTCATTAAGTAAATCTCTATCTTTAATTATTGGCATTTTACCACCTCTTTTTATACCATTTCGTAACTACATATACGAAATAGTAATTTTTATAATTATTGTTTAGTTTTAATAAACACATTTTATTATTTTCATATCTTACAAATGGCTTAAATAGGTTATTTATTTAGTATTCGTTAAAACAAAATTTAGCGAAATTATCTTAATCCTAATTTAGCCTTACTTCCTATTTTTACTTTTCTCTTATTATTAAATTGTTCTGCTATGCCTGTAGTTGCATCTGGAGCATCATCATGCTTATTTTTACCCTCTCTTTGATACTTAACCATTGCTTTATAATAATCAGGCCATTTATCCCTCCAATTTACTGGATAATAAATATGCTCCATTATCCAACTACTATTAGAAAGTATTCTAGCAGTTTTATTCTCACTTTGATGAAACCAATCTATCTTAGTCTTATTACTATTAAATACTTCCTTAAGTATTCTTTCTACACTTCTAGCAAATCCTCTACCACCATTATTACTTTCAATTAATGCTCTATTTACTTGATGTTCTAAATATCTTTTAGCTGTTTCTTTTTCTGTTACCTCCATAGATTCTTTAGTATAATATATATCTAAAATATAAGCTTCTTTCTCATATTCTCCATAGATAATATTACATAAATAATCTTCTCCAGTATCCGCTGTATCACAATAAGCTTTAATTGAAGTGAATAAAATATTACCTTTTTCATCCTTTGGTATCTCTATATATGTCTTAAATGATTTATATAAACAGCCTTTTAAATCTATTGGTTCCTGTTGATAGTTAGCTGATGCTATATCCTCTCCCATAGCCTTTCTCTTAGCTTCATAAGACTTTCTACTTAATACTTCCTCGCAAAGCATTGTTCCATCATCTTGTAATGCTTTCATACTTATATGTCTTATTTTAGTACATTGCTCTTTATAATGTTCTAGTGCTTTACCAGCTAAATCATCACTGGCCCATCTAGTCATTATAATTATTATCTTTCCACCTTCTTCAAGTCTTGAAAGCATTGTATTAGTAAACCAATCCCAATGTTTTTCTTTAACAGTTTCATTGTAGGCTTCTTCTGCATTTTTAATTAAGTCATCTATTATTAAAAGTGATGCTCCAAATCCTGTAGCTGTTCCAGTAGGTGAAGTAGCAAGATAATTGTTATATCCACCTTCTAAACTCCATAAATTCATGGCTCCATCACCTTGCTTTATTCTCACATTAGGAAATACATCACTAAATACTAGCTTATATTTATCAGCCTTTTCTTCTTGTATTGCATTTCTAACATTTTTTGAAAACATAGTAGATAATGTTTCATTATATGATCCTGTCATTATCTTTTCATTCTGATTCTTGCCAAGTACCCATTCAACAAATAGTGATGCTGTTCTTGATTTTCCATGTCTAGGTGGTTCATTTATTATTAATACTTCACCATCACTTTCATAGAACCTTTGGAACTCATTACATAATTCAACTAGATATTTTCTATCTTCCTTGTAAAAGTCTGGTGCCATTAAATTGCAATAAAAAAAGAACTCACGCCTTGCAAGTTCACATTTAGCACCTAACTTTATTAATTTCTTATCCATCATCTTCACTAGCTATTTTTAATAACTCTTCCCTAGTTAATCCCTCGTATGGATTACTTATATTTCCACTATGTTCTATTTCTTTTCTATCTCTCCAATCTCCTGGCTTTCTATTCTTTAACCAAATAATCTGTGCAGTTGTATCTCCAACCACTTCTTTAGTAACTACTTTAGTAATTTTAAGCTCTTCTTCCCCAGTTTCTTTATCCTTAACTAATTCTTTAGTTACTTCATTATACTTATACCCTAATGCTCTCTTTAATAAAGCATTCTCTACTTCTATATCAACGACTTCCTTGCCCTTTTTAAGGCGTTCAGAAAGTTCAGTATGTTCATTCATATATTTATAGAATGTTACTTTACTAATACCTAAATTCTTAGCTATCTGTTCAATTGTGAGCCCATTTCTTGCCCACGCTTCTAACAATATTAATTTATCTTTAACAATAGATTCATACTTTGACTTCGCCATGAACTCACATCCTTTTAATATAATTTTTCTGAAATTCCTATCACCTATATATTAACTCATATCCCTTTTCGCTAATGCACTTGTCCAAAAAATCTATTTCATCTAGAATCCAACTTCTTAGAAAATATATTGCGTATACATTCAGTTCTAATACATCATTTCTTATGAACTGTAATTCTTTAAAGAACTTACTCATAATTAATACATTTTCTATATTAAGACTTTCATTTTTACATTCTTTTAATATACTTTTTTCTATTTCATATAAATTTTTCTTATTCTTATTACTTAAAACACCGTTATTATGTATAATAGCATGCCTAAACTCTCTTAATTCTTTATATAAGTTGAATGCTAAAGTTGGTGTAGTAAATTTATCCTTGGTTTTTTTTATTTTAAAATAATTAATAAAATAATCTATTATAGTATCATTTCTCCAACTATTTCTAATTTTATTTTCTATTTGATTTTCTTCATACTTATCACACTTTAACATTTCTTCATATAATTCTTCTAGACATGCATCAAAAATAGATATTAATTCGCCAATAAAATTATTGCTTAGCACTTTTAATAATTTTGACGTATATTCAATAACTAAATCTTCTTTATCAAAAGTTATATCAGTATCAAATATCTTTTTAAATTCTAATGGAATATTTCGAGTAGTAGATAATATCATATCATATTCAAGATTTTTGTATCTATCACTAGCAATACTACATGCATTTAATAATAACGCATATTCGCTATATAACTGTATTATTCTGTTGCGATATTTCTCCAATACTTTTTTACAATCGATTATCAATTTTTTATCCATCCCTACGCCCCCTCACTACCAATTTTATACTTATTTGTAAAATATGTAAAGCACTTAATCATTTTAGCTAAGTGCTTTTCTATAAAAGGGTATTGAGAATTTATGAGAGAGATTTTAGTGTATTTTGGAACTCCATTGGTTTCACACTCAACACCTATCCATTAAGTTAATCCCATAATCTCTAAGGTAATTAACTTAACCCTCGCCTGCATAAACAAGCCCCAGAAGGATATTACTACTTCATTATCTATTTCGGCTATGTGCCTGTAGGTAAGGACTTATCGCCTGTCAATAGATTATTTGCTTCACTCGTTTTATACCTTAACCTACGGTAGTATAAAAGTCATAGTTAGCTTATGGCGAAGATAGTAAGAATTGAACTTTACATATATAGGTTAACAGCCTATTGTTCTACCATTGAACTATATCTTCACATTACACCTACCATGAAAGGGTAGGTGCTATTAATATAGGAGGTCAATCCATGATGAAAAACCCTGTCCTAGTTTTCCATAATATAATTATAAAGTATCTTACTATTATAAAATTCTCATGTTTTTCTCAAAACCTTCTCATTATTTTATGATATTCATAAAGTTAGCTACATTCTCTACTATCTCTTCTCTTATTCTATATACTGTTGCTACTGCCATATTCATTTTTTGAGATATTGCTATAACTCTTGCTTTATCACTATACTTTAATTCTAAGAATCTTTTACTTTCTTCATTAAGCATATTTATATTAAATTCCATATTACTTATATAGTTTTCTAATTCTCTTTTCTTAGCTTTAGTCTTTAGTATTTGCTTTATTATCTTAACTCTTTCTCTTTCTAATCTATCTATTTCATTTATTATTTCTTGCTCTGCATAGCTTGTACCAGTAGATGATGTTTGTACCCTTTCAGATATTCCTGCTCCATTTTGGTAAGGATCTATTCTAATGTTAGTATGCCTTATATCATACTCTATAACATCTTTATGATATTCTAGCCTTGCTATCTTTTCATTCAGTCCAAATAGATATTTCTTATTTTCATAATATCTATATAACTTTCCTTCTGTCTTTCTAAATAGTTCTTTATCCACATTATTCCCCCTTAAGTATATTTTTATTTGTTTTTGTTCTATTAGCATTATTTTATAATAGTCTTACTTTTTATGAATAAAGTTTTTACTTTTCGAACATACTAATTAATATAAACTGAATACTGGAGGTGGAATGTAATGAGTAAGGCACCACAATATTCTATAACAGACATTTTATACTCTGTTATAGTAATATTAGCTTTAATATTAATTATTAAACTTATATAGCCCTCATATACCTAGGTAGTTAATTACTTCTTGGGTATAGAGAAAACTTAGATTAATAATTAACTAAATAACTCATTAACATCCACTCTTTAAAGGAGCTAGTAATAGCTCCCTTTTTATTTAAATTATTCTTTTTTATCCCCTTTAGTAGCTTTATATACAAATAACCATCACAACAATAATCCTATTAACCATATAAAAACTAATCTCATAAGTTACTTCCTTATCCCTCTAATCTATATTTTTGAAAATACCTTTTTAAATTCTCTACAGAAATTTTCTAATTCTTCTATATTACTAAATGCTATCTTATATCCTTCATTTTCTAGTGCAACTCCTAAGCCTGTTTTTGCATTATATACTCCATTAGCTCCTTTTACTTTAATCTCTTTTATTACTACTTCCTCTAATACTTCTAATCCATCAAATTCTTTATTAACTACCATTTGTCCAGCTTCGGGAGTATGCTTTTTCTCTATGTCCTTTTTTAATTGCCTTGAAAGTTCCTCTGAAACCTTCTTAGCTTCTTCCTTTTTTACTACAGTCTTAATTTTTTTTGTATCTTCTAAAATATAAGCTGCTGCATCTTCAATTTCTATCTCTTCCTGTATTTTCCCGTAAGCATTATTTATTGCAGTTTTGCTTAGCTTAGGAAATTTGAAAATTGTTTCTTTAATAACATCTTGTCTAGATTTTCCACTTCTTATCAATTCACCCATAAACACTTTAACTTCTTCTTGTAACTTTGCCATATCAATATTCTCCTTCTCTAATAATTTAATTTTCTCTTGGTCCTCTATCATAAAATTAGACATTATATCCTGGATTCTCTTTATTTCTTTAAAACTCCAACCTTCATTTACTAAAACTGCTGAAAAACTTCTATCTATTAGGTTCAATGCTTCTTCAGCTTTAGTCTTAGCAATTTTATTAATAATTTCATTTATCTTAAGTACTTCCTTCTCTGGCAACTTCCTTAAAATATTCATATCCTTTTCTATCTCACGTTCTCTTTTTCTTCTTTCCTGTCTATTCACTTATCATCTCCCCCTAAAAAGGCATATCTCCATCTTCTACAGGAGTCATATCTTCTTCAAAATTACTATCTCGGTTAAAACTGTTAGATGTTCCATCTTGATTATTATTAGCTTGTCCACTTCCTATAAATTCAAATGAATCCACTACTATATCTGTTGTATATCTCTTAGTTCCATCCTTAGCATCATAACTACCTGTTCTTATACTTCCTGTTACTGCTAATTGCCTTCCCTTTGTTAGATATTGTGCTATTGTTTCTCCAGTCTTACCAAAGGCTATACAGTTAATAAAATCTGTTTCATCCTTTTTGAAAGGTCTTGTTACTGCTAGAGTAAATCTTGTTACTGCAGTTCCTGTTCCTGCTGCATAGTTTAACTCTGGATCCTTTGTTAATCTTCCAATTAAAATTACTTTGTTCATCTATTCCACCTCGATACTTTCTGCATTTCTTGATAATATCTTTACAATTTCTGTTGCACATTTCTTGCAATAACTTTTTTCTTCAACTATATTTAGAACCTTAAATTCTAAATCAAGTGTTGCTCTATTTAGACAATGTCCATTTTCACATAACCCTAAGAATTTTTTAGCTTTTAAAACTGTTCTATTCATTCTCTAACCCACCTTTCAAATACATATCATAGTAAGTTACTCCTACTGCATAAGCTTGCCATATATCTTTTTTAAATCCATAAAACCACCCTGGTTCTTTCTTAGTTCCTTTACCCTTGTTAGGTGTATTAGGAGCAAATCTATCTATTAAAGCTTGTACTATATTACTATCTTTAGCTTTCATACTATTGCATAAGTTCATCTTTTCATCTTTTCTGTAGATATATTGAGGATTTATATCCCACTTTTTAGCTGCTTGTATAAATCTTCCTATCCATACACAAGTTTCAAATACACTTTGTCCGACTGCCATTCCATAACTTGCTATCATTTCTATTGCTATATATTTTCCATCTTGCCAGGCAAAGAATTCTATAATATATAGAATTTCTTCATTATCGACTTTTCCTTTTTTACTTATGCTTAAGTCATCATTTAGTATTACATATCCACTTTCTTCATTTCCTGGATCTATTGCTAATATCATCTGCTCACCTTCTTATTATTAAGAGGGGAATTAACCCCTCTCTTCATTAAGCTATTATTTGAATGTTTTCTAGTTCTTTTAATTCTTCTTGTAAGTATTCTTTTATATTTAGAATTGCTTTATTTCTCCAAGCTCCTCCATCAGCTTCAAATATTGCTGCTTTTGGCCCTTCTTGCATTCTAAATATAAACTTACTTATTGGTTGCTCTACTTCTGGGAATGTTCTATAAGGTGCTAACTCTACTGGATTAGGTACTATAGCTTGTCCTACACTTGCTACACCTGTTTTAACTGTTACTTGTTGACTTACTCCATCATCACCAGTAGTCTTTACTGCTTCATCTTGAATTAACCCTGTGTATTTTAATAATGTTGCCTTAGTTCCTACATCAACAAATGCACTTTGTAGCATAATGTTAAATTGCTCTGTTCCTAAAAATCTGTCATAAACTACATTGTTAGGTAGTATTGCTTCTGCTGATATAAATCCTTCTCTTTCCCTATCTTTGTTTAAAGGACTATATAAAGCTACTTTATTAGGTGATTTAACTTGTATTAATAATTTTTCTGGTAACTTATCAATATTGGATTTAATATAATCAACTAATCCTGTTAATGTTGACACTGATAATGCTTCTGCCTTAGCTTCTGTTACTCTACTTAATCTTTCCTTTGTAAATGTTCCTTGTGCTAATTCTACTATTGGTTCCTTTTCCATTCCTAAACCTACTAAATACTCTAATGCTTCTTTGTTTTCCATTTTTAAATCCATCCTTTTTTTATTTAATGTGCAAGGTTTAAGCCCCTTGCCATGGCTATATTAAAAATAATTATTTAACTAATCTAATTCCATCTAAATCTATTTCTTTTTCTTCTGCAGTAGTTATTACTTCTCCAGTTTCTTCATCCACCCTCATTGCACTTTGTCCTGGTATTTGCTTCTTGTATTCACTTGCTAATACTCCACCTTTTCCATCTGTTCCAATTACTATTTTTGCTGCTAACGCTTTGCTAGGTGCCAATTTAGTTTTTGCTACTATAGTTACCTCTGTAAGTTCTCTATCTTCTCCAGTTGCTAATGTCATATCTACAGTTAATTTCCTTTTTGTTTTCCAATCTGTATTAGGATCTGTTATATTTGCTAGTACCTCCCTTAAAGCCATATTCACCTTTTCTGCTAATGCTCCATCTGCAAATGTTTCTAAGTTTATAAACTTTTCCATAATCATTCTCCTTTATATTTATTATTATTTGATTTTCAATTGATAAAATATAGTTGTACATATTGCTCTTTATATATCTAAATCTACTTATCTATAACACTTCGCTCTAATCCTATATTTCTTTTTATTAGTTCTTATCCTGTTCTCTGCTAAAAAACTTTCCGCTTCCAGCTTTCCCTTTTCTCTTAAGTACTTTCTTCTTTCAAATTCTTTTAATGTTTCAATCATCCATTCGTGAGGTGTTAACTTACTCATATTAACCCCCTATACAACTTCTATCTCTTTAAGAAAGATATTAAATAATTTATCTTTAAACTTATCTCTAATTACACCTTTAATAAAATCACTATTAGCTTGTATAGTTATTTTATTATCAGTTTCAGTTATATCTGCATCTATAAACCAAGTTCTATAACTTACATCAGATAATTCATTATAAATTTTCTTATGTGCTTCTGTTGGGAAGGAAAGGGATTGAGGTACAGGAGCACTTTCTTCTTTTCCTTCTTCCCCTTCTTTAACTTCTTTAATTTCTTTAATTTCTTTAATTTCTTCTTTTGTGTACCCTTCGTTGTTCCTTTGATGTTCCTTTGATGTACCCTTCGTTGTTCCTTCGTTGTTCCTTCGTTGTTCTTTTGATGTACTTATCGTTGTACCTTCATCTTGATATAACCTATAATTTTCAATAGTTAGCATTGTACCCTTCGTTGTTCCTTTTTTAATAATCATATTTTCATTTTCTAATAATTTTAAGAACTCTCTTGTCCTTTTTCTTGACCAATTCCAACGCTCTGCTAATTTCAATTCTGATGTATAATAACTGCCCCTCGGAACAGTTACTACATCATTTCCAATTAGTAATTTTTCATCTTTCCACCTTGATAATTGGATAAGGTCCACAAATGCTCTAAACCTTTCTGCATCTTGGAATATCCAATGGTCAAAGATGTTTCTATCTAACTTTATAAATCCTTTAGACTCCTTACCCAAATAACTCACCTACTTATTTATCTTCTTCTACAAATTGTGTTCCTTCAAATGTTTGACTTTGAGGATCTATATATTCAACATCTTCTATTACTTCTCCAGTTTCAAAATCTATTTCCACATTATCTTCTTTTAGAATTGTATCTTTAACTGCATTATTATCAGCACTATAAGCCTTCTGCATTTCTATTGATAAAATACCCCACTTACTTAATAAGTTTCTTAGAACTGTCTTTTTAGCCATACTGTCAAAATCTGTTTGCCATACTCCATTTTTAAAGCTATATGTTTTAGAAAATTTCTTAGCATGAGATTCTACATCTTCTCTGCTCCAGTAAACTGTTTTTTCAAATCCATTTAGTAATTTAAAATATCCTGCATATCCAATAACTTTATCTGATTTTCTTTGAGTAAAATCTATTTCAACTTCTTCTGAAAGTGGATTCCAACTTATTAATTCACCTTCCCTTATTTCTACTACATTAATTCCTTTATACTGTCCTGTTCTTAAAGCTAGTTGAATATATCCCTTATATCCCATTTGAAATTGAGCTTTAGTTCCATAAGGAACTACCCATGCATATCCTAAATTCTTATCTACTGGTAGATCCATAGTTGCTGCTACCATACAACTTGCTACAACTGACATAGGTTCACATTTCTTTAGATTTACATCACTATTAACTAAATTCACTATAGAACTCATATACTGTGGAGCTCTTTCCATAAGAACTTCTTCAAATCTTTTCTTAACTGCTGGACTATCCATAAGACCTTTAACGTTATTTGTTATTGTAGAAGGTTGTCCTGCCCCTTCTTTCTTTGCTAATTGATTTTTTAAACTATTTGCTGTTGCCATAATTATTTATCCTCCTTAATATTGAACTTTCTACTGATACTTTCTTTAACTACCTTTTCATATACTTCTGGAAACTCTGATTTAAGTTTTTTACTATCAACTCTATTTGATAAAATGTTTTTCCAACTTAAACTATATCCAGGAGCATATGCATACTCTGCTTTCCCTATTTCAAATTTAATTTGATTCTCTAATTCTTTCACTTGTACTTCAAAATTCTTTAGTTGCTCTTTCATTTCTAAATAAGATTTAATTTTCTCTTTATATTCAAATCCTAATTCTACCGATTTATCTGATTCTGATTCTTTATATTTTTCTTTAAGATACTTTTCTGCTGCACTAGAACCATCTAAAGCTGGTGGAGTTTTATCTTGGACCAACTTCCAAAAGTTTTTCTCTGATTCAATAATCATTTGAATTAATTCTTCATCTCTTTGGATTTCTTTCCATATAAACTTTTGGCCACCAATTAATACTGCAATATATCCTACTTCGGCTCCTGTAACAAATAAGTAATGTTGTACTTGAAGTAAATAACTTGCTGGTACTTCATCTTCTTGCCACTCATTAGTTAAATATTGATTAGCAGTCTTACATTCAAGAATTGCATTTTCTCCTACAACTCTTCTATCTATGTTGGCTACCATAAATGGATAATCCCTATGTTTATAATGCTTTCTATCTCTTCTAACTTTCTTGCTAGTTCTCTTCTCAAATTCTTTAGCAACTATTTCTTCTAGCTGGTCACCCCAGTATGCACTCTCAAACTGCTCTTTGACTTCCTCAATAGGTTCTGTTTTCTCTAGATATACTTCAAATGGTGTCTTATATTTATTAACTCCAAGTATTGCTCCTACATCACTTCCACCAATTCCACATTGTCTTTCTTTAAGCCACTCAAGTTTATCCATCTACTTGTCCTCCTTAAAACTAACTATTAATCTATCATCCTCAGTACAGTAACTAATTTTCTCTATATAATAATCTCTGTCATTTTCATCATAAATCTTGAATCCATTATCATTAAGTGTATTTATAATGCTCATTAATAAATTAATTAATATTTCTAATACTCTCATATATCCTCCTAAATCAAATCCTTAAATATTTCACCAGTTTCTTCTATATAAACTTGGTCATTGTCTATATCTGTTCCTGGTGGTATAATGTCATTGAATGTTTTGTTGTGCTCTTTCCCTTGTTTGGTCACTGGGGATTGAGCTTTTTTATATTGCTCTGCTAAAAGTCTTGTAACTGCATTAACATTTAATTGCTTGGTCATGTCTTCTTTTACTTTCTCAATTTCTCTTGCAAGTTCTAAAGCCTTATCTTTTTCAAATATTTCTTGCATAAGCTTACCCAATTTCTTTTCCTCCTCTCTAGCCTTATGCCATTGCTATTAATAAGTAATGACTTGTTCATCTTCACACCTACTTAAAGTTATTTTTAATATTTCACATATATTTATAAACTCTTTAGAGCTTGTCCTTTTGTTAAAAGCAACTCTATTTGCTTTTATATCATTTGTTACATCATTCATAAAAGCTAAAAATTCTCCATCTGATAAACTTTTTTTAAGTTCTGTTAAATATTTAAATAACATAGTTCTTACTCCTTTTTCTGATATATTCCCCTAAAATATGTTAGAATTATAGTTGAAAGGGGAATTTTATATGATTAATTTTATTAAAAATAATATTTTTTCTGTTTTTTCAATCCTAATATCAATATCATCTTTATCTATAACCCTGTTTAACCTTTATCTAAATAGGAAACACCTTGATGTTGTAATTGAAGATTCGCTAGATAAAATAGATAACATTTATACAAACTATTTTGAATATCAAAATCAAGATCCGAGCCTTAATTTTGGAAATGGTAAAGTATGTTTTATAAAAATTGTTAATCCTTCACCCAAAGACATTGCATTTTTTGATTTAAGAGTTGTGGACTTAGATAGTATGAAATCACTTTTCTTTCTATCTAGTGCGGTATTAGAACTAACAAATCTAACTAATGAAAAAATCTTTTATGGTAGTGATAACATTATGGCTAAAGTCAATATTCCATATTCTACTTATGGTATTTTTAAATCAAATAGTTTCACTAGATTAGATATTCCTTTTTATCCTTCTGAAACTACAACTAAAGTTTTAGTTTCTTTTAAAGTAGCTATATCTTCTATAAAATCTAATAAAGAAGCTGGTTACAGGAGAAAGTTTAGGTATTATAAAAAAACTTTTATTATTTCTCCTTAGTCACTATTAAACCTATGATACTAGCTATCAAAGCTATTAGACTTATTAATAATGCAATTAACTCCATTTATTCCCTCCTAACTATTAAACTGGAATAAGATTTATATTAGACTGCTTTTGTTGTTTTCTTAACTCATTAAGAAAAACTTTTGTAATTTTCTTAGAATCAATTTTTAATGTTACATACTGCTCTTGAACTGGTACTTCTGGAGCAGTTAATTCCTTAATTGCACACTCTAAGGCTTCTGTATCATCTTCTCTAACCTCATAACTCTCATAGTGTAATGAACAATCCCTTAGTTCTTTTAATCTTGCTATTGCTTCTTCTCTTTTCATTTATATTTCCTCCACTTCTTTTAATAATTCCTCAAAAATAACTACTATAGGATTATTTTCACTAAATCTATATACAGCATTCATATTTTTATCATAAAGCCATAAAACTCCACTTTTTAATTCAAATGTAATACTTGCTCCAGAAGGTAATACCATCCCTTCTTCTACTATTTCTCCTTCTTTATTTTTCAACCATATATCTTTGTTTTCTGTTATGGTATTAACAATTTTCCAAAATAGCTTTTTAGTTTCAAATTTATCTGGCATATTAAATTACCTCCTAAATCCCATATTTAACTGCTAATCTACCAACTATATTTATATAGCCATTAATTAGCTTCTTATCTTCTGCTATAACATCTAAGTAATTAACTTTATCTATCTTAGATTTACTACAACCTTCTAAGGCCATATTCTTTTTCTTATTAAGTAATCTTCTGTTAATATCTACTCCATAAGTTTTATTTAATAGAGAGTAAGCTTCATCCCTAATAGGTTTTATGTGTTCAAATCCACCTAGCTTATTAGCTATCTTATTAATTAGTGTTGCAGTATCTTTTCTCCATTGATTAGTCTCTAATGTTACTGCTTCTCTAATGCCTTTAATTTCTTCCTTTACTTCCTTAGCTTCTTCTTCGACTTCTTTTATTTTTGCATTTAATCTCTTCTGCTCTATCTCATTATTAGCTATAGCCTTAAACATTTGATTAAACATTTGGAGCTCTGGAGATAATTCAGAAGTATTAAGAGCTTGTCCTTTATTAGGATTAAAATAGCTTTCTTCTAAACTTTCATAAACTTCCCACGCTTCATCTGTATCTAATATTTTTGCGTGTCTTGCTGCTCCTCTATCTGTCCATAAAATAAGTTTTGGTGCAAATTTTAAAGGTTCCCCAATCTCATTGGGTAGCTATTTTTGAAATCTTTTAATTCTTGTCCCTTTAATTCTATGAAGTGTTTTCCTTCTTTAAATCTACTTTGATTATTACTAAAGTTCATTTGTATATTCTTTTCCTCCGTTCCAAATTCTTCGGCTAAAACCTTAGTTGTCATTATTCTTTGGTTTTTGTATTCTATTGGTATTAACATAGCTTGTCCTCCTTAATTTTTGTTCTGTAAAGTTTCTAAAGGCATTATATTGTCTAAATCCGTAAAGTCATTTCCACTTGCACTTGATATGAACCTATCCAACTCTATGTTAGTGATTTTCATACTTCCCAACTTTAAAGCTTCTATATGACCTTTTCTTATTAAGTCATATACATAATTAACATTAACCTTCAATTTTTCTGCTACCTCTTTTACTGTTAATAAATATAACTCCAACTTAATTACCCCCTTGTATTTCCGTCATTTTTTGAATATATTTAAATCTATCATTAGTTCTTCTGAAAGAGATAGTAATTTAGGAACACTAGGAAGATATCTTCCACATTCAATATCAGATAAATAATTCCTTGATATTTCTACTTTAGAAGATAATTCTTGTTGTGTTAGCCCACTCTTTTCTCTTGCTTTTTTAACTTCTCTACCAATCTCTTTTGCTATTTCTGTTACCATCTTGTCACCTCCTTATGTACTTATTGTATTGTATATCCGTCATTTGTACAAGCCCTATATTCGTGTATTTCCGACTATTTTATACTAAATTAGAGGATTATAATTATATTTCTTCCTCTCGCTAATATATGCTTGTATTTCCGTCATTTTATGTATTGCATTTCCGACCTTTACAATATATAATGAAAATATAGTCGGTATTACCGACTTAGGAGGTTGTTATGAGTATTGGTGAAAAAATTAAAAATTTTCGTAAGAATAATAAACTTACCCAAATAGAATTAGCAAAAAAATCTAATATTTCTCGTTCCTATCTTGCAGATATAGAAAATGATAGATATAACCCAAGTCTTGACACATTAAAAGCAATCGCTAATAGTTTAAATGTTAATCTGAGTGATATTGTATCTGAAGAAAGTAATTCTGACACTGAATTAAACCAAAGAGATAAAAAATCTATAACAAATGATTTAAAAGAATTAATGGATGATTTTAGATCTGGCACAGATGGAACAGCGTACTACAATGGTCAAGAATTAGATGAAAATGATTTAGATTTGATAGAATCTGCTATGAAAATTGCATTAGAACAAATTAAGGTTAAGAACAAAGAGAAATACACACCAAAGAAATATAAAAAGTAGGTGAGTTTTAATTGAATGAATATGTTAAAAGGGTAGTGAAGAATTTGAAAAGAAAATATAAAACAAGTTGTCCCTATGAGTTATCTGAACTATTAGATATAACTTTAATAATTGAACCACTGGGAAAACCGTTGGGTATGTATAAATTTCTAAATAAAAATAAAGTTATATGGTTAAATTCTTCAATGGATGAGAATGAAAGAAGATATGTATTAGCTCACGAAATTGGTCACGCCATGCTTCATACAAAATCTTCTTGCTTTTTCTCCAATGTTAAAAGCATTAATATTTCAAAGAAAGAATATGAAGCAAATATTTTTGCAGCTGAACTATTATTAGATTTAAGTAAGAACGATATTTCTTATATTGATGGGTATTCAATTTATCAATTAGCTTCTTGCTATAAGGTACCTATCGAACTAGTAAAGCTTAAGTATAAGCTAATAAGTGAGTCTTAAATATATTTTTTAACTTTAAAAGAACATACATTCTTAAGGAGGTGTTTTTATGAATGGTAGTGTTAGAAAAAAAGGTAAAAGCTGGTATTACAGATACTATGAATATAAAGATGGTGTACGAAAGCAAATTGAAAGAGTTGGTGGAAAAACTAAGTCCGAAGCTTTAAGAAAGTTGAATGAAGAAATTAATAGACTATACAATGGATTATCTAGACCTGAAGAAACGTATTTATCTGACTATCTTACTGATTGGTTAGAGGATTATATTAAAGATGAAAAATCTGATAATACTTATTACAAATATAAGTGTGCTATAGAAACTAAAATTAATAAATCAATTGGAAATATAAAATTATGTGATTTAAAGCCCATTCACATTGAAAAATACATTAAATTTTTAAAAGGGGTTGGCTTAAATAAAACATCAATCCAATTTAATTATGGAGTTTTAAATAGTGCTCTTAATAAAGCTTTAAAATTACAAATGATTATTAATAATCCTTGCAAATATGTAGATACCCCAAAGAGAGAAAAATATAAGGCTAATATTTTAACACTAGATGAATATAAACTTCTATATAACTCATTAGATGAATCTATATATGAGGATTACATTATGAAACTTGCATTAGATACTGCATTAGAGCTTGGTGTAAGGCGTGGTGAAATGTGTGGAATATGTATAGAGGCAATTGATTTTACTTTAAATAAAATCATAATAGATAAAGCATTTATAAGAATTGAAAATGAATATGTTATATCTGGGCTTAAAACAGAAGGATCTTATAGAGAACTTCCCATTAGTGATGGATTAGCAGAAAAGTATAAAAAACATATAAAACTTCAACAAAAAAACAAACTTAAATATGGTCCATTTTATAAAAAAAATATTTTTAATAATACGGAATATAACTTAATATTCACATGGGAAAATGGTAAAGCGATAACTCCAAGTAACTTTTTGCAAAGATTAAAAAGATTATGTAAAAAGCATGGAATAGAAAAAAATATTCGTTGGCATGATTTAAGACATACAAATGCTACATTACTCTTAGAAGGTGGAGTTGATATGAAAACTCTTCAAGAAAGATTAGGACATAGCCTAATGCAAACAACATCAGACACTTATTCTCATGTTACCGAAAAGATGAATAGAAAAGCTACTGATGTAATATCAAATTTAATTCAAATAAAATAACAAGGGAAAATTAAGGGAAGATTTCAACCTCTACACCCATTAACCCTTGCTATCACTATTACGAGATAAGCCATAAGCGGAGTTCTGTATTAAGCAATCATCTATCTAGGCTTATTGTTACCAATAAGCTCAAGCGGTACACCCGGAAACGGAGCGGGCAACTCCTAAATGTTTCCCTATTCGACCTTGCTCCAAGTGGGGTTTACATAGCCATCATGTCACCATGATGCTGGTGAGCTCTTACCTCACCTTTCCACCCTTGCCTTAAGTTACATTCCAAATCTGAGATTTGGAGTGTAACTTAAGGCGGTATCTCTCTGTTGCACTTTCCTTCAAGTCGCCTTGACTGGACGTTATCCAGCACCCTGCCCTATGGAGCTCCGACTTTCCTCTCCTAGATCTAAGTCTAGCAGCGATTGCATGTCTTACTCGCAAAACTTATATTAACATAACTTTATAAATAATACAAATGAATTTTTTTACAGTTTAAACAAATTGAAGTATCAAAACTAGCATAAGTAAAATAATCCAAGTATAAAATCCTATTCCAGAAAGTAAAAGAGTAACTATTAATAGTATAAATATAACTAATCTTGCAGCAGGATTAATGCAATTTTTAAAAAATATTGGACCTCCTGAACTAATATTTTTTCCTATACCATCAAATATATCCTTAATCCCATCTTGGAACACTTTTGCCCAAGATCCCTTCTTTTTTTTATAATAAGATTTACTCATAATACATCTCCTAAATTGTTATCCTGTTATTATTCTATGTGTTATGGTTATAAATAGTTATAATTTAATTTAAATTAATACAGTTTCATATATAAATTTCTAAAAAAATGGAAAAAGATATGGAATTAGTGCTTATATTATACTACTTATTCCATATCTATCCTACTATATTTATCTTGTTTTATTATACAAAAGTATAAGGATCTTCACTATGCTCTGAAATAATAATTTCTACTTCTTTAAATTTATCTTGTAATTTATTAATTACTTCTAAAAAAACTATCCATTCAGATAAGAAATGTCCCGTATCTATTATAGATACTCCCATTTCCTTATAGTCACTTGCAAAGTGGTAAGTAGTATCTCCTGTTATTATACAGTCTGCACCTTTTTTATAAGCTATATCAAAAAAGCTACTTCCACTACCATTAATTACAGCTATATTTTTAACCTTTTCTGAAGCTTTAACTACTTTTAAGCCACTTATGTTTAACTTCTCTTTAACTTTTCTTACTAAGTCTTCTAAATCTATTTCTTCTTCTAACCTAATAAATCTACCTAATCCCTCATTTGAATTTCTTGCATTTCTATTTACTTCAATAAGCTCTTTAGATTCATAACCTAATATATTAACTATAGTTTCATTTAAACCACCACTAGCTGAATCTAAATTAGTATGGCTTGAATATAAACTTATGTCATTTTTAATAAGCTCTATAATTTTTTTACCAACTAAAGTGTCTGTAGTTATAGTGCTTGGCTTTCTAAATAGTAAAGGATGGTGCGTAATTATTAAGTCTATATCCTTTTCTTTTGCTTCTTCAATTACTTCTAAAGTACAATCTAAAGATAAAAGAATCTTTTTAACTTCTTTTTCTTTATCTCCTACCATTAAACCAACATTATCAAAGTCTTCTTTTAAATTGACTGGAGCAAATCCCTCCATTATTTCAATAATATTTTTTACTTTCTTCATAATCATGCTTCCTTATAAATAATTAATCATGTTTGAAATTATATTTATTTTTTCTTCTACTGCTACCCTTCTATCTCTAGCACTTACAGTGCTTTCTGTAATAAAACTAAGTATTCTTTTATAATTATCTACTTTTGAATTTAAATAATCCTTCATTAATGGATGCTTTTGCATTAATAGTTTTGGGCTTACTTCATAATATATTGAATCTAATCCAATTGATTCTCCTGCTTTTTTTCTTACTTTAAATAATTCATAATATATTTCCTCTTCTTCGCAAAGATCTTCACATATTATTTCATAATCATTATTATAAAGATATTCTCTCAAAACTTCTGGGTTTTGTGCAGGAACTAGTATTAAATAGTTTAATGAACTTACTTTATCAATACTTTCTTCAAGTATATCTCTAATTAAGTTTCCTCCCATACCAGCAATAATTACAGCTTCCACTTCATCTTTTTTAAGAGGATTTAAGCCATCTCCAAGCCTGAATTCTAGTTCGTCACCTGCTCCCTCTAAAATAGCATTAAGTCTAGCTTTATCTAAAGGGTCCTTATTTATATCTATAGCTATAGCCTTATCACATATACCATTTTGTGTTGCATATAAAGGAATATAACCATGATCAGTCCCTATATCTGCTAAAACTGATGTCTTATCAATATTATTAATTATAAAATTTAATCTTTTGCTTAGTTCCATTTATTTCTTCTCCTTGCTAAATTAAAATTAGCACCAGTAGGTGCTAATCTAAATAATCCTTTAATTTTTTACTTCTTGAAGGGTGTCTTAATTTTCTAAGTGCCTTAGCTTCAATTTGTCTTATTCTTTCTCTAGTTACATTGAACTCTTTACCAACTTCTTCTAGAGTTCTTGCTCTACCATCATCTAAGCCAAATCTAAGTCTTAATACTTTTTCTTCTCTTGGAGTTAAAGTATCTAAGACATTTATTAATTGCTCCTTAAGCATTGTAAATGCAGCTGCTTCTGCAGGTGCTAAAGCATCATCATCTGGTATAAAATCTCCTAAATGTGAATCTTC
Organism: uncultured Clostridium sp.; assembly: GCA_934746015.1. Classification (GTDB taxonomy): domain Bacteria; phylum Bacillota; class Clostridia; order Clostridiales; family Clostridiaceae; genus Clostridium. The sequence continues at coordinate 64,533 of CAKVEW010000013.1, forward strand.
TTCTTCACCGATAGGTGTTTCTAATGATACTGGCTCTTGAGCAATTTTTTGAATTTCTCTAACTTTATCTACTGGTAAATCCATAACCTTTGAAATTTCTTCTGGGAATGGATCCCTACCTAATTCTTGTAATAATTGTCTTTGAACTCTTATTAATTTATTGATGGTTTCTACCATATGAACTGGTATTCTAATAGTTCTTGCTTGGTCAGCAATTGCTCTTGTAATTGCCTGTCTTATCCACCATGTAGCATAAGTTGAGAATTTAAAGCCTTTTCTATAATCAAACTTTTCTACAGCTTTAATTAAGCCTAAATTTCCTTCTTGAATAAGGTCTAGAAATAGCATACCTCTACCAACATATCTTTTAGCAATACTTACAACTAATCTTAAGTTGGCTTCTGCTAATTTCTTTTTAGCTCTTTCATCACCTTGTTCAATTCTATTTGCTAACTCTATTTCTTCTTCTGATGATAACAGAGGAACTTTTCCGATTTCTTTTAAGTACATCCTAACTGGGTCATCAATAGCAATACCTTCTGGAATAGTTAAATCTAATTCTTCTTCTACTTCTTCTTCACCGTTTGGTTCACCTATAACTTCTATTCCCATAGACTCTAACACTTCATAAATCTTTTCAATTTGTTCTGGACCTAAATCAATATTTTCAAGTTCATCCATTATTTCTTTATATGTTAAAGTACCACTCTTTTTTCCTTTATCAAGCAAGTTCTTAACTATATTCATTTTATTACTTCTATCTTCATTTTCCTTTTTAACCTGCTTAGCTTTTGTTTTTTCATCCAACATATTTTGACCTCCTTTCGTTATTGCCAACTGTACCTACACCTCTCTTTAGCTTCTCATCAAATTCTTTAACTCTATAGCAATTTGTATTGATTCTTCAATTTTCCCTTGTGATTCTAAAAGCTTTTGTTTTTGTTTTAATTCTTTCAATCTTTCGTTTAACTTATAACTATCTATCTGTTTTATTAAATCCTGAATTAACTTTTTATTATCTTTTCCTATAAGGACTTGTTGCTCATTAATTTTTACAACTTCCTCAATAGTTTTTATATTTGTGCATTTTGATTCTAAATAGGTTTCTATATTATTTATATTTCCCATTTTAGCATCTTTAATGATAGAAAAAATCTCTTTATGTTCTGGAAGAATTAACTCATCTTGTCTTATTAAATTAACAATATAATCAAGATATTCTTCATTGAAACATAACTTCAATAAGGATCTTTCAGCCTTCATAAAAGCAGGCTCCTTATATAATTTTGTTCCACTTTCTTCCTTGTTATTCATAAATTCTTGATTTTGCATATTTTTTGTCATTTCTCTTGATAATAAATCATACAAAGCTTGTTCTCTTATACCTGTATTTTCAGATATTTTTTTAATATAAATATCTTTTTCTACTGGATTTACTTTTGCTAAAATTTCAGTAACTTTTTTCCCATATTTTATTAAATCATTACTATCCTTGAAATTTATGTTTTCTCCAGCTTTTTTTATTCTGTACTCTACTAATCCCTCAGCTTCATTTATTAATTTAATAAATGCATCTTTTCCATTGCTTCTTACATACTCATCAGGATCCTTGCCTTGTGGAATACTTAATACTCTAACATCAAAGCCTGCATCCTTTAGTATTTCTAGTCCTCTAAGAGTTGCTGTTTGCCCAGCTATATCTGCATCATAAGATATTATTACCTTATCTGCATACCTCTTTAATAGCCTTGCTTGGTTTACTGTTAATGCAGTTCCTAATGAAGCTACTACATTAGTAATTCCATATTGATGCAAGGTAATTAAATCCATATATCCTTCTACCATAATGAAGTATCTTTCCTTCATATTACTTTTAATTGCAAAGTTTAAACCATATAAATTAGTTCCCTTTTGAAAGACTAACGTTTCTGGAGAGTTCAAATATTTTGGTTTAGAATCATCTAAAACTCTACCTCCAAAACCTATTACCTTTCCTCTATAATCAAAAACTGGAAACATTACTCTATTTCTAAATCTATCATATTTATTACCAGTTTTTTGTGAAGTTAAAACTAATCCTGCTTCTAATAATATATTCTCACTAAAGCCTTGTTTTCTTAGATGAAACAATAAGCTGTTCCAACTATCCTTTGCATATCCCAGTCCAAATCTTTTTATAGTTTCTTGCCTTATTCCTCTATTTAAAAAATATTCCATGGCTGTTTTATCAGATCTTAAATTAGAATAAAAAAACCTACCTGCTTCTACATTTACTTTGTAAAGTAATTCTTTCTTTTTTGCAGTTGGATTTATTCTAGTTTCATCCTCTAATAATATATTAGCCCTATCTGCTAAATATTTAACGGCATCTATAAAGTTCATATTTTTACTTTTCATAACAAAAGTAATTATATTTCCTGATTCACCACACCCAAAGCATTTATAAATTTGCTTTTCTTGTGAAACAGAAAAAGAAGGAGATTTTTCATTATGAAATGGACATAGCCCTGAAAAGCTTCTTCCAGTTTTTTTCAGCCTAACTGATTCAGATATAACATCAACGATGTCATTTTCTTCTTTAATTTTCTCTAGAATCTCTTCAGAAATCTGCAAGGAGATTCACCTCCTTACTCATAATTTGCGTCAACTTATATTTAATTCGACATTTTTTATAGAAATCCTTCTTAAAATTTATTTTTTTTATTTTTTTTATTAAATCTTCTTTATTTATATTCTTTATCAAGGTTAAAATTCCTTCATTCTTAAAATTTTATTTTATCTTGAATATTAATATATTACTAATTTAGGAACAAATATAGAATTAAATGTATTTAAGCAATAATCATCGCTCATTCCTGATATATAGTCTGCAACAGCTCTTTTTGCTCCTTCTTTTTCTGCTATTACCTTGTATATCCCTGGTAGTTCATCTATATGATTATAATAATGCTCTATTAAATTTTCTAGTACAAATTTCGCCTTATTTCTTTCTACCTTTAAAATATCCCCTAGATATACATTTTTAAACATAAATCTTCTTAGTTCTGTCATAGCCTCCCAAACTTCTTTACTAAAGACTATATCAATCTCATTATTTTTTATAGCTTCACTAGTATTTATTACTACATCTGTTACTAAAGTCTTTATTCTTTTTGAATGTGTTTCTCCTAATACCTTTATCACTTCTTTAGGTAATATATCTTCACTTAAAAGCCCTGCTCTTATAGAATCATCTATATCATGATTTAAATATGCTATTTTATCACTTACTTTAAGAACTCTTCCTTCTAAGGTTTTAGCTTTATTATTACTGTTATTACTTAAACCACTATGATGTAATATTCCATCAATTACTTCATTGGATAAATTTAACCCTTTTCCGTTTTTCTCTAATTTTTCTACTACTCTAACACTTTGCTCATTATGTCTGAAACCTTCATCTAAAAATGAATTTAGTACTTCTTCTCCGTTATGCGCAAAGGCTGCATGGCCTAAGTCATGTCCTAAAGCAATTGCTTCTATTAATTGTTCATTTAAACCAATGCCTATTCCTATTGTTCTTGATATTTGAGATACTTCTAATGTATGAGTTAATCTTGTTCTGTAATGGTCACCAAAAGTTTTAATATAAACTTGTGTCTTATGCTTTAAGCGTCTAAAGGATTTGCTATGAATTATCCTGTCTCTATCCACCATAAAACATGTTCTCATTGGATCATTTTCTTCTTCCCTTTTTCTTCCTAGGGTTCTACTACTAAATTGTGCTTGAGGAATTAATGTCAACCTTTCAATTCCTTCCATTTTTTCTCTTACATTCATCTATCTCACCTCTATATAACATATTCTATATTTTTCTCTATTTTCCTCTATTTAAACATATTTATAAGTAATATATTTAATACCTAGAATATTTTCTTTTTTTAAGTAATATCTTAATAATAAGTAATTATAAAGGAGAGAATAATGGAAAGCTTGCTGAAAAATATAAATGAGGAACTGCTTCCTATAGATGAATTAAAGAATAATATATTAATTTACTATAACTTAGAGAATTCTTCTGTTATTAATGTTAAGTTTAAAAATACTGAAAAACAAAGAGCTGTTTATAAAATAGATAATGGCAATAAAAAATATTGCTTAAAGAAAGTATATTATAATGAAGAAAATCTCTTATATGTCTATTCAACAATGGAGTGGTGTTATAGAAATGGAATTAATGTTCCTAAGTTGCTTCCAACTATTACTGGAAATAGATATGTAAAATATAAAGATATGCTATTTATTTTAACTCCTTGGCTTGATGGTGAAAAATGTGATTTTGATAATATAAATCATGTTTTATTATCTTCTAGAACTCTTGGAAAATTACATAAATCTTCTAGAAATTTTCTACCTATAGATGGAAGTATTAACAGAGAAGGTTTTGAAAACTATAGTGAATCTATATCGAAACATTTTAATCAATTATTATTAAGTATTAATAATGCCCATAAATATAATGATAGATTTTCAAGACTTTTTTTAGATAATATAGATGAAAACTTAGAACTTGCCAAGTTATCTTTCGAAGTTTCTTCATCAATTGATTTAGATAATTTATCACGCTCACTTTGCCATGGAGATTATGTCAATAAAAATATCTTGATTTGTAATAGTACTATTTCTTTAATAGATTTTGATAAATGTAAAATGGACTTTTCTGCTAGAGATGTCTCTTATTTTTTAAGAAGATTACTAAAAAGAGAAAATACTAATTGGCAAATTAATTTAACATTAGATGTACTTGATTCATATATTTCTGAAAATGAATTAACTGAATCTGATTTAAAATTCATCTTAGCTTACATTGCTTTCCCACAAAAATTCTGGAAATTATCTAGGGATTATTATAAAAACATTCGAAAGTGCAATAAGAACTCCTTTATTTCTTTAATGGAAAAAGGGCTCCATAAAAGTAAGAATCAATTAGATTTTACTTATGAACTAATAAATACCTTTAGACGTCACTATAACGTAAAAATTTAATTAAAATAAGGCTACCAATTTAGGTAGCCTTATTATTAATTTATTTATTATCTTTTATTTTTTACTTGCGCTTGTGCAGCTGCTAATCTAGCAATTGGCACTCTAAATGGTGAACATGATACATAATCTAATCCTATATTATGACAGAATTCTACTGATGATGGATCTCCACCATGTTCTCCACATATTCCAAGCTTAAGATCACTCTTAACTGATCTTCCTTTTTCAACTGCAATTTTTATTAATGCACCTACTCCAGTTTGATCTAACTTAGCAAATGGATCTTGTTCGTAAATTTTCTTTTCATAGTAGCTTCCTAAGAATTTAGCAGCATCATCTCTTGAGAATCCAAATGTCATTTGAGTTAAGTCATTTGTACCAAATGAGAAGAAATCTGCTTCCTTAGCAATTTCATCAGCTGTTAATGCAGCTCTTGGAATTTCAATCATAGTACCAATCTTGTATTCTAACTTAACTCCTTTTTCTGCCATTACAGCTTCAGCAGTATTAACTACTATATCCTTAACATATTTTAATTCTTTAATTTCTCCAACAAGTGGAATCATTATTTCTGGAACTATATCATAGCCCTTACTATTTTTAACCTCTATTGCAGCTTCTATTACTGCTCTAGTTTGCATTTCAGCTATTTCTGGATAAGAAACTGCTAATCTACAGCCTCTATGTCCCATCATAGGATTAAACTCATGTAATTCATTAACTGTTGCTTTTAATTCTTCAAAAGTTAATCCCATTTCATTAGCTAAAGATTGTATATCTTCATCATTGTGAGGTAAGAATTCATGTAGTGGTGGATCTAAGAATCTTATAGTTGCTGGCATTCCACCTAAAGCTTCATATATACCAACAAAGTCTTCTCTTTGCATTGGAAGTAACTTTTCTAGAGCTTTTCTTCTTTGTTCTTCATTTTTAGCAACTATCATTTCTCTAACTGCCATAATTCTATCTTCAGCAAAGAACATATGCTCTGTTCTACATAATCCAATACCTTCTGCACCAAATTCAACTGCTTGAACAGTATCTCTTGGAGAGTCAGCATTAGTTCTAACCTTTAATTTTCTTATTTCATCTGCCCATTCCATAAATGTAGCAAAGTATCCTGATATTTCTGGTGTTACTGTTTTAACAGCTTCTCCATATACATTACCAGTTGATCCATCTATAGAAATATAATCATCAGCAGTATATACCTTTCCATTTGCTTCTAATGTCCTAGCACTTTCATTAACTTTTAAAGTTCCACATCCAGCAACACAACAAGTTCCCATTCCTCTAGCAACAACTGCTGCGTGAGATGTCATACCACCTCTTACAGTTAATATTCCTTCTGCTGCTATCATGCCTTCAATATCTTCTGGTGAGGTTTCAAGTCTTACTAAAACTACACTTTCACCCTTTTCTTTTCTTTCCTTAGCTTCTTCTGCAGTAAATGCTATCTTACCACATGCAGCTCCTGGAGATGCTGGAAGACCTTTAGCAATAGGTTCAGCCTTCTTTAAATCATCAGTATGGAAAGTTGGGTGAAGTAATGAATCTAATTGAGTAGGTCCAACTTTTAAAATTGCCTCTTCTTTAGTTAACATTCCTTCTTCAACTAAATCAACAGCTATTTTTAATGCTGCTTGAGCTGTTCTCTTACCATTTCTTGTTTGTAAGAAGTATAACTTACCTTCTTCAATAGTAATTTCCATATCTTGCATATCTTTATAATGATTTTCTAATGTATGAACTATATCAGTAAATTGCTTATATATAACTGGATTTTGTTCTTCTAATTTAGATATTGGAAGTGGTGTTCTTATACCAGCAACAACATCTTCTCCTTGAGCATTCATTAAGTACTCACCATATATTACATTTTCTCCAGTAGCAGGATCTCTTGAGAATACAACTCCTGTTCCTGAAGTTTCACCCTTATTACCAAATACCATTTCTTGAACGTTTACTGCCGTACCCCATTCTCCTGGAATATCATTTAATCTTCTATAAACTATAGCTCTTGGATTATTCCATGATCTAAATACAGCTGTTATTGCTTCGATTAATTGAGTTTTAGGATCTTGTGGGAACTCTTCCCCTTTTTCCTTTTTATAAAGAGCTTTGTATCTTTCGACTAAAACTTTTAAATCATCAGCAGTTAATTCAGTATCAAATTCAACGCCTCTTTCTTCCTTCATTTCATCTATTAGATTTTCAAATAATCTCTTTTCAATATTCATAACAACATCAGAGAACATTTGAATGAATCTTCTATATGAATCATATGCAAATCTTGGATTGTTTGTTAAATCTGCCATAGCAACAACTGATTTATCATTTAAACCAAGGTTTAAAACTGTATCCATCATACCTGGCATTGATACTCTAGCGCCTGATCTTACAGATACTAATAATGGTTTAGTTAAGCTTCCAAATTCTTTACCTGTAAGCTTTTCTAAATCAGATATTTTTTGATGAATTTCTTCAATAATTTCTGGTGCAATTACTTTTCCATCCTCATAATATTTATTACAAGCTTCTGTAGTAACTGTGAATCCTTGTGGTACAGGAATTCCTAGTAGAATCATTTCTGATAAATTTGCTCCTTTACCTCCTAGAAGGTTTTTCATTGACCCATTTCCTTCACTAAAAAGGTAAACGTACTTCTTTTTCTCCATCTCAATACTCCTCCGTTCAATCGAATTGATATATATACTAACAGTATGTTTATACTGTAGCTACCCATTTAAATTTAATTACCTTCTCCTAATTTAACGAAAAGCTTAGTTATATTAGTTTTTGAAATTTTACCAATAATCTTTAGCTTTGTTTTTTCCTTTGATGAAGTTTCTATTTTTTCAACTATTGGAATACTATCTATTTCATGTTCAATAATTTTTTTTGCCAAATCGTACGCACTATCATCTGCTGATCCACAAATTATATTTGGCATTCTTGTCATTATTACTCCAACTGGAACTTTATTTATATCAGTTCCCCCAATAGCATTTTTTAAAAAGTCTTTTCTAGAAACAGCCCCTACTAAGCAACCATCACTTTCTATGAATAAAGTGCCTACATCATTTAAGAATAAGAATACGATTGCATCATATACTGTGGTTTCTTCATTTACTGTAACTGGTTTTGACATTATCTCTCCAGCTAAAACCTTAGATATATTTTCTAAAACCCTAGTATTTTGAGCTTCTCCTAAATATACATAACCAACCTTAGGCTTAGCATCCAGTATCCCTATCATAGTTAAAATAGCTAAATCTGCTCTTAAAGCAGCTCTAGTTACCCCCAGCCTTTCAGCTAATGATTCACTAGTTACAGGCTGTCCTTTTTTAACTATCCTTACTATTTCTTCTTGCCTTGCTGATAACTTCAAATTTATCCCTCTTTCTAGGTTTACTGGAAATATTCAGATAATTTTGATTAGTGCGATATTTACATACTAATTATATCATTTTATAAAAGTTTGACTATACTTAATTTTCTGAATAATCACTCATATTAGCCGAATATTCCCATTTCTTTAATTTTATTCTTATTTTAATACTGTTTATCTTTATTTTACTCTATTTTCCTCATCTTCGTCAAATTTAACAGTATATGTAAAAGAATTGTTGTCTGTATTTTCATTTTCTTTAGATTTATCAGTTTTTACACTATAATCATCAGAAGAAAATTTATCTTTTTTAACTTCATCAACCTTATTCTTTACCTTCTCTGCTACACCAGTAGCTGCATCTTTAATATCTCCTACAGCTTTACTTATATACTTGTTAACTACTTCAACAGTACCATCCGCTTTAGTAATTTCAATTGTTATTTGTGTTACAACTCCTGCTATTAATACAAAAGCTAAAAGTGGTGGAAAAATAATTGCAATAACCCCTGCTGCTATACCAGCATTAACAGGTACATCAACAATTTCCTTTTCATCTTTGCTTATTCTAATTCTAGTAACATTTCCTTTATTTATTAAGTCTTTAAGCCATTTCTTAAAGTCATCTATACTTTCAGCCTTTATCTTACTGTTTTCAAGTGCATCTTCTTCTTTTATTCTTTCAATGTAGATAATGGCTTCTAGTACATCTCCATTAGCTATTTCAAGTGCATTTTTAGCTTCTGCATAAGTAACTCCAGTTCTCTCTCTTACTTGATCTACCTTTTCTAAAGTTATTTCCATATTAATCACTCCTTTATATAATTTAACATTTCTAAACTTTTTGGTTTTTTAGAATAATTTGAAGATATTATGAAAGTAGTTATCTTTCTTATATCTTTTTTAACATCATCATTTATATTTAGTTTATATATCTTATCCATAGGTGTCTTAAGTAAAAACTTTATTGAATTATATGCTGGTTTGGAAATATAAATACCATGCTCTCTAGAACACTCTTCACAAACACCACCATAATTAGAAAGGGATATATAATTAGATACTGAAATTTTCTTTCTGCATTTTACGCATGAATCTAAGTTTAACCCATATCCTGTTTCTTTTAATAGTTTAAGTTCAAAGGATCTTATTAACATTTCATAATCAAGTACATCTGTATTTAGTAAATACAAACATGTTAAAAAACTCTTGAATAAATTGTGGTTTACTTCTCCTTCTTCAACACATATATCTATTAGTTCACAAATATAAGATGAATACGTAAGCTTATCTAAATTATCTAACAACCCTTGGAAAGAATTTGTTATCTTACCTTCTTGTAAATTATATAAATTTTTGCCTTTAAATAATACATATTCACCATAGCATAAAGGTAAAGTAATAGATAAAAATTTACTCTTACTTTTTCTAGCTCCCTTTGCTATAGCTGTTATCTTTCCAAATTCATCTGTGTATAACCACACCAACTTATCATTTTCTTTAAATTCCATAGTCTTTATAACTACAGCATTCACCTTATGTAGTGACAGAAAAATCATCCCCTTATTTCTTTACCTTTTTGTATCCTAGTTCCTTTAATAGGTTTTGATTATCTCTCCACTCTTTTCTAACCTTTACCCATATTTTCAAATTAACTTTTTCATGTAAGAATCTTTCTATTTCATATCTTGCTGATTCGCCTATTTTCTTTAAGCATTGACCATTTTTCCCTATTATTATTCCCTTATGAGAATCTTTTTCGCAAAGCATATCTACTTCTATATGCCAAGTACCACTAGGACTTTGTTTCATTTGAATTATATCTACTGCTATACCATGCGGTATTTCTTCTCTTAATGTTCTTAAAGCCTTTTCTCTTATAATTTCTGATACTACGAATCTTTCTTGAACATCAGTTATCATATCATCTGGATAATATTTAGGTCCTTCTGGCATAGCTTCTACCATTAAACTAATTAATTTATCTACATTTTTTCCTTTTAAAGCTGATATAGGAATTATTTCTTTAAAGTCCATTTCTTGAGAATACATTTGAAGAGTTTGAGCAACCCTGTCTTGAGTAAATTCATCTATTTTATTTACTACTAAAAATACTGGTGCTTTTTGATTTTTTAAAGTTTCAATTATAAACTTATCTCCTCTTCCTATCTCTTCGTCAGGGTTTATTAAAAATAATACAAGATCAACTTCCTTTATTGAATCCTTAGCGGAATTAACCATATATTCACCTAATTTATGCTTTGGTTTGTGTATTCCTGGAGTATCAACGAATACAATTTGATAATCCTCACCAGTTAATATTGTTTGAATATTATTTCTAGTTGTTTGAGGTTTATTTGATACTATAGAAAGTTTTTCTCCCATTATTTCATTTAATAAAGTTGACTTACCAACATTCGGTCTACCAACTATTGTTACAAATCCTGATTTAAACATTTTTCCTCCTAGTTTAACCCAATATAAGTAATACTTAATTGGGATATTTAAAATTATCTTTCACTATAATTTATCTTTAATAAATTATAGCATTCTTATAGAATTTTATCATCAATTTAATTAAATTTTAAAGATAGTAAATATAAATAGTGTTAATAGTGTACCAAATAAAGCTCCTACAACTACTTCAAATACTGAATGAATATTAGAATCTACTCTGCTTTGCGCTGTTATTAATGCCATTAAATAACTAAGCATTATACATATAGGTTCTTCTGTAATTAATGATATGGCAGTTGCAATGGAAAAGGATAAAGCACTATGACCACTTGGCATTCCACCTCTTAATGGTGTACCTTCTCCAAAAATTGATTTTACTATTAGAGTTACTATTATAACAACTACTAATGCAATTAGCACCATATAAGGTTCTGATTCCTTCATCTTATGAATAACATCATAGGATATTAATGAAATCTTATCCCAAAATATAATATAACCTACTACTAATGCATTGATTGCCGTGATTAATACAGCACCTGCTGCTGCATTTTTAGCAATTTTAGCAAGTGGATGATAATGATTAGTAGACATATCAATAGTTGCTTCAATTGCAGTATTTATCACTTCAGCTGCTAATACCATTGTAATTGTTATTGCTAATATAAGAAACTCCACCTTTGATATATCTATTACAAAACAAGCTATAAGAACACATAATGCAGCAAATATGTGAATCTTCATGTTTCTTTGACTTCTAATGGTTTGAATAATACCTGTTACTGCATAATTAAAGCTTTCAACTAGCTTTTTTATCTTCATAAATTCCTCCCAGTATCTAGTTTTATCTTCTAATATCTAATTTATTTAAAATTTCTTCTTCCCTTTTTCTCATTTTATTTTTATCTTCTTCTATCATATGATCATATCCAAGTAAATGTAAAATAGAATGAACTACTAAATAACTTACTTCTCTTTCATATGAATGTCCATATTCTTCACTTTGTTCTAAAGCCTTTTCTAAGGATAAAACCATATCTCCAAGCACTATTTCATTTCCATCCTTAAAAGTCTCATCAAAATCAAAGTCTAAATACATATCTTTATAAACCTTATTTTCTTCAAAATCTAACATGGGAAAAGATAATACATCTGTTTCTCTATCAATCCCTCTAGTTTCGTTATTTATTTCTCTTATTTCATTATTATCAACAAATAGTAATGAAATTTGATATTCAACATTTACCCCTTCTTCTTTTAAAGCAAAATCACAAACCTTGGAAATCTTATTTATAAAATCATCATTCACTTCTATTTTATCTTGTTTGTTTTCTGTATATAACATATTTTTTCTCCTTTTCCAGTTTAAATATCTAATAATAAAGGGAAAGGTTAATACCCTCCCCCATTAATTATTTACCTTTTTCTCAGTTGGATATTCTATTCTATGGTGATATATTCCATCTAAAGTCTTTAAAAAGCTTTGTCTTATTAATTCTATATCTTTTAATGTTAAATCACAATTTATTAATTGATTATTATTTATTTTATCATTTATTATATTATTTACCATACCTTCAATTTTATCCTTAGTTGGCTCAGGTATTGATCTTACTGCTGCCTCCACACTATCTGCAAGCATTAATATTCCAGATTCCTTAGTATCAGGAATAGGTCCTGGATATCTAAAATCTTCTTCCTTAACCTCTTCCGGATTTTCAGCTGAATTTTTAACCTTATAGTAAAAATATTTAACTAAAGTTGTCCCATGGTGTTGTACTATTATATCTTGAATAATCTTTGGAATCTTATATTCCTTAGCCATTTCTAATCCATCTTTAGTATGAGATAAAATAATTAAAGTACTTAAATTTGGTGTAATTTTATCATGAGGATTTTCTTTACCTATCTGATTTTCTCCAAAGAAGTATGGCCTTTTAGTTTTTCCAATATCATGATAATAAGCTCCAACTCTTGCTATTACTGGATTTCCTCCAACAACTTCAGCTGCTGCTTCTGCTAAATTAGCTACCATCATACTATGATGATATGTACCAGGAGCCTCCATCAACAATTTTCTCATAAGGGGTTGATTTGGATTAGATAATTCTAATAATTTTATATTAGTAACTACATCAAAAATTGATTCATAAAATGGTAATAATCCAACGGATAATATTCCAGATATCAACACTCCAATAATAGTAAATCCTGATTGAATAAGATTTTCCTTTAAATTATTAGATGAAATCATTCCTATGGTTAATGTTAATATCGCTAGCGCAACTGCTATATACACAGTTGAATAAATAATATCATTTCTTTGTTGAACCTTTTTAACTGCTGTAGATCCTAACACGATAGCTACTACAGATAAAATAATAACAGAAGGATTAAATCCAACAACTACAGAAACAAATACTAAATTTAGTAAATTAATAATAAGTGATAATCTACATTCTATTAATATAGTCATTAACATTGCCCCGCAAGCAATAGGAATTAAATATGGTGATATTATATTTAAGCCTATAGATAACATAAGAGTAATAATATTTATGCTACTTATTAAAATTATAAACTTATTACTTTTAAATATATCTGGTCTTTCTTTAGATATATAAGTATATTCAATAAATAGAATTAAAACTACTAAAATAGCTAATGCAATAAATGATGATAAATAACTCTTTGTTAATCCGCTACTTAATAATCCTAGTTCATTTAATATTTCTATTTGCCTTTCAGTTACAGGTTCTCCTTCTTTAACTATAATTTGATTTTTCTTTATTATTTCCTTCTGTACATTTTTTTGCACTTCTTTTAAGTTTTCTTCCATCTTTTCTGTATCAATAAATAAATTTGCTTTAATTTGTGAATCTAAAATACTCTTCAAGGTATCTTCCAAATTTCTATCCAAATTATAGCTAATAAGTTCTTCACTTGCTAAATCCTTTGCCTTCTGTAAGGCTTCATAGTCATTTTCCCCGATATTATTTTTATAAGCCATTTCTAAAGCTTGTAATGTTTTATTTTGAATATCAGAAATTTTTGAACTCTCTAAAGATAACAATATATTATATTCTTCATCAGTTAGCCTAAAAGCATCAACTTTCTTTATTTCTGTAAGCTTATCTTTAATATCCTTTGTTGAAGAAACTTCAGTTGCTACCTTATTAAATAATTTATTTATATTATCAATAGCTTGAGTCTTTACTTCACTTTTTACTGTATATTGTTTATCTTCCTTGGCTTTAGCTATAGCTTCTTCTATTTTTTCTTGTGTTGCTATTTCATCTACAGTATCTATTGGTGCCTTAATATCTACAGTGGCTATATCACCAACAGATAGATTATGCTTCTTTGGTGAAATTGTAGTTAATAAAATTACATAAGTAACTAAAAATACTATTATATATATTAGAACTCTTTTGTATCCTTTATTATCTTTTTTCTTATCTTTCTTTAAAAACAACTTTATCCCCCTTTTTACTACATAGTTTTAATAATCAATTGGTTCATTATTAACAATATTTTGTTCAACGATAAAAACCACACTTACCACTACATCATCACTATAACTCTCCTTAGTAGTTACTATTCTATCAACAATTTTAGCTTCCCTTGTCAAGTTATTGTAAAGTGATTCCTCCAGGGCTTTTACAGAATTATTTATTACTTCTTCTTTCGATAATTCTATTGGAAATTCCTTTTTTTCATAATAATTTATCTTTGTTATTATTTTTTTACTTTCCTCTATTTTATCATACTCTATAAAATCTTTTATAGCTTTTTTAAGATAAATTTTTTTCCCAAAGAAAGATAAATATATATCACAATCCTTTTCTCCAGTTCTTTTCATTTCATTTCCACTTATTTGTGAAACCATGCTTTTTTCATAAAATGTGTTTGCCATTACTACCCCATCTGGTATAACCTCATAGGGTTGTTCTTCATTTCCATTTATACCTTCTATTATTACATCTCCAGCATGTACATATTCTCCAGTATGTACAATAGATCTACCTGAAAATGTATAAACCCTAACAACTTCCCCATCCATCTTTGCAACTAGATTTCCATATTTCCTTTCCTTAATTTTAGGAGGATTTACTTTTTCTTCAATTACTATTTTCAATGTAGAGCCTTCAACCCTTGCTCTTAGCCAAAGTATATCAGAATTAATATTTTCTAATTTTTTCTCTATATCTTTAAAGTCTATTGATTCTTTTCTTATACCCGGTTTAATTCCCATTGAATAAAGTTGTTGTCTTATTTCATATGGAGATACATTTTGTTTGGTAGTAATTTCTATGCTCCATACAAAGGTTGAAAAATATAAAAGTAAAATTATAAATAATCCTCCACCAATGCTTAAGAAAAATTTTCTCTTTAATTTTCCCATAAGAAACAATCTTCCCTTGCTACCTATTATGTTGCATTTGCCATTTAACTTTTTAACAATAGCAACAACATCTCTATAATCACTATAATCTATAGTTACCCGAATGGTTGCAGCATCAATTCTCTTTACATTAATAATATTAATATCCTCACTCCACAATATGTTCAAAAGTCTCTCAGGCCTTAATATGTTAATTTCAACTATAACTCTACCACTTTCAAAAACTCCTGTTGCCATGCTACACCTCATAACTAATTGATTTAAATTTACCACTAATTGTTATAGTTGAATCGCCAATATATAATATTTCAAAATTTTCTCCCTCTATATTAACAATTTTTACTTTCGTATTTATTTTAATTATGTTTCTTTCAAATAATATTATCCCTTTATGATTCTCTATAGTGATTTCACTGTCACCAACAATAGTTATCTTAGGAAGATTTAGCATTACATCTTTAGGTAAATCAAATTTTTCTGTTAATATCTCTCTAGTTCTTTCTATTTTTTCTTTCATATTCTAATCTCCTTATATTTTTTCTCATAGTACTCTATGATTAAAATATGTAGAAAATTACTTTAAGAAAGCAAAAAGCAAAAGGAATAAATTCCTTTTGCTTTTATTTATCAACTAATATTAATCTTATAAAATTGACTTTCTCATAACTTTACAGTTATAAATGTTATTAACACCAACGGTGTAGCTGTTTCTTTAATAATTTCATTTTTCTTTTATTTACTGCTGAGGAAGGTACTTAATAAGATTTATAATAAAATCTTATTTATTCCCTCAATTCAAGTATAATCATTATTACACTTTTTTTGATAAACATATAAACTATAGTCCTCAACCTTAATGTATTAAAAATACACTTAGACTTATTGGATAAATATAGCCTCCAATAATAGCTTACTTAATTAATTAAGTTACATTGAAAATTAAATCAAAATTATTCTACTTGAATTTTCTCTTTCTAGCAGCTTCTGATTTTTTCTTTCTTTTCACGCTTGGCTTTTCATAGTGTTCTCTCTTTCTAACTTCTGAAAGAACTCCTGCTCTAGCGCATTTTCTCTTGAATCTTCTTAATGCACTTTCAAGTGTTTCGTTTTCTCCAACTTTTATTTCTGACATCTATTATCCCTCCCTCCGCTAGCTCAAATTAATTAATTTAACTCAGCTACGGGCTTAACAACACACGCTATATTATACAATAGGTGGTCTTTAAAGTCAACTATTTGCTACAAACATTTTAACCTGGTGGCCATTTCAAATCTCTTTGACCTAATACATGAAAATGCATATGATCTACTGTTTGACCGCCATCTTTACCACAGTTATTTACTATTCTATATCCTGTTTCATTAATATTTAGTTCTCTTACTAATTTATTAATTACTAAGAATATGTGTGAAATAATATCCGAATTTTTTTCAGTTAAATCATTAACACTTTGAATATGTTCCTTAGGTATTACTAAAAAATGAACAGGTGCCTCAGGACTTATATCATAAAAAGCCAACACCTTATCATCTTCATATATCTTTTTACTAGGAATTTCACCATTTGCTATTTTACAAAAAATACAACTCATAAAATCACCACCCTTCGTTGGAATGAAAAATGAAGAATGTAAAATGTAAAATGTAAAATTAATGAAATAATTCATCTATGATGAATTATGAAATATTAATTGCAGAAACTCAGCTCTTCTGAGTTTCATCAACAATTCTCCACTCTTAATTCTTCATTCTTCATTTCTAAAGCAGTTTTGCTATTCCATATTCATTTTCTGCTTTTTCAATCTCTATATCTACTATTTTACCAGTTACATCAGCACATTTGCAAGGGACATGTACCTTTATATAGTTTCTTGTGTAGCCTTCATATACTCCATCTTTCCCTTTTACTTCTGTTTCTATTAAAGCATCCATTTCTTTTCCTATAAATTTTTCTATAAATTCTTTTTCATTTTTATTGCTTAATTCAATTAAAAGCTTACTTCTCTTTTCTTTTATGCTACCATCTATTTGGTCACCCATATTGGCAGCCTTAGTTCCTTTTCTAGGACTATACTTAAATACATGAGTTTTAGTAAGTTTTATTTTTTCTAAGAATTTATAAGTTTCATTAAATTCTTCTTCTGTTTCTCCTGGGAAACCTACTATTACATCTGTAGTAATAGAAACATCTGGCATTGTTTCTCTTAGTAGTTCAACACTTGCAGCATATTCTTCTGCAGTATATCTTCTATTCATCCTCTTAAGAGTTGCATCACATCCGCTTTGTAATGATAAATGGAAATGAGGGCAAAGCTTTTTAAAGCCCTTCATTTTTTCTATTACTTCAGGAGTAAAGAATGCAGGTTCTATAGAACCTATTCTAATTCTTTCTATTCCTTCTACTTTTTCTATTTCATCTATTATATCTATAAGATTTACATTACCTTCTAAATCTAATCCATAGGATGCCGTATGAATTCCTGATAATATAATTTCTTTAAAGCCATGTTCTGCTAGCTTATTTACTTCTTCTATGACTTTTTTAGGATCTTTTGAACATACTGATCCTCTTGAATATGGTATTATACAATATGTACAAAATCTATTACAGCCATCTTGGATCTTTAAAAAGGCTCTAGTCTTATCTTGGTATTCTTCTATATTTAATTCCTCAAACTTTTTATTTTTAAGTACACCTTCAACATGGACTTGTGATTTTCCTTCTTCTCTAGCTTTATTAACATAATAAACCACATCGCCTTTATTTCTTGTACCTAAAACTACGTCAACTCCAGGAATTTCTGATACTTCTTTTGGTGCTATTTGCGAATAACATCCAACAACAGCAATTATAGAATTCTCATTTAATCTTCTGGCTCTACTTATTATTTGTCTTGACTTTTTGTCTCCCATATTAGTAACAGTACATGTATTTATTACATACACGTCTGCTTCTTCATTGGCTTCTACGACTTCATAGCCTTCTCTTATAAATTTTTCAACCATAGCTTCTGATTCATATACGTTAACCCTACACCCAAGAGTAGAAAATGCAACTTTCATTATTTACTTCCTCCTAAATCTCCTAGCTCATATTGAACTAAAGAAGTAGCAACAAAACCTGCAGTTTCAGTTCTAAGAATTCTACTTCCTAAAGTCACTATATAAGCACCGTTTTCTTTCAGTTCATTTATCTCACTTAATTCAAATCCACCTTCTGGACCAACTAAAATTCCAACTTTTTTTATTTTTGATGTATCAATACTTTTATCATTAAATAATGTCTTTATTCCAAAGTTTTCTGCATTTTCGTAAGGAACTATAACTAAATCTAAAGACTTCATTTTTGTTAATGCTTCTTCAAAAGAAATAGGCTCAGCAACCTTAGGTATAATTGTTCTTTTGCTTTGTTTTGCGGCTTCTAATGCTATTCTATTTAATCTATCTAGTTTTTTAAATTCACCTTTTAACTTTATATCTACTCTTTCAGTTAAAGTAGGTATAAATTCAGTTATGCCTAGTTCTGTTCCTTTTTGAACTATTAAATCCATCTTTTGAGCCTTTGGTAATCCTTGAAATAAATATATCTTAACTTCACTTTCATTATTTATTTCAAGTTTTTCTTCTATGTCTACAATTACTTCTTGCTTTGTAATAGTTCTTATCTCTGCTAAAAACTCATCTCCATCACAATTATTTAAGACTATTTTATCCCCTTCATTTAATCTTAATACTTTGTATAAGTGTTTTACATCATCACCTAAAATTTTTGCTGTTTTTTCAATAAAATTTTCTTTAGGAGTAAAAAATTTATGCATCCAACAATCTCCTTAAAACTATTTTAATTTAGCAACTATACAGTTCCATTCCCCATCCTTGTTTATTTCAACTACTTCAAAACCTGTTTCTTCAAGTTTATTAGTAACCATATCTACCCTATCATGAATAATTCCTGAAGTTATAAAGTATCCATCTTCTTTTAACACTCTTTTCACATCTTCTGTCAATATACAAATTACTTCTGCAATTATATTTGCAACTACTATATCTGCTTTTCCATCTATGACTTCAACTAAATTTCCATATAATATTTCTATATTATCTAAATTGTTAAAACCTACATTTTCTTTTGCTGATTCTACTGCAACTGGATCTAAATCAACCCCAACAGCTTTTTTAGCTCCTAATTTAGCTGCTGCTATTGCTAATATTCCTGAACCACATCCAACATCAAAAACAGTACTATCTTCTTTAACATATCTATCTAAAGCTTGAATACACATTCTTGTTGTTTCATGAGTACCTGTACCAAAAGCCATACCTGGATCAAGTTCTAAAACTAGCTCATCTCCACAAGGTTCATATTCTTCCCAAATAGGTTTTACTACTATTCTTTCCCCAATCTTAGTAGGTTTATAATACTGTTTCCAATTATTAGCCCAATCTTCTTCATACATCTTTTCACTTTCAACCTTGTAATCTCCTGTATCAATACCAAGGTCTTTAATTTCTTCCATCTTTTCATTAATGTACTTTAATACTTCTTCTATATTATCTTCTTCTGAAAAATAAGCTTTTACTACAGCAACTTTTCCTTTATGTTCTAATACATTTATATCTGCAAAATCCCAAGTTAATGGTCCTTGCTCTCTTTCTAATATGTCATTTGGATCTTCAATTGCAACTCCCTTACAATCTAATCCATAAAAAATTCCTGAAACTGGTTCTAGAGCTTCACTTTTTGTTATTACTCTAACTTCAATCCATGTTCCTTCCATTAAAATCAGTCCTTTCAAAGATATTTGACTAATTTATTATTTTACACTTATGTTAACTTTCTGTCTAGCTATTAACTTAAAAACTTTAAATAATAGCTATTAATTATTATAATAAAAAATAAGGCACTGATTCTTCAGTACCTTATTTATAAATAAAAACATATTACTATTATTTAATTACTTAGCTGCTTCTAAAATTTTATCATAACTAGGTTGATTTGTAATTTCATCTAAGTATTCAACAAAAGTTACATTATTATTTGAATCAACTACAAATGATGCTCTTGCTAATAAGCCTAATTCCTTAGCATAAGTACCTGTAGCAATTCCAAAACTTCTATATTTGTAATCTGAAAGAGTCTTAACCTTCTCTACTCCTTCTAATGCACACCATCTGCTTTGGGCAAAAGGTAAATCCATTGAAATTGTATAACATGTTACTCCATCTAATGAATCAATTTTTTCATTGAAAGTTTTTACTTCCATATCACAAACTGGAGTGTCTATTGATGGTACTGTTAAAAATACCCTAACACCCTTTGAATCTTTTTCAGTGAAATCTCCTAATTCATTTGTAGTCACTGTAAATTCCGGTAATTTATCTCCAACTTTTAATGTATTTCCTTCTAATGTAATTGGTGCTCCTTGAAATTTTACCATTTTCATTTTATCTTCCTCCTAAATTAAAATAATATTTATTACTTTAACAATAATCATTATTTATATACTATTATTATATATCTAATAATAACTATTTGTAAATATTTCTTATTTTTGAATATTGTCATTTTAACTTAGAATAAGCAATGTAATTGTTTATGCTTCATATTTGGCAACTAATTCTCTAAATTCTTTCTCTTTCTTAATTAAATAGTCATCAAAAGATAAATTATTCTTCTCTACATCATTAGAAAGCTCCAATAAAAGCTCTGGTATTTTCACAGCAGCTATATCTCCTATAGCAACTCCCAGCTTAGTTTCACCTACTCCATAAGCTCCTCCAACGCATAAAGTGAAGCATTCATCTACCTTATCTCCTACTCTTTTTTTCTTGCCAGTAAATCCAATAGCGCTTATTTGATGAACTCCGCAAGAATTTTGACATCCAGAAAAATGTACTTTTGGCAATATATCTAATCTATTATTATTTTCCTTAAAATAATCTAAAACTGAATTTAAGGTTCCTTGGCTATTACATAATCCTATTTGACAAATTGGTACTCCAATACACGCTACACTTTGCTCAAACTTAGTTTTAGCCCCCATTTCTTCAGTTAATTCTAATAATTGTTTTGCTTCATTCCCATTTAAATTTCTAAAATAAACACCTTCAGACATAGCTAATCTAATTTCTACATCCTCAAACTTACTAATCAAATCTAGTACATTTTTCAAATCATTTATTAGCCATTGTCCTCCAATTGGATGTAAATATACGCTATATAACCCCTTTTGTTTTTGTTTAAATAATCTAGGATTATCTATTTCCACTTCAATTCCTTGTTTATTACAAATTTTATTATTATCTTTAATATATAAATCTTCAGTTGATTTAACTTCATCTACATGTTTTTTATAACACTTTAAGAATTCTTCTTCTCCCATTCTATCTAATATATATCTTACACGAGCTCTATTTCTATTTTCATAATCTCCCTCTGCTATAAACATCCTAACCATAGCTTCAATATAATACAAAACATCTTTTGGATTAATCAACTCATCATATTTAGCAGCTTTCTTCGGATTTTGTCCTAATCCTCCACCTAAATAAACTTCAAAGTAATCTTTTCCCTCTTTATTTACTGCTACAAAACCTAGGTCTTGTACTGTACAATGTGCTGCATCCTCTTTTCCACTAGAAACTGATACTTTAAGTTTTCTTGGTAATTTATATGTATAAATTCTTTCTAAGAAATAATTCCCTATAGCCATTGCATATGCAGTAACATCAAAAGCTTCATTAGGATCCACTCCTGCTAATGGAGACATAGCTACGTTTCTTGGATAGTCTCCTCCAGCTCCTCTTGTATATATATCATTATCTAAAGCTTCTTTCATTAAATCACATATATCATCTATATTAAGACCGTGTAATTGAATAGCTTGACGAGTTGTTAAATGAATTTTATCAAGACCATACCTATTAGCAAAATCATAAACCTTATACATTTCATCTACATTGGTTATTCCTGATGGAATTCTAAGTCTTATCATAAATTTTTCTTTGCCTTTATGAGCATATACACCAAATCCACCTGAGGCATGCTTAAATTGCATTATATTTAATTCACCATTAATAAACTTATGACCCTTTTCTCTAAACTCTTCAATTTCTCCATACAGAACTTCTTTTAATTTTTCCATTTTACCACCTCTTAACGACTTTATGCTACTATAAATTATAACATTAAAAGAATTCGTTTCTTATTTGATATTCTTATAGTAATGATAAGTATTACCTATGATTAATCTTATTAATTCCTATTCCTTAGTTTATGTACATTTGTTTTTTTTATTAATTATGTAAAATATAATTTTTCTTTTATAATTCATTATTTTTATAAAAAAAAAAGAATTAGCAAATGCTAATCCTCAGAGTGTCGACAAAGTCGACACTCTTTCGTTTTTATTGTAAAATATTTTTAGGTGATTAAAATGTTAACAAAAA
>CAKVEW010000014.1 GCA_934746015.1 uncultured Clostridium sp.
TCTTTGTTAACATTTTAATCACCTAAAAATATTTTACAATAAAAACGAAAGAGTGTCGACTTTGTCGACACTCTGAAAAAAGTAATATTCATCATATGAATATTACTTTTTCTTCTTTACTTTTCAATTTCCGATTAATCTTCTAACTTGATTGTAGTAATCTTCTATTTTAATTAATATTTCACTATCTTCTGGAATCTTTGCCACTTCAGATAATGATCCTTTTACTCCTTTACTTTTTATTAGGCTTTGTAACTTTACACTCTGCTCATCCTCTTCATTTTTATAATGCATAGCTGCTCCAACACCTAATAATAAGTTTTCCGAATCTATATTATATGATCTTGCAGTTATTAATGGTTTTATTAATCTATCATTTTTGTTTAACTTTCTTAAAGGCTCTCTTCCTACCCTTGCAACATCATCCTTTAAATAAGGATTTTTAAATCTGCTGATTATTTTATCTATATACTTAATATGACTTTCTCTATCAAATCCATATTTAGCAATTAGTGCTTCTCCACTTTCTATCATAGCTTTTCTTACAAAATTGTATATTTTCTCATCATTTATACTTTCATCTATTGTTTTATATCCTTTTAAATATCCAAAGTAAGCAGTAATAGCATGTCCTGTATTTAAAGTAAATAATTTCCTTTCTATATATGCTACTAAATTATCCACCGAATTCATTCCTTCTATACTTGGAATTTCACCCTTAAAGGCAGTTTTTTCAACATTCCACTCATGAAAATTTTCTACTACAACATCTAGAATATTTTCACTTTTCACAGGAGGAACTATTCTATCTACTGAACAATTTGGAAATCCTATATATTTTTCTAAATATTCAAGTTCTTTTTCATTTAGGTACTTTACAATCTCTTCTTTAAGCTGAGAACTTGCATTTACAGCATTTTCACATGCAATTATATTTAAGTATTCTTCTATATTATTTTCTTTCCTAGCCTTAATCCCTTCTGCAATTGTAATTGCTATCTTAGGTAAAACTAGAGGTCCAACAGCAGTAGTAATTATATTTGAATTCTTTATCTCTTCTAATATATCCTTACTTGTTGATAATACCCCACTTATATTATTAATCTTTTCTTCAAAACATTGTACATCCATTATATTAATAGTATATTCTTTATCTTCGTTAATCTTGTTTATTATTGCTTCATTAACATCAGCAAAGACTACATGATATCCTGATTTAGCCAATAAAGCCCCTATAAAGCCTCTTCCTATATTTCCAGCTCCAAACTGTATAGCTTTTTTCATAAACTTTCCTCCTTATTTTTGAAATACCTCTAATATATCTTTCTTATTTTTAGTCTTGTTCAACCTTTCTACTAACTCCATATCTTCTAATGAAATAGCTATATTAGACAATATTTCCAAGTGCTCATCTCCAACTCCAGCTATGCCTATAACTAAGTATGCAAGTTCTTCTCCAAAATCAACTCCATCTGGATATTGAAGGACTACTATTCCTGATGCTTTTATTTCTCTCTTTGCCTCTCCTATCCCATGTGGAATTGCAACTCCCATTCCTATATAGGTCGAAACTACTTTTTCTCTTTCCAACATAGCTTGTACATAATTACCCTTTACATATCCACCCTTCACCAATAAATCACCTGCTCTTTGGATTGCTTCTTCCTTACTTTCACTTTCTAATCCAAGCATTATATTTCTTTCTGATAGTATTGGTAGGTTATCTTTTTCATCCTGAATATTTAAAATATCCTTTATTTGAATTTTTTGTTTTAATTTTTCTAACATATTATTTTCTAACCTTTCAAATAAATTATCTATTTTTTCATCACTTAAAAAATCTTCTATAAATATATGCTCTGCATTTGGAGAGTTTTTCTTTGCTCTTTCAACTAACTTTATATGACTTACTACCAAATCAGTATCTTCTGGTATTGTGTCCACTGATGAGTTGGCCACCTCTATATTTAATCCTAAGGGCTTTATTCTTTTTCTAAATATAGTTGCTCCCATAGCACTTGATCCCATTCCTGCATCACATGCAAATACTATTTTATTTATCTCATTATTTTCTACTTCTCTAACTTTCATATTTTCTTCTTCTGCTTCTTTCTTTGCCTTTGATTCCCTAGTTTTAGATGCCATCTTTACAAATGGTACTGCAATAATAAATGAAACTACTGATGCTACTATTACTCCTATTAGCACTTGAATAATTCCTCCTTTTGGTGATAGAGCCATTAATGCAAATATACTTCCTGGTGATGGTGTTGCAACTAGTCCTGCCCCTAATATATAAAATATTAATGTTCCAACTGTTCCTCCTCCAATTACTGCAAATATAAGTAAGGGGTTCATTAAAACATATGGAAAATATATTTCATGAATTCCTCCTAAAAAGTGAATAATTGAAGCACCTAGAGCTGATTGTTTTTCAGATCCCTTACCATATAAAAAATATGCTAAGATAACACCTAACCCTGGACCTGGATTCGCTTCTAATAAAAACATTATTGACTTTCCTGTTTCCTTTGCCTGTTCCATCCCTATTGGTGACAATACTCCATGATTTATAGCATTATTTAAGAATAAAATTTTAGCTGGTTCAATTAAAATTGAAGCAAATGGTATCAAACCATTATCTATTACAGCTTCTGTAGCCTTCTTTAATGAAATTGTAATTAAAGAAATTAATGGGCCAACTGTTATGAAGGCAAATAATGCTAATATCATACCAATTATTCCAATTGAAAAGTTGTTAACCAACATCTCAAAACCTGCTGGAACTTTATTTTCTATTTGTTTATCAAATATCTTAATTACATATGCTGATAATGGTCCAACTATCATTGCCCCAATTAGCATAGGCATATCTGCTCCAACTATTACGCCCATAGTTACTACAGAAGCTATAAGTCCACCCCTATAACCAGCAATTATATTCCCTCCCTTTATTCCAATTATTAATGGAAGTAAATATTTTATCATTGGTTCTATTAATGTCCCTAAACTTTCATTAGGAAACCATCCTTCTGGAATAAAAAGTGCTGTCATAAATCCCCAAGCTATAAATGCTCCTATATTAGGCATAACCATAGAGCTTAAGAATTTGCCAAATCTTTGAACTTCAGCCTTCATCACTCTTTATCCCTCCAAGCTTATTTGAATTTTTTTTATATAAGTCTCTTTTAATATTTTTTCTACTTCTTTAGAAGCTTTTACCTTATCTTCTTCATTTAAAACATTTAGGAAGTTGTCCTCTTCAATAATTGCTCCATTTATCTTACTTATAAGCTCTGAAGTAATTTCTTTAGGATTTTCAGGTATTAACGATACTAAAGCTCCTTTAACTAATCCTTTATCACTTCTATATTCATTTAATATTTTGAGATAACCAAACCTCCCGCTGTCTAAACATTTACATTTGCAATGTAAAAGCAATATGCTTAAGTCTTTTATATATGTGCTATTAATTTTTTCTCTGTTTAAAATATTATTTCTTATTTCTTCTGCTTCTTTTATATCATTTGTAAATAAATTACCAGCTTCATATATTATATCTTCTACTTTACTAGCATTTTTTATTACTTTTATTTGCACATTATCTACTATTGATAAGATTTCATTACCTAACTCAGTAATTTCTCTTATACCTATCTTTTTACTATTATTATCTGCTTTTTTAATTATATTTTTATATTTCTTTTGCTTAAGTATCTTTCTAAAATTATCTTGCAATAAAGCTTTATCTTGCAAAGATAAAATTGGATCAACACAAATATTTTTATAATCTATTTCTAGTGGTACAGTAGATACTATAATGTCAATTTCCTCATCCTTAAGTTTATCTTCATTAATATTTAATATTGAAATTGTATCTATAACTGTAACATTATTGAACTCTCTTTCTAGTATTGCTGCTAATAGACTTGATGTCCCAATACCTGTTGGACAAGAAATTACTACTCTAATTTTTTCTTGAAATCCTTTTTTATAAATAGCTGCTGCTATATGCATAGTTATATATGCTATCTCTGATTCTGGTATTTCTTCTACTTTAGTACTTATTTTTAGTATTTCACAAGCTTTTTTCGTAGCAGTGTATTCCATTGGATATTTTTCCCTTATGTTATTAAGTAGAGGATTTCTTATATTTAGCTTCATCTTTAGTCTGCTTATTGCAGGTACTAGATGATTGGTGAGATCTTTTAAAAGTTTTTCATCATCCTTCAAAAAAACATTCAATTCATTTTCAATTATCTCTATTATACTTATTGAAGTTTTTTTAATATCAAGGTTATATATATCATTTTCTAGTTCTGAAATTGAGTTTAGCCTAAGTTTTGCTCCCTTAAGATGCATTGTTATATACCCAACTTCATCTATTGGAATTTCAATATTGAATTTTTTTTCAATATTTCTTACCAGTTTTTCACCTATTTCAAACTCTGGTAGCTTAGATAATTCAACTAAAACTTCTTTATCCATTTTTATGTTTTCTTTATTTTTTATTCTTTGAATAGCTAAGGACAAATGAACTACTAAGCCTATATAAGCGCTATCAACAAGCTTAATATCATTTTCTTTTTCTAATCCTCCAACAATTTCTTCAATAGCTTTTATAATAGACTTATCTATAAAATTTAATAGTCTATTTTCTATTGAAAATTCTACTATTCCCTCATCTCTATTTGTAATTAAGGAGCCTTTTAGGAGATTAATTAACTTTTTTTCCTCTAGAGTATCATATAAAATATTTATTAAAGCTTTTCTATAGTCATTTTCTCTACCTTCTACGTAAATCCCTAACCCTGGTTTTCTTACTAGTTTTATATTAAATGATTTTAGCCAAGTTTCTATGCTATCTAAGTCATTGCTTAAAGTTCCTTCTGAAACCTTTAAAAGTGATGTAAAGAAATATAACTTAATTGGCTCTTGTGAAATAAGAAGTTCACTAATTATTACCTTTTTTCTTTCATCCTTTGAGTACTCTTTTTCAATCTTCTCTACTTCTAACAATTCTAAAATTAATTTTTGGTTTTCTAAGTTTTCATCAATTACTAAGCCTACTCCTGGTTTTTTAATAAATTTAAATTCATTTTCATCTAACCAAGCTTCTATCTTTGGCATCTCTCTAAGTACTGTTCTAGAACTTACAGATAGTTTATCTGCTATTGAAGCTGTAGTTAATGGATTCATAACTGTAGATTTAGTTAATATTTGAATTATTTCTTTCTGTCTAGAGTTTAGTTTTTTGCCTCTCATATTAAACCTCTCCAATAATGACATTTTTGGTTGTCCAACTCCTTACACCTATATTTTAATTCTTGCAATTACTTAACTCAATTTAATCATCCACCATAATTGTCTTAATCAATTAGTGACATTTCTAAATAAATCTCTATATTTTCAATTCAAGTATATCAGAATATTTTCTACTTTTTGAGAATGCTATTAATATAACAATCTTTATTTTAAAAACAAGAAAAAGGTGCAATATTTTTGCACCTTTTCTCTTATTGTTAAATTTATTATCTATTTTGTAACTGCATATTCTTTATTTGCTAATTTATTATATAAACCTTGTATATTCTCATCTGTTAAGAAGTTTTGTATTCCTATAATCTCTGCATTAGGTGCAGACTTCCTTGCTCTATCTATTAAAGTAACATGAGTAATTACAATATCTGTATCCTTTGGAATCTCATCTACAGATGAATGAACTACTTCTATTTCAAGTCCTAAATCTTTAATTTTATTTTTAAATTTTGATGCTCCCATTGCACTTGATCCCATACCAGCATCACAAGCAAAAACTATCTTTTTAATATTTGATTTATTTATATTTTTCATCTCTTTAACTTTTTCTTTTGCTTCTTCAAGATTTTCTTCCTTTCCACTCTTTGCAGCTTTCTTAACAAATGGTGCTGCTACTAGGAATGAAACTACTGTTGCCACTGCTACCCCTGCTAAAACTGGTAGTAATCCGCCTTTTGGTGCCATTGCCATTAATGCAAATATACTTCCTGGTGAAGGAGTTGCTACAAGGCCTGCTCCTAAAACTGAGAATGTTAATATGCCTGAAGCTCCTCCTGCAATTACAGCTAGCACAAGTGCTGGATTCATTAATACATATGGGAAGTAAATTTCATGAATACCTCCAAGGAAATGAATTATTACTGCTCCTGGTGCAGACTGTTTTACGGCTCCCTTACTATACATCCAATAAGCTAATATAATTCCTAATCCTGGTCCTGGATTTGATTCTAGTAAGAACATTATTGATTTTCCTGCTTCTTGAACCTGCTCTATTCCTATTGGTCCTAAAATTCCATGATTAATAGCATTATTTAAAAACAATATTTTACCTGGTTCTATAAAGATTGAAACTAAAGGTAATAACTTTCTTGATACTAATCCTTCAACTCCTACTTTTAGGAATCCTGTTAGAAGAACAACTACTGGTCCTATTGCAAAAAATGCAAGTATAGCCATTATCATTCCTAGAATACCAATTGAGAAGTTGTTTACTAGCATTTCAAAGCCTGCTGGTATTTTCCCTTCAATAGCTTTGTCAAATTTTTTGATTACGAAGCCTGATAAAGATCCCATTATCATAGCTCCAATAAACATTGGAATTTCTGCTCCAACTATAACTCCCATAGTTGCAACTGCTCCAATAACTCCTCCCCTTGCTCCTGCAACCATTTTACCGCCAGTAAATCCAATTAATAAAGGTAATAAGTATTTTATCATTGGATCAACTAAAGATCCTAATGATTCATTTGGTATCCATCCAGTTGGAATAAAAAATGCTGTTATAAGTCCCCAAGCTATAAAAGCTCCAATATTAGGCATTACCATACCACTTAGAAATTTTCCAAATCTTTGCATGGTATCTTTTGTAGTAGTTGTAGAATTTGTCATTAAATTCCCCTCCATTTATTTTATTTTTCTGTAAACTTTTACTTTGTACTTTAATTATATTTACCACTACTACCCAATTCAATTTGAAGAAACCTTCCTTTTGTCATCTAGCATTGGTGACAAATTTAATGATAGAAATATTATGTTACCTATATTCTCTAAACATACAAGTAATATTAGAATTTATCTCACAAAAAAAGATGAATAAAACTGCCATTAACAGTCTTATTCATCTTTTTAAATCATTTCTTTTAAAGCCTTTGTAAATGCCTCTTCCTCTAAATCCGAATACCCTTTAAATATGATTTGATCTATATCTTCTTTATTAAATACATAACAATATTCTTCACCTAAATATCCTTCTGGATAAAGACATCCTAAGTAATCATTTAGCTTCTCACCATTTTCTGAATATATCTTTCTTCCTATTATTACTAATTTTTTATATCCATCTCTTAAAACAACTATTGTTCCTAATGGTAATAACTCCATTTTTTTATCCTCCAGATTCTCTATATAACTCTATATAACTCTATATAACTCTATGAATATTGTACTATATATGATTTTTATTTAACAGTATCTATTAATTTATTACATAAAAATAAAAGATTTTTCTATAAAAAAGCAACAAACCAAATTGAGTCCTATTTCAATTTGGCTTGTTATTGATTTCTATTCCTTTATAGTAATTCATAATTTAAGCATAGTGGAACATTATATTTTTCACTTTTTACAAGATCAGCATCTATATTATAAATATCTTTTAATACCTTCTTATTCATTATTGAATTTGCTTCATCATTATAAAGTATCTTTCCATTCCTCATTGCAACTATATAATCAGAGTACTTTGCAGCATGATTTATATCATGTAAAACCATTACCACTGTACATCCTTCTTTATCATTTAGTTTTTTTACAATATTAAGTACTTCAAGTTGATGAGACATATCTAAAAAAGTCGTAGGTTCATCTAATAATAATATATCTGTATCTTGGGCTAATGCCATAGCAAGCCAAACTCTTTGTCTTTGTCCCCCTGATAAATCTGATAACTCTCTATCTCTAAATTCAATTGTATTTGTTACTTTTAATGCCCATTCAATTTTATTTTTATCTTCATTTGATAATTTATTTACATTATTTCTATGAGGATATCTTCCATAGGACACTAATTCTTCAACTTTTAGTTGAGAAGGGGCAGTTGGATTTTGAGATAATATAGCTAATTTTTCTGCTATTTCTTTACTCTTCATCTCATTCATATCTTTATCTAAAAGAAATATATTTCCCTTTTCTTTTTTAAGTATTCTACCTATACTCTTTAATAATGTTGATTTACCGCAGCCATTAGCCCCAATAATACTAGTTATTTTACCTTTTTCAAGAGTTAGATTTAGTTCTTCAATTATAATTTTCTTATCATATCCTACTTTTAAATCTTTTATTTCAATAGCTTTTTTCATATCTTACCCCTCTATGATCTGTATAATAAATATATAAAATAAGGAATTCCTATTATAGATATAACTATTCCTACAGCTAATTCTGACGGTGCAAAAATAGTTTTAGCAATAAAATCTGATAATATTAAAAGAAAAACACCAATTAAAGCAGTTACTGGCATAAGTTTTCTATGATTTAAGCCTACTAACTGTCTAGCTATATGAGGTGCCATTAATCCTATAAATCCTATATTTCCTGCAACACATACACATGAACTAATTAAGCCAACACAAGCAAATAATATTTTTCTTTTTTCTTTATCTATATCTATTCCAAGGCTCACTACACTACTTTCTTCTAATTGAAAATAATCTAGTAAATGAACTTTCTTATATAGATATAAACTTAAAATTATTATCCAAGGTAGCATCATATATATAAAAGTCCAATTTGCGTTATATATTGAGCCTGCTTGCCAAACAGCTGCAAATTCAAAATCTCCTGCATTCATCTTCATTGAAAAAAGCATTGAAACAGCTGAAAATCCACTATTTACTGCTATACCAGTTAAAATAAGTCTTTGCATATCCATCTTTTTATTATTTTTTGAAAATAGTAATATTATTAAGGCTGCTAATAATCCACCTATAAAGCCAAACATAGGCATGGCGAATATACTTAGAAAATTACTTCCATCAGTTCTCGTTGGGCTAAAGTTAATAAAATACATATATATAATTACTGCTGCTCCTGCCCCTGAATTTATTCCTAGTATTCCTGGATCAGCTAACTCATTTTTTGTTATTCCTTGAAGAAATAGCCCAGCAACCGAAAGTCCAATTCCAATTAATATAGCTATAATTATCCTTGGAAGTCTAAATTCAAATACTACTAATCTAAATTTATCATTATCATTTAAATTAAATAATGTTTGAAATACTTCAATTACACTTATATCATACATCCCATTAATTACATGTAAGTAAAAAGCTAAAAATATTAATAGAATTAATGCTATTATAATAAAGGAATATTTAAGTTTTTTCTTATGCATTCTTTGACCCTCCCTTAGTTTTTATCATATATAAAAAGAAAGGTACTCCTATAATAGCAGTTACTGTTCCTATAGGTGTTTCAAAAGGAAATGCTATATATCTACTTAATAAATCGCATAATCCTAAGAAAAAAGAGCCTCCTACTAAGGAATATGGAATGATATATTTATAATCATGTCCAACTATCATTCTAGTAATATTAGGTATTACTAATCCAACAAAAGCAATCTTACCAACTAGTGCAACAGAAGTTGCAGTTAGTAATACCACAGATCCCATAGATAGATACTTTACTATATTTGTTCTTTGCCCTAAGCTAATAGCTATATCCTCTCCCAATGAGCTTATGGTAATATCTTTAGCTATTATTATTGCTATTACAATACCAATAACTCCTATTGGTATTACAAGTTTTAATAAGTCACTGTTTACTGTATGAACCTTTGTGTTATACCAAGATGAAATGCTTTGAGACACTTGGAAGTACATAGCAATAGCTGACCCCAGACTGCTTAAAAAACTCCCTACTATTGTTCCTATAATTGCAAGTCTAACTGGAGATAGTCCATTTTTTATAGATGATCCTATTCCTAATACTAGCAAAGCTCCAATTATAGAGCCTATTATAGAAACTAAAATTAGGCTTCCATTTGAAAGCCCTGGATAAAAAACCATTGCTATAGTGATTAAAAATGCTGAACCATCATTTACTCCCATAAGTGATGGTGATGCCAAATAATTTCTTGTTATGCCTTGCATAATTGAACCAGCCACAGCTAAGAACCCTCCAACTACTAATACAGCAATAGCTCTTGGTAACCTATTATTTCTTATTATTATATGATCTACATTGCTTTCATCAAAATTAAAAATAGCATCCCAAACTACTTCTTTTGGTATTGATTTAGTTCCCATACCTACGGATAAAATAGTCACACTAACTATCCCTACTAAACATATTATTAATATTAACAAAAATTTCTTATTAAGACCTTTCATATTTATCCCCTTATATTTGCGCTAAGGCGCAATGTAAAATTAATAATGTAAAATGTAAAATTAAAGAAGAAACTCCTAACGGAGTTTCTAAAATAATGTTTTTAATAATTTGTTTTCAAAGGTATATTAAAAATTATACATTTTTACTTTGTAGCAATTACTATATCTACAAAATTTTAAATTATACTCTAATACTAACTTATTATTTTAATAAATTATCTACAACTGCATCTAAGAATCTAACCTTTGACCAAGCTGTTCCTCCTTGAGCTAAAGGTTCAATAGTATTTACGAATACTTTATTATTTTTAGTTGATTCTAAACTCTTAAATATAGGATTTGCTAAAAGTTCATTTAGAGCTTCTGGAGTATCCGCATTTTCACTATCTTCAAATTGTAAGAAAATAGCACTTGGATTTATTTCTGCTAAAGTCTCAATTGTTAATTCAGCTTGTGCTTTTGCTTGAGTAACTATATCAGGAATTTTCAATCCTAAATCTGTATATAAAACTGGATTTAAATATACATCTGCTGGATATACATACATTAATCCCTTTCTTACTCTAATAACTAAAATATCTTGATCCTTATATTTATTTTCTATATCTTCTTTTGTCTTTGAAGACTTTTCTTCGTAGTCTGAAATTAATTTATTAGCTTCATCCTTCTTATCTGTTATTTCTCCTAAAGCTAGAAGATTATCTTTCCAATTAGCTGATATATGTGAATATGGTAATGTTACTGCTATCTTGTTTAACTGTGCCATTACTTCTTCTGAGAATTTTGAAGATCCTATAATGACATCAGGATTTAAACCTAGTATAACTTCTGCATTAGGCTTCATTTTATCTCCAACTAAAGTTGCATCTTTAAAGTCCTCTGCCAGATACTTTGGAACTTGTCCAGCAACATCTAAAACTCCTACTGCTTTAACACCTAAAGCTGCTGCATCTTCCATTCCTTCTAAACTTGCAAGAACTATATTTTCAATTTTTTTATCGAAAGAATAGTCTTGTCCTAAATAATTTACTGTAAATGATGCATCTTTATTTTCTACTTCATTTACTTCTGAAGCTCCCTTTGATGTACAAGCTGTTAAGCTTGCAACTAAAGCTGTTGATAGCAATAATGATAAATATTTTTTCATGTTTATCCCCCATTCGTAATGATAATCATTTTCAATTCGTAACTATTTTATCAAATTATCTAGGAATGGAAAATAGACATTATTTATTATTTTTTGTACTTTTGCCGAATTTATTTTTTAATGGTTAATCTCTTAACAACATCTGTATTAACCTCTCTATACTTTCTAGGACATATCCCTACATTTTTTTTAAATGTTTTACTAAAATAGAAGCAATCATTATATCCAGTCATATCTGCTATTTCAGAAATTGTGCAACTAGAAAATTTTAATAATCTTTTTGCCTCCTTTAATCTATATTCTGTTAAATATTTTATTGGGGATAATCCCGTTACTTCTTGAAAAATATCACTAAACCTTCTTCTATCTATATCTAAAATATCTGATATTTCACTAATTGATATTGACTCACTAAAATTCTTATTTATGTATTCAATTCCCTTATTAACTAATTTTAATTTGTCATTATAATGTACTGCTCGTACATTCTCTATTAAAGAATTAATTAAATTTATAAAATCAACCTTACAAGAGAATTTGGTGAAATTATCTGGACTTAATGATTTATCTCTAATATTTTCACAGTATTTTAATAGAGGTAGCCTATCATCAATTTCTAAATAAAAAGATTCCTCTTCTATGTTCTCAAATTTTTTTATAGTTGAAATATTTTTATAATGAACTACATAATACTCTATACCTGAATATTCTGTTTCAACTCTTATATTCATACTAGAACCACAATGTAAAATTGTATTACTATTTAAATTATATTTTTTATTATTTAAAGAAAAATAACATTCCCCTATTATCGGTATTACTATTCCACATAAACCCTTTGCAGTTTTTCTATTAAGATCTT
This sequence comes from uncultured Clostridium sp., assembly GCA_934746015.1. Classification (GTDB taxonomy): domain Bacteria; phylum Bacillota; class Clostridia; order Clostridiales; family Clostridiaceae; genus Clostridium. Next base: position 12,440 of record CAKVEW010000014.1, read on the forward strand.
TTTCATTGGGAGGTAATTTAGCTTTAAAAATATCAACGAACTCAATAGAACTTTCAGAAAAATATTCAATTAGCCAATTAATGCTTTGTTTCATGATTCTTGACCTTTCCCTTCTATTATTTTATACTTATTACTAAATATTAGCACAAAGGAGTATTTTTTATGGACGATTTTAAAATAAAATCAAACTATACCAATAGTTTTTATGATATTAAATTCTACATTCCAGAAGATTCAAATGCAAGTGATTTACCACTAATAATAGTACTTGATGGCGGATATTATTTTGAAATAGTTAAATCTTGTATAAAGCAACAAGGACAATTATTTATTAAAACTGGAGTTAAACCTTCAATAGTTGTAGGGATATGTCATCAAGAATTTGAAAAAAAAGAAAAGAGATTTTTAGACTTCACAGCTCCTTCTGAAAAATATCATATAGATGAAAAAAGAAAATTTATGATACCTAATAATCTTGGAGGTAGTGAAAATTTTAATATGTTTATAGAAAAAGAACTACTACCAATAATTGAAGCTAATCTAAGTTTTGATAAGAATAATATAACTATACTTGGCCATTCATTAAGTGGTTATTATGTATTATGGAATTTATTAAAAGGATCAAATATATATAAAAATATAATTTCCTTTAGCCCTTCAGTTTGGTGGAATGACTATGAACTTCTAGACTTTCCTAACCTAGAAAATAGTGATAAAAATATATTTATAGGAGTTGGCGAAAAGGAAGGTTACATGGTTGAGGGAGCTGAAAAGATACATAATAAAATTAAAGAATTTAATGAAAACTCTACTATATATATAGCTCCAGAAGAAAATCATGGTTCTGTAGTAATTACTAGCTTAAGCAGATCACTTAGATATATAAATTCTAAATAATAAAAAGTATGAAATATCTTAATTCTTATAGCTCATGCATTCAAGCTATTGAAATATGTTATTTCATACTTTTTAAATAATTAATTTAACTATAAACTTTTTACTTTATTAGCACATTATTTAAACGTTTACTTTACAGTTAAAAAATATATTTAATTTCTTTCAACTCATTTATATTTAAAATTGAACAGTATAGTTAATTTTATCTAAGTTTTCTTCCATAAAAACATCTTGGAGTGTTAATTCATTTCCTCTTAAATCTATTATATTATATAATTTATATTCCCATTTCCAATTATAATTATTAAATGAATTTAAAGACTGATTGGTTTCATTAATGGAATATGGCTCACTTATGTTTCCCATTGCTAAAACCTTAGTCTTATTAGCATCCGTCTCATCTACTAATACAAACTTTTCAAATTGATTATAATTATCAGGTAAATTAGTTAAGGCATATATCCCCTTTTCTATAACATCATTTATAGTATCCTTAGTTGCCTTTAAAACTACTATATTTTCTTGCCCCATTAAACAACTTGTTAAACACATAAAATCACCTCATCCTTTTTATATCTCCCATATAATTTATTATATATTTAATTTTACCAAATATTTTGAATTTTTTCAAAATTTATAAACAATTAAATAAGAGATTTTAAAAATTGTCATAGTTTTATTATTTATAATTAGAGTATGCATTCTCATATAATTTTATTATTATATTCTTATTGCTATTACAAATATGTGATAATAATATAAAATTCATTTTTTTATTTTTATATTTAATTTATACTTTACCACTTATTTAAAACTTTTTCTGCAAAGGCTAAAAAATCTTTCAATATTATCTTTGTACCATTATCTAATATCATAGTACCATTAAACTTACCAAAAACTTGATTTTGATCACTACAAATTAATTTTACATCAGTACAAGAAGCCCTATTTAAGATAGGTTTAAATTCCATTTCAAATCTTTTATCACTGCTTGTAAAAGTCCAAGGCTTCATATATAAACAATTACCACCTTCATCAGTTGGAATATTAAATGTAACCTCTTCTAGCTTATGCAAAATACCATCATAAAAAATAGCATTTTCACTTGCCGAACTAGTATCACCAAATCCATATCCAATATTAAAACCCACTTCATGATTATCTACTATTCCACAACCAGCACCCCAGTACCATGTATTTTTAATGGAGTAGCAATAACCATTGAATCTTGGGGCTCTTCATCTAATTCAAGATAACAACTAAATGTTTGTTTATCATGAAAGTTATCAATTCTACATTCTAAGATTCTTTTCCCAGCTTTATGTTTATAGGATAAATCAACTTTTTTAGAAGTATACACTACATCTCCTTTTTTAGAACTTGAAGGCATATTAATTTTTCCAAGAGAAAAGGCTTGAATTGGTGATACTGTTTTTTCTTTTGCATTTTTAAAATCTAAGATAGAAACACTTTCTAAGCTCATATAAGAATTATCTGCAAGAGTTAAAGCTATTCCATATTGATCATTATATATTAAATAATAATCCCATTCTTTAATACGCAGAGAATTAGCCTTAATATCTTTTCTATCATAGTCTAGAATTAAGCTTCTTGCATACCCTGATTGATTTAAGTTTCCTTCTTCATTTAATAATTTTGTATTCCTTATAATCTCTCTTTGCATAAAATCACCCTTTTATTTTAGTAGTTAAAATTTAAAAAAGAAATAAAATAGCCTTAAAAACCTTTATATATCTCCATTTGATATTGTTTATAATACCCAAATGTGTATTTTATTTACTTTTATTATAACTGTTTTTTCATTACTATAAAATCAAAAATTGTTAAAAAGATTTTAATAAAAAATGCACACCCTCATATTGTAAGGATGTGCACTTCTATATATTAAGCCTCTTTTGATAATTCTTCTAAATCAGCTATAATCACATTAACTAAGTCTAATTTTCCTTTAGCATAGTCCTTTTCATTTAACCAATCAATTCCAAGTTCTAATGCTTTCTTTGTTTCTTTATATTCATCTAATAATTTTTTAATTAATTCTTCTCTCATATTCCTAATCTCCTTTATTATATATTATTCAACAGTAACTGATTTTGCTAAGTTACGTGGCTTATCTACATCACAGCCCTTTTGTTTTGCTACGTAGTAAGCTATTAATTGAAGTGGAACGACTGATAAAATTGGAGTTAACAACTCATGAGTTCTTGGAATATAAATTACTTCATGACAAACTCCATTAACTTCATTATCCCCTTCAATAGCTATTGCTAAAACCTTAGCTCCTCTTGTAATAACTTCTCTAATATTACTTACCATTTTATCCTTTAACTTATCATCTGTTAATAATGCTATAATTGGAGTTCCTTCTTCAACTAAAGCAATTGTTCCATGCTTAAGTTCTCCACCTGCATAAGCATCTGAGTGAATATAAGATATTTCTTTAAGTTTTAAAGAACCTTCCAATGCTACTGCATAGTCTAATCCTCTTCCTAAGAAAAATAAATCCTTAGTCATATAATGTTTTGAAGCATATTTTTGTAATTCATCTTTCTTATCTAATATTGCCTTTACTTTTTCAGGTAATACTAATAATTCTTCCTTTAGGGCTTCTGCTAAATTATTATCAATAGTTCCCTTTAGTTCACCAAAGTAAATACCTAAAATATAAAATGCTATTAACATAGTTTCATAAGCCTTTGTTGATGCAACTGCTATTTCTGGACCTGCCCAAGTATAAATAACATGGTCTGCTTCTCTTGAAACTGAGCTTCCTACAACATTTGTAATGGCAAGAACCCTTGCTCCTACTTTCTTCGCATCTCTTAATACAGCTAAAGTATCTGCTGTTTCACCAGACTGGCTTACAACTATTACTAATGATTTATCTGTTATAAGTGGATCTCTATATCTAAATTCTGAAGCTATATCAACTTCAACTGGTATCTTAGCTAATTTTTCTATTATAGTTTTTCCAACTAAACCTGCATGATAAGCTGTTCCACAGGCTACTATAAATACTCTATCAAAAGACTCTAATTCTTCTTTTGTAAGATTTATATCATCTAATTGAACAGGGGCATTTTTTAAAACTCTAGATGTTAAAGTATCTCTTATAGCCTTTGGCTGCTCATGAACTTCTTTTAACATGAAGTCTTCATAACCGCCTTTTTCAGCTGCATCTATATCCCAAGTAACATGATAAATTTCTTTATCTACTTTTTCTCCATCTTCTGTTTTAATTTCTACTCCATCTTTAGTTAATATTACAAATTCCTTATCTTCTAATAAATAGACTTCTCTAGTATGATTAATAACTGCTGGTATATCTGAAGCTATAAAGTACTCTCCTTCTCCTACACCAACTATTAATGGACTATCTTTCCTAACTGCTACTATTTTATCTGGCTCATTTTTGCAGATAACTCCAATAGCATAACTACCTTCCATCTTAGAAGTTGCTTTAGTAACAGCTTCAAATAAATCACCTTTATAATAGTAATCTACTAAATTAGGGATTACTTCTGTATCTGTGTCTGAATAAAATTCATATCCCTTAGTCTTTAGCCATTCTTTTAGTTTTATATAGTTTTCTATAATTCCATTATGAACAACACTAATTGTTGCATTTCCATTTGTATGAGGATGTGAATTGATATCTGAAGGCTCTCCATGAGTTGCCCACCTAGTATGACCTATTCCTATTTTCCCAATTAATGGGCTCTGGTTTAAGTTATCTTCTAGATTCTTTAAACGTCCTTTATACTTTCTTACCTTTATTTCTCCATCTTCTAGTACAGCTACTCCTGCTGAGTCATATCCTCTATATTCTAATTTAGATAATCCCTCAACTAATATTGGAGATGCTTCTTTTTTACCTACGAATCCAACTATTCCACACATATTTTTTCTTCCTTCCATTGTCTATTATTTTTTGTTTAAAAATTAAAGAGCTTCGCAACATTTAAAAACTAAAAATGTAGAAAGTAAAATATATCTATTTTAGAAACTACTTATAAAATTTCCTCATTAGTTTTACATTCTCATTATTAATTTTCACTGTGCAATAGCACTTTGAAGGTTTTAACACCTAGCTAATATTGTCCTGTAAATCACTTTACAGTTTTGTTAGCTGTTAACGGTAGTGTGAATACCGTGGGGCACCCGCCGAAGTATCGATACTCCCCAACCTCGTCCACTTAAGTGACACCCCAAATCTTCGATTTGGTTTGTGGAACTTACTCAGCGAGCGAATGCGAGTCGAGCTTCCTTTAAAAATAAGCTTTATATAATTAAAAACTTATTGTTACTTTCCTCAAGTTAGTAACTTCTCCAAAACTAATAAAAAGCTTGAAGATTTTAGGAAACTCCTTCTCATATTCATTCGAAGGAGTAAGTTCGCCTGACTAAATCATAGATTTAGAGGCTCACTTAAGTTCTGGCGCTTTCTTTTAATTTTCTATCCTCCTTTCTTAAATATTATGTTATTTCATTTATAGTATATATTATGCAACTAAGCTTAATATATAAACTAATTTTAACATACTTTTTATCAAAATCAATCATTTTAATTTAAATTTAATTATTTTATCTTATATTTTAAATTTATTTAACTTTATCTCTATATATCTCCTGTTTACTCCTATTAATAACTATACATGTAGATGTCTAGACATATAATCAATGCATAATGCATAATGCATAATTGCTGAAAAAACTCAGACTACGCTGAGTTTTATTAAATATAAAATTATTTTTTTATGATAACCCTTATTTATCTTGATTAAATGTAAAAAGTAGTTAATATTTAATAATATAAAAATTAAATATTAACTACTCCACTAAAGTTATCTATCAATTTTAATTTTTCTTGTCTTGATAGTTGCTTTATTGCATATTCCCTTCTCATTGCCTCTTTTTTATCTTCAAACTCCTCAAAATATACTATTTCTACCGGAAGTCTAACTCTTGTATATTTAGCTCCTTTTCCACTGTTATGAACTTTTATTCTTTTTTCTAGAGAGGTTGTCCACCCTGTATATAAAGTGTTATCTGAACATTTTAAAATATATACGTAATTCATTTTTTCTCCTAGTTTAATCTTATTTAGTATTTTGATATTAATAAATAAATTATAACTCAATAAAGGGTTATCTTAAATATCGCTTTTAAGATAACCTCTAATTTCTTAACTATTTAAATGTATTTTCAATTTTTGTTTTCATTGATTCTACTTTATCCTTGGCTACATCTTTCTTTTCTCTTATTGCTGTATCATATTCATTAAATAAATTTTCCATATCATCTAAGGTACTTCTTATAGAAGCATCTTCTACTGTATTTCTTAAATTTGTAAGCTTACCTCTAAATTCTGTACTATATTTATCCCAATCTTCAGAGTTTATATTTTCTACTCCACCACCAACTTTTTCATTAAATTCTGTATATAAATTATTTACAGCAGTTCTACTTTCATTTATTGAAGACCCTTGGTTATTAGTTCCATTTGTATTGGAATTTGTCCCATTGTTTGTTCCAGTTCCATTATTTTCATGCACTCCTGTGCCATTGGTTCCATCTGTTACTCCTGTACCTGATTTATTATTTGTTGATGGATTTTCTGTTTTATTTCTTCCACAAGCTGCTAGTCCTAAACTACAAGTTATCAACATCCCTATTAATAATTTTTTCATTTTTAATTCCTCCTCATTTAGCCACATAGTTATTTTCCCTCTTGCTTTATAAAAATATACTATTATCTAAATGTCATATTACTTGTAAACTTTCAAAAAATAAGAAAAAAGTTAATTTTCAAAATCCAATTAAGTACTTTGAAAATTAACTCTTAACTATTTCATATTACTCTTATCTTCTAAATTCTCTCTAATTCACTTTATCCTAATAAAACTCCAGCTAAAATAGTAATAGCATAAACTAAATTTGTAATCACAAAATTTTTAACTGCTAAAACAAAAGTATTCTTTTTAGTTTGAAGTTTATTAAATTTATTAATATTTCCTTGAACTACTTTTAATACTAATAAAGTTACTATTGAAACCACTGGTAGCACTCTAAGTACTACGCCAATAAATATAGAAATAAATCCAGCATAGTATAACCATTTAAATACCTTTAATGCATTTTCTTTACCAATATATATTGGTAAAGTGTATCTTTTATTTTCTATATCCTCATCTATATCACAAATATTATTTGCAAGCATTATATTTGAAATTCCCATTATTGGAGATAAACATATTATAAATATATTAATTAATTCTATAAAATTGAAGGTTATGCTTACATTACTTAATCCATTAATATTTACACTTAATACTCCCATATCAAATATATGAATATAAATAGATAAAAATGTTATTATTAAACCCATAGCAAGTCCTGAAAAAATTTCCCCAAAGGGTGTTCTTGAAATTGGAATTGGTCCAAAGGAATAGGCTATTCCAATTACAAAGGATATAGCTCCAATTAATAAAACTATAATATTAGTATTTTTAACTAATAATAATCCTAAAGTCGCTGCTATAACTAACATGGTACAAATTAAGACTCTAACTACTTTTGGATTTAAATTATTACTTACTATTGCATTATGAGTTTCGTATCCATATCCTTCTTTTTTAATTGCCTTTGCATAATCCATATAATTATTTATAGCTGTTGTAGTCATGTCAAATATTATCATTGATAAAAACATTATAATTGCATTTTTAAGATTAAAATTATCATATCTGTATAAAGCGTAAAAAGTTCCTAATAAATATGGAATAACACTTGCTACTTTTGTTTGTATTTCCACTAGTTCTAGAAAGCTTATAATATTCATCTCTTTTCCTCCTTTTGTTTATATTTCATATTTTAACATAAACAAAAAAAGAAATTCAGCTATAATACTGAATTTCTTTCTAAAGCTTAAGCCATTTAATTTTAATTGTTAATCTAATTTTTTTGTATCTATCCAGCTCATCATTCCTCTAAGTTCCTTACCAACTTTTTCGATTGGATGTTCAGCTTCCATCTTTCTTCTTGCATTAAACATTGGTCTTCCAACTTGGTTTTCTAATAACCAGTTCTTAGCAAATGTTCCATCTTGGATTTCCTTTAATACTTTCTTCATTTCTTTCTTCGTTTCATCTGTTACTATTCTATCCCCAACCATGTAGTCTCCATATTCTGCAGTATCAGATATTGAATATCTCATCATGCTCATACCACCTTGATATAGTAAGTCTACAATTAATTTCATTTCATGTAGACATTCAAAATATGCATTTTCTGGCGCATATCCTGCTTCTACTAAGGTTTCAAAACCTGCCTTTATAAGTGCTGTACAACCTCCACATAAAACTGCTTGTTCACCAAATAAATCTGTTTCTGTTTCATCTTTAAAGGTAGTTTCTAAAACACCAGCTCTTGCTCCACCAATACCATTTGAATATGCTAAAGCTAAATCTCTAGCATTTCCTGTTGGATTTTGATATACAGCAATTAAACATGGAACTCCTGATCCTTCAGTATAAGTTCTTCTTACCATATGTCCAGGCCCCTTTGGTGCACACATAAATACATCTACATCTTCTGGTGGAACTATTTGTCCATAATGAATGTTAAATCCATGAGCAAATACTAAGGCATTTCCTGCTTCTAAGTTTGGTGCAATTTCTGATTTATAAACTTGTGCTTGTTTTTCATCTGGTAATAAAATCACTATAATATCTGCTTCCTTTGCTGCTTCTGCAACTGTTGCTACTTCTAATCCAGATTCTTCAGCTCTTTTCCATGATTTACTTCCATTATAAAGTCCAACTACAACATCTACTCCACTTTCATGTAAGTTTAATGCATGTGCGTGTCCTTGGCTACCATATCCAATTATTGCAACCTTTTTCCCCTTTAATAAATCTAAATTTGTGTCCTTTTCATAATACATTTTTGCCATTTTTCTAACCCCCTATTATTTAAACATCTTCTTCACTTATTATTTCATTAATTGGTGCACCAGGTGCAACCATAGGAAATACTTTTTTATCATTGTGTATTACATAATCTATTACAACTGGTCCTTTATATTCTAGAGCTTCCTTTAACACAGGAAGAAGTTCCTCTTTCTCAAGGACTCTATATCCCTTACAACCAAAAGCTTCAGCTACCTTTACAAAATCTGTTGTTCTATTTAAAGTCGTTGATGAATATCTTCCTTCATAGAAAAAGTTTTGCCACTGCCTTACCATTCCTAAAGAATTGTTATTTAGTATTATAACTATTATAGGTAAATTATTTTTAGCTACTGTAGCTAGTTCATTGCAGTTCATTCCAAAACTTCCATCACCAGCAATATTAATTACTTGTTTATCCTTTAATGCCATTTGTGCCCCAATTGAAGCACCTAACCCGTACCCCATAGTTCCAAGACCACCTGATGATATAAAAGTTCTTGGTGTCTTAAATTTAAAGAATTGAGAAGCCCACATTTGATGCTGACCAACTTCTGTTGTAAGAACAAAACTTCCATCATCTAACTCACTAAGCTTTCTAAATAAAAACTCTGGAGTTAATTCTCCTGTTTCAGAAGTTTCTTCAATATTTAAGGCTTTAAGCTCCCTCATCTTTTCAAGCCACTCTTCATTTTTCTTTTCTTTAAGAAGTGGAATTAATCTTTGAAGTACTATTTTTAAATCTCCAACTATAAATGAATCTACTTTTACATTTTTATTTATTTCTGCTGGATCTATATCTATATGAATTACTTTTGCATTTTTTATATGATTATTACTGCTTATAACTCTATCACTAAACCTTGCACCAAGATTAATTAATAAATCACATTTGCTGGTTAGTATATTTGAAGCTTTACTTCCATGCATTCCTATCATCCCTGTATATAATGGATGATTATATGGCATTGATGACATTGCCATAAGAGAAGTTGCAACTGGTGAATTTATTTTATTAACTATTTCTTTGAGCTCTTCATAAGCTCCTGATGCTACTATTCCACCACCTGCATATATAAATGGCCTCTCTGCTTCATTAATTAATTTTGCTACACTTTCTAAAGCTTCCTTTGTTATATGTTTAGTTTTTCTCTGAACCTCTTTTGGAATTATTGGCTCATATATTGCTTTTGCTGCTGTTATATCTTTAGGTATATCTATTAATACAGGTCCTGGTCTTCCTTCTTTTGCTATATAAAATGCTTCCCTTACTATTCTCTGCAAATCATTAACATCTTTAACAATATAATTGTGCTTTGTTATTGGCATTGTAATTCCTGTAATATCAACCTCTTGGAAACTATCCTTTCCTAACAATGGCTTAGTTACATTTCCTGTAATAGCAACCATAGGAATCGAATCCATATATGCAGTTGCAATACCAGTAACTAAATTAGTTGCCCCAGGACCAGAAGTAGCTAAACAAACTCCAACCTTTCCAGTCGCCCTTGCATATCCATCAGCCGCATGAGAAGCACCTTGTTCATGAGCAGTTAATATATGAGTAATTTTATCTCTATATTTATAAAGTTCATCATATATATTTAAAACAGCGCCACCTGGATATCCGAATATTGTATCAACACCCTCATCTAAAAGGGATTTTATTAAAATTTCAGCTCCAGTTATAATCATAAATACCCCCCTTTTTTGAAATGTAGAATTAAGAATGAAAAATGAAAAATTATGGATATAATTCAGCAAAGCTGAATTATTAAATTTTCTAAACTCCGAAGGAGTTTACTCCCTGATTCTACATTCTACATTTTACATTCTTCATTAATTCTTCATTCTTTCATTCTTTCATTTTTTCATTATTTAAGTATTGCCCCTGTACTTGCAGAGCTTACTAATTTCGCATATCTTGCTAAGTATCCTTCTGTTACCTTTGGTGGTAATGGTTTGAAGTTCTTTCTTCTCTCTGCTAAAACTTCATCATCTACTAATAGTTCTAGTTTTCCATTTGGTATATCTATTGAAATAATATCTCCTTCTTCTACTAGTCCTATTGTTCCACCTTCAGCTGCTTCTGGAGAAATATGTCCAATTGCAGCTCCTTTAGTAGCTCCACTGAATCTTCCATCAGTTATAAGTGCTACATATTTATCTAAACCCATTCCCGCAATTGCTGATGTTGGTGATAGCATTTCTCTCATACCAGGACCACCCTTTGGACCTTCATATCTAATTACTACTACATCACCCTTAACTATTTTTTTAGAAAGAATAGCTTCAATTGCATCCTCTTCTAAATCAAATACTCTTGCTGGTCCCTTATGAACTAACATTTCTTCTAATACTGCAGATTTCTTAACTACGGCTCCATCTTCTGCTAAATTCCCTCTTAATACCCTAATTCCACCAGTTGAACTAAATGGTTCATCTATATTCTTAATAATATTGTAATCAAGTACTTCTACTCCCTCTAAGTTTTCCTTATGAGTTTTAGATGTAGCTGTTACACAATCTAAATCTAAAAGATCCTTCTTTGAAAGTTCCTTCATAACTGCTTGAATTCCACCAGCCCAATATAATTCTTCAATATGAGTATCTGAAGCTGGTGCTAATCTACAAAGATTTGGTGTTACTTCTGATATTTCATTTATCATATCTAAATTTAAATCTACTTTTGCTTCATTTGCTATTGCTGTTAAATGAAGAACACTATTTGTAGAACATCCTAAAGCCATATCTACAGTTAATGCATTTCTTATAGATTTTTCATTTACTATATCTCTTGGTTTAATATCTTTTTCTAATAAGTCCATTATTTTCATACCTGCATATTTAGCAAGTCTCATTCTTTCTGAATATACTGCTGGTATTGTTCCATTTCCAGGTAACCCTAACCCTAAAACTTCTGCTAAACAATTCATTGAATTTGCTGTAAACATACCTGAACATGATCCACATGTTGGACATGCCTTATTTTCCATATCACATAAATCACCCTCTAACATAGTTCCATTCTCAAATGCCCCAACTGCTTCAAACATAGTTGAAAGAGATACGTCTTTACCCTTGAATTTACCGGCTAACATTGGTCCACCACTAATCACTATTGCTGGTATATTAAGTCTTAATGCAGCCATCATCATACCTGGTACAATCTTGTCACAGTTTGGAATTAATACTAATGCATCAAAGGCATGTGCCTTAACCATACATTCTATAGTGTCTGCTATAAGTTCTCTTGTAACTAAGGAATATCTCATTCCTTCATGTCCCATTGCTATACCATCACATACTCCTATAGTTGGAAATACTATTGGAGTGCCTCCAGACATAAGTACTCCCTTTTTAACTGATTCAACTATTTTATCTAAATTTATATGGCCTGCTATTATATCATTTTGTGAAGTTACAACACCTATTAATGGTCTATTTATTTCTTCATCAGTTAACCCAGTTGCCTTTAATAATGATCTATGTGGTGCTTTTTGTGGACCTTTTTTTATCACATCACTCCTCATATATTTCACCTCTCACTTTATATATTTTCTAATACTAATTTTCCTATCTCACTAGTTCCAACTAGCTTCATTCCGTCACTCATTATATCCCCTGTTCTATACCCATCTTCTAAAGCCTTAACTACTGCACCTTCTATAATTCTTGCTTCATCTTCTAAATTAAAGCTGTATCTTAGCATCATTGCTGCCGAAAGTATAGTTGCTAATGGATTGGCAATTCCCTTTCCTGCTATATCTGGTGCACTACCATGTATAGGCTCATACATTCCAAACTTTCCTTCTCCTAAAGATGCTGAAGGTAACATCCCAATTGATCCTGTTATCATACTTGCCTCGTCTGATAAAATATCCCCAAACATATTAGAAGTGACTATTACATCAAATTGCTTTGGATCTCTTACTAATTGCATAGAAGCATTATCCACATACATATGATTAACCTGAACTTTTGGATAATCTTTAGAAACTTCCTCTATAACACTTCTCCAAAGCCTTGAAGTTTCTAATATATTTGCTTTATCTACACTTGTAAGCTTTTTATCCCTTTTCATAGCTGTTTCAAATGCAATTTTAGCTATTCTTCTTACTTCATTCACATTATATCTTTCAGTATCATAAGCACCCTGTATTCCATCTATCTCTTCTCTGCCTCTTTCGCCAAAATATATTCCCCCAGTCAGTTCCCTAACTACACATATATCTATACCATCCCCTATTATGCTATCCTTTAATGGAGATGCATCCTTTAATGGTGCATATAATAAAGCTGGTCTTAAATTACAATATAAGTTTAATCCACCTCTTAATCCAAGTAATGCTTGTTCAGGTCTAACCTTTGCATTTAGATCATCCCATTTCGGACCACCCACTGCTCCAAGCAATACAGCATCTGCTTTTTTACAAGCCTCTAAAGTTTCCTTTGGAAGTGGTGTACCTTTTTCATCTATAGCACATCCTCCTGCTAATAAATACTCATATTCAAAGGTATGGTTAAACTTATCCCCAACACAATTTAAAACATTCACAGTTTGTTCCACAACCTCTGGACCAATTCCGTCCCCAGGTATTACAGCTATTTTATAATTCATCTTTTAACCCCCTTTTTAATGTAGAATGAAAAATGAAAAATTATTGTTATAATTCAGCAAAGCTGAATTATTAAATTTCTAAACTTCGCAGGAGTTTATTCCTTAATTCTACATTCTACACTTTACATTCTTAATTACTTCTTCATTCTTTCATTTTTTCATTCTTAATGTAGTTTACTAGTCCCCCGCAGTTTATTATTTTTTGCATGAATTCTGGGAATGGTTCTCCTTGATATTCTTGATTTTTAGTATTATTTTTTATAATTCCTGTAGCAAAATCTATTTCTAAGTCGTCCCCTGCATCTATTGCTTTAACTGCTTCATCGCATTCTAATATAGGCAATCCTATATTTATTGCATTTCTATAAAATATTCTTGCAAAAGTTGAAGCTATTACACAACTTACTCCACTTTCCTTTATAGCTATTGGTGCATGCTCTCTTGATGAGCCACAACCAAAGTTCTTATTTGCAACTATAATATCTCCCTTTTGAACTTTCTTAGTAAATTCTTTATCTATATCTTCCATACAGTGTGCTGCTAATTCCTTTGGATCAGAGGTATTTAAATACCTTGCTGGAATTATTACATCTGTATCTACATTGTCTCCATATTTAAAAACTCTACCTTTTGCCTTCATTTAAAATCCCCCTTTTTATAATGTAAAATGCAGAATTAAGGATAATTCAGCATAGCTGAATTTGAAATTTTATTTCTTAACTTAGCTTTGCTAAGTTATTTCCTTAATTTTTCATTTTTCATTCTTAATTTTTAATTTCTTCTGGGTTTGTTATTCTCCCTGTAAGTGCTGATGCTGCTGCAACCGCTGGACTTGCTAGATATACTTCTGATTCAACATGTCCCATTCTTCCTACGAAATTTCTATTTGTAGTTGAAACTGCTCTTTCACCTTTTGCTAGGATACCCATATGACCTCCTAAGCATGGCCCACAAGTTGATGTTGAGAATACTGCACCAGCTTCTACTAAGTCTTTTATTATTCCTTCTTCTAAAGCTTGAAGGTAGATTTTTTGAGTTCCAGGGAATACAATGCATCTAACTCCCTTTTTAATTTTTTTACCTTTTATTATATCTCTTGCAATTCTTAAGTCTGATATCCTACCATTTGTACAAGAACCTATAACTACTTGGTCTACTTCTACATCCCCAACATTATCTATAGTTCTCGTATTATCTGGTAAATGAGGGAAGGCTACTGTTGGTTTTAATGTGCTTAAGTCTATTTCATAAACTTCATCATACTCAGCATCCTCATCTGCTTCATAAACTTTCCACTCTCTATCTGAATGGTCTTTTAAATATTCAACTGTTACATCATCAACTGGGAAAATTCCATTTTTCCCACCTGCCTCAATAGCCATATTTGCCATTGTAAACCTATCATCTATTGAAAGATATTTTATTCCATCTCCAACAAACTCCATTGATTTGTATAAAGCTCCATCAACACCTATCATACCTATAATATGAAGAATTATGTCTTTACCACTTATCCACTTAGCAGGCTTATTCTTTAAAACAAATTTTATTGCTGCTGGCACTTTAAACCAGCACTTACCTATAGCCATTCCAGCTGCCATATCTGTGGAACCTATTCCTGTTGAAAAAGCTCCTAAAGCTCCATAAGTACAAGTGTGTGAATCTGCCCCAATTACAACATCACCAGCAACTACTAGGCCTTTTTCTGGAATAAGACAATGTTCAATTCCCATTTCACCAACATCAAAGTAATTAGTTATATCCTTCTCTTTGGCAAATTCCCTTATCATTTTATTTTGTTCTGCTGCTTTTATATCTTTGTTTGGAGTGAAGTGATCAGGTACTATTGCTACCTTATCCTTATCAAAAACTTTTTCTAATTTTAATTTATAAAATTCATTAACTGCTACTGGTGATGTAATATCATTGCCTAACACTAAATTTAAATCTGCCTCAATTAGCTGCCCCGCCTTCACACTTTCTAATCCTGAATGGGCTGCAAGGATTTTTTGAGTCATAGTCATACCCATATTTTTAGTCCCCCTTTTTAAAAATAAGTCTTTAATTTTTTTTCTATATCTTTTATTAATTTATATTCTATTGAATCAACTAAAGCTATTAGACTAGCTTCTACAACATCTCTAGATACCCCAACAGTACTCCAATTTTCCATTCCATCTATTGATTCTATTAAAACCCTTACCTTTGCTCCTGTGGCACTTTCTGAATCTAAAACCCTAACCTTATAATCTATAAGCCTTACTTCTTTTAATTGTGGATAAAAATTTTCAAGTGCTTCTCTTAAAGCTTTATCTAAAGCATTAACAGGGCCATCTCCCTCTGCTGCTGTCATTTTATTTTTCCCTTCCACAACTACATTTATTAAAGCTGTTGATGTAAAATCCTTAGTATTCCAAGGTTGTTCCCCAATGGTTTTAAAATGTTTTAATTCAAAGAAAGGCTTATACTTCCCTATAGTCTTTCTAATTAAAAGTTCTACTGTGCCTTCTGCCCCTTCAAATTTATAGCCTTCATATTCTAATTCTTTAAGTCTATTAGTTATTTTTTCAACTTCAGCACTATCTCTAGTTATACTTGGAAATATCTTCTGAATTTCTTTTAAAATGGTACTTTTCCCACTTACTTCAGATACTAAGAATCTTCTATCATTTCCTACTATTTCTGGTTTTATATGCTCATAGGATTCTGGAGTTTTACAAATTGCATCTATATGCATTCCGCCCTTATGTGCAAAGGCTGATGCCCCTACATATGGCATATTATCTAAAAGTTTTATATTAGATATTTCAGAAATATATTTTGCTGTCTTTGTAAGCTCTGAAATTTTATTTTCAGGAATGGCTTCATATCCAAGCTTTAATTGTAAGGTTGGTATTATAGATGATAAATTTGCATTTCCACATCTTTCACCAACTCCTATAAATGTTCCTTGCACATGAGATACCCCACATTCTATAGCCATTATTGAATTGGCTACAGCCATTCCTATATCATTATGACAATGAATTCCTATCTTACCGCCTACTGAAGCTACTACTTCAGATACTATTTCTTGTATTTCAGAAGTTAAAGTTCCTCCATTAGTATCACAAAGGGTTATTACATCTGCCCCAGCTTCCTTTGCTGACATTAATGTTTTTAAAGAATATTCTCTATTAGCCTTATATCCATCAAAGAAATGCTCTGCATCAAATACAACTTCTTTATTATGACTTTTAAGATATATTATAGAATCCCTTATCATATTTAAATTCTCATCTAATGATGTCTTTAATATTTCTTTTACTTGAAAATCCCATGACTTACCGAAAATAACAACTACATCTGTATCTGCTTCTAATAAACTCTTTATATTATTGTCATCTTCAGCTTTAATATTTGCCTTCCTCGTTGCCCCAAAGGCTGATAACTTTGAGTTCTTAAGCTCTATTTCCCTCATTCTCTTAAAAAACTCCATATCCTTTGGATTAGATCCAGGATTACCAGCTTCTATATAAGAAACCCCCAGTTTATCTAAAGCAATAGCAACCTTTATCTTATCCTCAAGAGAAAATGAAATATCTTCACCCTGCGCCCCATCTCTTAATGTAGAATCAAAGATTTCTATACACCTTTTGCTCATTGCTTACCCCCTTATTTAAATGTAGAATGTAAAATGAAGAATTAAGAATTAAGGATAATTCAGCATAGCTGAATTTTAATTTTCTATTTTATAACTTAGCTTTGCTAAGTTATTTCATTAATTTTACATTTTACATTTTTCATTCTTCATTATTAATTAAAGTATTGTCCATAATTAGTAATATCTTTATCTCCTCTTTCTAAGGCAGCTATTCCCGTTCTAACTATTTCTACAATTCCGTAGTCTTCCATTAGCTCTATTAGTGCATTAATCTTGCTATCATCACCTGTTAGCTCTATTGTTACGGTATTATGTGCTACATCTATTATCTTGCTTCTGAATATTTTTACTACTTCGTTTATTGCCCCTCTATTTTCTGGTGAAGCTTTTACTTTTATTAGTACTAGCTCCCTATACATTGAATATTCTGATTCTAATTCATGTACTCTTAAAACATCTTCTAGCTTATTAAGTTGTTTAGTAAATTGTTCTAAAACGTCATCATTCCCCATTAATACAATAGTCATCCTTGATATTTCTGGATTCTCTGTTCTTCCTACAGTTAAACTATCAATATTAAATCCACGTCTTGCAAATAGTCCTGAAACCCTAGTTAAAACCCCAGATGAATTTCTAACTAATACAGATAATACATGTCTTTCCAAATTCTTAGCCCCCTTTTTAAAAAATTGTGTAAAAAAACCACCCTTAATGAAAGAATCATTATGGTGGTATATAATTCCGCCTTAATTTCTACAATCACTAGGTTCAAACAAACCCTTGCCTATAACGGTGCTTACCGGTTATCACTTATTTATACTCCTTCGTACTTTCTGTGACACTGCTCAAGAGTGATTATTACTTAGTAAAGTATCCATTCTCACCTACCATGGACTCTCTGAAACTTTTAATCTAAATAAAGGTCTCCTTCATTGCATTTATAATCATAAGGACATATTAAGTTTTGTTATTGCTAAAATTTTACTACCCATCTCATCCTATGTCAAGAATTTTAAGAAAACTTTGTCAAATCACTTTTTGAATGCTTTTTTAGATATACTTTATTACTGTTTTATTAATATTATCATAATATTATTGACTAATTAATAACATTTTCTATTATTCTATATTTATATTTTGTATTTATTATATATAAATTAACAAATTAATTTGTGTATAATAAATGTATAATTTAATAATAAATGTTAAATATTTTCATAAAATATGTAAATAATAATAGTTTACTTTAATTCTCGTAACTATATAGATCAATAAAAAGGAGCCCAAAATATTGAGCTCCTTAATTTTTTTCATTTTTAATTTCTAATCTATCCTATCTTAATACAAGTCATTGAGACAGAAGAATTCTGAATGCTTTGATGAATAACTTCTACCTTATCATATTCATCTTGTGCACCTACTACATATAAAAGTGGTAAAAAATGTTCATCTGTTGGCACTGCAATTTTTGAAATGTCTCCTAAAGCTTTATAGTTAATTAAAGTTTCATAATTATAATTTTTAACCGCATTAACAATATAATTATCAAAGGCCTCAGCCCATTCATGTGGCTTTCCGTAAATATCATAATCTGCAACTCTTAAATTATGAACTATATCTCCGCTACCAATTATTAATATTCCCTTTTCCCTAAACTTAGATAACTTTTTACCTATATTGTAATGTTGCTCTTCTGTTAATAATCCATTTAAACTTATTTCAAATGTTGGTATATTAGCATTTGGATAAAGATATTTTAAAACTCCCCAAGTAGCATGGTCTAAACCCCATTCATCAATAAGTTTTGCACCTTCTTCTTTTAATTCCTCAGCAACCATTTCAGCGTATTCTTCTCCACCATCTGGCTCATATTTTATATTATATATTTCCTCTGGAAATCCATAAAAATCATAAATTTGTTTCGGCTTTTTACTGTATGTTATATATGTTCCTTTAGTTTTCCAATGAGCTGAAATTATAATAATGGCCTTTGGTTTTTCTAACTCTTGTCCAAGTTTTATTAATGAATTTGTGTATTCATTATCTAAAACTACATTCATTGGACTTCCATGAGATAGAAATAAAACTGGCATTTTTTTATTCATTTTATCACCCCATAAATTTCATTTATTATACACATACTAACCATACTTATCCACAATGTCAAATTTATTTTTCATAGATATAAAAGAAAAGAGAAAAATATATTCATAGATGTGAACTCACACTCTCCAAGTCACACCATAATTATATTTTTCTCCCTTGCATCTAAAGTAAATAATATTAACTTTTACTTCTTACTTTAAAACTAAATTTTACTTAGTATTAAATCTGCTAATCCATGAGCCATCTTATCTATTTCATCTTGATTTTCACCTTCAAGCATAACTCTAACTAATGGTTCTGTTCCTGAAGGTCTTATTAATACTCTTCCTACTCCATCTAAAGTTTCTTCTATTCTCTTTATTTCTTTAACTATTTCTTCATCTTCTAAGTATATATTTTTCTTATCATTTGGAACCTTTGCGTTTACTAGTACTTGTGGAAGTTCTTTCATTATTCCAGCAAGTTCACTTAAAGTTTTTCCACTTCTCTTTCTAATAGCTGCAACTTGAAGAGCTGTAACTAATCCATCTCCTGTTGTATTATAATCTAAGAATATAATATGTCCTGATTGTTCTCCTCCTAGAACATATCCATCCTTAACCATTTCTTCTAATACGTATCTATCTCCAACTTTAGTTTTTATAGTTCTTATATTTTCTTTCTTACAAGCAATATCTAAACCTAAATTACTCATTACTGTAACTACTAAAGTATCGTCTTTTAATTTACCTAAATCTTTAAGATATTTTGCACATAGCATTAATATAAAGTCGCCATTAATAAGGTTTCCTTTTTCATCTACTGCTAGACATCTATCTGCATCTCCATCAAAAGCAAAACCTAAATCACACTTCTTTTTAACAACATATTCTTGTAATTCTTCTGGATGAGTAGAACCACATTTTTCATTTATATTTGTTCCATCTGGATTATCATTTATTACATAAACCTCTGCACCTAGTTCTCTAAATGCTTTTACAGAGGCCTTATAACAAGCACCATTTGCACAATCTAATGCAACCCTTAATCCTTTTAAGTCAACTGGTATAGTTGATAAAGCATAATCTATATACTCATCAAGTGCACCAACTTCAATATGTGATCTTCCTAAGTTATGACCTGTTGGACTTGGAACTCCTTCAAATCCACTTTCTATAACTCTTTGAATTTCATCTTCTAATTCATCTGGTAATTTATATCCTTTATTATCAAAGAATTTAATTCCATTATATTCAACTGGATTATGTGAAGCTGAAATCATAATTCCTGCATCAGCATTATATTCTCTAATTAAATGAGCTACAGCTGGAGTAGGAACAACTCCTAATATTACTGCTTCAGCGCCTACTGATAATATTCCTGATACTAAAGCTGCTTCTAGCATATCTCCTGATATTCTTGTATCTTTAGCCACTAATATCTTCGGCTTATGAGTTCCTTCTGTTAATACATAAGCACCTGCTCTACCTAAACCATAAGCTATTTCAGATGTTAATTCTGTATTTGCAATTCCTCTAACTCCATCTGTTCCAAACATTCTACCCATATTTTTTACCTCGCTTTTTTCAATTGGTTATACATAATATCATAATAATAGTATATATTTATAGTTTATACATTACAACTTTATTATTTCTTATTTTTTTCTAATCTAGCTAAAATTAACTCATAGCCACCAGCTCCATAATTTAAGCATTTATTAACCCTGCTTATGGTAGCTGTACTTGCTCCTGTTTTTTCTGCTATCTCTGTATAAACCTTCTTTTCGTTAAGCAACTTAGCAACATGTATTCTTTGTGCTAATGATTTTATTTCATTTATTGTTGCAACATCTTCGAAAAAATTATAACATTCATCTATATTTTCTAATTGTAAAATTGCTTCAAAAAATAAATCTAATTCTGAATTTTTCAGTTTACTTTCAACTATACCCAAACAATTCACTCCTAACTTTTATTACATGCTTTAAACTTTTTTCATAATTAAAATTATATCTTTACTATTTACAATTTACAACTATATAACACTAAAGTATTCAATCTTCTATATCTTCAATTGGTACACCTTTCAAATCCATTAACCCTCTTTGCTTTAAGCTAGCATAAATTGATTCTGTTGGTAGTAGCCATACTTCTCCTGTTCCTCTATAAACATTAAGTAAACCTTCACCATTTAGTGCAGTACCAATAAGAGTAGTCCCTGATTTTTCTACTGTAAATTCTATATTACCACTTCTTAAAATTGCAAAATTTCCATCTATCTTTAATACATCTCTAAATAACTTGCATCTAAATATTTCTTTTTCTGGTACTGGAATTTCTAAAGCTACTATTCCACTTCCCCTTAATCTTGTTTGATATATTCCTTCTTTTCCAAATATCATTGAAGACATGCTTTTTTGCATTACTGGTTCTACTTCTATTCCTTCTTCACAAGCATAAAACAATTCATCATCTATAATAATTTCTTCATCCTCTAATTCTATTAAAGTAAAATGACCAAATCTAGGCTCTAAAAACAATTCTCCTGTTCCTCTTAATACTGGCTTAAACATTGGTTCACCTGTAACCTTACTAGAAAACAGCTTCTTACCAAGTCCTATTATTCCACCAGTTTTAGTCACTATATCAATATCGCCCTTCATATAGTTTAGAGCTCCTGCTTCTATCTTTACTTCACTATCATCTAGAATAATTCTAATTTGCTTTAATCTAATTGATGAGCCTTTCATTAAATTGACTTGCAATGCAGTATTTAAATCCATAGCTCCTTGTAAATTATCATATTCTAAAATCTGAAATGTGCTTTCATTTTTCATTTCTGATATCATAGTCATTCTGTTTTTCATATTTTCTGAAGTAATCAAAGATATCCCCTCCTTTAAATAATTTTACCATATTTTGTATTTCAAAAATATTATATTTTTATGTTTTCAAATATTATAAAGAAAGAGTCCTTTTAATAATTCTATGAAGGTGATTTTAACCCATTAATGGTATTTTACAAAGCAAAATAATGAAAAATTTAAAGAATGAAGTAATAAAAAAATTGTGGTAAAAATCCTAAATGGATTTTTTAATAATAATATTATTACCTCAATTTTTTCATTTTTTAATTTCTTCATTCTTTCATTAAAAATTACTTTGCTATTTAAATATATTCTTTAACTTCTTCTTCCCCATTTAAAACTCTAAGAGCTCCCTCTGCTAAAGCTAATAATTCATCTTCTCCTGGATATACTGTAATTTCTGATATCCACCCTATTCTCTTTCTTAATTCTTCTACAACCTTTTCTGAATATGCTATTCCACCTGTAAGAATAATTCTATCAACCTTTCCTTTTAAAACAGTTGCCATTTCTCCTACAGCTTTTGAAATTTGATATATAAATGCATTAAAATATAATTCAGCATTCTTATCACCTTCATCTACAAGCTTTAATACATCTCTTGCATCATTTGTATTTAAATAAGCTACATATCCACCTTTTCCAACTATCTTTGCGTAAACTTCTTTTTCAGTAAAGTTTCCACTATAGCACATTTTTATTAATGCACCAACAGGAACAGTTCCTGCTCTTTCTGGTGAAAATGGACCTTCTCCATCTAAAGCATTATTAACATCTATAATTCTGCCATCTTTATGTGCTCCAACAGAAACGCCTCCGCCCATATGAACTACAATTAGATTTAAATCTGTATATTTTATTCCATTTTCTTTTGAATATCTTTTGGCAACTGCTTTTTGATTTAATGCATGGAACTTACTTACCCTTGGCAATTCTGGAACACCTGATATTCTAGCAACATTATCAAGTTCATCAACAACTACTGGATCAACTATAAAAGCAGGAATATTTAATTCTCCAGCTATTTTATTTGCTAGCATTCCCCCTAAATTTGAAGCATGTTGTCCTTGTACTCCTATTTTTAAATCTTCAAGCATTTTATCATTAACCCTATATGTGCCACTTTCCATAGGTTTTAGCATTCCGCCTCTTCCAACTACTGCTGATAAAGAATTTAAATCAAAGTTCTTTTCTTTAAGTAAGTTTACTATTATATCTTTTCTAAAATCCATCTGATCAAATATAGTATCGTATTTTCCTATTTCATCTGATGAATGTCTTAAGGTTTCTTGGAATAATTCTTTATCACCTTGGAAAACCCCAATTTTTGTCGATGTTGATCCTGGATTAATAACTAATAGATTATTTAACATATATTTTCCCCCAATATAATTACTTTATAGCTTCAGCAACTAATGCAGCTAAAGCAATTGAATTTACTTTTGTCTCAAAATTATCAGCTCTTGAAGTTAATATAACTGGTGCTGATGTTCCCACTAAAAGTCCACCATTTCTTGTTTTAGCTGTATAAGTTAAAGTTTTATACATAACATTTGCTGTTTCTATATTTGGAAGTAATACTATGTCTGCATTTCCTGCTACTTCACCTTTTATTCCTTTATGTTCTGCTGCTTCAACAGAAATAGCATTATCAAGTGCTAAAGGTCCATCTACTATGCAGCCCTTTATTTGTCCCCTATCATTCATCTTAGACAATAAAGCTGCATCAATAGTTGCTTGCATATCTGGATTTACAACTTCAACAGCACATACAGCTGCCACCTTTGGAACTTTTATTCCACAAGCATGTGCTACTCCTACTGCATTATTTAGAATTTGAACCTTTCCTTTTAAGTCTGGATAAGTATTAAATGCTGCATCTGTTAATAGAATTAACCTATCTATTCCTTCAATTTCAAATACTGAAACGTGAGACATAAGCTTTCCTGTTCTTAATCCCACCTCTTTATTAAGCACACTTCTTAAGAATGTAGCAGTATCTACTAACCCCTTCATAACCATATCTGCTTTTCCTGTTGAAACTAATCTTATAGCTTCTAAGGAAGCTTTTGCTACATTTAGCTCATTAACTATCTCATAGTCTGATAAGTCCATACCTATCTTATCTGCTATTTTTTTAATTTCTTTCTTGTCCCCTACTAATATTGCATCTGCAATACCTTTTTCTTTAGCTAATTTAATTGCTTCTAATACAGGTTCGTCTTGGGCAACGGCAACCGCAACCTTCTTATTAGAAATCTCATTAACCTTTAGCAATAGATCATCAAAATTTTTACTCATGTTTACACCTCATATACATTTAGTTGATTTTTACTCCCCATACTAATTTAAAAATATTGTTAAATTTTTATCATGTATTTGTATTTTTTCCCTACTCACTTTATATTCTAACAAAAAAAATTCTGAAAATATTAATTTTCAGAATTTTCTTATATTTTTATTGAATTGGTTTATACTCATTTATGATTTTTTCTGCAACCTTAATACCATCAACTGCTGCTGATATTATTCCTCCAGCAAATCCAGCTCCTTCACCAGCAGGATACAATCCTTGTATAGATACACTCTGCAAGTTTTTATCTCTATTTATTCTAACAGGAGCTGAAGTTCTAGTTTCTATACCTGTTAAAATTGAGTCATAATTCCCATATCCCTTAATTTTCTTGTCAAAATCAATAATAGCTTCTTTTAATGCTTCTATTACATATGGTGGAAGGCATTTTCTTAAATCTTCAAAAACATAGCCTGCTGTATAGCTTGGTATAACTCTTCCAAGTTTTGTACTAACCTTATCTTCCATGAAATCGCCTAGTAATTGTACTGGTGCCTTATAGTCACCTCCACCTAACTTATATGCTAAACCTTCATAATACCTTTGGAACTCCATTCCTCTTAAAGGAGATGTTCCTTCAAAATCCTCTGGAGATACAGTAACCACTAATGCTGAATTAGCATTTTCTAAATCTCTAGCATGATAACTCATTCCATTTGATACTAATCTTTCATTTTCTGAAGCAGCAGCTACTACTACTCCACCAGGACACATACAGAATGAATATACTGCTCTTTTTAATTTTTCACTTTGATATGTTAACCTATATTCAGCTGCCTTAAGTTTTGGATTTTTGTACGCTTCTCCATATTGACTTTTATTTATTACTTCTTGTGGATGCTCTATTCTTACTCCTATAGCAAAAGCTTTAGGTTCCATAAACACACCAACTTCATCTAGCATTTCATATGTATCTCTCGAGCTATGTCCTATAGCTAAAATTAAATTTTCACAAGGAATTTCATTTCCATTTGCTATAATAGATTTAATTTTCCCCTCTTCTATTATTATTTCTTCTAATTTAGTAGAAAATAAAACTTCTCCACCTAGGGTTTTAATTTTTTCTCTTATATTTTTTACAACACCTTTTAAAAGATCAGTTCCCACATGCGGTTTTGCCATATAAGTTATTTCCTCTGGGGCACCTGCCTTAACTAATTCTCTTAATACATAATCACATCTACTGTCTTTAATTCTAGTAGTTAATTTACCATCAGAGAAAGCTCCAGCACCACCTTCACCAAATTGAACATTAGATTCTGTATTTAGCTTCCCAGTTTCCCAAAAATTATTAACAGTCTCTGTTCTTTTATCCACATCTTCTCCACGTTCTATTACTATAGGTTTATATCCCTTTTCTGCTAATAAAAGTGCTGCAAAAATTCCTGCTGGTCCAAATCCTACTACTACAGGTCTAGTTTTAAGTTCTTTTTCTCCAAATTCAATTTCAGCATTATATTTTGGAACTTCTAATCTTAAATCTTTATCTTTAAGCTTCTTTATTAGTTTTTCTTCATTAGCATGTTCAACATCTACACAATATACATATTTAATATCATTTTTCTTTCTAGCATCTAAGCTTTCTTTTATTATCTTAAAATCTTTTATCTCTTCTTTTGGAATTCTTAACTTCTTTGAAATCTTATTTATTAATAAACTCTTATCTTCATCTATACTTAAGGCTATATTATTAATTCTTATGGCCATTTTATCTTCCCCTCTCTAAGTATTACATTACTTATAAAGATATTTTATTATTGTACAATTTCTTATTTTAACATACATTAATAAAAAAAAATATGGTTTATATTAATCTACAAATTATATAAAAAACTACTAACTAAACTTTATTAAACAAAATTTAGTTAGTAGTTTTTAAAATTATACTTATACTTTTTTAGTCATCAGTATTACTTTCATTACTTGGAGAACCTTGGGCTATTTCTTTAGATACAGTAAGGGTTACATTTTCTACTGATTCTATTGAGAAACTTCCATTTAGATTCTTTAATGTAACATTTGGAACTGCATCAAAGGTTCCTTCGGATTTATAAGTACTAATATCTAAACTAGCTAATATATTATCTTCTGTTACATTTTCTATTTCATCTTGATATCCCTTTATAGTTACTTTGATATTTTCCTTATTCGGAATTACCTTTATTCCGTCTGTAGATCCAGCTATATTTAATTTAATAGCAAAATCCTTTGTTACCATAGAAACAACATTAACTCTTGCTGTTAATAATTCTTCTCCTTGAGCAACATTTATTCCCTCTGGTAATATTAAGTTAAGATTAATATCCTTATTACCTGTTATAGTCGATAAATCTATTGGATTAGTTGACACTTCATTTATTATGTCTAAAATCTCCTTAGGCCCTAAAATCTCAACTGTTTTTCTGCTGCTATCTATAGATTTCAATTTAACACCATTTGCTAGCTGTCCAGTAGTTGGTATCTTTACATTAACTGATTTTCCTTTACTAACTTTTATCTCTATCCTAGCAGTTATGCTAGAAAGACTAACTCCAAGTACTTCTGTTCCCTTTTCATCTACTGCCTTAATATCATAGTCTCCAATAATATCTTCATGAACATCTTCTTTATTATCTGTTACAATTAGTTTTGAAACACTATTTACAACAGATTCTGCACCTAATATATTTACTTCCTCTGGATTTATAACTGGAGTTGATGCAAAGTATCCAGATTTAGGTGTAATATTAATGTTAGATGTAACAGCCATAGTTTTTTCAACCATATCTTCAATTTTTATAGAAATACTTAAAGTATTTGTATTTCTTATACTAACACTAATAGGATAATCTACTATAGTTACTGGTACTTTATTTTCTCCCTTTTTCCAAGCATATTCACTTAAATCTACTTGAAGTTTAAAGTCACTTTTCTTTATTTTATTAATATCATTTGTATTGCCCTCTATTTTCAAAGTTACATAAAACTCTTGGTTAGGTGTTAAGGCTAATTTAGATGAAGTCAAAGCATCTAAATTCACTAACTCAACTGGTATCTTACTTATTTCAGTAGTCCTTATTTTATTTTCAACATTAGTAACATAAACCCACAATCCTATAGATAATAAAAGGCATATAATCGGTACTACGAATTTATTTTTTTCCTTTTTATCCATGCCTTCACCCTCTCCCCAGCTGATTTAACTTTTTTATTATCACTATGTTCTAACATCTTTAGTAAAATAATTCTTAATTTTTCTTTATCATAATTTCTTGTTAATCTACCATTAATGGCCAAAGATATAATTCCTGTTTCTTCTGACACTATTATAACAATGGAATCAGAAATTTCTGATAATCCTATAGCTGCTCTATGCCTTGTTCCAAGCTTCTTATTTATTGTGTTATTGCTTGTTAAAGGTAAAACACATCCCGAAGCCAATATTCTATCATTTCTTATTATAGTTGCTCCATCATGTAATGGTGTATTAACTACGAAGATATTTTCAAGTAAATTGGATGTAACATTTGCATCTAAAATAGTACCTGAATTAGATATATCTCCAAGTCTAGTTAGTTGTTCAACTACAATTAAAGCTCCTGTTTTACTTTCAGATAAATTTCCCACTGCATTTACTATTTCATTAACAGTAATACTTCTTTTTTCTTCATCTTGCATTTTATGAAGTTCTTCAAATGCACTTCTTCCTATATGTTCTAGCCCTCTTCTTATCTCAGGTTGAAATATAATAATTACCGATAATAGACCTATAGTAAGAGTCTTATTTAAAATAAAGTTAAGCATTTCTAACTTTAGTAAATAGCTTATTGGTATGAGTATAATCATTAAAATAATACCTTTTAAAAGTTGTTCCGCTCTAGTTTCTTTAATTAATGAATACCCTTTATAGAATATATAAGCAACTACTATAATATCTAAAATCGATGATATTGATATATTTTTCAATGTATTAACTAAAAATGTACTAATTTCTTGCATCAAAGGGTCCCCCCAACTTTTTATATATTATAATTATACACCAATTAATAAAATCTTAGTATAATACTTTATCTTTTTAAGATTTTTAATAATATTTTAATATTTTTTATAATATAAATTTATGTAAATAGAAATGTGAGGTGATTAGTTTATGAATAAAAGTCCTTTAACTTATTTTAAGGAACATAAGAATATTTTATTAATTTCTTTTATATTATTATTTCTAATATCGTCTTCTATATTTTTTATTAACTATAATTCAAAAGAAAATAAAATAAAAAGATACCTAAAACATGCTTCTACTGAATTAAGTGAAATTACTTTAACCCTTCCTTATGGAATAAAGGATCTAACTATAGATACAACTATTACAAAAAACATATTAGCTACAGGTAAGGAAAATTTAAATAAAGTTCTTCTATCTATTACTGAAGTAGAAGAAGTTTCCCATGATATATCAATAACTAAGACTAATTTAACTACTGCTGTAAATTCTACAATTTCGTTATTTGATTTTAGCCTTGAATCATTATCTAATCCAGAAAGCATAAAAAGTGTTGATGATTTAAATAAGTTTGACTCACTGAAGGAGGATTGTATATCAAATTATTCTAAGTTAACACCTAACAAAATATATGTTACTTTTTCTGAGGAAACTACAAAATACTTTAATAACTTTAGTAGTTATATGAATACTTTAATTAAAATTAATAGGGATTCTCAATTTAGAGATATCCAAACAAGAAATTTTATCAATACTCTTCAAGAATATAAAAGTGATATTTCTTACCTAAATGAGGATTTATCTATAGCAATAAATAAGGTAAGAGAAGATAAAAGAGACTTAAATGTAATTATAGATGATCTTTATAAAAAGGAAGAAACCTATAACAATTTAAAAGATAATATTAATTTTATTTCTATTCCTGAAGGATGTATGGATATTTATGAATCCTTAAATGAATACTTAAATTCATATTCAGCTTATTTATTATCTATTAAAGATGCTGTTATATATGAAAAAACCGTAAGAAATTCAGATGAAATATCTAAAGAAATAGATACTAAATATAAGAATTCTAATTCTAAAAGGAATGATGTCTTATCAGCATATAGTATATATGAAAATAAATTAATAAAATTTTAGTATTAAATTATTTCTTTTGGTAATAATAATTTTTGGATTATTATTTATCCAAAAGGAGGTTATTTATGAAATATTTAAGAAAAATCTCTATTTTATTAATAGCCCTTTTATTTTCAGCAAACATCAAAGTATTTGCTTATTGCAATACTATAGAAATGAGGAAGAACAATCTAAATGAAGAATTAAATCTAACATTAATAAATAAACCTAAGGAAGGAGCTATTCAAGTTTTTAATCACAATGACAAACTAATTTATTTAACAAAAGAAGATTTAGACTTAATGGCAAAGATAGTCTATGCTGAAAGTAAAGGTGAGCCTTATGAAGGCAAAATCGCAGTTGCGTCGGTTATTTTAAATAGAGTATTGAGTACCGATTTTCCTAATAGCATTAAAGAGGTTATATTACAGCCTCAAGCATTTTCTTGTGTAGTAAATGGTGAAATCAATGTCACTCCAACAGAAGAATGTTATAATGCTGTTTATGATGCTATTGAAGGAAATGACCCAACTAATGAAGCTTTATTTTTCTACAATCCTGCCATAGCTACTTGCTCATGGATGCAAGGTGTTGAAAAGAAAGATTCTAAAACTATTGGGCAACATTTGTTTTTTAATACAAATAACTAATTGTGCTAATGCACAATGTAAAATGAAAAATGTAAAATGCAGAATAAAAGAATAAACTCCTAAGGAGTTTATAAAAATATATTTTGGTAATTTGGAACAAATTACTTCAATAATTCTTCATTTTACATTCTAAATTTTTAATTAAGGGCTGTTAAGACAGCCCCTTCAGTTATTCAAAAGTTCCTTTTACAATAGCTTCTCCATTTTTAACCATTAGTTTTCCCATGGCTATAACAGTATCTATTTCTAAAGTATCCTCATCTACTAATACTAAATCAGCATCTTTTCCACTTTCTATAGAACCCTTATTTTCTAATTTTAATACCTTTGAAACATTTGAAGTTATAACTTTAAGTGCCTCTTCTATTGGTATTTTATAAGTTTTTATACACTCTCTTACTTCTTCATAAAGGCTTGAAACAGAGCAAATTCCTATTTTAATCAACTTTCCCTTTTCATCAAATATTGGCATACTACCATTACCATCTGATGAAAAAGTTACATTTTTAACATTAGAATTATTTTTTATTAGAATATTTAAGGCTTCACTTGCTCTCAGCTCTCCTGGTGCTAATTGATCTACTGGAGTGCTGGTAGTGAAATCTATATACCCACCTTTATTAATATATTCTTCACCAGATTTAAATAAATCTCCATTTCTATTTATATGGGTTGGTAAAATTTGTGTTATTGGAAGTTCTGTCTCATCAGCTAATCTAAATAAATAGCCCAATTTCCTTGTTCCATCTCCTAAATGAATATTTGCTATACCTGCTTTTCCAGCTAATAAGCCACCCACTCTAGCCTGTGCTATTGCTTGAACTAATTCATCATATGTAGCTTGAGAACTTCTAGTATCTGATATGGCTATCTCACCAATTCCTATTACCTTATCTATTAGCATAATATCTTTTTTTATAGATCCAGTTAATGTCTTTACAGGAATATCATAAGATCCTGTATAACAATATGTAGTTATTCCTTCTTCCTCTAAAGACTTAGCTTTTGCTATTAAGCTAGACATATCTCTACAAACCCCATCTGTTCCTATACATCCAACAACAGTTGTAATACCTGCCTTTGTTAGATCTGTTAACATTATTTCTGGAGTTCGCATTTTAAAACCGCCTTCTCCACCTGCACCACTAATATGTACGTGATTATCTATAAACCCTGGAAAAAGTAGCTTATTTTTACCATCTATAACTTCTATATCTATAAAATTTTCTGGTATCTCCAAACTATCATATATTCCCTCAATTTTATTTGATGATATTACTAAGTCCTTTTCTCCTAGATACTCTGGAGCATATATTTTAGCATTTTTTATTATCTTTATCATTTAGCCCTCCTATAATTTCATTATTTCTTTCACATAATTATTATTATATATAGAATTGGGGTAATTTATTATAATTTCATTAGCATATTCCTTGCTTTTTTCTATATCCATATCTTTATAAAGTAAAGCAGCTCTATAATAAACTTCTTTTATGTAGCTACCTGCTTTATAATTTAATATGTATTTATCATAATTCTCAATGGCTTTATTTATATTTCCATAAGATTCATATGTTGAAGCCAATAAAAAAAGAATATCATCATCTAAATAATTAGTATTTGATTTATTTATTGTATCTTCTAGTAATTTTTTTGCTTCTTCATATTTACCTTCCTCATAATATGCAGTGGCTTTTATGTAGTTTCCTTTTATTTCATCATTACTTAATTCTTTTACTTGCTCATTTTCCTCTTGATTCTCCATATCTATAACTTCATTATTTATTACTTCTTTTTCTTCAATATAGCTATTCTCAGATTCTATATCTTTAGTTTTGAAATTAATTATCTCTTTTCCCTTTAACAAAGCAGCAATTATAACAATGAATATTAAAAGACTAGCTAAAGAAAATTTTAATAAATTTCTATTTTTATATTTATATATCTTCTCTAACTTGTTATTAATTTCCTTTGCCTCTTTATTGTTCTTATCTAATTTAAATACCTTATCTAAATGCTCCTTAACGGTATCCTTATCACCTTTTCTAAAGTAACAAGTAGCTAAAGCATTATTAACTTTAATATAATTAAAATCACTTTCCCTACATTTTTCTAATATATCTATGGCTTCACCTATAGATAAATTTTCTATTAGTTCTTTTGCTTCCTTATATAATTCAAGCTTTTTAAAATCATTTTTGGCATCTTTTAAATATAAACTTGATATTTCATCATCATTATAATCTTTATTTATCTTCCATATATCTATAGCCTCTTCTAAATCACCTTTTAAATATAAAAGAAGCCCTTTTAAATTAAGGACTTTAGAATTTGTTAAATCTCTAGATATTTCTTTTTCACATATTTCTATAGCTCTTTCTATATTTCCATTATTATATAAATAAAGTGCTTTTTCGTATCCCTTATTATTCATTCTCTTCCCTCTTTATATAAACTAGCAAAAAGTTAAATATAAAATATTAATCCTATTATTGCTGAAATAATTATAACTAAAATAGGATGAACCTTTTTACTTAATAGTACTAATCCTATTATCGAAGCTATTATTAAACTCTTTAAATCAGTATAGGATTCTTTTGCTAAATCTATAAAGGCCTTAATTATTAAAGCTATCAATACAGGTCTCATTCCAAGTAATGCTGCTTTAATTATTGAAGATTCCTTAAATTTTTCTAGCATCTTACTTATTATTGAAACCAATATAAAGGATGTAAAAACAACCCCTAATGTAGCCATTATACTTCCTAATACTCCGCAAACATTATATCCAACAAAGGTTGCAGAATTTATTGCAATTGGTCCTGGAGTCATTTGAGATATGCCTATAATATCCATAAATTCATTTACATTAATCCAATTATTTTTATCTACTATTTCTCTTTGAATAAATGGTAGCATAGCATAGCCACCGCCAAAACTAAAGGTTCCTATTTTAAGAAAGTCTATAAATAGTCTTATTAATAAATCCAACTACTTCACCTTCTTTCTTAAGAATATTACTCCATATAGTGCTGATATGATTATTACTATAACTGGGTGTATATCAAAAAATACTAATGCTATTAATGCGATTATAATAGTTAATCCAGTTATAATACTTTTTTCTAATCCTTTGCCTAAACTCAATGCTCCAACTAATACTAATAATGGAACAGCTGCATTTATTCCCATGAAAGCTGCATTAACATAATAATTATTTCTAAATTGCATAAAGAAAGCTGCTATTAATATAATTATAAAAAAAGATGGTAAAATTACTGCTAGAAGTGCCATAATCGCACCCATTAATCCTGCAATTTTATACCCTAAAAATATTGAGCAGTTTACAGCTAATGCTCCAGGAAGGCTTTGAGAAACTACTAATATATCCATAAACTCATTTTTTTCTATCCACTTTTTATTATTAACTACTTCTTCCTCAATTAAAGGAATCATAGCATAACCTCCCCCAAAGGTAAAAGCACCAATTTTTAAAAATGCAATAAACATTTCTATAATTATTTTCATTATTTCACCACCTTATTGATATAATTATATACCTTTATTAAAATAAAAAGTCGCATTTATAGTATGCGACTTTTCATAATTTTAATTATTCTTGTTCTAATATTATTTTCTTAGCTGTTAATATTGATGTAGCGCTCATTGAGAACTCATCTAAACCATATTCAACTAATGTTGGGATAGCAGTTTCGTCTCCTGCCATTTCTCCACACATTCCAACCCACTTACCATGCTTGTGAGCTCCATCTATAGTCATCTTTATTAATCTTAATACAGCTGGATGCATTGGATTGTAAAGGTATGATACCTTTTCGCTCATTCTGTCAGCAGCTAATGTGTATTGAATTAAGTCGTTAGTTCCAATTGAGAAGAAATCTACATGCTTAGCTAATTCATCAGCATAAACAGCAGCTGCAGGTATTTCTACCATTATACCCCATTGGATTTTTTCTGAGTATTCTTTTCCTTCTGCCTTTAATTCAGCCTTACATTCATCAACGAATTCTTTAGCAGCTTGGAATTCTTCTAAGCCTGAAATCATTGGGAACATAACTGCAAGGTTTCCATATACAGAAGCTCTAAGTAATGCTCTGATTTGTACCTTGAATATGTCTTTTCTATCTAAACATAATCTAATTGCTCTATAACCTAAGAATGGGTTCATTTCTTGTGGTAATGGTAAGTATGGAAGTGTTTTATCTCCACCAATATCTAGTGTTCTTATTACAACTTGCTTTCCATCCATTATTTCAAGAACCTTCTTATAAGCTTCGAATTGTTCTTCTTCTGTTGGAGCTGAGTCTCTATCCATGTATAAGAATTCAGTTCTGAATAATCCAACACCGTCTCCACCGTTAGCAACTACTGCTTCAGCATCTGCAGGTGATCCGATATTTCCACAAACTTCAACTCTTCTTCCTGATTTAGTAACTGTTTTAACTGTTATTAATTTCTTTAATTCTTCTTGTTCTGCTAAGAATTTTTCTCTCTTTGCAGTATATTCATCTATAACTGATTGTTCTGGGTTTATTATACATATACCTTCGATACCATCAACTATAACCATATCTCCATTTTTAACGGAAGTTGTTATATCTTTTAATCCAACTATTGCAGGAATTTCTAATGTTCTAGCCATTATAGCTGAGTGAGAAGTTCTTCCTCCAATATTAGTTAAGAAACCAACTACCTTACTTCTATCTAATTGAGCTGTATCTGATGGAGTTAAATCATGAGCTACAACTACTGTATTAGCTTCTGTAATAGCAAAAGCATCTCCACCCTTACCTGCTAAGTTAGAAATGATTCTCTTTGATACGTCCTTTATATCAGCAGCTCTTTCTTTCATATATTCATCTTCCATTGAATCGAATATCATTACAAATGTATTGGTAACATTTTCAACTGCTTTCATTGCATTTACTTTATTTGATTCAATTTCTAATAACATTCCACCTGTAAACTCAGGATCATCTAATAAAGTTAGATGAGCTTCGAAAACTTGAGCTTCATGCTCTCCTATTTCCTTTAAAGCCTTATCTCTAATAGCAGATAATTGAACTTTTGATTGTTCTAAAGCTTTTTTTAGAACTTCTTTTTCAGCTTCTATATCTGAAACCTTAGCATCTGTTATTACTATCTCTTCATGTTCTTGTAAAAATACTTTTCCTATTGCATATCCCTTAGATGCAGCTATACCTTTTTTCATTATTGAGATTCCTCCTTAAATAATAGCTATAAATTTAAATAGTATATGAATTTATAGATTTACTAATCTATTTATTTAATTACAACTATATTGTATTATAACATATTTTTTCTTTATGTTAACATAAATACACGTAATTTTTATAATTTTCTATCTCTATTTTATTTAAATTATATATTTTATTTGTATATTTTCTATATAAATAAATTTTAGTTAAAAATATTTCCATTTATTTCAATATATATTAAATCAAAAAAGGGTTCTATCATAATAATTATATTTGATAAAACCCTTTTATATTAATCTAAATATATTTCATTGAAAAATTACTTTTCTCTAGTATTAAAGTTTCTTAAAATTATAAATCATCTATTAATGCTCCAGCTTTTGCATAAGCTGTTGATTTTGCTTCAAAGAAATCAGTTTTTACAGAATTTGCATCTGCTAAGATATCTACCCAGGCGGCTGGATTAGTTATATGTCCTTCATATATTTCTTCTAATCCAATTGCTCTCATTCTTATGTTACCTAAATATTTTATATAATCAGTTATTAAATTCTTATTTATTCCTTGAATACTATCTCCAATAACATAGTGTCCCCATGAAATTTCATGCTTTACTGCTATCTCCATCATTTCTTTTAATTCTTCTTTTAAATCTTCTGTAAATATTTCTGGTTCTTCTAATTGTAATTCCTTTAATATATTTCTAAATAACCAAAGATGAGTATTTTCATCTCTATTTATATATCTTATCTCTTGAGCTGACCCTGGCATTTTCCCATTTCTTTCAAGATTGTAAAAGAACATAAATCCTGAGTAGAAGTAAATTCCTTCTAATATGTAATTTGCCATTAAAGTCTTAACTAAATTTCTTTCTGTTGGATCATTTAAAAAATTATTATAAAGCTCTCCTATAAACTTATTTCTCTCTAATAGGATTTCATCATCCTTCCATTGATATAATATTTCATTTCTCTTTTCAGGAGAGCAAATAGTATCTAACATATAGCTATAGCTTTGAGAATGAACAGCTTCTTGAAAAGCTTGAATTGTTAAACATAAATTCACTTCACTAGCAGTTATATAGCTATTTATATTTGATAAGTTTGCTGTTTGAATTGAGTCTAGGAATATTAGGAATGAAAGAATTTTATCATAAGCTGTTCTTTCTTCCTTAGTTAGCCTATTATAATCTTTTAAATCCTGAGAGAGATTTATTTCTTCTGGAATCCAAAAGTTATTCATTGCCTGCCTATACCAATCTGAAACCCACTTGTATTTCATATTATTGAAGTCATTTAAATTAGTTGTATTTCCATTTATCATTCTCTTTTTTGATGTTTCTATATCACCGAACTCATTAAAAAGAGGCTTCTTATTAACAA
Organism: uncultured Clostridium sp.; assembly: GCA_934746015.1. Classification (GTDB taxonomy): domain Bacteria; phylum Bacillota; class Clostridia; order Clostridiales; family Clostridiaceae; genus Clostridium. Next base: position 49,254 of record CAKVEW010000014.1, read on the forward strand.
ACATACCGTTCCTCCCAAATATTTTATTCTCTAATTAATTATGCTGAACAACTTTCGCAATCACTAACTGTTAATGATTTTGATCTTACATAATAAATTGATTTCACTCCAGCTTTGCAAGCTTCTATATATAAATTCATAATTTGTCTCATAGTATAACTTGTAGTTATATATAAATTAAAAGATTGCCCTTGGTCTATGTGTCTTTGTCTTATTCCATTAATTTGAACACACCACTTTTGATCTATATTATAAGCTGAATTATAATACCAGTAATTTTCTTCATTTAAATTAGGTGCTGTCTTTGGTATTATACTTCCCTTTTTCTCTTCTAACCAAAATCTAGCCATTACTGGATCTATTCCTTCTGATGTTCCTGCTATTGTTGCTGTTGAACCATTTGGGGCTACCGCAATTAAATATCCATTTCTAAGGCCATATTTTAATACTTCTTCTCTAAGCTCATTCCACTTTTCTGAGTTATATCCTCTAAGTCTAAAGTATTCCCCAGTTTGCCAGTCTGAACCCTCAAAGCAAGAATATCTTCCCTTTTCCTTAGCAATGTTCATACTAGCCTTTATAGCATGATAATTTATTCTTTCATATACATCATCAGCAAAATCCTTATGTTCCTCTGCTGTCCAATGAATTAAATTATTTGCAAGCATATGATGATATCCGCTAGTTCCTAGTCCTATTGCTCTGTACTTCTTATTAGTTACTTCTGCAAATGGAACTGAATAATAATTTAAGTCTATTACATTATCCATAGCTCTTATTTGGGTTTCTACAACATATCCAAGCTCCTCATCATTTTTAACTTCTACATTGCCTAAAACTACTGAAGATAAATTGCAAACTACGAAGTCTCCTGCTTTAGTTTTCTCAACAATAATAGTATCTCCATTTTCATCTGTGATTTCTGACTTTTCTATATCCATAGCGCTCATGTTTTGCATAATTTCTGTACAAAGATTTGATGAATAAATCATTCCCTTGTGTTTATTAGGATTCATCTTATTTACTGTATCTCTATAAAAAGCAAATGGTGTTCCTGTTTCTGCTGCACTCTTTATTATAAGTCTAACTATATCTTTAACAGGCATTACTCTTTTGCTTATATTTTCATCTTCAACGCATTCATAATATCTTTTTTCCCACTCTTCACCATAGAAATCTTCTAATGAATATCCCTTAGCTAATCTAATTTCATGTGGACACATCATATACCAATTAGCATCTATATCTGTTTCTGCTAATTTCCAGAACAAATCTGGATAACATAATCCTGGGAAAATATCATGTGCTTTCTTTCTATCATCACCATTATTAGTTTTTAGTTGCAAGAATTCTGGTAAATCCTTATGCCAAGCATCTAACCATATAGCAACTGATCCGTTTCTTACCCCTAATTGATCTACTGCAATTGCAGTATCATTAAATAACTTAATCCATGGTATTACTCCACCTGAAGCACCTTTAAATCCTCTTATAGGTGATTCTAACCCTCTGACCTTTCCTATGTATATTCCCATTCCACCACCAAACTTTGATACTTCTGCAAAGTTATCTAGTGATTTATATATTCCTTTTAAGCTATCATCTACTGTATCTATAAAACAAGAACTTAATTGATAAAATGGCTTTCTTGCATTTGACATAGTTGGTGTAGCCATAGTAGCCTTTAATGAGCTTAATACATCATAAAATCTTTTAGCCCAAGCTACTCTATTTTCTTTTTTTTCTGGCACAGCAAGGTGCATAGCTATTCCCATAAACATTTGTTGTGGTAACTCTAATTTACTTCTATCATAATCTTGAATTAAATATCTCTTTGCTAAAAGATTAATACCACTATAAGTAAACAAGAAATCTCTTTCTGGTTTTATTTCTTTTTCTAATTCTAAAATCTCATCCTTAGTATAATTTTCTAATATATACTTTCCATACAAGCCCTTATTAGTTAATTCTTCTATAAATCCATACAAATCACCATATAGTTCATGATCTTCACTTAAATTTCTATTACTTCTTACTTCATCATATAGCTTATATACATAAAGTTTTTCTGAAATCTTTTGCCAATCTGGTTCAGTATCTGTAGTTAATTCTAATGAAACTTGTATAATAGAATCTCTTACCTCATCTTTAGTCATATTCGGTCTTATTATATGATTCAACGCTTCTAAAAGCCTTTCTTCCGTATATAATCCATCCCTTTTATTCATCCCAATTAAAGCATCTCTGCAAACATTTAACAAATTCATAATTTTCCCCTTCCACTACATATAGTATATATTTAAAAACTGCTTAGAGAAATATACAACATATAGATACATTATAATTATCTTTCTTCTTATTGTAAAAGTTCAGATTTTAATAATAAAATAGAAAAAGGAGATATCTCTTTTAATACCTCCTTTTTTCATCAACTGTCAAATAATATTAATTATTTTTAAAAATTTATATTTTGAAAATAATAGTTATTTCAATTCCTTATTCCATTCTTCTTCTTTAAATCCTACTAACACTTTATCATCTTTAACAACTATTGGTCTTTTAACCAACATACCATTAGTAGCTAATATATCTAAAAGCTCATCTTCAGGTAAAACTTTAACTTTATCCTTTAGTTGCATTTCTCTATAAAGTACTCCTGAAGTATTAAAGAATTTATTTATTGTTAAACCACTTTTTCTAAGCCAATCCTTTAATTCATCCTTTGTAGGATTTTCTTCTGCTATATGCCTATCTATAAATTCAATATTATTTTCTTCTAAATACTTTTTAGCTCTTCTGCATGTAGTACACTTTGGATATTCTACAAATAAAATTGCCATATTATCACTCCTTAATTACTAATACTAATTTCTACCATTATACCATAATATTACTTAGGTATAGTAAGATATATTTTAAACATATCTCCTTCTACTTCAATCTTTATAACTCCATTATGAAGTTCTACTATACTCTTCGTTATTGCAAGCCCCATTCCTGAGCCTTCTACTGAAGAATTTCTAGACTTATCAGCTCTTGTGAACCTTTCAAAAATATCTTCAGTATTGAAGTCTAATTCATAGTTAGAAATGTTTTTAAATGAGATTTCAACTGAATTCTCTTTAGAAGTAATATCTACGTATACTCTAGTGTCATTTAAGGAATATTTTAAAGCATTAACTATTAAGTTTTCAAAGACTCTAGACATTAACTTACCATCTAAATCTAAGATAATCTCTTCCTCGTTTGAATTAACTTTAAACTCTATATTCTTTTCTTCATAAAGATTTGAATATTCTCCAACACCTTGATAAACTAATGATACTATATCTAAAGGTTGTTTTTCTATTTTCATCTTTCCACTATTTAATTTTGAAGCTTCAAATAAATCTTCGATTAGACTCTTTAGTCTTTTTGAACTTCTATCTAATATCATTAAATAATCTTTTCTTTCCTCTTCTGTTATATTAGATTCATTTAATATATTTACGTAATTAATAATTGAGGTTAATGGAGTTTTTAAGTCATGTGAGACATTAGAAATTAATTCTGTTTTTAACTTTTCATTTCTAACTTGTTCATTTAGGGCTATTTTATACCCTTCTTTAATCTTATCTATATTTTCAACTAACTCTCTAACTTCCCTTTCCCCTATATTTCCAAGCGTGTATTCTAAATCTCCAGAGTTTATTTTCTTTAATCCATCATTAATAATAGTAATATCTAAACTCTTTTTTAATGAATATAAAACACATACTAATGGAATTAGCACTAATATTAATGTTCCCTTAAATGGATATTTAGTTAAAAATGTTACAAGTAAATTTTGATTTCTTATGCCTGCAACTAAATAAAGATAAACTAAAATTACAGCAATAGCTGCTCCAAATGATATTAATATCTTATTTCTTGTTGCTCTATATCTATATCCATATCTTATTACATAAATTAACCTTTTTAATGCCTTTATTTCTAAATGAATATTATTTCTATTAAAAATCAAATTAAATATTACCTTTATTAATAAAACTATTGTAATAATAGTAGCTACTATCATAGTTTTAGCTGTTAAAGCTTCAGTCTTTATAGTATAGGCATATGAATCAGGATTGCTATAATATATTTCTATATATTTATCTATATACTTTAAATTTGTTTTATCTGGCATACTCATTATATAGTAATTATACTTATCTTTATTATCTAATCTAACGGAAGATAATCCCCATTCTTTCAAATATGAATTTACAGTATCTTCTAATAAAGGAACATTATTATCTTCTTGTTTTACAGAATTAAATAAGTTTACATCATTAGTTGTAAACTCCCCTGTTTCTTTATTAATCAAAACATAAAATATATTATCATTATAATAAGGATCCCCTGCTAAATGCTCATTTTCATATTTTATTGCACTTATATCCTCTAAATCATTTGTATTTGTATATATATATTTTGAAATACTTTTACTTTCATAATATATCATTGATTGCATATACTTATCTTTATTAAATAAGGCATCAAAAGTATTTAAGTTTAAATTTTCTGACGAATTATTAAATGCTTGATAATATCCTGTAATTAGCAATATTATTGATATAGCAAGAATTAAAAGTTCTCCCCCCCATACCCCATTTAAATATCGTTTAATTTTCTCTTTCAATTTTATATCCAACTCCCCACACTACTTTAATATATTCTGGGTCTTTTGTATTTAATTCTATTTTTTCTCTTATCCTTCTTATATGAACAGTTACAGTATTTTCACTTCTATAAAATGGTTCTTCCCAAACCTTTTCATATATTTCTTTAATTGAAAAAACTTTACCTAAATTTGAAGCTAAAAGCTGAAGTATTTTAAACTCAGTTGCTGTAACCTTTACTTCATCTCCTCTTAAGTAAATTGTCTTTTCTTTATTATTAATTACTAAATCCTTAACTTCTATTATATCAGGGCTTTCACCTTCTAATTCTAATGGCTTTTGATATCTTCTTAGCTGTGATTTAACTCTTGCAACTAACTCCAAGTGATTAAATGGTTTTGCTATATAATCATCTGCTCCAACATTAAGTCCTAATATCTTATCACTATCTTCACCCTTGGCTGATAACATAATTATTGGCAAGTTTCTTTTTTCTCTAATTTTTAAACAAGTCTTTATTCCATCCATTCTTGGCATCATTATATCAAGTACAATTAAATGTATTTTTTCTCTATCTAGGATTTCTAGGGCTTCAACACCATCTTGTGCCTTAAAAACCTTCATTCCTTCTCCTCTTAGATATATGTCAATGGCATCTCTAATTTCTTTTTCATCATCTACTACTAATACATTAAACATATTATTAAACACCCCTTGATTTTTTCTATCCTATAATTATAATATCTTATATTGTGACATTTTACTAATTATAAAAATTACATTTTTATTAAAATAGCAAAATATATAAATAATATTAACATAAGGACTTATTTAATATATAATCAGTTTGTGTAGATTACTTATAAATTTAAGGAGTTTCAAATGTTTCGTAGTATTTCAATTAATAAACACATGATTTTAGATTTTATTCTTATTTTTATCGGATGCATTATAGCATCTCTTGGTGTTAACTTATTCTTAGTTAATGCTCAATTGCTAAGTGGAGGTGCAACTGGTGTAGCACTAATTCTTCAATATTTATATAATATACCTTCAGGTATAACTGTATTTTTAATTAATATACCATTATTCTTTCTTAGCTATAAAACTTTAAATAAAAAATTCACTTTATATTCTGCTGTTGGTATGGCATCTTTATCATTTTCTTTAATGATAACTAAACCTTTATCACACTTAGTAAAAGTAGATGATTTATTACTTTACTGTATTTATGGTGGAGTTTTATGTGGATTAGGATATGGGCTTGTATTTTCTAGAAATGGGTCTACAGGAGGAACAGATATAATTACAATGGTTCTTAGAAAGAAGTATTCTAATTTTGAGATTGGTAAACTTAGTTTTGGACTTAATTGCGTTATAGTCTTTATAGGTGCCTTAATCTTTGGACTTCCAAAAGCCTTATATACTTTAATTTCTATGTTTGTACAAGGAACATTAGTTGATAGGGTTATTAATGGTTTTAATAGTAAAAAGCTTTTATTAATATTAACTGAAAAAGAAGAAGATATAATTCAATATGTTATTAAAGATATGAATAGAGGTGTTACTTCTCTTATAGCAGAAGGAGAATATACTCATGAATTAAAGAAAATGCTTTACATAGCAGTTACTTCATCTCAAATGATTCATTTAAAAAATAAAATCTTAAGAATAGATCCTAAGGCATTTATTACTATAATAGATGTGTCAGAAGTTAATGGAAAAGGCTTCTACAAAATTTAATTATATAGAATAGACCTATATACATATAATGCTCAGTTCGACCTAGCAAGTTCCAAGTCGACTTACACATTATATGTATATAGGTCTTATAGTTATAAAATTAAAATATTCTTCGTATAACTGAAGGAAATAGTTCTCCATACTTCAGAATTATACAATATCAAAACATTTATATATTCCCTTGTAGCTAAACTTGCTCAAGTCACTTTCATTCTTTAATTTTTTTCATTTCTATTCCATTCTTTCATTAGTAACTGTCTTAAGGTATTCTTCTTGCCCCTGTTTGTATAGGTTATTTCCTTCTGTATCTATAATCACTATTAATGGCATATCTTTAACTTCCATTTTTCTTATTGCTTCTGCACCTAAATCCTCGTAAGCTATTATTTGTGATTTAGTTATACTCTTAGATATTAAAGCAGCAGCTCCCCCAATGGCCCCTAAATAAATAGCTTTATTTTTTATTATAGAATTTACAACATCTTCATTTCTTTCCCCTTTGCCTATCATAGCTTTTAATCCTAAATCTAAAAGTCTTGGTGAGTAAGAATCCATTCTGTAACTAGTAGTTGGTCCTGCTGATCCAATAACTTGTCCTTCTTTGGCAGGAGTTGGTCCTACATAATATATTGTTTCATTATTAATATTTATAGGTAAATCTAAGTTTTCATCTAATAACTCTATTAACCTCTTATGTGCAGCATCCCTTGCAGTATATATAGTACCTGATAATAATATTCTATCCCCAGCTCTTAAATCTTTTATTTTCTCATAAGTTAATGGTGTACTTATACTAACTTCCATAAATCCTATCCCCCTATAAAATTATTTCTTTATGTCTAGTTGCATGGCAGCTAATATTTACTGCTACTGGTAATCCTGCAATATGGGTAGGAAATGTTTCTATGTTAATTCCTAACGCTGTAGTTTTCCCTCCAAAGCCTTGAGGTCCAATTCCAAGTTCATTCATTCTTATTAATAACTCATCTTCTAAATCAGCATAAAATTTATTTTTATTTTTACTATCTATGGGTCTAATTAAAGCCTTCTTAGATAAATATGCTGCTTTTTCAAAAGTTCCTCCTATCCCTACACCAACTATCATAGGTGGGCATGGATTAGGTCCTGCTTCTTTTACTACCTTTATAATAAAATCCTTTACTCCTTCTATTCCATCTGAAGGCTTAAGCATCTTTATTTGACTCATATTTTCAGATCCAAATCCCTTTGGTGCCACTGTGATTTTTAATTTATCACCTGGTACTATATCATAATAAATTATTGCTGGTGTATTATCCTTTGTATTAACTCTGTCAATTGGATCTTTAACAACTGATTTTCTTAAATAACCTTTATCATATCCTCTTCTAACCCCTTCATTAATAGAGTCCTCAAGACTTCCTCCTATAATATGGGCGTCTTGTCCCATCTCAACAAAAACGCATACCATTCCTGTATCTTGGCAAATGGGCATTCTTTCTGCCTTCGCTATTTCTGAATTTATTATTATTTTATCTAATATATCTTCTGCTAAACTCCAAGTTTCTTCTTTCTTAGCTTTATCTAATGAATAAACTACATCCTTTGATAAATTATAATTAGCATCAATACATAAATTTTCAATAGCTTCTTGAATTTTATTAATATGTATCTCTCTCATTCTCATCTTCCTTTTCATATATAATTATAAGTATTTTATCATATTTAAATATCATAGTATAAATTAATAATAATTTAAAAGTATAAAATAAAACAAGGAGGTGTATAAAAAACTATTTTTAGTCTTCTACCTCCTTATTAATTTAAGCTTTTATGATAAATTCATTTTTTACAGTATTTTTTGCTATATTTCCTCGGAAATTTATTTAGTTCTTATTTATTTCTTCAAAATATCTTTCTATTCCCAAGGAAATACCTTCAACTAAGGAATTTTGATGCTCCTCTGTTTGTAATTTTTTCTCTTCTTCACTATTTGATAAAAAACCACATTCTACTAAAACAGAAGCTCCCTTATAATCATCTCTTAATATTAGATAAGAATCTCCTGCAGGTTTTGACACCCTTTTATTATTATCTTTTAAAGTTTCTTTTATAGATTCTTGAATGCTATCTGCCAACTTTTTACTTATATCATTAGAACCATGCCAGACTTGTGCACCATAACATTTCTCTTGTGGAAACATATTTTGATGAATTGATACAAAAATATCACAATTTGTTTCTTTCTTCATATCTCTTCGTTTCTTTAAATCTTCTCGTTTCTTTTCCCTTATAGTTGAACCGCTATTACCAAGAGCTTCATCATCTTTTCTTGTTAAATAAACCTTATACCCTTTATTTTCTAAGGCTTCTTTAAGCTTTAATGAAATTTGAAAATTTATATCTTTCTCTATAACACCATTTTTCGATTTAGCTCCTCCATCAAATCCCCCATGTCCAGGATCAATTAATATAATTTTCTCTTGTTCTATAGCAAATACTTTTATAGAAGTAAAAACAATAGTAAATAATATTATTAATATAGAAGCTAATTTTAGTTTTTTCATTTGTTTTCCTCCATATTCTGATAGTTATAAAAATATTATGTCCATTGTTTCATTTTTTTACTTATAACTAAAAAATATTATTCATATATATTAAATTCTAATTTATATAATTAAAAGATACTGCCTCATTATAAAATAATATAATGAAGAAACAGTATCTTTTTATAATTGTTAATTATTTTCTATAACACTTTCTGCTATATTCATAGAATGATCACTAACTCGTTCTAAATTGCTTACTAAATCTAAAAATATTGTACCTGCATAAGCATTACAAATTCCATCATAAAGTCTCTTTACATGAAGGTCTCTGTATTTTTTTTGTAATTTATCTACTTCTGACTCTATTTCATTAACTTTTTTGGCTTTAGTTACATCATTACTTGCATAACTATCAATAGCTACTTGTAGAGATTCAGATGTCTTCTCATACATTCTTTTTATTTGTTCCATAGCTTGATTACTATACTCAAGCTTTTTATTTATCTTTTGTTGCGTTAATTCTGCTATATTTTCAGCGTGGTCACCTATTCTTTCAATATCATTAATTACATGAAAAGTTGCTGCAACTATCTTTGATTCCTTATCAGATAACTCACGTTTTGATAACTTAACTAAATAAGTTGTAATAGCTTCATTTAGCGAATTAATTATTGCTTCATTATCATAAACCTTTTGGATTAATTTTTCATCATTTTTTTCAAAGGACTCTATAGCTAAAGCTAGACCTTTCTTAGCTTTATTTGCCATTCTTAAAGTTTCCTTAGCAACTTGCCCTGCTGCAATTACTGGAGTTTCTAATAATCTATCATCTATGTACTTAGGACCTTGTCTTTCATCTTCATCATCTCCAGGAATAATTATGTTAACAGCTTTAATTAATAAGCCTGTAAGTGGTAACATCACTGCAGTATTTACAATATTAAAAACTGTATGTGCATTAGCTATTTGTCTACTTACATCTCCAGGGCTAATAGCAACAACTGCATCTCCTAAAATCCCATTAATTAATACTGGGATAAACAATAGTGTTCCACCTAAATTAAATATTAAATGAAGTATTGCTGCTTTATGTGCTGTTTTACTTGTTCCTATAGATGCTAACATTGCAGTTATACAGGTTCCTATATTACATCCAAATACTATTGGTAAGGCTGCTTTAATATCTATTGCACCTGCTGTTGCTAGTGCTACTAATATACCTGTTGTAGCAGAAGAGCTTTGAAGTACTGCTGTTATTATGGCTCCTGCAATTATTCCTAAATACCAATGTCCCCCTACTGTACTTATTATCTCTTTAAATAAAGGTAACTCTGTTAATGGCTTCATTGCTCCGCTCATTTGACCCATACCAACAAATAATATACCAAATCCTAAAACAATATTACCGATATCTTTCTTTTGCTTTTTCTTAGCAAACATAATTATTGCTGCTCCTACAAATACAAATAAAGGAGCTATATCATCTAATTTAAATGCAACAAGTTGCGCAGTAATTGTAGTACCTATATTGGCTCCCATAATTATTCCAGCTGCTTGAGCTAAATTCATAAGACCAGCATTTACAAATCCTACTACCATTACTGTTGTGGCACTACTACTTTGAATTACTGCTGTAACTATAGCACCAACAAATACTGCTACTATTGGGTTTTTTGTAACCTTTTCAAGAATTGCTTTTAATCCATCACCAGCAGCATTTTCTAGACCATCTCCCATGATTTTCATTCCATAAACAAATAGTCCTAGCCCACCAAGTAACTTTATAATAATCATTAATGATTCCAAAATCCTTCTCCTTTTCAACACATTATAACAAATTTAGTTTACCTTATTTTTTTACATTTGTTAAGTAAATGTATCTATTTTTAACATGAATTTAATATACAAACTATTTATTACTTTATTATTTTCCAAATTAGTAAAAAATAAACCACTTAAAGAATAACTTCAAGTGGTTTATAAATAATTATCTTATTCTTTTCTTTGTTTTCCCCAGAAGAATAAAGCTACTGTACCTGGTCCAGTATGACTTCCTATGGTAGTTCCTACATAATTGATTTCTACTTTCCCTTTTAATTTAGGAAAACGTTCTTCAACTAACTTTGCAACTTCTTTTGCATCTTCATAGCAATAAGAGTGAGAAATATAACATTTATCAGAATAATCTAGTCCGTCTTTTGCGTCCTCTTCCATTTTATCTACTATAGCTTTAATAACTTTATGCTTTGATCTAATTTTATACCTTGGAATTAATTTACCTTTATCATTCATATCTAATAATGGGCAAATTCCAAGTAATCCACCAATAAATCCAGATGTCTTTGATACTCTTCCACCTTTAATATAGAAAGTTAAGTCAGTAGAGAAAAACCAATGATTTAGCTCTAACTTATGTTCATCAATCCATTTGTAAACTTCTTCTATACTCATTCCTTCATCTCTTAAATCAGCTAGCTTATCCATTATTAGTCCATAGCCTGATGAAGCTCCTAAGGAATCTACAATATAAATTTTTCTCTCTGGATATTTTTCTTCTAGTATAGTTTTTGCTACCATAGCTGAGTTTATTACTCCTGAAAGACCTGAAGATAAACTTACATGAAGGATATCCTTTCCTTCCCTTAAGAAATTCTCAAAGTATTCTTCAAACTCTTGTGCATTAACCTGAGATGTCTTTGTATCTGCTCCATTTTCCATGGCTTTATAAAACTCATCAAATGATATTGATTTTCCAAGATCATCTACATATTCCTTGCCATCAATTTCAAAATGAAAACAAATATATGATATATTTCTTTTATTAAAATGCTCTTCAGTAAGATCAGCAGTAGAACAACAACTAATTACATATTCATTCATTTTATTATTCCTCCTTTTTAATATTATTTCTTTTTTTATTTTCAATTTCTAATACTTCCTTGTAAAAAACATCTAATATTCCTATATAATTTTTCCCCCAAGGTTTATTCCTTCCGAAATAATGAATAATAGTTGAATTTTTTCTTACCCAGTCTATTCCTATTTTCTCATTAAGAATATTAGAGTTATAAAGTATTAACATCCTATCACTAAGATTATAAATCATGGTATCAATCAATTTAATCTTATCCCCATATAATGCAGTAATGATATCTTGATCTGGTAACATAAGATTCATTTTATGCTTATTAACATAATCTAAAACTTCATTAATGTTCTGGTTTTGTCTTAAAAGCTCTAAATTCATCATCATGACTCCTGTATTAATATAAGGGAAGTCATTTTCTATCCCTAGGCGAATGTTATTCATTTTTTTTAGTATTTTTCTAACATGAGTGCATGCAATATAATATTTGCCTTCAAAATCCATTTTATATAGCTCTTTTAATGAACGTATAACTATAATATCAACATCTAGATAAAGAACTTTCTCTAAATGTTTTGGTAATAAGAAGGAAGCAAAGATACGATAATAAATTTGCTTAGGATATCTATCTGTTTCAGGGAAATCCTTAAATGATTCAGGATCCACATATATAAAATGCATCCTAACATCCACTTCATTGAAGTTTTCCTCTATTTCTATTATATCATTTTCGTTTAAATCAGAATGTATAACATAAAAGTCATATCCTTCTTTCTCTTTAAATCTTATGATTGATTCAATACATATCTTCATATGTCTTATATACTGTTTATTTATTGCAAATAAAATATTCACTTAGCATTTCCCCTTTATAATATATACTTATATACTCTTAAATATTTTATTATTTCAATAATAAATAGCTAATTATAGTATAATATTATTTGAAATATTTTCAACATTAAATATACCAATATTATCTAAATAATAACTAAAAATTAATATTATCCATAAAGTTACTATTGAGGTTATTAATTTCTGATAAATCGTATATAGCTTAATAATATATAAAAAATAAATCCCTCAACCATAATGATTGTGGGATTTTTAAACTTAATATTATCTTAAATAATAAAAAGCTTTTTGAATAAGTCAATTATCTATTCTATGGTCTAAGTCCACTTCCTCCTTGAAGTGTTATTGTTTCCCCTGTTACATATGAAGCTTCATCTGATGCTAAAAATACGCATACTCTACCAATATCCTTTTGACAATCTCCAAACCTTCCAAGTGGAATACTTTGAATAGTCTTTTCAAATAAATCAGGATATGCTTTCTTCCATTGCTCAAGACTTTCTGTCATAGCAAGTGGACATATATCATTTACATTTATTCCATCTGGTCCCCATTCAGCAGCAGCTACACGTGTAAGCCCTCTTATACCTTCTTTAGCAGCAGCATATGAACTTTGACCCAATTTACCAAATAAACCTGCTCCTGATCCAAAATTTATAACGGATCCCTTAGTTTCTTTTAAATATGGATAACAAGCTTTCATATAAAAGAATGTTGAATACAATCCTGAATTTATAGCTAAATCAAAATCTTCCTTAGTATGATCTTTAAGCATAACTCCTGACTTAGAAGCTTGTGCATTATTTACTAAAACATCAATTTTACCAAATCTATCGATAACTTTAGATATAACGTTTTTTACAGACTCCTCTTCTCCTCCATCAGCAACTACATATAATACATCAATACCATAGTCCTTATCTAGTTTTTCTTTTGCTTCTTTTAATCGTGATTCAGTTCTTCCAGTTATAACAAGATTAGCTCCTTCTTCAGCAAATGCTCTGGCTATACCATATCCTATACCTTTACCGCCACCAGTAATAATTGCCACTTTCCCCTCTAAACGCTTCATTACTCAATATCCCCTCTCACATACTTATATATTTTCAAAAAATTAACACTTATTATATAAATATGCTATCACTTTGATATAAATTTGTCAATCACTCATTATGTTTCCTTTTCACTGGATGAAATATAATGCTACTGGTCTAATGTTAATTGCATAAATTCTTCTTATTAAAGATTAAATATATTTTTAAATAAAATAAATCCCACAAACATAAGTTTGTGGGATTTCCAAAACTCCAAATATTATCTCTTTGAGAATTGAGGAGCTCTTCTTGCTTTTTTAAGACCGTATTTCTTTCTTTCTTTCATTCTTGGGTCTCTAGTTACGAATCCAGCCTTCTTTAATTCTGGCTTTAAGTTTTCGTCAGCCTTTATTAAAGCTCTAGTTATTCCATGTCTTATTGCTCCAGCTTGACCTGTGAATCCACCACCATGAACATTAACTAAAACGTCGAATCTTTCCTTAGTTGCAGTTAAAACTAATGGTTGATTAACGATCATTCTTAAAGTTTCTAATCCAAAATAGTTTTCGATCTCTCTGTTATTTATAACAACTTTACCATTTCCAGGTACAAGTCTAACTCTCGCTATTGATTTTTTTCTTCTTCCAGTTCCCATGTATTGAACTTTTGCCATTTTTTATTCCTCCTCCCGAGCATGTATTAGTACTTTAATTCAAGTACTTCTGGTTTTTGAGCATCATGTCCGTGCTCTGCACCTCTGTATACTTTTAGCTTCTTAAGCATTTTTCTTCCTAAAACACCTGATGGAAGCATTCTTCTTACAGCTTCTTCGAAAGCGAATTCAGGCTTCTTAGCTAATACTTCTCTATATGGAGTTTCCTTTAATCCACCTGGATATAAGCTATGCTTTCTCATTAATTTTTGATCTAACTTCTTACCAGTTAAAACAACTTTTTCAGCATTGATTACGATAACGAAATCTCCGCAGTCAACATTTGGTGTAAATGTTGGCTTATTTTTTCCTCTTAAAATTGAAGCAACTTGGCTAGCAACTCTTCCTAGTGGCTTACCAGCAGCATCAACAACATACCATTTTCTTTCAACTTCTTGCGCCTTAGCGATGTATGATTTCATGTTTTTCCCTCCCTGAACTTACATTTGTGCTTTACTTTTTAAGTATTGCTTTTATGTCAAGACCCGGGGCTAGTGGATCTTATATACATAAATAATTCTAACAAACAAACTTATTATAATACACGCATACGGGTGTGTCAATATATTTTGTCTTATAATTTCAATTAATTTAATAAATATTAATAATAAACTTTTTCTAAGACCAATCCCGTTGCAGGTACGCATATTCCAGCCTTTTCTCTATCTTTTTCAGCTATAATATTCTCTATTTCATTTGGCTTAATCTTATTAGAACCAACCATAATTAATGTTCCTACTATTATTCTAACCATATTGTATAAAAAACCGTCACCTGTTACATAAACTTTAATTATATCATTATTTTCTTCTATATATAATTCAAATATTGTTCTTATTGTTGTCTTAACTGAACTACCGCTACTTTTAAATGCTGAAAAATCATATGTTCCTATAAAATACTTGCAAGCTTCTTTCATAGCTTCTATGTCTAATTTACGCTTTACATGATATAAATAATTTCTATTTATTGCTGACGGTACATCTCTATTTAATATTGAATAGGAGTATGTTTTTCCCCTAGCATTATATCGTGCATGAAATTCTTCATCTACTTCTTCTGAATTTAATATTACAATATCTTTAGGTAGTTTATGATTAATAGCCTCTCTGTATTTCTCTGATGGTATCTTGCTATTTGTTTTAAAATTAGCCACAAATCCTTTAGCATGAACGCCAGCGTCTGTTCTAGAGCTTCCTATTACTTCTATCTCTTCATTTGTAAGAACTCTTATAGCCTCTTCTAATGTATTTTGTATAGTACTACCTCTTTTTTGCTTTTGCCATCCCTGATAATTGGTTCCATCGTATTCTATAGTAAGCTTAATATTCCTCATATTACATCACCTTTGTTTAATTATTATAAAGCAAATCTTACTAAAAAACTTCCTATTAGTAATATTGAAAATACAGCAAATGCTATAGCATCTTTATTTGAAAACTTCAATTCTTTCATTCTTGTTCTTCCAGCTCCACCCCTATACGCTCTAGATTCCATAGCCATAGCTAATTCATCTGCTCTTCTAAAAGAACTTATAAATAACGGCACTAATAATGGTATTAAACTCTTGGCCTTTTGGATTAATCCACCACTTTCAAAATCAGCACCTCTTGCTTTTTGTGCCATCATTATCTTATCTGTTTCATCCATTAAAGTAGGAATAAATCTTAATGCTATTGTCATCATCATAGCAAGCTCATGTGCCATCTCTTTTCCAATTGGTCTAAGTAGTCTTTCTATACCATCTGTTAGCTCAATTGGTGATGTTGTCAATGTTAATACTGATGTTCCCATGATTAAGAAGATAAGTCTTAGTGCCATAAATCCAGCAGTTCTAAGCCCTTCAGTATATATCTTTATAAATCCAATCTCAAATATTAATGTATCTGCTGTTCCTTTAATCATAAATATATTTAAAACAGCAGTAAAAATAATAAGAAAAAATACCGGCTTTAATCCTTTATATAAATACTTAGGTGGTAATTTAGCTACATAAACTGTTAAAGCTAAAAATCCTACAATTAGTATATATCCAACAAATTTATCTACTACAAATAGAGAAATAATAAATAAAATAGATAATATTATTTTAGTTCTAGGATCTAATTTATGAACAAAGGTTTCGCCTGGTATATATTGACCTATAGTTATATCTTTTATCATTTTTTATCACCCTAATTTTTATCTTTCTTTAAAATTCTAAGTAACTCTTTTCTTCCTTGCTCAATAGTATATATTTCATCTGATACATCAAATCCCTTTGCTTTTAGAGCTCTCATAAGATAAGTTACTTGTGGTACTGCAAGACCTATATTTTCTAATGTATCAATTTCTTTAAATACCTTAGCTGGTGTGCCTTCTAAAGCAACTTTTCCACTATTCATAACTATTATTCTTTCCGCTAGCTTTCCTACATCTTCCATACTATGGCTAACTAATATAATAGTCATCTTATATTCAGTATGTAGTTTCTTTATTTGCTCTAAAATATCATCTCTTCCTTTTGGATCTAATCCTGCTGTAGGTTCATCTAATATAAGAATCCTTGGTTCCATAGCAATTACACCTGCTATAGCTACTCTTCTTTTTTGTCCTCCACTTAAATCAAAAGGAGATTTATTTCTATATATCTCATAATCTAATCCTACCATCTCCATAGCACTTTTTACTCTTCTAGTAATTTCATCTTGTTCAAGGCCTAGATTTCTAGGACCATACTCAATATCCTTTTCAATTGTTTCTTCAAACAATTGATATTCTGGGTATTGGAATACTAATCCTACCTTTTTTCTTATATCAGTAAGCTTAACACCAGGTCTTGTTATGTCTTCCCCATCTACAATGATCTTTCCTGAAGTTGGTTTAAGTAATCCATTCATATGTTGAATTAATGTTGATTTTCCAGACCCTGTATGCCCAATAAGTGCAACAAATTCATTATCATTTATTTCTATATTTACATTATCTAAAGCCACTTTTTCAAAAGGAGATTTTGGCATATAAACATGTACTAAATTTTCTATTTTAATTGACATATCGCATTCACCATCTCATCTACATTTAAAATATTTGTATCTATATCTATACCATTATTCTGTAACTCATAGCATAATTCTGTAACTTGAGGCACATCTAAGCCTATTTCCTTCATTTTTTTCACATTAGAAAATACTGCTCTAGGCTTTCCTTCTAAAATTACTTTTCCATCATCCATTACAATAACCCTATCTGCCTCAGCTGCTTCATCCATATAATGTGTTATAAGAACTATAGTTATTCCATAATTTTTATTTATTTCTTTTATATTTCTTAAAACTTCTTTTCTTCCTGATGGATCTAACATAGCTGTTGGTTCATCCAGTATTATACATTCTGGCTTCATAGCTAAAATTCCTGCTATAGCAATTCTTTGCTTTTGTCCTCCTGAAAGTAAATGTGGTGCATGCCTTCTATACTCATACATTCCAACTTTCTTTAAGCTTTCATCTACTCTCTTTCTAATTTCTTCTGGGGGTACTCCAAGATTCTCTGGTCCAAAAGCTACATCTTCTTCAACGATTGTTGCTACCAATTGGTTATCAGGATTTTGAAATACCATGCCAGCCTTTGATCTGATTTCCCACAGATTATTCGAATCTAGAGTATCTAAGCCATCTACTATTACAGTTCCTTCAGAGGGTACTAAAAGAGCATTCATATGCTTAGCAATTGTTGACTTGCCAGATCCATTATGACCTAATACCACTAAGAATTCTCCTTTTTCTACTTGAAAATTAACACCATTAATGGCATACCTCTCTTCTTCTCCCTCATGTACTCTATATTTAAAAGATACATCATTGCATTTAATCATTGCTTCTTTCATAATATATCCCCTCCTTATATTAGCTAATTTTCATTAAGTATTATATAAAATCTTAATAAGTGTATATACATTAGCATAAGAATATTATAATATACATTATTTCAATTACAATTATTTTAATTATAATTTTTTAAGTTCTTATATAGTATTTAATTTTCTTATAATAAAACTTATTTTTTGTATGCAAAAATGGGGACTAAGTCATACCACTTAATCCCCCTATATGTTATACTAATTCAAGTATAACAACTTCAGCTCCATCGCCTCTTCTTGGTCCCTTTTTGTACATTCTAGTGTATCCACCATTTCTTTCAGCGTACTTTGGAGCAACATTGTCAAATAGGTTTTGAACTACTTCTTCTTCATGAACAAAAGCTAAAACTTGTCTTCTAGCGTGAAGGTCACCTCTTTTTGCTAAAGTGATCATCTTTTCAGCTAACTTTCTAGTTTCTTTTGCTCTTGTTTCAGTTGTTTCTATTTTACCATGCTTTAAAAAGCTTGTAACAAGGCTTCTTAACATAGCTCTTCTTTGGTCAGTAGGACGACCTAATTTACGATAACCTGCCATATGGATTTACCTCCTTACTCATCGTTTAGTCTTAATCCTAAGCCTAATTCCTTAAGCTTTCTTTCGACTTCCTCTAAAGATTTCTTTCCTAGATTTCTTACCTTCATCATGTCATCCATTGACTTTCCAGCAAGTTCTTGTACTGTGTTTATGCCAGCTCTCTTTAAACAGTTATATGATCTAACTGATAAATCTAGCTCCTCAACAGTCATTTCTAGTACTTTTTCTTTTTTATCTTCTTCTTTTTCTATCATAATTTCTACATCATTAGTGCTATCTCCTAATGACATAAATAACTTGAAATGTTCTATAAGAATTTTTGCAGATAAGCTTATAGCTTCATCTATTTTTATAGTTCCATTAGTCCAGATTTCTAAAGTTAACTTATCATAGTCAGTAATTTGACCAACTCTTGTATTTTCTACAGTAAAATTAACTCTTTTAACTGGAGTATAAATTGAATCTACAGCAATAGCTGATAATGGAAGATCTTCACTCTTATTTTTATTTTGAGTAACATATCCTCTTCCTCTATTAACTGTTATCTCCATATATAACTTGCCATTATCATCTAATGTAGCAATATGAAGATCTTTGCTTACGACTTCAACGTCTCCATCAGTTTTAATATCTGCACCTGTAACTACTCCAGGTCCTTGAGCATCTATATATATTGTCTTTGGACCTTCACCATTCATTATTAATGCTAAAGATTTTATGTTTAAGATTATTTCTGTAACATCTTCTTTAACACCTTGTACAGTTGAAAATTCATGTAGTACTCCATCAATTTTTACTGATGTTGGAGCTGCACCTGGAAGTGATGATAATAGTATTCTTCTTAGAGCATTTCCAAGAGTTATACCATATCCTCTTTCTAATGGTTCAACTACATATTTACCATAAGTACCATTTTCATTTGCTTCTATACATTCAATTATTGGCTTTTCTATTTCTAACATGTACAAACCCTCCTTATATATTAAATGGCAACATTATTCTGAGGGCAATTGCTTATATATTTGTATTGTAAGATAAATCTTAACAATACAAATACTAAACTATTACTTGCTGTATAACTCAACGATAAGAGTTTCATTAACTGGAACGTCAATATCTTCTCTTGTTGGTTCAGCAATTACTTTACCTGAATAATTTTCAACATTTGCTTCTAACCATTTTGGTAATGTCTTTGGATTTTCAATAAATGTCTTGAATTTTTCAGTTCCTCTGCTCTTTTCTGAAACTAATATTTCATCATTAACAGAAACCTTATATGAAGGAATATCTACTTTTTTACCATTTACTAAGAAATGTCCATGAGTAACTAATTGTCTAGCTTCAGCTCTTGAAGCGCCATAACCTAGCTTATAAACAACGTTATCTAGTCTCATTTCTAGTAACTTAAGTAAGTTTTCACCTGTAATACCTTTCATATGCTCAGCCTTTTCATAGTAAGTTCTGAATTGGCCTTCTAAAACTCCGTATATTCTTCTAGCTTTTTGCTTTTCTCTTAATTGTACTCCGTAGTTAGATAATTTTTTCTTAGCTGCTCCATGTTGTCCTGGTGCATAACTTCTTCTAACAAAAGCACATTTATCTGTATAACATCTATCCCCTTTAAGGAATAACTTCATACCTTCTCTTCTACATAATCTACATGTAGCTCCAGTATATCTTGCCATTAATTACACCTCCTATATGAATACTAGACTCTTCTTCTCTTTGGTGGTCTACATCCGTTGTGTGGAATTGGAGTAACATCTTTAATTAGAGTTACTTCTAATCCTGCCGCTTGTAAAGATCTGATTGCTGCTTCTCTACCAGCACCTGGTCCCTTTACATATACTTCTATACTTTTTAATCCATGTTCCATAGCTGCTTTAGCTGCTGTTTCTGCTGCCATTTGAGCTGCGAATGGAGTACTTTTTCTTGATCCTCTGAAGCCTAGAGCTCCTGCACTTGACCATGATAAAGCATTTCCTACTGCATCAGTTAAAGTAACTATTGAGTTATTGAAAGTTGATTTGATGTGTGCAGCACCATGCTCAATATTCTTTCTCTCTTTTCTTCTTCTAGTCTTTTTAACTTTTTGAGCCATCGAATTCCCTCCTCACTACTTCTTCTTATTTGCGATAGTTTTCTTTGGACCTTTTCTAGTTCTAGCATTAGTCTTAGTCTTTTGTCCTCTAACTGGAAGACCTTTTCTATGTCTAATACCTCTGTAACATCCAATTTCTACTAATCTTTTAATATTTAATGCAACTTCTCTTCTTAAGTCACCTTCAATTGTTAAAGTTTTTACGTATTCTCTGATTTTAGTTACTTCATCTTCAGTAAGATCTTTAACTCTTGTATCAGGATTTACTCCTGTTTCTGCTAAAATCTTATGTGAAGTAGAAAGTCCTATACCGTATATATATGTTAGACCTATTTCAACTCTTTTTTCTCTTGGTAGGTCTACACCTGAAATTCTTGCCATTAAACTTACACCTCCTGATATTGAAATGCATACAACTTTAATTATATGTGTTTTTTTATATAATTAAATCCTAGGTCAGTAGAGTGACTCTCTACTGTCAGCCGCACCTAAAATTTATCTGCTTATTTAAATGCCTATATAATCATATTTGAGTTTAACTCAAAAGTCAATACGATTTACATAGTAAAATTATACTTTTTTTGCCTATACTTTTTTTGTATTAGCCTTGTTTTTGCTTGTGCTTAGGATTTTCACAGATAACCATTACTTTTCCTTTTCTTCTTATAATCTTGCACTTTTCGCAAATAGGCTTAACTGATGGTCTTACTTTCATCGCTAACCCTCCTTGTAATACTTAGTGGATTTTCCACTTTATTATTTTGCTCTCCATGTTATTCTACCTCTTGTTAAATCATATGGAGAAAGTTCTATTGTAACCTTATCTCCTGGCAGAATTCTTATGAAGTTCATTCTTAATTTCCCTGAAATATGTGCTAGAATAACGTGACCACTCTCTAGTTCCACTTGGAACATAGCATTTGGTAATGCTTCTAGTACAGTACCTTGCATTTCTATTACATCATCTTTTGACATAAGGTAATCAACCCTCCTTAACAATGCCTTTAAGTTTTAGAAATCTTTTTATTTTTAAATCAGTACCTCTATCCTTTGATATGATAGATTCTTTAATCTCATCATCTACATCCTCTAAAACACTTATATGCTTTAAATTCTTATGTTTAGGCATCTGAACTGTTTTAGTGCTCCCATTACTAAGAATTATATAATTATCATTTAAATGCCCTATTACAACATATAAATGACTTTTATCTCTTCCTCTTTTTGAAAGAACCATTTTCCCAATTAAGTCATTGTTTTGCAAACTTTTCACCTCAATGATTACCTTAGTCATAAATCTACAAGCCACCTTTTGGTATCATGCGAATTTATAACTAAGCAACACTTATCTAATCAGTGTTAATATTTCGGGTCCATCTGGTAAAATTACAATAGTGTTTTCGTAGTGTGCAGATAGACTTCCATCACTAGTTACTACAGTCCAATCATTACTTAATGTTTTAACTTTATAGTTACCTACATTAACCATAGGTTCAATAGCTAATGCCATTCCCTCTACTAATTTCGGTCCTCTTCCTGGACGACCATAATTAGGTATATCTGGATCTTCGTGTACAACTCTACCTATACCGTGTCCTACGAAATCTCTTACTACGGAAAAGCCTGCAGCTTCTACGCAGTTTTGTATTTCATGTGATATATCAGTAAGTCTGTTACCTACTTTAGCATATTCTATACCTTTAAAAAAACTTTCTTTAGTTACATTAATTAACCTTTCAGCTTCTTTACTTATATTTCCTACACCAAAAGTTCTTGCAGCATCACCATGAAAGCCATTTATACTGGCTCCACAGTCTACACTAACTATATCTCCATCTTTTAATACATAACCTCCTGGGATCCCATGAACTACTTGCTCGTTAACAGATATACATAGTGAAGCTGGAAAACCATATAGCCCTTTAAATGAAGGCCTCGCTCCATGCTTAGTTATAAATTCTTCTGCTATCCTGTCTAATTCAGCAGTAGTTATTCCTGGTCTTACTTTTTCCTCAATAAGTAGTAATGTTTCTGCTACTATCTTACCTGCTGATCTCATTAGATCAATCTCTTTGTTGTTTTTAATGATAATCATTATTTAACACTTCCTAAGATATTACAGATTCCTTCAAATACTTCATTAATAGCTTTTGTTCCATCTACAATTGAAAGTAAGTTTCTTTCTTTATAAAAATCAATCAGTGGTTGTGTTTGTCTCTCATACACATCAAGTCTTTCAGACACAGTTTCTTCCGTGTCGTCTTTTCTTTGGATTATATCACTTCCACAAACATCACATTTTCCTGCTATCTTTGGTGGATTAAATTTTATATGATAGCTAGCTCCACATGATGGGCATACTCTTCTACCAGTCATTCTTTCTAAAATAAATCCAGTAGGTACTTCAATCAATAAAGCTGTATCAAGTGATTCATTTCTATCTGAAAGGAATTCTTGAAGTGCTTCTGCTTGATGAACTGTCCTTGGAAAGCCATCTAATAAGTATCCTTCCTTACAGTCATCTTGTTGTAACCTATCTTTTACCATATTAATAGTAACTTCATCTGGTACTAACTGTCCTTTATCGATGTGCTTTTTAGCTTCTATTCCTAAGGGAGTATTTTCAGAAATATTTTTTCTAAATATATCTCCAGTAGAAATATGTGGTATTGAGTATCTATTACTAATTGATTTTGCCTGTGTTCCCTTACCTGCTCCAGGAGGACCTAATAATACTATCTTCACGGGCATCATCTCCATTATTAATCTATTTTAAGAATCCTTGATAATGTCTCATTACTAATTGTGAATCTAATTGTCTTGAGAAATCAAGTCCAACACCAACCATAATTAATAATGAGGTTCCACCAAATTGAATTCCTTGTAATTGTGAATTTGAAATTAATATTGGTAGTATTGCTAATAAAGCTGCAAATACTCCTCCAATTAAAGATACTTTTGTAAGTACTCTTTCAAAATATTTTTCTGTTGCTTCCCCTGGTCTTATTCCTGGTACAAATCCTGCTGATTTGTGCAGATTTTCTGCCATTTCATCAGGCTTAAATGTAATTTGTGTATAGAACCATGTAAAGAATATAGTTAATACAGAATAAACTACTGGATACATCCATGTTTTTTCATTAAATATACTATAATCATTACTTGTTATCCATATAGCCCAGTTATGATTTGGGAAGAATTCTGCAATTGTTTTAGGAAACATCATAACTGACATAGCAAAGATTATTGCTATAACAGCAGATCCTATTATACTTAAAGGAATGTGAGTACTTTGCCCTCTCATCATCTTAGATCCAACAGCTTTACCAGCATATTGAACAGGTATTCTTCTTTCTGCTAATGAGAAGAATACTACAATTCCTAATAACAATATTGCAGCAGCAACAAATAATAAAATACCTATTATAGATATATTTCCTTGATCCTTTAATGTAAATAATGACATTAAAGTTGTAGGTAACTGTGATACTATATTTACAAATATTAGTATTGATATTCCATTACCAAATCCTTTAGCAGTAATCTGATCTCCTAACCACATACAGAATGTTGAACCTGATACTAAAGCTATTAATACAACAATAACCTCATACCATGACATTCCAATTGTAGCTCCCCTAGCTGCAACCATACTATAAGTTCCAAAAGCAAGAACAAATCCAATTACTATAGATAAAATTCTTGTAATCTTTTGTATTTTTTTCCTTCCATCTTCACCTTCTTTTGAAAGTTGTTCTAATGAAGGAATTGCTATAGTTAATAATTGAACTATGATTGAAGCATTAATATATGGTGTTACACTTAGAGCAAATATACTAAATTGTCTAAATGCTCCTCCTGAAATTAAATCATAGAAACCAAATATAGTTCCACTACTTGCTAAACTTTTTAAAACATCAGTTTGCATTCCAGGAACAGGAATATGAGTTCCTATCCTGAAAATTGCAACTAAAAATATAGTCCATAAAAATCTCTTTTTTAACTCGGGAACCTTCCAGGCATTACGTAGGGTTGATAGCATACTAAATCACCTCAACTTTTCCTCCAGCTGCTTCTATCTTTTCAGCCGCTGATTTTGAGAACTTACATCCTTTTACAGTTAGGCTCTTCTCTAGTGTACCATTTCCTAAAATCTTAACTCCATCTTTTACCTTACTTATAACTCTTCTTTCAAGTAAAACTTCTGGTGTTATTTCAGTTCCATTTTCAAATATGTTTAATCTATCAACATTGATACTTACATATTGTTTAGCAAATATATTTGTGAAACCTCTCTTAGGAAGTCTTCTATATAATGGCATTTGACCGCCTTCAAATCCTGGTCTAACTCCACCACCTGATCTAGCCTTTTGGCCCTTTTCACCTTTTCCAGCATTTCTACCTAATCCTGAACCAGTACCTCTACCAACTCTCTTAGGAGCCTTCTTACTTCCAGCTGCTGGCTTTAATTCATGAAGCTTCATTACTCAATGCACCTCCTCTTACTAAACTTCTTCTACTTTTAGTAGATAGTCAACTTTATTAATCATTCCTCTGATTTGAGGAGTTTCTTCATGTTCTACTGTCTTACCAATCTTTTTTAGTCCAAGGGCATGTGCAGTAGCAATATGGTCTTTTTTTCTTCCAATTAAACTCTTAACAAGAGTAACTTTAATTTTTGCCATTGCTTTTCCCTCCTAACCTAAAATTTCTTCAACAGTTTTGCCTCTTAATTTAGCTATATCTTCAGCTGTTCTTAAGTTTGCTAAACCGTTAATTGTAGCATTTACCATGTTTTTTGGATTGTTTGAACCTAATGACTTAGCTCTAACATCCTTTAATCCTGCTAATTCTAATACAGATCTAGCTGGACCTCCAGCGATAACTCCTGTACCTTCTTTAGCTGGCATTATAAGAACTTTACCAGTTCCGAATTTTCCATATATTTGATGAGGAACAGTTGTTCCAACTATAGCAACACTTACTAAATGTTTCTTAGCGTCTTCTATTCCTTTTTTAATTGCTTCTGGGATTTCTATTGACTTACCCATTCCAACGCCTACGTGTCCGTTTTCGTCACCAACAACGACTAAAGCGCTGAATCTGAAGTTTCTACCACCCTTAACAACCTTAGTTACTCTGTTTATATTAACAACCTTTTCCTTAAGGTCTAGTGTGCTAGGTTCGATTCTCATGTATTTCCCTCCTTGTTTATTAGAATTTTAAGCCTGCTTCTCTAGCAGCTTCAGCTAAAGATTGAACTCTTCCGTGATATACGTATCCACCTCTGTCGAATACTACTTCTGAAATTCCTTTTTCTAAAGCTTTTTTAGCTATTAATTCACCAACTAATTTAGCAGCTTCTTTATTTCCGCCAACTTTAACATCAACTGCTTTATCTAAGCTTGAAGCTGAAACTAATGTTACTGAATTAACATCATCTATAATTTGAGCATATATATTTTTTTCACTTCTATATACTGAAAGTCTTGGTCTTTCAGGAGTACCAGAAATTTTCTTACGTACTCTTAGGTGACGTCTTTCTCTACTAGCTTTTCTGTCTACCTTCTTAAACATAAAGGTTTCACTCCTTTCTATTATTTCTTACCAGTCTTACCTTCTTTACGTCTGATTACTTCATTATCATACTTAATTCCTTTACCCTTATATGGTTCAGGTTTTCTCCATGATCTTATATCAGCCGCAGCAGCTCCAACCTTTTCCTTGTCTATTCCTTTAACAATAACTTTTGTTGCAGCTGGAGTCTCGAAAGTAACGCCTTCAATTGGTTCTATTTCAACTGGATGTGAATATCCTAAATTCATTACAAGCTTCTTTCCTTGTAATTGAGCTCTGTAACCAACACCTATTAATTCTAAGCTCTTTTCAAATCCTTTTTCAACTCCGATTATCATGTTGTTGATTAATGCTCTAGTTAATCCGTGAAGAGCTCTGTGCTCTTTTTGATCGCTAGGTCTAGTAACAACAACTTGGTTATTTTCAACTGCTATATTCATGTCTTTGTTCATAGCTTTAACAAGTTCGCCCTTTGGACCCTTAACTGAAACAACATTATCTGCTGAAACAGCTACAGTTACGCCTGCAGGTATAGTTATAGGCAATCTACCTACTCTTGACATAATCGCACCTCCTGTTTTACTTGTTCTTATATATGTTAATCTAGTTACTTTCTAATTTGGAATTACCAAACGTAGCAAACTACTTCTCCGCCTAATCCAGCTTTTCTAGCTTCTCTGTCAACTAATAAACCAGTTGATGTTGAGATTATAGCTATACCTAGTCCGCTTAATACCTTTGGAATTTCATCTTTCTTGCAGTAAACTCTTAATCCTGGCTTAGAAATTCTCTTTATACCAGTTATAACTCTTTCTTTATCTGCACCATATTTAAGAGATATTCTTAACATTGGAACAACTCCATCGTTATATTCCTCTAATTCTTTAATGTATCCCTCTTGTAATAATATATTTGCAATAGCCTTCTTCACGTTTGATGAAGGTACTTCTACTACTTCATGTCTTACAGCATTTGCGTTTCTAATACGAGTTAGCAAATCTGCGATAGGATCTGTCATAACCATTTAATGTGCCTCCTTTCACTATATCAGTTTTTTACCAACTTGCTTTCTTACAACCAGGGATTTGACCCTTGTAAGCAAGTTCTCTAAAACATATACGGCATATACCAAACTTCTTTAATACTGAATGTGGTCTTCCACATATTCTGCATCTTGTATAAGCTCTAGTTTTATATTTAGGTTCTTTTTTCCACTTTTCAATAATAGCCTTACGTGCCACGGTTTCCCCTCCTTATTATTGAGCAAATGGCATACCAAGGAATCTTAATAATTCTCTTGCTTCTTCGTCAGTGTTAGCTGTTGTTACGAAGATAATATCCATTCCTCTAACCTTATCGATTTTATCGTATTCAATTTCTGGGAATATTAATTGTTCTTTAACTCCTAATGAGTAATTTCCTCTACCATCAAAAGCCTTGCTTGAAACTCCTCTGAAGTCTCTAACTCTTGGTAAAGCAATTGTCATTAGCTTGTCAGCGAATTCATACATTTTTGCTTTTCTTAATGTAACTTTACATCCTAAAGCCATGTTTTCTCTTATCTTAAAGTTAGCAACTGATTTCTTTGCTCTTGTTAAGATTGGCTTTTGACCTGCAATAATGCTTAAATCATTAACTGCTGCTTCTAATATTTTTTGATTGTCCTTAGCTTCTCCAACACCCATGTTGATAACTATCTTCTCAAGCTTTGGAACTTCCATTATATTTTTATATCCGAACTTTTCAATCATAGCTGGAATTACTTCTTTTTGATACTTCTCTTGAAGTCTTGTTGTCATAATTTAGTACCTCCTTTCAGATTCTAGAATGTTTCTCCGCACTTCTTACAAGCTCTAACTTTAGTACCATCTTCTAAAATTCTGTTACTAATTCTTGTAGCATTTTTGCACTTTGTGCAGTATAACATAACTTTTGAGCTGTATATAGCTCCTTCTCTTTCAATTATTCCACCTTGCATATTTGCTCTGCTTGGCTTTTGGTGCTTTTTAACTATATTAACTCCTTGAACAATAACTTTACCTGTCTTAGGATATACCTTTAAAACTTCACCAGTTTTTCCTTTATCTTTACCAGAAACAACTACAACTGTGTCGTTTTTTCTAACATGTACCTTCAAATAAGACACCTCCTCCATTATAGAACTTCAGGTGCTAATGATAAAATCTTGTTAAATTCGTTATCTCTTAGCTCCCTAGCAACTGGTCCGAAGATACGAGTTCCTCTTGGTTGCTTATCATCCTTTATAATAACAGCTGCATTTTCATCAAACTTAATGTATGAACCATCAGCTCTTCTTAATCCTCTAACTGATCTAACTATAACAGCCTTTACAACGTCTCCCTTTTTAACAACTCCGCCTGGTGTTGCACTTTTAACGCTAGCAACTATTACATCTCCAATGTTACCGAACTTTCTCTTTGATCCGCCTAAAACTCTTATGCACATTATTTCCTTTGCACCTGAGTTATCTGCTACTTTTAGTAAGGTTTGTTGTTGTATCATTGAATTACCCTCCTTTCAGACTTAAAGCTTATTTAGCTTTTTCAACTATTTCAACAAGTCTCCATCTCTTATCTTTAGATAATGGTCTAGTTTCCATAATTAAAACTCTATCATTAATTTTAGCTTCATTGTTTTCATCATGAGCTTTAAACTTAGTTGTTCTATTAACTGTCTTACCATATAATGGGTGTCTAACCTTAGTCTCAACAGCAACAACTATTGTTTTATCCATTTTATCTGAAACAACTCTACCTATTCTTTTCTTTCTTAATCCTCTTTCCATTAAGAGTTACCTCCTTTCAGATTTACTGCTCGAAAGCCCTGATCTCTTCTTCTCTAATGATGGTTTTGATTTGGGCTATAGATTTTTTTACTTCTCTTATTCTCATAGGGTTTTCTAATTGACCTGTAGCTAATTGGAATCTTAAGTTGAATAACTCAGCCTTAAGGTCATTTAATTTAACCTTTAAATCTTGAGGAGTATTTGCTCTTAATTCTTTTAATTCTCTAGCCTTCATTATTCTTCACCACCCATTTCCTCAAAATCTCTTCTTGTAACGAACTTACACTTTACAGGAAGTTTGTGTGATGCAAGTCTCATAGCTTCTCTTGCAACTTCTTCATTAACTCCTGATAATTCGAATAAAACTCTACCAGGTTTAACTACTGCTACCCAGTATTCTGGTGAACCCTTACCTGAACCCATTCTTGTTTCAGCTGGCTTTTCAGTTACTGGCTTATCTGGGAAAATCTTTATCCAAAGTTTTCCTCCTCTTCTTATATATCTGTTTATAGCAATTCTGGCAGATTCAATTTGATTACTAGTTATCCAACCACAGTTTGTTGCTTGAATACCAAAATCTCCGTATGCAAGGAAATTACCTCTTGTAGCTTTTCCCTTCATTCTACCACGTTGTACCTTACGATGCTTAACTCTTTTAGGCATTAACATGACTAATTCCTCCTTTCTTATGCGTTAACTTCTTCCTTCTTTTCAACTTTTTTAGTTGGAAGAACTTCTCCATTATAAACCCAAACTTTTACGCCGATCTTTCCATAAGTTGTATCAGCTTCTGCAAAACCATAATCGATGTCTGCTCTTAAAGTTTGTAGTGGAATTGTTCCTTCATGATATTGTTCAGTTCTTGCTATTTCAGCTCCACCTAATCTACCTGAACAAGCAGTTTTAACACCTTTTGCTCCAAGTCTCATAGCTCTTTGGATGCTTTGTTTCATAGCTCTTCTGAATGATACTCTTTTTTCTAATTGAGCAGCTATATTTTCTGCCATTAATTGAGCATCAGCCTCAGAATTTTTAACTTCAACTATATTGATTAATAAGTTTTTATTGCCAACTACTTTAGCTAACTTACCTTTTAAAGCTTCAATTCCTGCTCCACCTTTTCCTATAATAACACCTGGTTTAGCAGTATATATATTTAACTTAACTCTTTTTGCAGCTCTTTCAATTTCAATCTTTGAAATACCAGCTGAGAAAAGTTCCTTCTTTACGAATTCTCTTATTTTGTTATCTTCAATTAGATTATCAGCGAAATTCTTCTTTGAAGCATACCACTTAGCATCCCAATCCTTGATAACTCCTACTCTAAGTCCGTGAGGATGTACTTTTTGACCCACTTGATTTCCCTCCTTCTTTTTAAGCTCTTTCTCTAACTACAAGTGTAATGTTACTTGTTCTCTTGTTTATTCTAAATGCTTTACCGTGATCCATTGGTCTGAATCTCTTAAGTGTTGGACCTGCACCAACGAACGCTTCTGCTACATATAATCTTTCTACATCCATTTCGTGATTATTTTCTGCATTAGCAACAGCTGATTTTAAAACCTTATTTATAACAACAGCTGCATCTTTTGGAGTATATTGTAAAATAGCGAAAGCCTCTTGAATATTTTTTCCTCTTATTAAATCAAGAACTACTCCTACTTTTGTTGGAGACATTCTAACATATTTAGCTATAGCTCTAGCTTCCATTTATGTTCCTCCTTTCCGGGATTACTTTCTTTTTCTTGCTGCTTTTTCGTCATAATCGTGTCCTCTGTAAGTTCTAGTTAATGCGAACTCACCAAGCTTATGTCCAACCATGTCTTCACTAATGAAAACTGGAACATGCTTTCTTCCATCGTGAACAGCAATTGTATGACCAATCATTTGTGGGAATATTGTTGAACTTCTTGACCAAGTTTTAACAACCTTCTTATCTCCACTAGCATTCATTTCTTCGATTTTCTTTATAAGTCCTTCATGTACAAAAGGTCCTTTTTTTGTTGATCTACTCACTATAATTTGCCTCCCTTCATAATCTCTTGCCTGACAAGGCATGAAGAGAATATTAATTTCTCTTCATACTACTTATCGTTTCTTCTCTTTATTATGAATTTGTCAGAATACTTCTTATTCTTTCTAGTCTTGTATCCAAGTGCTGGTTTACCCCATGGAGTAACTGGACTTGGTCTACCGATAGGTGATCTACCTTCACCACCACCGTGAGGGTGATCGCAAGGATTCATTACAGAACCTCTAACTGTAGGTCTCCATCCCATATGTCTCTTTCTACCAGCTTTACCGATATTTATTATATCGTTAGTAGTATTTGAAACAGTTCCGATTGTAGCTCTACATTCGATTCTAACATATCTCATTTCACCTGAAGGTAATCTTAATGTAGCATAGTTACCTTCTTTAGCCATTAATTGAGCTGAAGTACCAGCTGATCTTACCATTTGGCCACCTTTGCCGATTTGTAATTCTATGTTGTGTACAAATGTACCTACTGGTATGTTCTTTAATGGAAGAGCGTTACCAACTTTTATATCAGCATCTGCTCCTGAAACTATAACATCTCCAACTTTTAATCCAACTGGAGCAATTATATATCTCTTTTCACCATCAGCATATACAACTAATGCAATGTATGCTGTTCTGTTTGGATCGTATTCTATTGTAGCAACCTTTGCTGGAACACCATCCTTATTTCTTTTGAAATCTATTATTCTATATTTTCTCTTAGCTCCACCACCATGGTGTCTAACAGTTATTTTACCTTGAGCATTTCTACCACCAGTTTTGTTTAGTGAAACAAGAAGTGACTTCTCAGGAGTATTTGTTGTAACTTCTTCAAAAGTAGCCATTGTCATTTGTCTTCTTGATGGGGTAGTTGGTCTAAACTTTTTAACTGCCATGTAAATTCCCTCCTTACTTTAAGCTTATCTGGTATTTAAATACCAATAATGCGCTTTATTAGCGTTATTGCATTCCTTCAAAGAATTCTATACTCTTACTATCTTCAGTTAAAGTAACAACTGCCTTCTTGAAGTCTGCTCTTTTTCCTACATGTACGCCCATTCTCTTTGTTTTTCCCATAGTTCTTAAAGTCTGAACTTTTTCAACCTTAACGCCGAAGATTTCTTCAACAGCCTTTTTAATTTGAACTTTGTTAGCATTTATTTGAACTATGAAAGTGTACTTCTTGTCTGCCATAGCAGTCATACTTTTTTCAGTGATAACAGGCTTTCTTATAATATCATAGCTTGTCATTATGCGTACACCTCCTCAATTTTTGATACAGCATCCTTAGTTATGATTAATTTCTCAAATTTTAATAAATCATAAACGTTGATGTTGTTAACTGGCATAATTTGTACATCAGTTATATTTCTAGCTGATTTGTAAAGTACTTCATTAGATTCTCCAGTTACTATTAGAGTTTTTTTAGCATCAAATGCTTTTAAAACTTCTACCATATTTTTAGTCTTTGGAGCTTCGAATGATAATGTTTCAAGTACTATCATTTGATTATCTTGAACCTTGCTAGTTAAAGCAGATTTCATAGCTACTCTTCTCATGCTCTTTGGAACTGAAACTCTATAATCTCTTGGTTTTGGTGCAAAAACAATACCACCTTTTATCCATTGAGGTGCTCTAATAGAACCTTGTCTTGCTCTACCAGTTCCTTTTTGTCTCCAAGGCTTAATTCCGCCTCCTCTAACCTCAGCTCTTGTTTTAGCTGATTGAGTTCCTTGTCTCTTATTTGCTAATAAAGCAACTACCACTTGATGAATAGCATCTGTATTAACTTCAACTCCGAACACATTATTATTTAATTGGATATCTCCAACTTGTTTTCCTTCTTGATTAAATAATCCTACTGTAGGCATTCTGTTTCCTCCTTTCTACAGAAATTAAGCTTTAACTGCATTTCTTATTACTACTGTACCTTTGTTAGGTCCTGGGATACCACCCTTTATTAGTATTAAGTTCTTTTCAGCTATAACCTTAACTACTTCTAAGTTTAATACTGTTGTATTTACAGCACCCATATGTCCTGGCATATGTTTGTTTTTGAAAGTTCTTGATGGATCTGATGAAGCCCCCATAGAACCTACTGCTCTGTGGAACTTAGAACCGTGACTCATTGGTCCTCTATTAGCATTCCATCTCTTGATAACACCTTGGAATCCCTTACCTTTAGAAACTCCTGATACATCAACTTTTTCTCCAACTTCAAATAAATCAGCCTTTATTTCTTGACCAACTTCATAAGCTGAACAATCTTCTAATCTTAATTCCTTTAGTCTTCTCTTTAATGAAACTCCTGCCTTAGCATAGTGTCCCTTCTTAGGCTTGTTAACTAACTTTTCTCTTACATCTCCAAAACCAACTTGTATTGCTTCATAACCATCTTTTTCGATAGTTTTCTTTTGAACGACAACACATGGGCCAGCTTCTACTACAGTTACAGGAACAACTTTTCCGTTAGTATCAAAAATTTGAGTCATTCCAATTTTCTTTCCTAATATAGCTTTTTTCATGTATTTACACCTCCTAAACATATTAGCGGATTGTCACACAATCATAATAGTTCAAACTGTTTATTTAATAAATATTAATTATAGTTTGATTTCGATATCAACACCAGCTGGTAAATTTAATCTCATTAATGCATCAACTGTCTTTGGTGATGGATTAACTATATCAATTAATCTCTTGTGTGTTCTGATTTCGAATTGCTCTCTTGAATCTTTATATTTGTGAACAGCTCTTAATATAGTAACAACATCTTTTTCAGTTGGTAGTGGTACTGGACCTGCAACCTTTGCTCCTGTTGATTTTGCTGTTTCAACAATTTTTTCAGCTGATTGATCTAAAATATTGTGATCAAAAGCCTTTAATCTGATTCTTATTTTTTGTTTTGACATCTTGGTTTCCCTCCTTTTCATGTACGCTTTACTTCTAACGCACAACAGCGGATGTTCTATAAACTGTTCCACGTGTTTCATACTTTTCCACATGGTATTACAAAACCCCTGTCGTCGGATTCTAGATCCTAACATACTCATCAGGAATTAACCCGGAAGTCCGGCAACCTCCTGACTCATCGCTGTTCGCTATACAACTTCTACATTATACTATGTTTACATAGGCTTTTCAAGAGTTTTTTTATCATTTTTCATAAATTTTGAAACATCATTCTTATTCTACTCTTATATATATTTTCTTCAGCAAATATATTTTATATGCTATTCTTTCTTTTATCAATATATTTTTTAGTGTAATTTTTCACCATATATTTTTTCTTATTATCATTTTTAACTATTTTAACTATATTAATCATTTACATATAATTAATAATTTTTATTTCATTTTTTATCTCATCTTATATTTATTTATTAAAAAATTAAAAGAGAGTAAGGGCGTCCCCTTACTCTCTAAATGTGATCACAATTTAATTATTTATTTTAATTTAATACATATAATAGAAATTATTATTCTATTATGCTAGTAACAACTCCTGAACCTACAGTTCTTCCACCTTCTCTGATAGCGAATCTTAATCCTTCGTCCAT
>CAKVEW010000015.1 GCA_934746015.1 uncultured Clostridium sp.
TCAAGTGATTTAACTACAAAATTAACAAAAAGGATATTTTCATTTTTGAAAATATCCTTTTTGTCTACAGTCTGAGAGCTCGGTATTAAACCGAGCTCTTTCCTAAATTATTAACTATTATTTGCTTCTTCTCTTAGCTAATTCATATAATGTATGAACTGGTGCCCCTGTTCCACCTTTAACTCCTAAGCTACTATTGCTTGAAGTCCAAGCTGTTCCAGCTATATCTAAATGTAACCAAGGCTTATCTTGAACGAAAGCTTCTATAAATAATCCTGCAGTTATTGTTCCTGCATATCTTCCGCCACTATTCTTTAAGTCTGCTATATCAGATTTAATTAATTCCTTGTAATCATCAAAAGCAGGTAATTGCCACATCTTATCTCCAGTATATTCTGAAGCTGATTTCAATTCATTATAGAACTTATCATTATTTGTTACTACTGCTGTAGTAGTTTCACCTAAAGCAACTAAAGCTGCACCTGTTAATGTAGCTAAGTCTATAACATCATTAACATTTTCCTTTGTAATTATATAATGAATAGCATCTACTAAAGTTAATCTTCCTTCAGCATCTGTATTATCCACTTCTATAGTCTTACCAGCCATTGATCCTATTACTTCACCTGGCTTGTATGCATCACCAGAAACTAAATTTTCACAAGATGCTACAACTGCTATTACATTAACCTTTAATCCTCTTTTTGCAATTATGGACATTGCTCCTATAACTGAAGCTGCTCCACCCATATCTGATTTCATATCTTTCATACTATTGCTTGGTTTAAGTGAATATCCACCTGAATCATAAGTTAAACCCTTACCTACAAGTCCAAGAACAGTTTCCTTATTATCCTTGTCCCCAAAGTATCTCATAACTATAAGCTTTGGTTCCTTAGAAGAACCCTTTGCTACATTATAGAAGGCTTCCATTTTTAAAGCTTTTATTTCTTCAACTCCATGAACTTCCACTTCAAATCCACTTTCCTTACCAACATTAACTGCTGCTTCTGCTAGAGTTTCTGGATAAATTACATTTGATGGCTCATTAACTAAATCTCTTGCAATTATTATTCCCTTAGCTATTTCAATTCCTTCATTAATTGCTTCTTCTATTTCCTTTGTAGCTTCTTTTATTCCACATCTAGAAATTGAAACATTTAATTCCTTTTCTTCCTTAGCATCAGTTTTATACTTATTAAATGTATAATTTGCTAACTCAGCAGAAGTTGCCATTGCCTTTATTAATTCTTCAAGTTTTATATTTTCAGTATGAGGAACTCTTAAGAATATATTTATAAGTCCTAATGCCTTAATCTTTTTAATTCCTTTTCCTGTTGCTTCTCTAATCTTATCTAAGTTTAGGTCTTCTTCCTTTCCTAATCCAACTAATACTACAGTTTGAATAGTATCATTTGCTAGCTTTGTGAAAGAATATACTTCTCCATTCTTTCCTGTAAATAACTCTTTTTCTTCTGCGAATTTTATATTTTTATTTAACTCTTCATTTGATACTTGTAATTTACCTTCTAATAGATATATAACTAAAGCATCTGCTGTTGAACAAGTTAAACTTCTATAGTTTATGCTCATTTAATCACCTCATATTAACTTCCTTTTACTCATAATACCACTATTAGAAAATCTATTCAATGGATAATAATTATTATTTACATTGTTTTTTGAAAATTTATAATTTTTTCTGTATAAAAATTTTTATTTTGTTCATAATACTAATGTAGATACAAAAAACCTGTTTATACAGGTCCCATCCCCCATTTATTTATAAAGCGCTTCGGCGCTTTTTTATTTTTTCTATTTTATGTTAACTTATTAATTTAATGATATAATTTTAAATATAGATTATAAACATATAGAAA
The DNA here is from genome assembly GCA_934746015.1 of uncultured Clostridium sp. GTDB lineage: Bacteria > Bacillota > Clostridia > Clostridiales > Clostridiaceae > Clostridium. The sequence continues at coordinate 1,881 of CAKVEW010000015.1, forward strand.
GGATTAAATATATGAAATTAATAAGAAATATAAAAGTTACTATACTTTTCTCATTACTTCTAACTTTTATGCTTATCTCTAGTGGATGCTCTGGAATAAGCAAAGCAGAGAAAACCTTTAATACTTTCACTGAAAAATGGGCAGAAGCTGATTATTCATCAATGTACCAAATGTTAACTAATGAATCTAAAGAATACATCTCAGAAGAAGACTTCATTTCAAGATATACTAATATTTTTACTGCAATGAATGCAACTAACCTATCTTTTGAAACTGATGGAGAAGCTTTAGAAGAAGATGGAGTTATAACAATTCCCTTTAAACTAGATATGAACTCTATAACTGGAAATCTATCTCTTACTAATTATAAATTATCTATTATTAAAGAAGATAAGGAATATAAAATAAACTGGGATGAAAGTTTAATTTTCCCTAATATGATTAAGGATGATAAGATTAGAGTTTCAATGACTCAAGCCAAAAGAGGTAATATTCTTGATAGAAACGGGAAAGTGTTAGCAGAAGATGGAACTATTTATACAGTAGGTATTTATCCTGCTAATTTTAATAAATCAAATGTAGAATCTAAAGTTTCTGAAATTGCTAATGCATTAGATATAAGTGAAGATAATATTACTACTAAACTTGAAGCAAATACTAATCCTGAACACTTTATTCCTTTAGTAGATATACTTACTACTGATTCAAGAATATCTACATTGAAAAATCGAGAAGATGATGGAATACTTCTAAGAGAAAAAATAGGAAGAATATATTATGGTGGAGAAGCCTTTGGAAGACTTATTGGATATATAGGAAGTATTACTGCTGAAGAATTAGAGACAAATTCAGAAAAAGGATATAATGATACAAGCCTTATAGGTAAAGCTGGCTTAGAGCAAGTATATGAAGATACCTTAAGAGGTGAAGATGCAGCCGAAATCTATATAGAACGTGGTATGGAGAAAATAACTATTGCTAATAAAGAAGTTAAGAATGGAAATGATATCAAACTATCAGTAGATTATGATCTTCAAAATAAAGTCTATAGTGAAATGGCTGGAGAAAAGGGAGCTGCAACTGCTGTTAATCCTAAAACAGGTGAAGTTATTGCTATGGTAAGTGCTCCTTCATATGATTCAAATATTTTTACTACTTATATAAGCAAATCTCAACAAGCTAAGTGGGAAGAAAATAACCATGCAGATGAAATAAATAGATTTAATAAAACTTATGCACCAGGATCAACTATGAAACTCTTAACTTCCATAATAGGTTTAGAAAATGGTGTTATAAATCCAAATGAAGCAAAAGAAATTCACGGATTAACTTGGCAAAAAGATAGTTCTTGGGGTGATTACAAAATAACTAGAGTAATAGACCCAGGTAAGCCAGTAACTTTAAAAGATGCTGCTAATTACTCAGATAATATTTATTATGCCCAAGTAGCCTTAGACCTTGGAAGCGAAAAATTTATTAATGGTCTTAAGAGCTTTGGTATAGGAGAGGATTTAACATTTGAATATCCAATGGAAGAAACTCAAATTTCAAACGATGGCCAGTTAAATAGAGAGATACTTTTAGCGGATACAGGATATGGACAAGGTGAGGTTATGGTTACACCACTTCATATGGCCTTATCTTATAGTACATTAGCGAATGAGGGTAATATCATGCAACCTAGATTAGTGATAAGTGAAAATTCCGAAGCAAAAGTATGGAAGGAAGGCTTAATATCACAAAATAATCTACCAATTTTAGTTGATGCCTTTACAGCCTCAGTTAATGATGCTGGTGCTACTCTTCCCGATGGAGCTGTTCCTGGACATAGAGTTGCTGGTAAGTCAGGTACAGCTGAAATAAAGTCATCTCAAGAGGATACAAATGGAACTGAAAATGGATGGTTTGTTTCTGTTGATCCAGATTCATCTAAAATTTCAATTGCAATGATAATTGAAGATGTAAAAGACCGCGGTGGTAGTCATGTTACTATCCCTAAAGTACGAAATGTTATGGATTATTATCTTAATAAATAATAAAGCTTTATAAAAATACACCTCAAATGTTACTTATTTAAATCTAACATTTGAGGTGTATTCATATACTAAAGAATTATCTAACTCTTACTTATTACTTCTTATCTTTTACTTTATAAAGACTTTTCCATCTTCAAATTTCTCTATTATTGCTAAGGATTCAACTCTAACATTCATTTCTTCTAATACTCTTCTACCTTCTTGGAAGCCTTTTTCTATAACTATTCCTACCCCAATTAGGTTTGCTTTTGATTGATTAATAATATCTATTAGTCCTTTAGTTGCACAACCCTTAGCCAGAAAATCATCTATTATTAATATATTTTCTCCTTCATTTAAAAATTGCTTACCTACTCTAACCTTGTAAGTTTTATTTTTAGTAAAGGAATGTACTTCTGATTCATATACTTCTTTGTCTAAGTTTAAACTTTCTGTTTTCTTTGCAAATACAACTGGAACATAATCAAAATATTGTGAAGCAATAGCAGCTATACCAATTCCTGAAGCTTCTATTGTTAGTATCTTATCTATTTTTTCATTTTCAAATCTTTTTCTAAATTCTTTACCAACTTCATTTAAGAACTTTACATCCATTTGGTGATTTAAGAAAGAATCAACCTTTAATATATTTCCTTCCCTTACTTTTCCTTTGTTCATTATCATTTCTTTTAATAATTCCATGTAATTTTTCTCCTTCACTACTTATAATATAGTATTCTAGAAGCCTATCCTCTTAATATCTCAGTAATAAAGCCAAGAAAAACTTAAGGCAATATTTTTCTTCGTAGTTAGGATATTTACGGTTTCCTAGTAGAAACACTTGAACCATATTTTCAAGCATATACGAATACTATAATATTCTTTTTTTGATAATTATAATCTTTTAAATTAAATAAGGCAAGTTTAATAATCCAAAGTAATTATATAACCATTTTTAAGGCTTTCTTTCACATCTATAATTCTTTGATTAGTTGATCCTCTAAATCTTAAGCCATCAACAGCTTTATCCTCTTCAAATCTTCCATCAACTAATACATCTAAATTATTAATTAAATCTTTCCAACCACTTCTCTTTTCTAAATTATCAAGGATATATTCAAAGGTGTAACCTGTATAACTCCAAATATTTAAATTCTTTTCTTTAAAAGCTTTTGCCATATATGCAAATTCCTCTGCCCTCTCGAAGGGATCTCCTCCACTAAAAGTTATTCCCTTAATCATAGGATTTTTATAAACATTCTCTATAAGCTCATTAATATTTTTTTCTTCTCCACCTGAAAAATCATGGGTTTCTGGATTAAAACATCCCTTACAATTATGATTACATCCTTGAGAAAAAAATACCCTTCTTAACCCTGGTCCATTAACTAAGCTTTCATAAGCTATTCCAGATAATCTAATATTGTCATTCAATAATTACATCCCCTTTTAAAAATAATTATCTTATTTTTATTTTATCACTATATGATTCAATTATCCTCCTACTTCTTTGCAAAGATTCTACTACTCTACTCTTTCCTTCCTCTGTTAAATAAGGTGCATCATTAATAGTAGCTGGTACTACTTCATAAAATAATTTATCATCTTTACCATACCAATTAACCCAGGTTGGTAAATAAGTTGGATATTCCACTTTTATTTCTCCAGTATCTTCATTTTTATTTATTTTAACAAAAACCATAACACCATCTTCAGTATAAGGATTTTCTATCCTTTCAGTTCTTTGGCTAGATAAAAAATTCCCCATTGAATAGATAATTGGTGTTTCATGAAGGCCATCTTCCGATTTAATAACATCTATAGGCTGTAATGAATGAGGGTGAGTGGCAAATACTATATCCACTCCATTATTTGCTAAGAAGGTAGCAATTTTTACTTGAGTATCATTTGGCTCTAATTCATACTCATCTCCCCAATGCATATAAAATATTACAACTTCTGCTCCATTAGCTTTCATCTTTTCTATTTCTTCCTTCATAGAAATAAAATCCTCTTCAAGGGAATCTTCCCTAAAAGTATTCATTAATGGATAAATCTCACTTGATATTGGGGTTCCATTTAATCCCCTAACTCCTCCTTCACAAGTCATAGTATAACTATAGGATATAATTCCAAGTTTTATACCCTTGACATCCTTTATTATATATCTATTATCATCAATACTTGACCTTGTTCCAATTATATCAAAGCCTCTATTTTCTAAAGTTTCTCTAGTCCTATAAAATCCTCTAATATCTCTATCTAATGAATGGTTATTCATGTTATTAACTACATCTATTCCTGCCCATTTCATTGCATCTGCTAACTCATCTGGCGCATTGAAGCTCGGATAGCCAGAAAATCCATAGTTTTCTATTCCTGATAAAGTGCCTTCTAAATTTGATATAGCTAAATCAGCATTACTTAGATATTCCTTAACATATTGAAGTGTATTCTTAAAATCGTATGTATTACTTACTTCATCATACTGAGTTTCTAATATTTCTTTATGTATTAAAATATCTCCTGTAGCCACTATTTCTATAGTTTTTATATTTTCCTTTTTTTCTTCTATAGGTTCAACTTCTTTACCTATAGTTTCTATTGTAGCTTCATCCTTAGATTTACTTAATAATGAACCTATATTAGGAAGATAGAACAAACCTATTATAGATACCATTAAAAACATTATAAATAAAATAAGAATTCCTCTCTTTTTCATATACCCTCCTTATATTCCCCTTTATTAAATTATATCCCAGTAAATAAAATAAAAATAGCATACAAAACAAATAACTTATTTCGCATGCTATCTATATAAATTTTACCCTTTTATCTTAACGTAATTTAATCTTCCACCTGCTTTTATAACTTCAATCTCTTTTTCTGTTAAATTAATATATACATTAAAGAAAGTTTCCTTAGTTACATTCTTAATTATAGCCTTACCATTAATCAAAGCAGATTGAATATCAGTTATCACAAGTTCATCTAAAAGACCTACCTTATCATAATCTACCTCTGCCTCAAATTCCATGGGTATAATTCCATTATTAATAAGATTCGCTTTATGAATTCTTGCAAAAGATTTAGCAATTACAGCCTTAACTCCTAAATATAATGGAGCAAGAGCTGCATGTTCCCTACTAGAACCTTGTCCATAATTATTTCCTGCTACTATTATACCGCCATTATTCTCTTTTGCACGTTTAGGGAAGTCTTCATCAACTGTATTGAAACAATACTCAGCTAAATATGGTATATTGGACCTAAATGGCAATAGTTTTGAATTAGAGGGCATAATATGGTCAGTAGTTATATTATCTTCTACCTTTATTAGTACTTTACCAGATAAATCTTCTCCTAATGGTTTATTTACTGGAAATGCTTTAATATTTGGTCCTCTTACTACCTCCACCTTTTTACCATCCTTTGCAGGTTCAATTATCATAGAATCATCTATTAAGAATTTTTCTGGCATTTCTATAGTAATATCTACATCACACTCTCTCGGATCTGTTAATACACCATTTATAGCGGAAATAGCTGCCGTTTCTGGACTTACTAAATATACCTTAGCTGTTAAAGTTCCACTTCTTCCATAGAAGTTTCTATTAAAAGTTCTTAAAGATACCCCATTTGTTCCAGGTGCTTGCCCCATACCTATGCATGGTCCACATGAATTTTCTAATATTCTCCCACCAGCACTTATTATATCAGCTAGTGCTCCATTTCTAGCTATCATCTCCATAACTTGTCTTGAGCCAGGTGCAATAACTAAACTTACATCATTATGAACCTTTTTCCCCTTTAATATTTTTGCTACCTTCATTAAATCTTCATAAGAAGAATTTGTGCAGCTTCCTATTGCCACTTGGTCCACTTTTATCTTTCCAATACTCTCTATTTCTTCAACATTGTCTGGACTATGTGGCTTAGCAGCTAAAGGTTTAAGTTTATTTAAATCTATTGTTATTTCTTCATCATATACTGCATCTTCATCTGGTTTAAATTCAATCCAATCCTCTTCTCTTCCTTGTGCCTTGAAATATTCTAATGTTTTTTCATCACTTGGGAATATTGATGTAGTAGCCCCTAGTTCAGCACCCATATTTGTTATAGTTGCTCTTTGAGGAACAGATAATGTCTTTACACCCTCTCCTGAATACTCAAATACTCTTGAAACTCCACCCTTAACTGTTAATCTTCTTAATACTTCAAGAATAATATCTTTAGCTGCCACCATAGGTTTTAATCTTCCAATTAAATTAATTTTGCATACCTTTGGAGTACTTATATAGTAAGCTCCTCCCCCCATGGCTAATGCAACATCTAGTCCACCTGCTCCCATAGCAAGCATACCTACTCCTCCTGCAGTTGGTGTGTGGCTATCTGAACCTATAAGAGTATCACCTGGAACTGAAAATCTTTCTAAGAAGACTTGATGACAAATTCCATTACCTGGCCTTGAGAAATAAACCCCATATTTTGATGCTACAGTTTGAATAAATTTATGGTCATCCGCATTCTCAAATCCTTGTTGTAGCATATTATGATCTACAAATGCTACAGATTTTTTAGTTTTAACCTTATCTATACCCATAGCTTCTAGTTGTAAGTAAGCCATAGTTCCTGTAGAATCTTGTGTTAATGTTCTATCTATTTTTATACCTATTTCTTTTCCTGTTTCAATTACGCCTTCAACTAAATGACTTTTTAATATTTTATATACTAAATTGTCCCCCATTATTTATTGCCCCCTTTTTAGTTTACACTTTCTTCTTTCAATCTTAAATATTCCTTATATATCTGTACTAATTCCTTGTCAAATAAACTTCTTTTTAATCTTACAGAAGTTGCTCTGACCATTTGAAGAATCCCTTGAGCTGAAATATCATCTAGTTCTATACCATATTCCTTAAACTTATTAATAATTCCAGCTTTACCAGAATGTTTTCCTATAACTATTTGTCTTTCTAGCCCAACTATTCCTGGATCAAAGGCTTCATAATTCTTTGGATTTTTAATTGCCCCATCAGCATGAATTCCTGATTCATGTGCAAACATATTATCTCCAACTATAGCTTTCCATGATGGAAGTATTCTTCCAGAGGCTCTTGATACATATTCAGATACTTCTCTAAACATAGTAGTATTTATATTTCCCTCATATCCATATACAAACATTAGGGACATTAAAACCTCCTCTAGTGCAGCATTTCCAGCTCTTTCACCAAGGCCATTAACAGTAACGCCTACATGAGATGCCCCTCCAACAATACCTGCTACTGCATTTGCTGTTGCCATACCAAAGTCATCATGTGTATGCATTTCTATATCAAAATTAGTCTTTCCATAAAGATATTTTATATCATCACATATCTTAAAAGGCTCCATTATACCAACAGTATCACAATATCTAAATCTATCTGCTCCAGCTTTCTTTGCTTCTTCTATAAATTGAACTAAAAAATCTCTATCTGCTCTTGATGCGTCTTCTCCATTTACAGAAACATATAATCCATTTTTCTTAGCAAACTCTACAGACTTCACCATATTTTCTAATACCCAATCTCTAGAGGTTTTAAGTTTGTGCTTAATATGAATGTCTGATACTGAAATAGATATAGCTACAGCATCTACTCCACAGTCTATTGATTCCTCTATATCTTTAATTACAGCTCTATTCCATGCCATAATACTTGATTTTAAATTTCTCTTTACAATTTTTTTAATAGCTTCCTTTTCGTCTCCTCCCATAGTAGGGATACCAACTTCAAGCTGGTCAACACCAAGTTCACTTAGCAAACTAGCTATTTCAATTTTCTCATCGTTTGCAAAAACGACTCCTGCTGTTTGTTCTCCATCCCTTAATGTGGTATCTACAATAAAGACTTCTTTGCCATTTTTCATATTCTTCACTGACATAAAGTTCCCCCCTTTTAAATACTTATTGCTTTTTAAATTTTTGCCCCCACTGAAAATTCAGTTTTTTCTTAAAATTATTAATAATAATTCTATCATATATACTAATTGCAAACAATAAAAATTCCTTGGATTTTTTTAAAAATTGCAAGTTTTAATAAAATTATTTCATTTTTCCCTATCAAAACAATTTTTTTCATAGTTTTTTGCTTTTTTATGCAATAATTTTATAAAATCTTGCAATATAAAAAGAGCTGTTAAAACAGCTCTAAATTAAATAACATTATAATTTTGTTTTTTACTAGAATGAGATATTCTATCCGCTCTTTCTTCATACTTTCCTGGTCCAAATCTCTCATCTAGGCTTAGATATCCAGTAACTCTTGAAACCCCTTGAATATCTTCACTTCCGCACTTACAACACTTTCTTTCACTGCTATTTAAGTATTCTCCACAGTTCTTGCAATATCTTATATGAAAATTAATTCCTAAATAACTTATATTCGTATTCTTATATGCATAATTCAATATATCCATTATAACTTCTCCTGAAGGACTATCATCTACCTCTATATAGCTGATATGACCTGCATTGCAAAGCTTATGATAAGGTGCTTCTATATCGATTTTGTCTTTTATTGATATTGGATAATTTACTGGTATGTGAAAACTATTTGTATAGTAATCCTTATCTGTAACCCCTTTAATTATTCCAAATATCTTCTTATCTTGTTTTATGAATTTTCCCGAAAGTCCTTCTGCTGGAGTAGCATAACAGCTCCAATTCAATTTAGTTTCCTCAGTTGTTCTATCTATAAAGCTTCTAATATAACTAACTATTTTTATTCCTAATTCTCTTGCCTTGGCATTTTCTCCATGATGATATCCTGTTAAAGCCACCAAAGTTTCCGCAAGTCCTATAAATCCTATTCCCCATGTACCTTGCTTTAATATTGGCTCAATAGAATCTTCTTGGGACAAGCCTTCAGATCCTTTTAATAGTCCTTGCCCTGCTACAAAAGGTAAGTCTTTCACTCTAAGTTTCTTTAAAACACTATATCTATGTAATAAAGATTCCTTTGCTAATTCTAATCTTTTATCTAATATGTCAAAAAACTCTTCTAAATTACCCTTTGCTTGAATTCCTATTCTAGGTAAATTTATTGTTACTGGAGCAATATTCCCTCTACCCTTACATCCAGGCTCACCATTAACATTTTTCATTAAGTAAGTTCTACAGCCCATAGTCGCTGGCATATAACCTGCATCATAATATTCCTTATTAAAATCTGCATCTATATTCATAAATGTAGGATTCATTCTTTTTGCTGCTACTTCACAAGCTAATTGATATAAATAATGGTATTTATCTTCTGGCTCTCTATTTACCCCTTCTTTAACTCTGAAAATTATATTTGGGAAAATAGGTTGCTCTCCTTTTCCTAAGCCCTTTTCATATTCCTTTAGAAAAACTTCACAAACTAGTGCGGCATCATCTGAATTAGGAATTCCTAAATTAATAGAACTAAAAGGAACTTGAGAACCCGCTCTAGAATGCATTGTATTTAAATTATAAACTATACCTTGCATAGCTTGATGAACTCTTTCCTTAAGTCTTTTTTCAGTTATAGCTTCAATTTTTTCACTATCAACACCTAATTCAATAAGTTCCTTTTTTATTTCTTTTCTAGTTGGCTCTATAAATATAGATATGTCATTATCAAAATCAGGATGGGATTGTCCTCCAAACATATCATTTTGAGAAGATTGAAGTAATATACAAGAAAGCTCTGCTGCAGTCTCAATTCTTCTCGGTTTTTTAATTGTGCCATAGCCAGTATTAAACCCTTTTTCAAGGACTTCTTTCGTTGGTATATGAAGACAATTGATTGTTAAGTTATAACTATCTAAATCATGAAAGTATAAATCTCCATTTTCATGGGCCTTGGCTAGCTCCTTTGGCATCATTGATAAATTGTGCCATTTATTTGATTCAGATGCTATTCTTAATAACTTAGAACTAAAATTGTTTCCTACGTTAGCATTATCTCTATCTGTTTCAATTCCTATCTTCTTAATAGCACTCATTAAATCAGATTTTATTTCTCTAATATGAGTTCTTTCTTTTCTATAATTAGAGTAAACCACTTTAATATTTTCATACCCCCTATCTACTAAAGCTCTCTCAACTATATTTTGAATTTCTTCAACAGTAATATTTATATTTTTTTCTTTTTCAATATAATTTATTGTCTTTTGTACTATATTTAGTACTTCACTTTCCTTTAGCTTCTCTCCAATTTCGTCCCCAGCCTTTTTAATAGCATTAGCTATTTTAACAGAATCAAAAGGGACTTCCCTACCATCCCTTTTCACTACATATAGCATTATACATTCCTCCCTAGCACAATATATTGTATATTCTTAGCTTTAATTATATTACGTAAAAATATTCTTTTCAATTGATAAAAACTTAGTATTCAGTAGATATACAGAAGTTATATAGTATATATTTCTATATCAGCTCTTTTTATTAATTTTTAGCTTTTGACAAAATCATAATTATTTTTTCTAAACTATATCAGTATTGATAACTAATAACTGTATCAGTATTGATATAGCTATTAGTTGTGATATAATAAATATATAAAGATTATGTTATTATTAGGAGGATTATTATGCAAAAAATAGCATTAATAGTTGATAGCGCATGTGACTTATCTCTTGAAACAATAAAAGAGAAAAATATTAATTTACTTCCACTTAGAGTTTCTTATTCTCATGGAGAATATAAAGACAAAGTAGAGATATCTGCTGATGAAATCTATGCCAATCTAGAAAAGGAAATCCCAAAAACTTCACTTCCTAGTGCAGAGGATTTAGAAGATATACTAGTTTCATTAGAAAATCAGGGATACACTCATGTTATTGCTGTAACTATATCTAGTGGCTTATCTGGGACCTTCAATTCAATAAGATTAGCCTTAGAGGATCATCCTAAATTAATATCTTATGTCTATGATACAAAAATATTAGCTATGCCTGAAGGAATAGTGGCTATGGAAGTGGCTGATTTAATTAATTCAGGAAAAAGCTTTGAAGAAATAGTAGATGCTATTCCAAATATAAGAAGAAATATTACTGGGTATTTCACTGTTAATACACTAGAATATCTAAAAAAAGGTGGAAGAATTGGCAGAGTAGCTGGAACTATAGGTGATATGCTAAACTTAAAACCAATTGTTTCTGTTGATGAAGATGGAATTTACTATACAGTTTGTAAGGCCAGAGGTAGAAAGCAATCTATTGCTAAACTTACAAGTATATTAAAAGATTCCCTTTCTCAAGGTCCTTGTAAGGTTTGGGTACTTCATGCTGGTGTTTTAGAAGAAGCAAAGAGATTTTTAGAATCAATTAAAAATTTAGATAATATATTAAGTATTGATATAGCTCAAATTAGCCCAGCTTTAGGAGTACATGGAGGACCAGGCTTGCTTGGTTTAGCAATTCAAAGGGTTGATTAATATGGATAATTTCAATCTTCATTTAAGCAGTATAGAAGATATAAAGGAAGAAGAAAAAAGACTCCAGCAAGAATATAAAGAAAAACTTGCTGAACTTAAGAAGATTCAAAAAGAAAAAGAATCTGTTGGGCAAGTGTTTACAAAGGGGTTATTACCTATATATGTATTTCATATACTTAGCATCGGTCCATCAAACGGAAATGATATCGCTACTAAAATAGGTGAAAGGACAAGTGGTCTTTGGGTGCCAAGCACTGGTGGAATATATCCTTTATTAAAGAAACTTGAAAAAGAAGAATATATTATTGGAGAATGGGATGATCCTAAGAAAAAATTTCAAAAAATTTATTCCCTAACACCTAAGGGAATTAAGGAATATGAAATAAGGAAAAATCTTTTAAAACAAAAAATTGAAGAATCTTTAAAGGTTTTTAAAATAATTTATAAGGATTTATATAAATAAATCTTATTTGTATAAACTCTTTATATTATGAGAAAAATAACACTATTAAATTTATAGGTGGTGTTATTTTTGAAAGGTAAAATAGTTGATTACAATTTTTTTGAGGCCTTTGTTGAATTAGAAGATGATACTATAGTTAAAATTCCATTAAACCAAGTGTCAAATTATTTAAATATAGGAGATACAATTAATGTTAATTCAACGAATATTAGTAGTTCTCCAAGTAATAGGCCTAAAATTATTCAAGATAAATTAGTTGATTTCTTTTAACAAAAAAAGATGCTTGATTTCAAGCATCTTTTCTTATTCTGATACGCTAATTGCACTTACTGGACAACTTGCTTCTGCATCCTTAGCTTCATCTTCATTCTCACTAGGAACATCAGGGTGTGCAGCCACAGCTTTTCCATCATCATCCATTTCAAATACAGCTTCACATATTGATGGGCATAATCCACATCCAATACATATATCTTTATCTACATGAGCTTTCATGCTATTTCCCTTCCTTCATAAATACTTCATTATTATTGTTCCCATGAGTTTAAATTTTATGTGTATTAATATAATCCTTCAAAGATTAAAGAATATAAATCATTATTAATTACATATTCTTCTGCCTTGCCTTCTTCTAATGCTTCTGTTAAGTCAACATTAATAGGTAATTCACCAAGTAATGGTACTCCTAAATACTCAGCATGTTCTTCTGCTGATTTTTTACTAAATACTTTTATCTTAGTATCACAACCAGGACAGTTAATATAAGACATATTTTCGATAACTCCTCTTATAGGTAATGGCATCTTATTTGCCATGGCTATAACCTTCTTAACTATCATAGATACCATATCTTGTGGTGTCGATACTATTATAAGTTCTGTTATAGGGAAACTTTGCATAACAGTTAAAGTTATATCTGAAGTTCCAGGTGGCATATCAATTAATAAGTAATCTAGATCCTCCCAAACAGTATCTGTATATAATTGGGTTAAAACACTACTTACTATAGGTCCCCTCCATACTACAGGATCATCCTCTTTAGGGATTAGTAAGTTCATAGATAAAACTTTTACTCCACCCTTAGATTGAACTGGATAATATTTAAAATTATTTTCATCTATTGGTTCAATATGTGCTCTTTTATCATTTATACCAAAGAATCTAGGCATAGATGGACCTGTAATATCGGCATCTAATACCCCTACCTTATAACCTTTTTTTCTTAATGTACTTGCTAGTATCCCTGTAACAGTAGATTTACCTACTCCACCTTTACCACTTATTACTCCTATAACATTTTTTATTACACCATATTTGGGTTTTAATTTTCCAGAGCCTTTTTGCTCAAAATTTAAAACTTTTTTTGGTTTTTCTTGATTATGGGAAGTTGAAACACTTGACATAATAACACCTCCTACCAATTTTTTTGTACATCTTTAGGAAGTTCATCTTCCTTGTAGATATTAATATTCCATTCTTTATATTGATTTTCTCCAACTATATAATAGTAATATTCAGTATTCTCTTTCTTATCTTCTACAGTTATATTACTCTTATATTCAGTTGTGCTATGCCCTCTATTTTTTATCCTTATTATAATGTCAAAATCACTTGCATTATTATCTATCATTTCAATATTAGGTGCTGTCTTTTTGGCCTTTTGTAAGAAACTTTCTAAATCAGTAGAGAATATATATTTTAAGCAATCTACATCATCTTTAATATCTATTCCAACTTTTCTATCTTTATAGTCTAAAGTCTTACTTAACTTGTTTATAACATCTAAAATTGGTTGATAATATATGTATTCAAAATCTCTTGGTTTTCTTATTATTGATAAATTTTGAAGAATTCCTTCATCAAGCCTTTTTGAAACAGTAAAACTAGTTTCGTCATTATAAAAGTTTCCTTCATATGCTCCAACCACATAATTATACTGTTTTATTTCATCCCCCATTTTAATTTCAAATATGTAATCTGGTTGTAAGTCTGATTTAACTTCACTAACCTTAGCCTTTGATAAAAGATTATACATATTTTCTATGGCCTTTTCATCTGTTACAAGAAATTTAAAAGATTTGTCTCTAATACTTTGAATACTTATTTGATCTACTTGTGCAACATTGTTAAAATAATTATTTTTATTTTTAAAACCACTTTTTATATTATCTACAACTCCACATGACGATAAATTAATTGATAATATAACCATTAATGTAGTTATCAAATATTTTGTTACTTTTTTCAATAACATCCTTCCCCTCTATATAAAGGTTATCCCTACAATTCATTATAATTAATTAGGAGAAGTATTTACTTCTCCTAATTATAAATAAATTATAATACTTTAACTCTTTAATAGCAAATCTTATTCAACCTTTAACTAAAGCTCATTGCTATATAATCAAAAACTACCTTTATACTTTTCTTTTCCTTGCCTTCCCTATAAGAAAATTTAATTATAAGAACTTTTCCCTCTGAGTAATCTCTAATATAGTAATTACTAATATTTTTTTCATTACTTTCAACTATAAGATTCCATTTATAAATGTCTTCAATATTTTTACTACTAATTATATCTCCTTTTATATTCCTATAAATAGTTTCTATATCACTATTTACAATGGATATACTTCCATATATATCTTCCATATTATTGAAGGTAGCAATGATATCATCTTTTTCATTATTTACATTATCTATATACCATCCACTTGGTAATGAAAAACTATACTTTCCCTCTCTCAATATATTCTTATTAAAACTCTCGATATTATTATTTGATATTGCAATTTCTTCTATATCTCTTATAAATAAGTTTTTCATTAATACTATAACTACCATAAGAATTGCCGTTAGGATGATGGTGTAGACTTTTTTATTCATTTAATATACTCATCAGGACATATAAGTACATTTTGTTTATACCTATTTCATAGGTACAACAACTGTTGAATTTTTAAAATCATAGAACATTAGCCAACATCCCATTCCATCTCTAGATTCATCCGAAACCCATGTTACAAATCCAGTCTTTCCTTCATATGGTTGTTCATCCTTATTCTTTTCTCCTGGAATTCCATATACAATATATCTTAAATTCCCTTCTTTATCACATTTATATCCTAAGATAAAGTGCTTATGCTTTCTTATATAAGGATAATAGTTAAGCATTGGATAATATGCTACTGCATATCTATTATAGTTAGACATATTACACATTTCATGTAAATCGTTGACTGATACTCTATACCACTTACAGAATTTAATTTCATTATATTTTTCTCTAAAATTTTCAAATCCACTGGCTATGCTTTCAAAGTATTCACCAACACTACCTCTAATTTTAAACTCACTATTTTCTTCTTCTAATTTTTCTTCATATTCATCAAATTTATTTTTTAAATAACCTCTATTTAAATCTTCAATTCCGTATAAACTTCCTTCTATACTACTATTAAAAGGATTTTCATTATAGTTTTGTTTTATAAATGGATTATTCTCATCATCTACTGGTTCACTTATTTCATCATCTGCTTCTTCAATACTTCTAGTTTCTGTCTCATCAATATCTAGTTCTTCCCTAATGACTTCTTCTTCAACTACTACTTTATTCTCTTCTTCAATCACTTCATTTTCTATCTTTTCTTCAATGATTTCATTTTGTATATCTACTTCACTTCTAACCTCTTCTTCTTTAAGTTCAATTTCTTTTTCTACTTGTACTACTTCTTCTTGTTCTACTTGCACTACTTCTTCTTTTTCTACGTCTCTTTCAACATCTATTTTTTCTTCTAAAGAATCTGTAGATTTAATATCTTCTTCTCCCCTATGTTTGCTTTTCTTCTTTTTCTCATCTTTCTTAATATACTCCATTTTATCCTTGAATTTATTATGGCTACAATCTACCATTTTATAATTTTTCCAACTATCACTTGGCTGCTCACCATTAATAAATCCACACATAACTATTATAGGAATACCATTTTTTTCTTTTCCTATGGCCGCTCCTGAAATCTTATCATAGGGTATTCCAAGTCCTGCTATATTATCCAGTGGATATTCCTTTGTTATTTCTGCCTTACCACCATCTGATACTAATATCTTACCTAAATTCAATATTTTTTTCATATCCTTCTTATTGCATATAGCTAAAATACAATATTCTTCTTCATCCCTTCTTAGATTTTGAGCATAAAAAGAAATCTTGCAAGAATTCCCTTTTGCCTCTATCTTTGAATATCCTGATAAGGTTTTGTCGTTTGAATTGGAGTAACCTCTTTCATCCTCTTGTAAAATAATAAAATTTCTATACAGCTTATTTAATTGTGACAAACCTTTAGAACCTCCATTTTACATTAATTCAATACATTATATGCTACTCATATCTAAATATGTTAAAAATAAAACTCGTGAGATTTTTGTATTTTACTCCAAATTTCTCACGAGTTTATTAGCTATTTTAATTTAAGGTATTTATTAATCTTATCAGATAATGTAGCAAATTCATCTATAGTTAGGGTTTCTCCCCTTCTCTTTGGGTCAATATCTGCTTCTTTAAATGCTAGTTCTAAGTTTTCCTTAGATAATCCAATATTTTTAACTCCATTCCAAAGAGTTTTTCGTCTCATATTAAATGAACTTCTTATTATTTCAAAAAATAACTTTTCATTTTCCACCTTTACCTTAGGCTCTTCTAATCTATCTAATCTAATTACAATAGAATCCACTTTAGGTCTAGGGATAAAGCATTGTGGTGGTACTCTTCTTACTATTCTAGTATTGCAATAGTATTGAACTAATAAAGATAATGAACCATACTCTTTATTACCTGGCTCTGCATTCATTCTTTCAGCAACTTCTTTTTGAATCATTATAGTTAATGATTTAAAATTATAATTTTCCTTTAATAACTTAACTATAATTGGAGTTGTTACATAATAAGGTAAGTTAGCAACTAACTTTACACTTTTCTCCTCTCCTATAACTTCATTAAAATCAACCTTTAAAGCATCTTTATGTATTAATGTAAATTTAGGATTATCTCCTATTTCCTGAGTTAATATAGGAATTAAATCATTATCTAATTCTATAGCAACAACTTTTTTTGCTTTATTTAATAATTGCGCTGTCAAAGTCCCAACGCCAGGTCCTATTTCTATAACTAAGTCATTTTCATCTACTTCTGCACCTAAGACTATATCCCTTGGTACTGAATCATCAACTAAGAAGTTTTGTCCTAGACTCTTTGAAAACTTAAAGTTATATTTTTTGACTAATTCAGCAGTTTTTACATCTTTAATTTCCACTACTTAACCACTCCTAGACTTTTTTCTATTTTTTCTATTGCTGTAATAAATTCTTCCTTACTTATAGAATACTTATTTAATCTAATTAACATTTGATTTGCATTTCCATAACCGATTCCAAGTTCTTTTCCTAACATTAATCTTCTCTTTTTAGAATTGATATCTCCTGTTAACTTAAAATAAAACATATCTTCTGAAGTAAATATTTCTTCAATTACCTCTTCTGATACCTTTGCTCTATTTAATGCTTCAATTATTACTTTTGGAGATGCATTTTCAACTCCAATATCATCACCTTTAATTCCGTCCTCTTGAGCAATATATGCATGTTTTATTCCCTTAACTCTTTTTGCTATTATATTTCTTATTTTTTCTCCTGCAAAATCTGGATCCGTTAATACTATTACGCCTTTTCTCTTTTGAGCTTCCTTTATTCTCTCTATAACTTTAGCATTTATTCCAAAGCCTCCTACAGCTATAACTTCCGCATCCACTGCTTGCTTAACTGCTGTAATATCATCTCTGCCTTCAACTACAATAACTTCCTTTATCAAAATATTAACTTCCTTTCTCCAATATACCTAAGTAATAATTTATCCTTATCTATCTATTATGTCAAACTATATTAATAAGAATAAAAAGGATGCTCTTAAGAGCATCCTTTTTATTCTACCATTCTCCTGGATAAGCTAAAATATAAACAGGAACATTATATTTTCTTCCCCAGCTGTTAATTGCTTCTTCATTAGAATTAACATATACATCAACGATATTACCTTTTATAGCTCCACCAGTGTCTGCCGCTATTGCTTTACCGTATCCCTCAACATATACTAATGATCCTAGTGGGATAACTCTTGGATCTACTGCTATAGTACTAATTCCATTTGGATCTCTTACAGGCACAGTTCCTGTTGCTGTAACCCCGCCACCACTATACGCCGTAGATTCTACATATAAAACGCTCTTATAATTTAATAGTTGCCCATCTCTACTTGCGAATGTTCTTCTAGTTCCTTGTGTAACTATTTTGTTCACTGGTTCTACTACTACTTTTGAGCTTTTAACAGTTTTTGAAAATTCTTTTCCGTTTTTATATACAACCTCGTAAAGAACTTCCTTTTCTCCTGCTGCTCCTTCTTGCCTAATTTCTTCAAGACCAGTATCAAGATTTGAATCTTCTTCTACAACTACATCAAAACTAATAGCTTCTGAGGCTAAATGTTTTTTTATCTCAATCTTAACTAGATTTATCTGTAAGTCAGATGTAATCTTTGTATCTAATGCAGGTGTTATTTCATCTACTCCCTGATTAAATTCAATTCCTTGATCTTTAAGTTCTTCTTTTTCTACCTCTAGCATGTCTTCAATTGTGTCTTCTGCAGTATCTATTTTTGTCTTTTTATCTCCTACAGTCAACTCTACTGAAACAGCCCTTTTAATAGATATTGTATCTCCTTCAGATACATTACTATTTAAAGCTGGTTGAACTTTATCCTTAGGATTAACTATAACCCCTTGTGAATCCAACACATCTTTAACAGTCCCTTTATATGTGACAAATGTTTCTTCTTTACCGTCTATTTTCATCGTTATAGTCTTTTTCATATTTACGAACGTCACTGATATAATTACTAATGTAAGTAAAATAACTATCAGTATTTTTGCCTTTGGACCGTTAGAAAAGTTATTTTTCAGGTATTTTTTAATATTTTCTACCATCTCTACTTCCTCCCTTTGGCAAGAGCGTCTTTTGCATTATAATTGAATAAGTCGCTTCTGTCAAATTAGACCTCCTGCATAAAAAAACTGTACTTAAAAAATGCAACCCTGTGCATAGTTAAATATAAATTATAAAAATAATAGCAATTTTACAGTTGTTTATCGAAAGTAGATTCTAGCTATAATTTTTCTTTAGTTAAAGACTATATAGTAACATCTTATAATTGTACTTTATATATCTCTTACTATCAACCTCTTAAAATTCTCATTTACAGCTAAATTAACCTCTTTAGGCCCTAAATTTTTGATTTCAGCAATTTGTTCTATTATATAAGATATATAATCTGATTTATTCCTTTTTCCTCTGTTTGGCGTAGGTGCCATATATGGTGCATCTGTTTCTACTAGTATTTTTTCCATAGGAATCTCACTTACCACTTCAACAATCCTCTTAGCATTTTTGAAGGTAACCACACCCCCAACTCCTATGTAGTAACCAAGTTTTATGCACTCCATTGCAAATTCTACACTTCCTGAAAAACAGTGAAGTATTCCCTTTACATTAGGAAATTCTTTAAGTATCTCCAATGTATCTCCATGTGCATCTCTATCATGAATTACAACTGGTAAGTTTAACTTTTCTGCCAGTTTCATTTGTCTTCTGAATACTTCTCTTTGTACTTCTTTAGAAGGGTTTTCCTCCCAATAGTAGTCTAATCCAATTTCTCCTATTGCAAGTATCTTTTCATTTTTATTAATTAAAGTTACTATTTCACTTTCTACATCATCATTAAATTCATCAGCATTTTCTGGATGTATTCCTAATGCTCCATAAATAAAATCATTTTCTATAGTTAAATTATATGTTTTCTCTATACTTTCATAACTTGATGCACAATTTAATATTAAAGCAACTCCATTTGATTTGATTTCTCTTAAAACATCTTCTCTGTCTTCATCAAAGGAGTTATCATCATAATGGGCATGTGTATCATATATTATATACTTATTTTCCATTTTTTATACCTCCAAATTTTTCATTATATTTATCATTATAGTACAAAAGTTTAAATAATAAACATAATTCCTTTAAATACATCATAAATTAAGATATATATTATTCAATATATATAATTTAAACCTAAAGAAAAAACTCCTTTCGGAGTTTTTTAATTTTAAAGTGAAAATTCCTTTTAATAGGCATTTTCATAATTATATTTACTATTTTCTTCCAGAGTGTCCAATGTTATTAGCATGGTCCCCTATTCTTTCTAAATTACTTATTAGATCTAAGAATACAACGCTAGATGCTGCTGAACAATGCTTTTCATTTAGTCTCTTTATATTATTTTCTCTAAGCTTCTTTTCTAATCTATCTATCTCTTCTTCTGCAACTTCTAGTGATTTTGGCGCATCTAATTTTTTGTTATTATAACTATCTATTGCAATTTCTATAGCTTCAACAGTCTTATCAAATATTAATTTAAGTTCCTCTTTAGCTGTATCTCCAAGATGAATTCCCTTACTCATCTTCTCCACTGCTAAATCTGCAATATTCTCTGCATGATCACCTATTCTCTCAATATCATTTATAACATGATAAGTTGAACTAAATAACTTAATATCTTCTTCTGGTAAATCTAATTGTGATAATTCAACTAAGTAATCTGTTATATCTTTCTCTAAAGCATTTATAATCTTTTCATTTTTATATACTTTATCTACAGCTTCTTCACTATTTTCAGTAAATGCAGTCATTGATAGAATTACATTTTCCCTAGCTTTATTAGCCATTCTTAAAGTTTCTTTAAAGACTTGTCCATTTGCTACCACTGGAGTTTCTAAAAGCTTTTTATCTAAATATATAGCTCCTTCTTTTTCTATTTCTCCGTCACCAGGAAGTATCATATTTACTAACTTAACTAAATATGAGGATAGTGGTAATAAAATTACTGTTACTGTTATATTAAATATTGTATGTGCATTAGCTACTTGTCTTGCTACACTTGGATCCGTTCCTTGGATAAAGCTTATAAATGGTTTTATAAATGGGAAGAAAATTATAGCTCCTATTGTATTAAATAGTAAGTGAACTATTGCTGCTTTTTTTGCAGTTCTATTTGCTCCCAATGATGCTAGTATTGCAGTAACGCAAGTTCCGATATTACATCCTAATATTACTGGAAATGCTAGGCTCATATCTATAGCTCCTGTAGTTGCTAAAGCTACTAATATACCTGTAGTTGCTGATGAACTTTGTACAATCGCTGTCATAGCAAGTCCTGCAAGTAATCCCAATATGCTATTATCCGCAACTACAATTACGAATTCCCTAAACCAAGTTGCTTCAGAAATTGGTTGCATAGCAGTTGACATAGCACTCATTCCTAAGAAAAGAATACCAAAACCTAATGCTATACTTGCTAAATCTCTAACCTTCTTCTTTTTTGCTATAAGTAATATTATAGCCCCTACACCCACAAATATTGGTGCAATTGCATCTAAATTAAAGGATACCATTTGTGCTGTTATTGTTGTTCCGATATTTGCTCCCATTATTACACCAGTTGCTTGAGCTAATGTCATTAACCCAGCACTTACGAAACTAACTACCATAACAGTTGTTGCACTTGAGCTTTGAATTATTGCTGTAACTATCGCACCTACTAAAACTCCTATGTATTTATTACTTGTTAATCTTTCTAATATAGATTTTAGTCTTTCCCCTGCTGCATTTTCTAATCCATCTCCCATTAGCTTCATTCCATATAAGAACATACCTAATCCGCCAATAAGACCTGTTAAAATAGAAAAACTATTCATTAATATTCTCCTTGCTAAATTAATACTTTTTGTTAATGTAAAATTAACATTTTGTTAACAAATTTAATATACAACGATTACCTTGAAATGTAAATATTAATTATATGTTAAATTTTCTTAACATATATATTATTCATATTTTATTTATTTTTTTGTCACAAGACTGTCATAATAATGATATATCATAGTACTTGTAAAGTAGTTAAAGCATTATTATTTACCCCTAAAACCATCTAATGGTCCCTAGATTAAATTATTCCCCAAAATTATTTAATCTAGGGTTTTCATTTTCCAATTAATATTTTTCCTCTTTTAATCTATTAAGCTCTTCTGAAGCCTTCTTTTTATCTATCTTACTAAATAAATTCTCTATATTTTTAATTTTCCCTTCTTTCTTTTCTATATAACTCCATATAGGTTCCTCTAAATCAAGAGCAACTCTGATTTTTTCACAAGTTCTTGGTATGAATGGATCTAACAAATTTGATAAGTTTATTATAAATTGTAATGCTTCATAAATATTTATATTCCCAGCTTCATATGATCTATTTACCTTCTTAACAGCTGATATAATGTCTAAAAGTGAATTCTTAAACTTACCTTCTTCAATATAATCTCCTATATCAAAATATAAATTAAGAATTTCATTCTTAAACTCTTTAGATATATTTCCCCTTGGGATATTAGATTTATATTTATTATGAATATCATTAAGAACTTTATTTATAAAGCCTCCAATATTATTTACTAAGTCTCTATTTACAACACTTATAAAGTCTCTCCAAGTAAAATCTGTATCCTTTGTTTCTGGAGAATTAAGTGATAAATAATATCTAAATTCATCTGCGTCATAATTTTCTACAATATAATCAACCCATATTGCCCAATTCTTAACTGATGAGAAATTCTTTCCTTCTAACTTTAAATATTCACTAGAAATAACTCTTAAATTAGGATTTTTTATCCCAAGTCCAGCTAGAATTGCTGGAAATATTACTGTATGAAAGGGAATATTATCTTTTCCATGAATAAAATAAACTCTAGAATCTTCCCCTTCCCAATATTCTCGCCAATCTTCATCTCGTCCCTCTAAAGCTTTCATACTGGCTGTTATATATCCCATAACAGCTTCTATCCAAACGAATATCTTTTTATCTTCATATCCATCTAAGGGAACATCTACTCCCCAATTAAAATCTCTTGTTACAGCCTTATCCCTTAAACCTTCATCTAAGTATCTATTTACTATCTTTTGTGCATTTTCTCTCCAACCCTTTTGCCTAATTAAAAGTCTTCTAACATCATTTTCAAAGTTTGATAAAGAGAAAAATAAATGCTTTGTTGTCTTTTCAATAGTTTCACCACCACAAAGCTTACACCTTTTATCTAGTAATTCTTCACTATCTACTATTTCATAGCAATTTTCACATTGATCTTCTGATACTATTTCCCCACAATGAGGGCATTTCCCCTCTACATATCTATCAGATAAAAACTCATTACAATTCTCGCAATAAGCTTGTTCAATTTCCTTTTCATATATATAACCTTTATTATATAAATCAAGAATAAATTCTTTAACCTTTGACTGGTGATATTCTGAATGTGTTTTTTCAAATACATCAAAAGAAAAGCCAAGACTATCGAAACATCTTTTAAACTCATCATGATATTTAATAGTTGCTTCTAAAGGAGTTATTCCCTCCTCCTTAGCTTTCATAGTTACAGGAGTTCCATGACAGTCTGTCCCAGATATAAATATTACTTCATCTCCCATAAGCCTATGATACCTTGCAATTATATCCCCTGGTAATAATACAGCTATTCTCCCTAAATGTAATGGTCCATTTGCATAAGGCCATGCATTTCCAACTATTATATTCATAAAAACCCCCTTCTTTTGAATGAAGAATGTAAAATGAAAAGTGAAAAATATAGGAGAAAACTCAGCCTAAGCTGAGTTTTATAATATTGATAATTTAGCAACAGCTAATTTATTTCCTTAATTCTTCATTCTTAATTTTTCATTCTATCTAACAACGCTTCCTGTTGGTAGTTCTCCTGGATTCACTAATTTTAGTAAGCTATCGTCATCTGTAGCTGCTGCTAGTATCATTCCTTGTGATAGCTCTCCTCTTAGTGTTACTGGTTTTAGGTTTGCTACTAAAACTACGTATTTTCCTACTAACTCTTCTGGCTTATAGTAACTAGCTATTCCTGAAACCACTTGTCTTTCTTCTCCATTTAAATCTACTGTTAACTTTAATAATTTCTTAGCTTTCTTTATTGGTTCACAAGCTAATACTTTTACTACTCTTAAATCTATTTTTTCAAAATCTTCTATAGTTATTTCTTCTTTAATTGGAGTTATTTCTCTCTTTTCTTCTGTTTTATTAGCTGCTAATTGTGCTTCTCTTAATGCTTCTAATTCTGCTAATTTCTTATCTACATCTATTCTTGGGAATAATGCTTCTCCCTTTTGAACCTTAGTTCCAACTACTGTTCCATCAAAACTATTTAATGATTCAAAAGTAATATTAGTTGCATTTATTTGCTCATTTATCTTCTTACTTGTATCTGGTAAGAAGGCAGATAATAACACTGAAGCAAATCTTAAACTTTCAACTAAATTATATAGAACTGTTCCAAGTCTTTCTTTCTTGTCTTCATCCTTAGCTAATATCCAAGGTGTAGTTTCATCTATATACTTATTAGCTCTTCCAATTAAATTGAATATATATTCTAAAGCTTCTGGTATTCTTAAATGGTCTATTGCATTATTTACATTCTTAGGAGTCTCTAAAGCTAAATTAATTAATTCATCATCTATAGCTTCTTTAACATTATTGTTTGGAATTACTCCATCAAAGTATTTTTCTATCATAGCTACAGTTCTAGATAATAAGTTTCCTAAGTCGTTACAAAGATCTGAATTTATTTTCTTTATAAATATTTCATTGTTAAATAATCCATCTGCTCCAAATGGAATTTCTCTTAACAGATAGTATCTAACAGCATCTACTCCAAAGTTTTCAACTAAAGTTACTGGATCAACTACATTCCCTTTAGATTTAGACATCTTTCCACCATCAACAAGTAACCATCCATGTCCGAATACTTGCTTTGGTAATGGTAAATCTAAAGCCATTAACATAATTGGCCAATAAATAGTATGGAATCTTAATATATCCTTACCTATTAAATGAACATCTGCTGGCCAGTATTTTTCATAAAGTTCTTTGTTATCACTACCATACCCTAAAGCAGTTATATAGTTTGAAAGTGCATCTATCCAAACATAAACAACATGCCCTTCATCAAATGTAACTGGAACTCCCCAGTCAAAGCTTGTTCTTGAAACACAAAGATCTTGTAGTCCTGGTTTTAAGAAGTTATTAACCATTTCATTTTTTCTTGATTCTGGTTGAATGAAATCTGGATGAGCATCAATATACTCCATTAATTTATCAGCATAATTACTCATCTTAAAGAAATAAGCTTCTTCCTTTGATTTTTCTACTGGTCTTCCACAGTCTGGGCAATTGCCATTAACTAATTGTGTCTCTGTCCAGAAAGATTCACAAGGAGTACAATATAATCCTTCATAAGAAGATTTATATATATCTCCTTTATCATAAAGCTTTTTAAATATATCTTGAACAGCTTTAATATGATAATCATCAGTAGTTCTTATGAATTTATCATAGCTGATATTCATCATCTTCCATAAATCTTTAATTCCTGCTACTATTTCGTCTACGTGAGCTTTTGGTGTTATTCCCTTTTCTTCAGCTATTCTTTGAATTTTTTGTCCATGCTCATCTGTTCCTGTTAAAAACATTACATCATATCCAGTTAATCTCTTATATCTAGCAAGAGCATCCGCTGCTACAGTAGTATAAGTGTTACCAATATGAAGTTTAGTTGATGGATAATAAATTGGTGTAGTAATATAATATGTCTTTTTACACATACCATTTTCCTCCTAAATAATAATCATTTCGTTAATAATAAAAAAGTCTCTATATAGGTATATTTAAACCTACATAGAGACGTATTATACGTGTTACCACTCTAATTCATATTTATCTTGCAATAAATATCTCAGTAGGTGACATAGCATCACCTTGCAATATAACGGTTGCTACCGTACCCTCCTAGCTTTAATGCTCAGAGAGTATGCTCCAAGGCCATCTTCATAAAGTTTCATGTCGCTAGCTTTCACCTAACCTAGCTCTCTTTAGACACTTTGTTCTTTACTACTCTTCTTTTCACAGCATTTCAATCATTGCTATTAATATGATATTCTATATTATTTTCAGTGTCAATTACTTTTAAACTATGATTTTTCTTTAAATTTCTTTTTTATAATCCTATCCAACATCATTCTTGATAAAATTACCATAAATAAATTAAATAATAATATAAATGTAAAGGCATTTTCTCCAAATATAAATAATAATATAGCATTAACTATAAATAATAAAGTTCCTATTGATCCAAAAATTTTTGCTGCAAGTTTGTTAGAGTATTCCCATGAAATTTTATCCTTAATTGAATATTCATTCTTGTATCCAAATTTCATCTCCTCATATTTTGTTGAATTTGATTCATATAATCCCCCTATAATAAATAACCCTAAAGGGATTAATTCTGATATTAATAAGTAAAGCCAAAATTCCATAATATCCTTCTTTCTGTGCAATAATTATACATAATTTATTATATTATTATAATTTTATCCTAAATATTCCTATTATCGCAATATAATTTATATTATTTCTTATATTATTAACAAGTACTCTCAGATAGAACTACATATTTTATATGGTATAATTATAAAAAAAAAGATTGGAGTTGATAATTTGGAAAAATTGGACTTGCCTCATATAGGCTCTAGAAATATTAAGACTGCTCTATCTGTTTTAATATGCCTTATATTCTGGCCAAATTCTCTTTTTGCAGCAATTGCAGCTGTAATCTGTGTTCAAGGTACAGTAGAAAATTCACTAAAAATAGGAGTGAATAGACTTATAGGAACACTACTTGGTGGTATCCTATCTTTAATACTTCTATATATTATTGATGAGCTTCATTTTCAAAAATACTTACCAATAATAGTTGCTGTAGGAGTCTCATTAATAATTTATATATGCAACTTAATAAAAAAGCCTTCAGCTTGCTCTATTTCATCAATTACATTAATGGCAATATTAATTACTCAAAGTTCTAATAATCCCTTAATGTATTCTATACATAGAACTGTTGAAACTGCCTTTGGAGTAATAGTTGCAATTTTAATTAATAAGTATATACATCCTCCAAAAGAGAAGAATAATGTTAATAAGAATAACTAATGATAAGGAGATATAATATGAATTTCAATTTCCCAAGCATTGGACTTAGAACAATAAAAACTGCTATTGCAGTGTTTCTATGTCTATTATTTTTCCCAAGCGAGCCATTTTTTGCTTGCATGACTGCTGTTTTTTGTGTTCAAGATACAGTTTCTAATTCCATTAACATGGCTATAAACAGAGCCTTGGGAACAGCTTTAGGAGCTGTAGTTGGACTTACCTTTCTAATAATATGTAGATTTCTTAACTACAAAATAACTACATATTTTATTAGTAAGTTCCTGATTTATTTAACAATTGCAATAGGAATTATTCTAGTAATTTATTTATGTAATTTAATTCAAAAAAATGGTGCTATAAATATAGCGTGTATTGTTTTTCTAGCAGTGACTACCGTCCATGCATTTGGTCGTCCAATTTACTACGCTCTTAATAGAATTATAGAAACCCTATTTGGGATATTTATAGCTTTGATAGTTAATAAATTTATATCACCGCCTAAATAAAAGCGATGCTTTTATAATGAAGAATGTAAAATGTAGAATGTAGCATTAAGGTGAGAACTCCTACGGAGTTTTGGAAGATGAAAGAATGAAAAAATGAAGATTCTCTTTTGCATTCGCAAAATCGAAATGAAAAAATGAAATATAAAATAATTTAATGGTAAATATCCTTTGTTATTTACCATTTTTTGTATATAATTTAATTGTATTGTTACACTGCTTAATGGTTTAATAAACTACTGGATAAAATAGAATTTAATGAATAATATTAGCTAATTACTAGATATTTAGAGGAGTTGATAAAATGAAAAATGCAAAAAAAATCTTAATTTTTATCTTATTAATCGCTATAGGAATATTAGCATTTTATTTAATTCCAATGAGAATAACACCAAAAGTTCCTTTGACAAGTGATGATATTAGTATAAAAGTTGAAAGGGCTAGTGGTAATACAGGGCCAGTTTTTAAAGTAGGTAAAGATAAAACTAAACTTAAGAAGATATTAAAGGAAAAGTATCCTGATAAGGATATAGAACCATATTATATTGAATTAATAGGAAACTTACCATATGGAGTAGTAAATGACCCAATATTGTTAGGGGACTATGTAGTTCATGGCGAGATTATCTCGCCAGATGGTGGAGAGGAAAATAGTACAATAATTGATGTTAAATACACAGATGCAAAGATTTCAAGGTTTTTTAGAGATGATTTACAAACAAGTAATAATATAATAATAATTCTACTTTTTATATACTTAGTTATAGCATTTATAGCTGTAATAGTCTCTGCATTTATATTATTTATTAAATTTCTAACTCACTATATAAAAAAATAATTAAAGCGATTATGATTTATAGCTAAAAATTTTTCAAAGATCTAATCTTTGAAATTTCTGGTAGATAAGGAGAAGATTCAGCTTAAGCTGAATCCTCTCCCTATCTCTTACTTCTTCCCTATTAACTCTTACCTATTTAGATTTCTCTTGTTTCATGCTTTAAGAATTCTTTTTCTTCTTCATTTAAGTATGGACTTAATTTTTCAAACACCATGTTATGATAGTTATTTAGCCAATCTTTTTCTTCTGGTGATAGCATTTCTACATTAACACCTTCTAGATCTATTGGACAGTATGAAATGGTTCTAAATTTATAGAACTCTCCGAATTCTTCTGACACTAAATCTTTTTCTACTATAAGTGTATTTTCTGTTCTTATTCCATGTTTTCCTTCTTTATAAACTCCTGGTTCATTAGTTAGAATCATTCCTGGCTCTAATACAACTGAATTCCCTTCTGGTCTTATTCCTTGTGGTCCTTCATGAACATTTAAGAAAAATCCTACTCCATGACCTGTTCCACATTTATAATCTATTCCATAATTCCAAAGAGGTCTTCTTGCTAGTACATCTAAATTAATTCCAGTAGTTCCTCTTAAAAATTTTGCAGATGCTAATGCTATATGTCCCTTTAATACTAATGTATAATCTCTTCTTTCCTCTTCTGTGATAGGTCCTAGTATGAAAGTTCTAGTAATATCAGTAGTTCCATCTAAGTATTGAGCACCTGAATCTACTAAAAACATACCTTCTGGTTTTAATTCATATTCACTAGTTTTTGTAGCTGAATAATGCATCATGGCAGCATGATCCTTGTATCCTGCTATAGTTCCAAAGCTATCGCCCTTATAATTATCTCCTTCTGCTCTAAGAGCTGTTAATTTTTCACTTGCAGATATTTCTGTTATTTTTTCCTTCCCTATATTGCTCTTTAGCCATTTAATGAACTTAACCATAGCAACCCCATCTCTCACTTGAGAAACTTCCCAATTAGCTATTTCCACTTCATTTTTTATAGCTTTTAAGTTAGTGGTTACATTTACTTCTCTTATTACCTTTACTTCATTACTTAAAGCAGTAAATATTTTTGCATTTAACTTATTTGAATCTAAGATAACTGTTCCCTTTAATAATCTTACGTCATCTTCAATTTCATTATATCCCTTAACTTTAAACCCTTCTAAATTTAGCTTAGCTTTAATTTCAGCATCCACTTTATCTTCATCTATATATATATTAGAATAATCCATTCCAACTAATACATAAGAGAGAGCTACTGGATTAAACTTAATATCATTTCCTCTAATATTGCATAACCATGCTATATCATCTAAAGAAGATAGTATAAAATAATCAGCGCTCTTTGTTTTCATATTCTCTCTAACTTCAGCAAGCTTTTCACTAGCAGATTTTCCTGAATATTTTTCATCATGTAAGAAAATCTTATTCTTAGGTAATTGAGGTCTTTCCTCCCATATAGAATCTAATAAGTCTTTTTTCATATTAATCTTAAAGTTATTTTCCTTAGCTATATTTAAATAACCTTCATACTGATTTACTGAAAATACTCTTCCATCAAAGCCTAAGACTTCATTTTCTTTTACATTATTCTTTATCCATTCTTCAATTGTTTGATATCCTGGGGTTCTCATTTTCATAAGAGAAATCCCACTTTCATTAAGTTCTTTATCAGCTTGAATAAAGTATCTACCATCAGTCCAAAGATAAGCATCTTCTAATCCAACTAAAAGAGTACCAGCAGAACCAGTAAATCCAGAAATAAATTCTCTTCCTTTAAAATATTCTGCTACATATTCACTTTGATGTGAATCACTACTTGGAATAATATAATAATCTATATTCTCTATTTTCATAACTTCTCTAAGTTTTTCTAAGTTATCCATAAGTTTTGCCTCCATATCTTATTATTCAAAATATTTTTAATATATAACTTACTATAATCCATAATATATAAATTTTCAATTCACTGTATATTCTGAATATTTATTGATTTTGTAAAACTTTTCCTCTATAATTTATTATAACAGGCTAAAAAGGGGGAGAACTTTATGGAAGAATTAATTAAATTTACAAACTTTATAGTGGAAGCTAAAAAAAATACTTATGCTTCAGGAACAAAAGAAAAAAGATCAACTAGACCTAACTCTAAAGATTATTTTTATAGGAAATATGATTACCTTTATCATGATAGTTATTTAGGAAATAACAAATTTATCGGAGAAGAGTTGGTTTGGAAAGATGAAAAAATTTTTTGGGGAATGAATTATAGAGGAGAACTTCTTGTAGATGAAGTTCCTAATGGTTTTAGTCAGTTTTTAAAGAAATCTTTGCAAAAAGTATCTGAAAATAATCCATATAGGGGACCAGAGTATTTTTCAGATGGAGAATTTACATATAAATGTAGTTGGGATGGACAAGTAGATTCATTTAATGGAGTAGAATCTATACTTCATGATGGAAAAGAGATATATAAACTTTGTTTCCATGGAGGAACAATTAAATAAAAAAACTCAGCTTAAGCTGAGTTTTTTTATTGCTGACATTTATTTATTCTACCTTTTTACCAAGAATTTGTACACCTAAATAAACTGCTATAAGAGCTATAGGAAGCACTATATACCATTGTAATCCAAAACCTGCTGGAATATATCCAAATACTATTGTTATAGCTGCTACAAATAATGCATACCACATTTGAGTATTAACATGAGCTATATGATTACATCCAGCCCCCATTGATGAAAGAATTGTGGTATCTGATATAGGTGAACAGTGATCTCCAAAAATTGCTCCTGTTAATACTGCACTTATACTAACTATTACATAGCTCATTTCTGGATTCATTGAATAAGCTAATGGAATTGCTAAAGGCATTAATATTCCCATAGTTCCATATGCTGTACCTGTAGCAAATGATATTACTGAAGATAAGATAAATATTAAGCTTGGAAGTAAGAAGTTTGGTAATGAGCCAGAAAGTAATGTTACTAAATACTTAGCAGTTCCTAAATCCTTAATTACTGAACTTAATGACCAAGCTAATAATAATATAACTCCTGTTATTAATAATGGCTTCATTCCATCTATCCATGTTTCTATTGCCTCTTCCAACGTGAATATTTTCTTAGCTACTCCAATAATTATAGCAACTATACTTGATATTATAGCTGATTGAAATAAGGCTATTGATGCATCTGATGCACTAAATGCTTCTTGTATTGCCCTAAATGACATTGGAGAATCAATCATTATTTGTTGTAATGCTATATTTTCTCCACCCATTATAGAAGAATATCCACTATAATAGAAACAAATTAATGCAGTTACTACTAAGGTTCCTATTGGTATAATAGCATTCCAAATGCTTAACTTAATTCCTTCCTTAGGTTCAAGTTCTTTATGATCTACATTTGATTCTGAAGAATTATCCTTTTTATCTTCTTGTATTTTTCTTCTTCTAGCTTCTATTTCAGCCTTATACATAGGTCCGAAGTCCTTTAATAAGAATGATGTAATAAATACAAAAAATAAAATTAATATATTATAAAATCTATATGGGATAGTCTGTAGAAAAACACCAAAGGCATCTACTTGTTGTCCTACGCCATTTATAAAAGCATCATTAATTAATCCAACTTCTAACCCTATCCACGTTGATACAATTGCAAGTCCTGCTATAGGTGCTGCTGTTGCATCTATAATAAAGGCAAGTCTTTCTCTAGATATTTTCATCTTATCTGCTACTGGTTTCATAATAGGACCAACTATTAATGAATTTGCGTAATCATCAAAGAAAACAGTCAATCCTAATAAAAGTGTAACTAATTGTGTACTCTTAGCAGTTTTTGCCTTTCTTGCTAAGGCTTCTGCTATAGCTTTAGCTCCACCCATTTTAGCAACTAAATGTATAACACCACCTATTACTAATACTTGAAGTATTATACCTGCATTCCATGGATCTGCTAATGAATTTAAAACCCTAGATACAAAATCCAAGAAGGAATTAACTAATGCCATCATAAATGAATTATCTACTAAACTGATTAAAAAAGCACCTGCAAGTGTTCCTACAAATAATGATATTATTACATTCTTTGTTAAAAATGCTAATGCTATCGCCACTATTGGTGGTATTAATGTAAAAAAGCCATAATGATTAGCATTAGCTGCAGCTTTATCAATTTCGGATGCAAAAACTACTGATGTTGATAATAAAACCATTAATAAAGTCATTATTATAATTTTGACTTTTCTTTTGTTTTTCATATTGAATCCTCCCTTAAAGTCTTGTAAATAATTAAAGGGCAGAATTTTTATTTATTATTTTTATAATCTTTAATATATATAAAATCTAAAAATATTCTTCCACATATTTAAAGAAAATATAATATCATAAATAATAAAAAAAGCCTCGAGTATCAACTCAAGGCTAGAATATACTTATTTAAAATAAGATTAAATTCCCTAAGTGATAGCTCACCACAAATTGACTTTGTGACAGTGCTACATATATTCTATGTAACCCCAGCTATATGATATTAAAGCATTAATCATACGCTTCGGCGATAATTCCTTTCCTATTAAATCATAGTGCTTATCTCATTAATAGTACTCTTAAGTATCGCGCCTCTACCCTGTACTTATTTACATTTAATTTACCTAATTATTGTACAATTTTTATTTAAATTTTGCAATATATCTCTATTATTCTCTATAAATTATTTTTAATCATAAATTCTTCAATTTCATCTATAGTCTTAATCATATCTTTAGTTAATACTTCATATCCTTCTTCAGTAATCAAAACATCATCCTCTATTCTTATGCCTATTCCTTCTTCTTCGATATATATACCTGGCTCTACAGTATACACCATCCCTGGCTGAAATATTACATTTCTATTTTCAAGTTCTATATCATGAGTATCCATACCTAAACTATGTCCTATACTATGATAATAGTATCTTGATACATCTTCTTTATTTGTAATAAGACCTAATGAAATACACTCTTCGGCAATCCATTCCTTTGCTTTTCTATTTAATTCTAAAAAGCTTACTCCTGGTTTCATTTCTTCTATTACTCTTTCATTTACTCTAAGAACTGCATTATAAACTTCTTTTTGTCTTTCTGTAAATTTACCACTTACAGGGAAAGTTCTTGAAATATCTCCATTATAGTACTTATATTGAGCTCCTAAATCAAATAAAATTAAATCCTCATTCTTTAGCTTAGAGTCATTCGTTACATAATGTAAAACTGTAGCATTTTTTCCTGATGCAGCTATAGTTTTAAAGGCTAAATCCTTAACTCCATTCTTTTTACAGATAAAATCAAAATAGGCTTCTAGTTCATATTCCTTAATTCCTTCTTTAGAATTTTTCATAAGTTCTTTTACACCATCTATAGTTATAGATATAGCTTTTCTTATTCTATTAATTTCTTCTTCAGTCTTTATAAGCCTTAATTCTCCTACTAATCTATAAGCATTTATTATGCTTATATTAAAATACTTATCTTTAATTTCTTTTATAAAATCATAAGACTTATTTTCCTTTTCTAAATCTAGATATATATTAATCTCTTCCTTATTAAGAATCGTTTTTTCTATAAAACTATTAAAATCCCCTAAGTAATTAACATTTTCAATTCCACAAATGTCAAAGACTTCTTCCTTTCTAATAGTCTTTCCTTCCCACTTTTCCCTAATTGCATCAATTTCTTTTATAAATAAATATTCTTTAAGTTCTCCATTTATTTTAGATAAAACTAGAATATGTTCTTCTTCATCAATACCAGTTAAATAATAAAAATTTCTATTTGGCGTAAGTTGATAATTCTCATCAGCTGTTTTTTTAGGTGCTATTCCTGCAAATAGTATTAATAAAGAGTTATCTTTAATTATATTTAATACCTTATGTCTATTATTTTTATAAAAATCTTTCTTCATTTCAACACTCCCTTTATCATTCCATAGCTAATACTTTAACACTTACTACATTTTTAAGTCCCCTTAAGGTATTTACTAAATGTTTTAAGTCCTTTTTCATATTGGATATATCTAATGTTATGGTTACATTAGCTGCCATATTTATTGGTATATCTTGATTTATAGTTAATATATTTCCCTTGTTAAATGCAATGCAATCTAAAACCTTAGATAAAGTTCCAGCCTCATGTGATAGTAAAACAACCAGAGTTATCTTTTTGCTATTTAACCCTTCTGTCATTGGAAATATATGATCCTTATACTTATAGTAGGTACTTCTACTTATTCCTGTTTGTTTTACAGCTTCACTTATATCTTTTGCTTTACCTGTCAAAAGATTCTCTTTAACCTCTAGTACTTTTATGAAAATTTCTGGCATAATTTTATTGCTTACAATATAAAATTTTTCTGAAGCCACTCCCTCACCACCCTTAGTAAAAATAAAAAGCTATATAATTTTTATTATATAGCTTATCTACACTAAAATACATATTATTCCTAAAGTTTATTTATATCAATTCTTTAGATTTTTTATTTCGATTTACATATATCTTAAAAAGTGATAATATAATAGAAATTGTTCCACCTAAAGCAAAAAATAATTCTATTTTACTAAGAAATAGTCCAATTAATATTCCTAATCCTACACCATAGACTAAATAAATTGATAAAACTTTTATCTCATCATCAGTTAAAAATAAATTTTCAATCCACTTCATCTATTACCCACTTCCCTCATCTATTTATAAATATATTATAATCTAATTTTATTATTAACTAGTTACAAAAATATTACATATTTATCAATTTATATATTTTTTCAATTAATTTAAATAATTTACATTAATATTTTTGAAACTAATAAAATTGAAATTATTATAGCAGTCAAATCAGCCAATACCGCTGCCCACAATGTATGTCTTATTTTCTTTATTTGTATTGCTCCAAAATATACAGTAATAGTATAAAAAATTGTCTCAGTAGTACCCATAATTACTGAAGCTATTAACCCTATGTAACTATCTGGCCCATAAGTTTTTACTATGTCAGTTAATATTCCTATAGCACCGCTTCCAGATAGAGGTTTAACTAAAACCAATGGTATTATTTCCTTAGGTAATCCTATTAAGCTACCTAATGGTGCTATCATATTATTTAATAAGTCTAGTAGCTTTGCTTCTCTAAAAATGTTAACTGCAATTATCATTGCTAAAAGATATGGAAATATATTAAGACAAACCTTTAACCCTTCCTTAGCCCCTTCAATAAACCATTCATATACCTTTCTTCCCTTTATCATCCCATAAGTTATTATAATTACTACTATTATTGGTATTATACTCTTTGTTATATACTGAAACATAAGTAACAACCTCCCTTAAAAGTATCTTTGTAATATTTTACAAAGAACTACCCCTGTAATTGCAGCAAAGGTACTTGCTAAAACTGCTGGTAAAATAATTGCTCCAGGATTACTAGAGCCTACTGCTGCCCTTATAGAAATAACTGTTGAAGGTACTAATTGAATACATGCTGCATTTAAGACTAAAAATAGAGCCATATCATTAGAAGCAACTCCCTTTTCATTATTAAGCCTATCCATTTCCTGCATTGCCTTTATTCCGAAAGGAGTTGCTGCATTTCCAAGACCCATCATATTTGCAGTTATGTTCATAACTATAGCCCCTAGAGCTTTTTCATCTTTAGCTGCTTCCTTAAAAATAATTTTTAAAATTGGTCTTAAAACCTTTGCTAATTTATTTGTAAACCCACTTTTTTCAGCTACCTTCATAACACCACACCAAAAACACATAAGTCCAACTAGCCCTATAATCATAGAAACTGTTGAGTCAGCTGAATTAATTATGGACTTAGATATGACTTCACCATTTCCTGAAAATAAACCTACTAATATCCCCAAAAATATCATAATAAACCATATATAATTTATCAAAACTTCACCTCTTACTAATTACTTCTATAAATATATGACTTGAATATGATATTTATTAGTGATAGGATGAATATATGTAATATTAATTATGTTTAAATACATAAAGGAGATAGTTTATGAAGGAATCAAACTTAAAAATAGCTCAACAAGATATAGATGAGGCTCTAAAAACAGTTGAAGATATGGTGAAATTTATAGATGATACTGATCTTCCTAAAGATATGTTAAAGGAAAAATTTCTTACTTTAAGTGAAAAGGTTCAAGAATTAGAAAACATATTAAAAATTGAAGGTATATTATAAGTAATAAAAAAAGGAGTTATCGTATTTTAGGATTAAAAATCCCTTACGATAACTCCTTATTAGTTTTAAAATCTCTAAAATATATTTACTTTAGCAAATTCACTTCCTATTATCAGCTTTAATAAACTTTCTCACCACTTCTAACTATTATGTTCCAATAAGCCTTATTGTAATTTTAATGGTACAAAAAACTTTTCTTTTTCTATTTCACTTATAAAGCCACCTATTTTATATACTTTATTAAGTAAATTCATATCTATTACTTCATTGACCTTACCACTTGCCATTACTTGTCCAGATTCCATTACTATTACATTTTGGCTATATTTTATTGCTTGATTAATATCATGCAGCACCATAATAACAGTTAGTCCTTCCTCATCATTTAACTCTTTCACAAGCTCTAATATTTCAACTTGATGATAAATATCTAAATATGTAGTAGGCTCGTCTAAAAATAATATTTTGCTTTTTTGAGCTAATGCCATGGCAATAAAAGCTCTCTGCCTTTCTCCACCTGATATACTCATAACAGATTTATCTTTTAAACTTTCAAGACCAGTCCTTTTTATAGCCCAATCTATTATCACATTATCACTTTCATCATTACCTTGAAAATATTTTTTATGTGGAATTCTACCATAAGAAACTAATTCCTTAACAGTAATATCACTAGGAACTTTATTTTGTTGATGCACAGTTGATATTTCTTTAGCTAAATCTTTTTTCTTTATTTTCTTGATAGATTTATTATTTATTGTTACTTCTCCTGAAGTAGGCTTATTTATTCCTCCAAGAATACTTAGTAATGTAGACTTACCACTACCATTTGGTCCCAATATAGTTGTTATTTTTCCCTTTTCTATTTGAACATTTAGCTTACTAATAAAATCTTTATCTTTATCATAAGAGAAGTATAAATCTTTTACTTTTATCATTATTTTAAGTCACTCCTTCTTAAAAGATATAAGAAAAATGGTGCACCAAATATACAAGTTACTATTCCAACTGGTATCTCATTAGGCCTCATTGCCATTCTTCCTATAGTGTCTGCAAATAAAACTAAAAATGCTCCTGCTATTCCACTACATGGAATTAAATATTTATGATCAGAACCTATTATCATTCTACAAATATGAGGTACTAATAATCCTACGAAAGATATAACACCTGCAATTGCAGTGGATATACTAGCTAAGAATACTGCTACTGCTGTTACTATTATAATATATATATCAGAATTAAATCCTAAGCTCTTTGCATTTTTACTACCTAGAGATAATATATTACAAACCTTACTCAATAATATTGCCATAATTATTCCTATTAAAGAATATACTAATAATATCTTTACATTACTCCATGTAACTGTAGCTAAGCTCCCCATCATCCACTTTTGTATATTACTTGAGCCTAACCCAGCACTTATAGTAATCATAGATGAAAATCCTCCTAATAAAGCATTACAAGCAGCCCCTGCTAAAACTATCCTTATAGGAGATAATCCATTCTTATATGCCATAAAATAAATAATTACACAAGACACTAATCCCCCTAAAAACCCAAAGATAGGTCTTAAAGTTGTAACATTTGGCATAAACACCATAAAAAATACTGTCACTGCACATGCTCCTGATGATATACCAGTCACATATGGATCAGCTAATGGATTTCTTATTACAGATTGTAATAAAACACCTGAAATAGCTAAATTAGCGCCAATCAATACTGCTATAATAACTCTTGGCATCCTCAAGTCTTTTATAATTGATATATTCTTATTTTCTTGTCCAAAAAGTATTCCACTTATAAGTTCTCTATACCCAATATTAATACTACCTAATTTTAAAGAAATTAATATTGTTGCTAATAATAATATTAGTAGTGACGATATTATTACTATCTTAAATTTTTTATTTGAAACTTTCATAACTATTCCTCATTACTGTGAACTATATCGCTTAATAAATCTAATCCGTCAATAACTTTAAGATTTGCACTCATTCCAAAATAATTACTATCTAAATATATTACTTTACCTTCTTTAACAGCATTTATATTTTGCCAAGCAGTATCTGTAGCCATTTCAGCTTCTAACGCTGCTTTTGTTTGTTCTGGAAGAGCATGTACCATAACTAATATTTTTTCTGGATTAAGCATAGCTAAATCTTCTTTATTGTATGTAATAAACGATGTCTTATTATCTTCAATTATATTTTTACCACCAACTAATTCTACTAAACTTCCTATATAAGATTTTGAAGTTGCTAGCATTGTTGATCCAGGAGCCGCAAATAGCACCA
The DNA here is from genome assembly GCA_934746015.1 of uncultured Clostridium sp. GTDB lineage: Bacteria > Bacillota > Clostridia > Clostridiales > Clostridiaceae > Clostridium. The sequence goes on from CAKVEW010000015.1 coordinate 40,928, forward strand.
TTATATTTTTCTTTTCTAAAGACTGAGCTTTTGCTATAACTTCCTCCTGTTTCTGCTCTATCTCATTTAGTAAATCATTTGCTTTTTCTTCTGTGCAAAACCTTTCTCCAAGAGTTTTAATTGTATCTTTTAATCCATCCAAACTTTCTAAAGATACAAATTCACTTGGAATATTATTTTGTGTAAATAGTTCCATATAATCAGATCCCAATGTATCTACAGAAACTACAACAGAGGGATTTAATGATTTAATTATTTCTAAATCTGGATTCATTGGACTTCCAACTTCTACCGCACCTTCAGTACTTGCTGGCAAATCATATGATGTCTTTGGAACTCCTGATACCTTTACTCCTAATGCATCTAAAATTTCAACAACTGCAACTGATGTAGCAACAACTACTTCCTCATTTGTATCATTATCTACTTTAACATTTTTATTGCTTTCTGAATTACAACCAACAAAGCCTAAACTCATTAATACTGCAAATGCCATAGATATAATTTTTTTATATTTCATTATATTTGACCTTCCTAAATTATTATAAACTTTCTTATTATCTATTCTTTAATTTGGTAACTATTACAGCTCCAGCTACTAATATCAAAGCTGCACCTGCTATTACTATAGTTACATTACTTTTTTCAGTTGTGTGCTTTATTTCTTCTGCCTCAGAATTCTCATCATTAATTAATACTAATTCTTCTTCTGATTCATCTTTTATTTCTTCCATTAAGTTTAAAGTTTCTAGTTTAGGTATAACCTTAAATTCAACATCTCTTTCCATTGGTCCTACATATATTAATGCATCCATATCCGCATCTATCTTATCAACTTTTACTTTTAATTTCACATTTCCTTCTTCTTTGCCATCTTCTACTATTTCAACTGGAACCTCTTCTCCATTGACTTTTATTCTATAGTTTTCCATATAATCATTTCCAGAAAAACCTATAGTATAAATAACATGTTCTTTTGTAACTTCTAAATTCATTGATGGTAAAAGATATGTTCTTGACATAGCCATTCCTGTTTCAGATTCATGATAAACATCATTTTCAACTTCATATATTCCACTTACAATATCAGTAGTTACTGCATATGCATTTTTACTTATAAAAGTAAAAAATAATCCTAAAACTACTATAGCCATTAATATATTATTAAATTTATTTAGTTTTTTCATCATTGCTTCTCCTTAAAAATTAAATTAGGAGGTAAATAAATAGTTATCCTATTCTATTTACCCCCTTTTATAATACCTACTAATAAAAAGTAAACTACTTTCTTTTCTTAGCTAAAACTGCTCCTGCAGAAGTTAAAATCAATCCTAATCCTAATACAGATGCTGAACTAACTGCTGCTCCTGTTTGTGGTAATGTTTCTACTGTGTACTCTTTAATGAAAGTTAGCGTATCTTCTAGTAACTCAACCTCAAATTCTACTTCTTTTGACATTGGTACAACATAAACTTTGACTTTTATTGTATCACTTAAGCTTGATACTCTAAATCTAAAGTTTGTAGTATCTCCACTTGTAGTTTTACTTGCATTTACATTTACCCCATTAACATAAATCATGTGATTTTGCATAAACTCTGCACCTGTAAAAGTTAAAGTAACATAATATTGTCCTTCTATTTCTTCAACTTTTGCAGTTTCATTTAAATATTTTCTAGCCATTGACTGCCCTGTTGCACTTTCATGCTTTACATTATTTTTAATAGAATATAATTTCCCTACTACTACTTTTGCTTCCTCCTCTGTAGTTATCTCTGAACCTGTATCAGATGCATTAACATTTGAATTTCCAGATGTAGATCCTATGATAGGATTTTCAACATTACCTGTATTTCCACTATTATCTGAACTATCACCTACTGTAAGAGTATCCTTTAATAAATTAACTCCAAAGTCTACATTACTACCCATTTCTTCAACATAAGCTGAAACTTTTAACGAATCTTCTAAACTATTAACTTGGAATCTTAAACTAATAATGCTTCCATTAATTGATTTATTTGCATCAACTTTATTTCCATTAACATACACTACATGGTTTTTCATCATTATTGATCCCATAGATGTAAATGTTAAGGTTACATAATATTTACCATTAGCTTCTTCAATCTTTGATACTTCTTCTAATGCTTGTCTAGCCATTCTTAATCCAGTAGCACTTTGATGTGTTACTTCATTTTTTATTGTATAATACTTAGTTGCTGAATTCTCAATATTACTTCCACCATTTGAGCCTTCACCTTCTAAGTTACTAGAGCCCCCTAAATTCCCTTGATTATTTTCAGTATCACTTTCTATTTTATCTTCACCCTTTTCTGAATTATCTTCAGAAACTTTCACTAATGTATTCATATTATTTACTAAGTCAATTGATTGGACTTCCGAAAATCCCATTTGTGGAATAGATATATTCATTTGAACTTGAACTTTCGAATCTATTGATGGAACTTCAAATGTTACAGACTTATCATCATTTACAACTGCATTTATTTCTACTCCATTTACTTTAGCTGTTGTTCCTGTTATATAATTTAAGCCACTCTCTGTGTACTTTATAGTCATTGTAACTTTTCCATCTTTTATAGTAATAACTGTTTTATCTTCTATATATTTTCTAGCTCTGCTTTCTTCTTCTGTACCAACTTTATATATATTATTTGAAGCTTCATACTTTCCATCTTCTAAAGTGCGTTTTTCTTCATCAGTAGATGTATTCCCTGAATTATCATATTCTATCTTTACTAATTTACTAGTATCATTTATCAAGTCAATTGATTGAACTTCTGAAAATCCCATTTGTGGAATAGATATATTCATTTGAACTTGAACTTTCGAATCTATTGATGGAACTTCAAATGTTACAGACTTATCTTCATTTACAACCGTATTAACTTCTACTCCGTTTACTATAACTGTTGTTCCTGCTATATACTTTAAGCCACTCTCTGTGTACTTCATAGTCATTGTAACTTTTCCATCTTTTACAGTAATAACTGTTTTATCTTCTATATATTTTCTAGCTCTACTTTCTTCTTCTGTACCGACTTTATATATATTATTTGAAGCTTCATACTTTCCATCTTCTATAGATTTATTTATATCCATCACAACCTCTGAAGAATTATCTAGTTCTGTTGCTCCTACAATTTTAAAATTTCCTGATAATACTGTAGTTGTTATCATCATAGCAGCTAATAATTGACATATCTTTCTTTTTAACATGTATATCCCCCTTAAATAATGCTTTTGATTATATCAAAATTATATTTTCTACTAAATTTTATTAATTGACATATTATAAAATATCTCTCATAATAAATGATATTGATTATTAATTTCCATTATAGGATATCATATTATGCATTTTTATGTTTTAACAATATTTATACTTTTTTTAACTATATTTATTATTATTTGAATCTATGATTTTTTCTATAGAGGAGGTTCTTAAAAGACTATGATTTCTCCCAATAAATTTACGGACTTTTTCAATATATTTATGATACCAACTTCAATTTTAGATAATGATTTTAATACTTTATGTACTTATAAATATGATTCAAGTCCCCAAAATTCCATTTACAAATCAAAAGTAATTGAAATTTTAAAAACTTATGATTTTAAACCTGGAATCATTCCTATTGATCTTTTTGATAATATTAAATATACATCTATTCAGTTTTATCACTATGATAATAAACCTATGTATATTTTAATTGGCCCATATATTATTGAAGACATTAATACAAATACTAAAAATGATATTTTGTGTATAAATAAAACTAATTTAGAAAATGAAATAAAAATTTATACATTAATTATAGAAAATAACTCTTGTATATATACTTTAGGCAATAATAAATCTCCCTATGTTAGTCGTGCCATTGAATATATAAAAAATAATTATAACAATGAAATTTCTATAGATACGCTTTGTAATGAATTGAATATCAATAAATGCTACTTTTGTAGTACCTTTAAAAGAGAGACAGGCTATACGTTTATTAATTATCTAAACCACTATAAAGTAGAGAAAAGCAAGGAATTATTAAGAGATCAAAATCTATCACTACTTGACATTGCTATAGCTGTAGGATTTAATAACCAAAGTTATTACAGCACAGTTTTTAAAAAAATAACATCTAAAACACCTATTCAGTTTAGAGAAAGTATACAAAAGTTTTAAAATAAAAAATCAATGTATAATTCATTATTTTTTTACGCAAAAAAAGGATGTAATTTTATACATCCTTTTTTCGCTTTAAAATTAAGGTCCTCTATAAATAAGACTTATCTCATGAGTCTCAAATATAAAGAATCTATTTGTTATTTGTTTTTGACCAATCCAAACTTCTCAATGATTAGTTACCCATACTAATCAAATATACATAATCTTATACACAGTTGAAATTTGAAAACGTTTAATGATTTATTGATATTATTATACCATATTTTTTATTTTATAACAATAAATAATTAGAAAAACTTGTATATTTTTATAATTATTTATAAAAATATCCACTAATTAGATGGGCTGCCGCATTAGTGAATAAAAAAACGCTAAAGATATCTCTTCTTCTATATTTAAAAGAAATTCTTTCAATATCTCTTTAATATCTATACCAGCTACAGCTATAGATAAAAATCCAACTACTGTAAAAACTTAATATCTTTCTCATATGTCATCAGAAATAATAAAAGTCTCTTATTTCTCTGAAATTGCCAATTTTTTTAAGAGTTCCCTTCGACTTATCAATAGTAACATATATTCTTTTTCTAATTTCTTCTTTCCCATGCTTATTATCTAAATACTTTTTAAGTGTTCTAAAAGCTATGACAGTCTCTACAGCTTTTCACGATTTAGAAATTACATTAACACTAACATCAAGACCTTAAATAGCTTTCACTGGTTCTGTCAAGTAGGTAGAACTTATACTATTTCCTACAAATAGTATAAAGTGATTCTTGATTCTATCTTTGGAAAGAAGATTTATGAAAGTATGATTTATTATTTCAACAACTTCCCTAGCACCTAAATATGAACCCTATAAACTATAATGAGTACATAGGAGCTTTCCTTAATTCTTTTTAATGTTTTTTTTATCTTCAAAATTATTCTTTATCATAATTGAAAGGCTGATTAGCCCAGACTAAAAATATTCTTCTTACATTTCTCCCATAATGAAGTATACTATGTGCTGTTTCAATCATTGGAGAAAGGGCTATAATTTTTTCTTTTTTTAAATAGGGCATAGCTTTACTAAAATGAATTTTAACACTATTCAATTTACATCTCCTAAAATGTTCTCTAATTTTATATTCAACATTACTTTACTCAAATCTAATACTAATCTTTCTATATAATTTATGTACAGTTCAAAGTTTGAACTGTACATAAAAATTTAAAACAAAGCAGTATCAGGATATGAAGCCATTCTACATTTGTGGTCTATTTCGTTAAGCTTGTGCATATCTTCATCAGATATTACAAAATTAAAAATATCTATATTTTGTGCTAGTCTTACATTATTAGCTGATTTAGGTAGAGGTAAAAATCCTCTTTGCAAAGACCATCTTAAAGCAACTTGTGCTGCAGTCTTATTTGGATAATTTGCAACTATTCTCATTAAATCCTCATTATCTAGTAGAGCCCCTTCACCCAAAGGTGAATATGCCTCTAAAAGAATGTTATGTTTCTGACAAAATTCAACAGTAGTTTCGTCTATGTGACCTGGAAATAATCTAATCTGATTAACCATTGGAATAATAGAGCAGTTATCTAAAATTACTTCTAAATGATGCGGTAGAAAATTACTTACTCCTATAGCTTTAATTTTACCTTGCTTATAGAGATCTTCCATCGCTTTGTAACAGTCAATATCCCTTTTTTTCCACTTTTCATTTTCGCGACAGTCTACTGGATTAGGCCAATGTATCAAATATAAATCTATATAATCTAGGCCTAAATTCTCCAAAGATTTCTTAAATGCATGAATAGTTCCTTCATAATCTGTAACAGTATTCCATAATTTAGTAGTTATGAATAACTTTTCTCTACTTATTTTTGAATCATATATTGCCTTACCTACCTCGACCTCGTTATCATAGACAGCTGCTGTATCAATGTGAGTATATCCGGCTTTTAGTGCTGATTTTACTGAATTATATGCAACTTCATCTTTATATTTCCATGTTCCAGCTCCAATGCAAGGAATAGAAATATCATTACTCAAGGTATAATTATTCACTACTTTATACATATCCTACCTCCTATATTTATTTTTTTTACAAAGATATTATATTATTTATACATTCTGCTACATTCTTCACATGATAATTCGAATGCTTTAATGCATTTTTTGTACCATTTAGCATACAAAAGCTATACTTTGTTCTATCCAACATAGATATATCATTATCCGAATCTCCTATAACTGCAAATTCAGCGTTCTCTTTTCTTACTCTATTAAGATAATTAGAAATCGCTTTGCCTTTATTACAATTTATTGAAGTAACATCTATCGTTATGTCTGAGGTTCTTCCAAAGGTAAAATACTCTTTATATCTAGACGTACTAACAATTTTATAATAGAAATCAGTCATTTCTTCGTTATCAAGGACTAGATGGAAGAGGGGCACCTCTGAATCTGTGCTGTAGTCTATAAATGATTTTTTAATAATCTTATTAAAGTCACTATGTTTCTTATCTATTGTACCAAATAGTCTATATGCGTTTCCTTTAATATCTCCAAATACTGTATTCCCATCATTATAAGTAACTCTTAAATATTTAATAAACTCAGGATAGTCTGAAAGAAAATCTTTTAATGCTTTTTTATTTATATATGACGAGTAAATAAGCTTCCCACCACAATATATTTCGCTGCCATTCCAGGCTATATAATCAAAGTTATATTCTGTACCTGTAAGTCTGTTCAAGAAAAAAGGACTTCTAGCAGTAGTAATAACCAGTTTTATTCCTTTTCTTTCAAGCTTTTTTATCGCTTGAATATTATATTTATTAATTCCCGAAGTGCCGTTATTATAACGTCTTATAAGAGTTTCATCTAAATCACAAAACAGATATTCTATCATAAAAGAATTTCATCCTCAACATCATCTATTTCATTTAGTGGTGTAAGCTCAACACTATTTTTACCTGTAGTCACTATGTGATTTATTAAATCCTCTGTATTTGTTTCAAAACTTCTCATAACTAATAATTCAACAACCATTGATAAATTAAACCCTGAAAGTAAATGTATCTTTGCTTCGGGATGTTCTAATGCAAATCTATAACAATTGTTATAAGGTGTAGCATTTGTTATGTCAGCTAAAATTATAAGTTCATCATAAGTCAAAAGACATTCTTCAAGCTTTGAGCTCAATTTTTCAGAAAAAGCTTCTATACCTTTTTCATCCAAAGAAACAGTTTCCACACCTTCCTGTTTACCAGCTATCATTTCAGCACTCGCTAATATTTCTTTGCACAAATTACCGTGTGATGTAATCAAAATTCCAACCATAGTTCTCCTCCTTTAAACTTCTGTTATTAATAGCTTACCAGAACCTTCAATTTCTGCTTTACCTTCACCTGCAGGAATAAAAGCAGATTCTCCCTTTTGAAATTTCATATTTTCAATAAAAAATTCTCCATCTAATACCACTATATTTTTAAATGTTTTTTCTGTAACTTCAAGACTTAGCTTTTCGTCTATAGTATAAACTGATGCTGTGAAATACTTATTTTGAGCAACTAGGATTTTAGTGTTTCCACCACATTGTTCCACTGTCACTGGTGTCTTATCTACATTCCTTTTTGATAAATTAGCAGCCTGTATAGCTTTTTCTATGTGCAAAGGTCTTAGCTGTCCGTTTTTATCCTTTCTATTATAATCGTATAATCTATATGTTACGTTAGAGTTTTGCTGAATTTCAGCAACTAAAGCTCCCTTACAAATAGCATGTATCGTTCCAGAATCCACCATAAGAACATCCCCTGGTTTAACATACACTTTATTTAGTACTGTTTCTAGCTTACTAGTGCACAATAATTCTTTAAATTCTTCTTTGGTTATGTCTTGTTTGAGACCATAATACAAATATGTATCCTCTTCAGCATCTAGTACATACCATACCTCAGTTTTTCCGTATTGCCCTTCAACTTCTAAACTTAGCTCATCACTGGGATGCACTTGTATAGAAAGGTCACTAGCAGCATCAATTAGTTTTACCATAACAGGAAAGAAATCAAATTTCTTTGCATTCTCTCCCCAATATTTTTTGTTATCAAGCACTTCCTTAAGATGTTTCCCCTTAAATTTCCCTGACTCTATAAGATTAGTTCCATCCTTGTGGACAGATAATACCCAGCTTTCAGCAATTAAATCTAGGTCTGTTTTTGCATTAAAGTTATTTTTTAAGCTCTGCCCTCCCCATAAATAATCTTTATATACAGGGTTAAGCTTCCAAATTTCCATAAGACACCACCTTACTAATCGTATAAAATTAAATATTTATTACAGATTAATATTTATTTACTTGCTCATTAACTCATTGATTATTTCTACACTACTACTCGTCCCAATTCGGGTCGCTCCAGCGTCAATCATCGCCAAACAAGTCTGTAGATTTCTTATACCTCCCGCTGCTTTCACCTGAACTATACCACCAACATGTTGTTTCATAAGCTTAATATCCTCAATTGTAGCTCCTCCTGTACCAAACCCTGTAGAAGTCTTAATATAATCAGGTTTTACTTCTTTAGCAATTTTAGACAACTCTATTATTTCACTTTTTTCTAGATAGCAATTTTCAAATATAGCCTTAACAATTACGGAATTACCATGGCATAGTGAGGTCATTTCTTTCATTTCCTCTACTATATAAGTCCAGTTATGCATTTTAGCTTCACCAACATTAATGACATAATCAATCTCGTCAGCACCATCAATTATTGCATTTTTTGCTTCGTACAGTTTACTCTTAACAGTTGTCTGCCCTAATGGGAATCCTATGGCAGCTCCCACGTGAACCCCTGTTCCTTTAAGTAGTTCTTTACAAAACTTAACAGGATATGAATTAATCGCAACCATTCGACAGCTTAGCTCTTTAGCTTCATTACAAAGTTTAATAAAGTCATTTTCCGTAGCATAAGCTTTTAGAAATGTATGATCAAAATAACTTGCCAGCTCCTTACACTCCATTGTAATCCCTCCCACATAAAAATATTTATCTTTTACTTTGTAAAAGTGCTTAAAAGAGCAACTTAAAAAGTTACTCTTTTTATTATTAATCTAACCATGGCAGCAGAGTATTGTCATATCACCTGTAATAGTTATGTTTCTTCCTTCTCTAGTTATAAAGAAGCTTTCTCCTGCTTTAATATCTAATCCTTCAACAGTTCCGTTACCTTCTATAACATAACAACCTCCAAAAGGTTTCTTTACTTCTACAGTACCTTCTCCTTTTACATTATATAGCCATGCGGAATAATCTTCATTATCAGCTAAGAAAGTTTCTTTAACTCCTCCATAATTAGTAATCTTTCGCTCATATTTGATTTCATTAAAAGGAATTAATATGTTTTCCTTAGCTTTATCTATATCTACATACCTTGGTTTTCCATCACGGTCTAATCTATCATAATCGTAAAAACGATAGGTAACCGGATTAGGATTACATATTTCAATAAAATAGCTATCCTTTTGAATTGCATGAAGTGTTCCGGCTTTTATAGCATAAAAGCTTCCTGGTTCTATAGGATATCGTTTTATTAATCCTTCCCAATCTTTTCTTGCTATGTAATCATCTAGCTCTTCCATAGTTTTAGCATTATGTCCCATTACAACATTAGCATTTTTAGGACAATCAACGAAATACCAACACTCTGACTTTCCATGGGTTCCTAAATTTTTCATAGACCATTCTTCTGTTGGATGAACCTGCACACTAAGATCTGCACACGCATATGCCACCCCCATCGCAACAGGTATTATTTCCCACCTACGTTCCTCGTTAGTGCCAAAATATTCAGGGTGGTTATCGTAAAGCCATTTTAAAGTTTTTCCTTTATATTCTCCAGTGTTCATTTTGAAGTCTTCTCCGAAGCCACCTGCTCCAGTAGTACGATTAATGTCAATCCCTGGAGCAACTTCATAATTAAACTCTTTTACTAACCTTCCATCTCCCCAAATAGCTTCGAAGCTAGCTGGTGGTGGACTTATCATTATAACTTTTTCCATACTATACCTCCTTATTTTATGCTAAAATCCATATAACAATCTACTATTGCACACTCTTCAGAAGCAGACTTACCATATGGCTTAACTGTGAATTGACCTACTGCCGCAGGAATGAATACAGCTTCAGCATAATGAATAACAAAAGGTCCAAAGTCACCATTTGGACTTTCTATAATTGCTTCTTCACCTTCAGTTAAAACAATAATATGTATAACATCGTTAGTTTCTAGGAATACAGTTTTATCAAAGAAGTATCTGTAAACTGCAAATGGTTCATATTCAGTTGTTCCAGAAAACTCCTTTCTCCAACCATAGCCTGAAGCCACTTCCTGGCGCTTAGATATTAAGTTCTTCTTTACAAATTCTGTACGTATTTCATTTTGAATAACCTTTTCACCATGCTCTATATTTATTGGTCTTGGTTTTCCATCAAAATCGATTCTTCCCCAATCCCAAAGTTTAAAGGTTTGAAGTCCGAATATATCTAATTCAAGAACTACAGTATTTTTACCAGATGCATGGATTGTGCCACCAGGCACATATATATGATCATGTTTTTTCATAGGAAAGTTGTTTATATATTTTGTATCATCAAATTTCCCAGTTTCCTGAGCCTCTTTAAAGGCTGAAATCATTTCATCAAAATCAACATCTTCTTTAACACCAAGGTAAACTGAGGAGTCCTCCATAGTATCCATCATGTAGTAGCTTTCATGGTGTCCAAAATCAGCATTAAACATCTCCTGACAATATGACATTATAGGGTGAACTTGCAAGGAGAGATTTCCACCTTCCCAGGTATCCAGATAATTCGCTATAACAGGAGCTTTGTAACCATAATTGGAAAACTGTTTAAATCCTATGATTCCCTTAGGTTCAACGTACATTAAATCTGCACCATGGATTACAAACTCATTACCTCCCATTTCTAACGCCACAGGAAGCATTTCTAATGCAGCAGGTGTAGCCCAGCCTATGTTAACTTCTTCCGGCTTTGCTCCCAATACTTTTTGTGCCCAATGACCTCCCCATACTGCTGGAGCAAAATATGGAATATTTTGAAATGGCTGCTTAGTAAGCTGTTTACATGCTTTTTTGAAATCTTCTCCAGTAACCATAACATCAGCATTTTCAGAATTACCATCAATTATAAAATCACAACTATTTAAAATTGGTCTCTTATGCCACTCCTGCATTCTTCCTTCAAAGAAATTAAATCTTTTCTCTTTTTTTAAGAAATCCTCATTGTAATTTCCTGCTCCCCAATTATCAAGACCTTTTCTGTATCTTGCTAATACTTCTTGCTTTGCCATATTACCAAATACAACAATATCTCCTTTGTAGATTTCTGTAGCTGCTACCCCATATACTACAATAAGTCCATTAGCTTGCTCTATCTTTTCTCTTAAGTCTTTAACAATACTAGGATCAAAACACTTGTCTATGTGTTCAATGCACATAACTCCCATTATTCTGTCATCAGTAATATTTTTACCAAACCTATTCAATATTTCTTCTTCCGAATAATGAGCTTCATTTGTATCAATTAACAAATCAGCACCTAACTTTTCAATGACTTCCTTTAATAACACTTCCTCATTAATTCCATGATAATAGTCAAATACTACTACTATTTTTTCCTTATTAATTGAAGTTATCTTTTCTTTAATTGCTTGAACAATGTTATCATGTCCCTTAATAGAGCTAACATCCTTAATTTTCGAAACTGGATGTAAGTTAAAATTTGGTGTACGAGCTTCGTCGTAATAATAACTTTTCTTCATTGTATTCCTCCATTATTTATTCTTTCTATACATTCATGCAAATTGTTAACAACATGCAGTGTATATTTTCTTAGTTCTTGGTTTCCACTAGCCATAGCGAAACCTTGGAAGCTTTTTATCATATCTAAATCATTTAAAGAATCCCCTATTGTATAAATTGATTTAAATTCATTATTTTTTCCTATATAATTTATACTTGAACTTTTTGTAACGCCTCTTGGTGATATATCAATACTTCTATCACTGCTTATAAGAACTTCTATGTCATTTTCAAAATTTTCTTTAAGATGCTGAGCTGTTTTCATCATATCTGCCTTATCTTTAAAAATTGAGTAAAAACCACATACTTCACCTTGATCAAGTATGAATTCTTCACTCAGTTCTTCCCTTCTTGACTTTGCATAAAGTTTAAAATCCAACTTAGCTTTAGAATATCTTGAAATGTCTATTCCATTAGAAAGTCCATACACCATAACATCTGATGTTTTAAAGTACTTAGCGATATTTTTTGCAACATCTATATCAACGAAACTTTTTATAAAAGTATTTTCTTTAACAATTGAAGCTCCACTATTACATATTAAATAGTCATAACTAAGCATATAATCATTAAGTTCGTCTATTATCACACCATAAGTTCTTCCAGTAACTATGGCAAATTTGTTACCTTTATTCCTAAACGCTTCAATAGCTTTAATATCTTCTTCGGATATCTTATCATTGATTAGTAAGGTCCCATCATAATCTGAGCATAATAATTTCATAATCTAGTTGAAGCAGCTTTTTAATGCTTCCCCAATCCTTTCCATATTCTCTAACATGTAGTATTTATCGTTTTTACTTCTAGTATTTTTAACAACTAATTCTCCATCTAATTCATCAGCACAAAAGAAATAAAAGGCTTTATTAAAAATACTAACTACAGAAGAGTAATCATCTCTTTTCCTCAAGGTCTTAATTATAAAAGTATTTTTCCTTTTTAACCTTTCTTTAATCACACTTTTATCGCAGTTAGTAACTAGATAATTATGCGTTCCATATGCTAAACATTCAAGAATTAAGACATTCTTTCTATTCAAATCCTCTCCCATAACTTCCTTAATCTTCCTATAGCCAAAATATCCATCAGTTGTTCTATCTAGGAACACGACAGCAAATTTTGATTTATCAACTTCAGCATCGTAAAGTAGCTTCATTATAATTGCAACAGCCGCTGTATTTTTATTAAGATTGTTTCCATTAGGTGTTTCCTTAATAGAAAGAGCACATATTAGACATGTAATAGCAAGTAAGACGGTAAGTATCAATTTATATTTAATATTTATTCTGGAAATGTAATATGCTCCTACAAAGCAGCCTATTATAATTAAAATTAATAAAGCACTTCGCAAAAAAATATTCTTCTTTTCATTAGTCTTATTTTTATTTGCATCTAAAGGATAATATAGATAATTATTCACCAGAACCTTTGTAGGTGTATCATAGCCAACAAGAATTATATTATCAGCAGTGGCCAAATTACCAACTACTAAATTATACATTGTAAGCATACCATTTTTTTCTTTCCACATTTTGCATTGTAACCCTTGTTCCTTAAACTCATTGTTTAAATATGTTAGGAACTTTACCTTAGTTCTTGTATTTCTTCGTATAGGAATAACGTAGTTCAAAAAATCAAATATTTCCTTCATATACAGTCCTCTTTTCATAAATGGAAGGGATACTAGTATCTCTTCCATTTTGTTACTAAAAGATTTTAATTATTATAGAATACCTGTAACAACACCTACTATAGCTATCATTAAAAGAATGACTATCAGCTTTATAGCGTTAATCTTCTTTTTAGTCAAAAGCCAAAAACCCAAAAGAACAAGTCCTATTTCTAAAATATTAGGAAAAATTCCGTCTAATATGCTTTGGAATGATACAGTTGTTTGCTCACTAGTATAAGAAAGAGCAAGATTTACATTTACATAATTTGCAGTTACTGCACCAGTAACTGTTAAACCTAGGACGCTCATAGCTTCTTGTAAGGCAGCCATTTTCTCTCCTAAAACCATATCTACTGCGTTTTCGCCTAGATTATATCCTAAGTGGAAGAAGTAATAAGATATTATGGTTGGAAGAAGCGAAAGTACAATCAAGGCAAATAAAGGGCCTGCAAGAGAACCTCCAGCAGATAACCCTATTGCAATACTAAGAACTATAGGGGGAATGGTTGCCTGAGTAATAGCATCACCTATACCAGCAAAAGGGCCCATTAATCCAATCTTAACATTCTGTATAAAGTCATCGGATATTTCTTTTCCATTAGCAATATTCTCTTCAAAACTTAAAACCATACCTGTAACCAGTGCTCCAAAATTAGGCTCGGTATTATAGAAAGCTCTATGTCTATTTAACAATGCTATTTTACCTTCTTCATTATTCTTATAGAACTTTTCTATAATAGGTAATTGAGCTAATGTCATACCAGGAGCTTGCAGTCTTTCAAAGCCAAAAACGGCTAAGCAGTATTTCCACCATAAATACCATGATTTTCTTACTTCTTGCTTACTTAACTTAACATATTCACTCATACTAGAATTCCTCCTCATCATTTGATGTGGCTGCAGTAGCTGTTCTAGTTGTAAATATGTAATACATTACAGCTAAGCATCCTCCAAGCACGGCAACAGCAACCATATTTAGTCCTAATAAAGATATTCCAATAATACCCATAACAAACCAAATAATCATTTTCATGTCCTTTAGTGTATATGCCAAAAGAATACTCATACCAACTGCAGGAAGCATACCACCTAAAACTCCTGCAATGTCAAGGATAACTTGAGGTATAGACGCAAGTATCTCAGCGGCATATTCATTACCTAAAAGAACTATTACAGTTGTAACTCCCCCACGAATTACTAAACTAAGTAAAGGAGGCAATACAGTATATGATACTTTCATAGCTTTAATATCACCTTTTGCTATAGCCTTATCACCTAATGCATAAAATACCGATGCGATTGTTTCATACAAAGTGAATATTGCAGCACCTATGATTCCAACAGTAGCAGCAATTGTCATAGCAACATCAGCAGATGCACCAGCTAAAAGAGCAAGGGCAATTGAGGGATAGGCTACAAATGTCATATCAGCAGAAGCAACACCTCCTATAACAACATTAGCAAGGTACATAGCTTGGATAGTTGCTCCCATAATAATACCTTCAGTTGGACATCCTAGTATAATACCAACAATCATACCACCAATTATCGGCTTAGCTAGAGCACCTGAAACAGTTACCCCTAAAGGTTGACAATTTTCAATAGATCCAAGCCAACAAAAAAGACCAATTAATAATGCCTTAAAAACCATTCTATTTTACTCCTTTCTTTATTTAAACATCTTTTTAATATTATTCCAAGTTGTTCCTTCTTCATCAGGAATCAACTTAAAATTCAATTTAACGCCTTGAGAATCCAAATACTTGCAATCATTTACATCCTCTGTAGATAAATAAATATTGTTATAAACTTTAACAGTATCAATTTTTTGACTGGCTGTCCCAAATATAATGGTATCTCCGAAATCTATTCCAGCTCTTCTCACTTCAGCCAGTAGGTGAATTTGCTTTGATATTAAAAAATATTTTTTATTAGACTCAATGACCTTTGGCAGCTTTTCTACAGCTTCTTCTACGCCAAAAACAAATACCTTTTTGTTCATGGCATTACCAGCTTTTTTTAAGATATTCACCATAAATTTATCCTTAGCAACTTTTTCATCAGCTAGTACGACAATAGCATCTCCTTGGTAAAACTTAGTCCACATAAGTACAATCTGGCCATGTATCATTCTGTCATCTACTCTTACTAATGAAATACTCATTTATAAAACCTCTCAATCGCTTTTATATTTTTATAAAGGACTTTATTAATATTTTCTATGAAGAGGTTATGCATGTTAAAAGCAACATGCATAATTCTCATATTATTTTAGTATCTGCTACCTAAATCCTGATAGCATTCTAATATAGCTAGCTCTTTACCCTCTGATTTTCCGTATGGCTTAACATAGAATTGTCCAACCTTTGCTGGTATGAAAACAGCTTCAGCATAGTGAATAACGAAAGGTTCGAAAGCATCATTAGGACTCATTATAATTGCTTCTTCTCCTTCAACCAAACACATTACCTTCACTGTATCATTGGTCTCGAAATGTACAGCTTTAGTAAACCAATATCTATCTACATGTAGAGGCTCATATTCCATGGTTCCAGAATGTTCCTTCCTCCAGCCATCGCCTCTGTCAACTTCTCTCCTCTTTGATACAAGCTTATCTTTTACAAAGGTAGTCTGATATCTCTCCTGTATATTCTTTTCTCCATGTCCTATATCAATTGGTCTAGGCTTTCCGTCAAAGTCTATGCGACCCCAATCCCATAACTTAAATGTTGTTAACCATACAGTGTTGATTTCTAATACTAATGTATCTTTAGCAGAAGCATGTATAGTGCCACTAGGAATAAATATGTGATCGTGCTTTTTCATAGGTAATTTATTTATCCATTTTTCATCGTCAAACTCTCCAGTTATTTGAGCTTCCTTGAATGCTTCCACTAAGTCTTTAACTTTAACTCCATCTTTTGTACCAAGATATACACCAGAATTTTCAGTGGTATCAAGCATATAATAGCTTTCATAATGTCCAGTAGGACAGTTAAATACTTCTTGGTTATATGCTACAGTTGGATGGCATTGAAGACTTAAATTACCTCCCCCCCATGTATCGAGAAAATCCATTGTAACGGGACAGCGATAACCAAATAGATAAAAAACTTGTCCTCCAAGAAGATCTATTGGCTTATAAAGCTCAATGTCCTTTCCTTGGAATTTAACTATATTATCTCCGCATTTAGCTTGAACTCCTTGAACATCAATTATACCTGTTATTCCCCAAGCAGTATTAGGCAAATCTTGTCCTGCTCCGATTACTTTCTTTATCCAATGTCCCCCCCATATTCCTGGGTTGAAAAAAGGAACACACTTAAATGGTCTGTTAACAAATTCATCCATAACATGTCTAAAGGTATCTCCAGAAATCATTATAGGATACTCAGGATTATTGCAATCTATCATATAATCTAAGCATTCTAATAAAGGTCTTTTGTGCCATTCTTGAATTCTTCCCTCTAAGAAGGTGTATCGTTTTTCTTTTCGTAGAAATTCTTCGTCATAATTTTTAGCTCCCCAGTTGTCAAGACCTTTGCCATATCTTCTTTTAACCTCTTGAATCTCAAGATTACAATAAACTAGAACATCTCCTTTGTTAACTACTGATGCTGCTACACCATAAACAACTACTAACCCATTTGCATTTGCTATTTTTTCGTTGGCTTCTTTGATAAGTTCCTCATCAAAGAACTCTTCAATTTTACAGGTGCACAAAACTCCATTAACTCGATCATCAGTTATAAATTGATGAAATTTCTTGCTTATTATTTCTTCAGGATATTTTATCTCATTAGTGTCAATAAGCAAATCTGCATCAAGCTGTGATATTATTTCGTCATAAAGTTTCTTTTCATCAACACCATGATAGTAATCAAAAGTAACTACCATCTTCTTATTTGGATCAAACTGCTTTTTTAATTCACTTACAATAGTTGCACTTCCCCCATATGAAATTGTATCTTTAATCTCTATAAAGGGATTTAAATCGAAATTTGGAACTCTATCCTTAACCTCATACAACAGCAACCACTCCTTTCCTAATCATCTCGACATCATTATATCCCTATCTCAATAATCCTGTCAACTATTTTTTTAAATATTCTGAATATTTTAATATTATTATTTATTGTCAGTTTAATTTATGTTAGTTTACGTTTACAGTAGATATATTTTTTAGTTTTATCAAAAATAATTAAATTTTTTAGTAATTTTTTATTCTATTGTATTGTAAAATCTACAGGTATTGATATAATGTTGTTATGATGTCTAAGGAGATGATTAATATATATGATTAATAAAAATAGTCCACTGCCTCTATATTATCAGATTAAAGAGATAATTATAGAAAATATAAAAAACGGTACCTATGAAGTTAATAAAAGTATTCCACCAGAACTAGAATTGCAACAAATTTTCGATGTATCCAGAACCACGATTAGGCAGGCTATATCTGAATTAATATCAGAAGGATATCTATACAGAAAGAGAGGAATAGGAACCTTCGTTACGGATCAAAGGTTGAATCCTTCATATGATTTCTTTTTTCCTGCCTTGAATACTTCAGAATTAATTAAATTAAGTGGAAAAACAGTTACGAAGAAGATTATTAAGTATGACAAAATAATAGCAAGCCAGGAAATCTGTGATATTCTAGCAGTCAGAAACCCTACAAATGTATATGTATTCTACAGAGTTGAGTATGGTGATGGTAATCCTATTTCTATCACCAGAACCTATATACCATGTGATTTTATCCCTAACTTTAAAGAGGATATCAAGGAAATTGAATCTAATTTTCATGGTTACCTAGATAGAAAAGGCTACCCAATAGAAATATTGGATGGTAGTATTGAATCCCATACCATTTATGATGAGTTCACTCTTTCTACACTTAACTTAAATAAAGAAGATTCAGTTATAGTAATGAAGATGATAAATCGATTACGCAACTCAACTCCTATTGAATATTCTAGAACAATATTAAACTGTAAGGCAGTATTAATTCCTATTAGGGGCCAAAGGATTCCTACTACTAAAGATTAGTCATAAAAATAAGAAGATATTTTTATAAGAATCAAATAGATACTATAACTAAAATCACTCATCAAACTTATTATGTGTGATTTTTATGTTAAATAAATATTAGGTATTTGCTAAGGAGGGAATTAATATGATTGGATTATTTGCAGGAACATTAACAACATTAGCATTTGTGCCACAAGTAATTAAGGTCTTAAAGTCAAAAGACACCTCAGCAATTTCTTTAGAAATGTATTGTATTCAAATAATTGGTATATTATTATGGATAATTCACGGTATTATGATTCGTGATACAGCAATACTAATGGCAAATGGTGCAACAGCATGTCTATCTTTAACCATTCTACTTTGTAAAATTAAATACAAATAAAAACAATAACATTTACAATATTTAGGTATAATCATGAAAAGGTGATAAGATATATTTTATGCAGTTTGTTGAAAAACCCCCTGTTAAAAAACAGAGGGTTTTTCTATTATTAATTGTGGATAAACTTAATTTAAAATATATTATAAAAAATAATAGCAATATAATCTGAAAAATACAAAGGGCCTTCGCCAACGATTTTTTAATCGTTAAAGCGACAGCCCTAAACAGTTCTTATTTACAGCTATCTCTTTCTACTAAAGTATAATCAAGAACAAATTGTGATTCATCTAATGGTCTCTTACTAAGCATTTTAATAAGCATTCTCATTGCTACTGATCCCATATCATAACTTGGCTGTTTTATTGTTGTAATTTTTGGATAGAAAACAGATGACATAATATTATCATTGAAACCAATAACGCTTACATCTTCTGGTACTCTTTTTCCTATTCCTCTTAAGGCGTTTATAACACCCATAGCAATTTCATCTGAAGCACAAACTACTGCATCATATTCCTTCTTGCTATTTTCAAAGTACTCTACAGCTTCATATCCACTTTTAACTTTTAATCCTCCAAAATATACAAGGCTTTCATCTACATTGATACCCTTATCATTCAATGCTTCCTCATAACCTATGTATCTATCTCCCCATGCATTCATATTTTCTTTTTTGGCACCTGCAAAGGCTATTTTAGATAAACCTTTCTTTAAAAGATAGTTTGTCGCTTCTTTTGAAGCTTTTGTATTATCTATAGTTACACTTGGCAAACTTTCTTCTTTATCCTTTGTCTCTACTAAAACAGTAGTTAAATTTAATTCATTTATAATATCTAAAGTTTCTTCTTGTAAAGATGAGCTCATATAAATAACCCCATCAACCATTTTTTCTCTTAGTACTCTTAAATATTCCTTTTCCTTTTCAATATCAAAATCTGAATTACATAAGATGACGTTGTAATCATAAATATTAGCCACATCTTCTGCTCCCCTAACTATCTCGGGATAAAATCCACTTGATATGTCAGGAACTAAGATTCCTACTGTCTTTGTTCTTTGAGTTTTTAAACTTCTTGCTACGATATTAGGTCTATAACCTAATTTATTAATTGCATCTAGAACCTTTTTCTTCGTGTCCTCGTTTACAACATCTATGTCGTTTAAAACTCTAGAAACAGTAGCAATTGATACTCCAGCTTCTCTAGCAACATCTTTTATAGAAGTAGCCATAACACATCACTCCATTTTAAAATTTTTGTCTTTTTTTCATTTTAACAATAATTATACTATTTGCAAATACTTTATACAATATTCTAGCTTATTCTTTATAATAAGTTACTATAAAAGAAGTAAAAAGTTAGAAATTTTATAGAAACTTCTAACTTTTTAACATAAAATTATTCTACTTAATTACTTTAACTGTCATATTTAGTTTTTCGCCATTAATAACAGTTTCAGTATAATCAGCATCTTCATTTATAGCAATTTCTTGAGTTAATGTTTCTCTTTTAATTACATCTGAATATTTGTTAATGATATTAATTAACATATCATTTCCTGAAACAAATAGTTTTATCTTATCTGCAACTTCAAAGCCTTTTTCTTTTCTCATATTTTGAATCTTTGAAGTTATTTCTCTTAATTGTCCTTCTTCTTTTAATTCTTCTGTAATAGTAGTATCAAGAACAACTCCAATTTCACCTTCACCAGCAAAAGCATATCCTTCTAAACCTTGCATAGTTACAAGTACACTTTCACTATTTAATACTATATCAGTTCCATCTACTGTAATAGTTTCAGTTCCACCTGCTTGTAATTTTTGAGCCAATTCCATTTGGTTTCTTGAAGCTATTTCTTTTCTTATTCCTGGAATTAACTTACCATATTGTCTTCCAAGAACAGGTAGGTTAGGTTTAATTTCAAAATTAACATGCTCTGATAAATCAGCACCAAATTCTACTGACTTTATGTTAAGTTCATCTTTTATAATATCTCCATAGTAAGATGGAATAGCTGCTGTTGAAAGTAACATCTTAGAAAGTGGCTGTCTATTTTTGATATTAGCACCATTTCTAGCACTTCTACCAAGCTTAACTATTGTGTAAGCTAAATCCATTTCCTTTTCTAAATTTTCATCTATGGCATTTTCATCTAATGATGGCCATGAACATAAATGTACACTTTCTGTAGCGGATTTATCTAGTCCTACAACTAAGTTTTGATAAATTTCTTCTGTTACAAATGGTACAAATGGAGCTGCTATCTTAACTAAAGTAGTTAATACTCTATATAAAGTAACATAAGCACCAATCTTATCATCACTTAAATCCTCTGACCAATATCTTGCTCTATTTCTTCTTACATACCAGTTTGATAACTCATCTGTAAAATCTTCAATAGCTAATGCAGCTTGAGTTATTTGATATGATGCTAAGTTTTCATCAACTTCTTTAATTAATGTGTTAAGCTTAGACATTATCCATTTATCCATAACATTTTCTGATTTGAAATCCTTATAGTCTAATGGATTAAACTTATCTAAATCAGCATATAAAACATAGAATGAATATACATTCCATAAAGTACTTAAGAACTTTCTTTGAGCTTCTTGAACATCATCAATAGAGAATCTTGTTGGAAGCCATGGTGCACTTGCAGTATAGAAATGCCATCTTGTAGCATCTGCACCTTGTGAGTCTAATACATCAAATGGGTCTACAACATTTCCCTTTGACTTAGACATCTTTAAGCCCTTCTTATCTAAAACGTGACCTAGAACTATACAGTTTTCAAATGGATTAGTATCAAATATAGCTGTTGAAATAGCTAATAATGTATAGAACCATCCTCTTGTTTGGTCAACTGCTTCTGAAATAAATTGAGCTGGGAAATTCTTTTCAAATAGCTCTTTATTTTCAAATGGATAGTGTAATTGAGCAAAAGGCATTGATCCTGAATCAAACCAACAGTCAATAACTTCGGCAGTTCTAGTCATTTCTTTTCCACATTCAGAGCACTTAAGTTTAACACCATCAATATATGGTTTGTGTAGTTCTATATCATCTGGAACATTAATTCCTTTTTCCTTTAATTCATCTATACTTCCTACACATTCTCTATGGCCACATTCACATTCCCAAATAGGAAGTGGAGTACCCCAATATCTATCTCTTGATATACCCCAGTCAATAACATTCTCTAAGAACTTACCAAATCTTCCTGTTCTTATATTATCTGGATACCAATTAATCTTATTATTATTTTCTAAAAGCTTATCTCTAAGCTTAGTCATTGCAACAAACCAGCTTTCTCTTGGATAGTAAAGTAATGGCGTGTCACATCTCCAGCAATGTGGATATGAGTGAGTATGCTTTTCAGCTTTAAATAACTTATTTTCTTCATCTAAGTATTTAACAATGCTTTCATCACACTTCTTAACAAACTTTCCTGCCCATGGAGTTACTTCTTCTACAAAGTTACCACTAGCATCTACTAAGTTTATAAATCCTATTCCATTTTGTTTTGCAACTATGCTATCATCTTCACCATATGCAGGTGCTATATGAACTATACCTGTACCATCTGATAATGTTACATAATCACCATGAATAACTTCAAAAGCTTTTCCATCTACTTCTCCAAATGGTAGTAATCTTTCATATTTTGTTCCTAATAATTCAGTTCCCTTAAATTCCTTAATTACTTCGTAATCTTCTCCTAAAACTTTTGGAGCTAATTCCTTAGCAACTACTAATACTTCATCGCCAACTTTAGCTTCAATATAATCATATGCTTTATTTACACATAAAGCTAAATTTGAAGGTAATGTCCATGGAGTTGTTGTCCATGCTAATATATATTTATTTTCTTCTCCTTGAACTTTAAATTTAACTATGGCAGTTAAATCTTTAACATCCTTATATCCTTGTGATACTTCATGAGAAGAAAGTCCAGTGCCACATCTTGGGCAATATGGCATTACTTTATGACCTTTATATAAAAGTCCTTTTTCCCACATTTGATTCAATGCCCACCAAACAGATTCTATATATGAGTTGTGATAAGTAACATAAGGGTGCTCCATATCTACCCAGTAACCTATTTGATCAGTCATCTTTTCCCACATGTTAACATAAGTAAATACTGATTCTTTACACTCTTTAACGAATTTTTCTACTCCATAGCTTTCTATTTGTTCTTTTCCTGAAATACCTAGTTTCTTTTCTATTTCAAGTTCTACTGGAAGTCCATGAGTATCCCATCCAGCTTTTCTTATGACCTTATACCCCTTCATAACCTTATATCTTGGGATAATATCTTTCATAACTCTTGTTAATACGTGTCCTACATGAGGTCTTCCATTTGCTGTTGGAGGTCCATCATAGAAAGTGAAATATTCACCATCTTGATTCATATCAAAATTCTTTTTAATTACGTTATTTTCTTTCCAAAGATCTGCAACTTCTTTTTCCATACCAACAAATCCTTTTGGTAATTCAACCTTTTTGTACATATCTAAGCTCCCTTCCGTTAATTAATTTATATCTAAAAGCTATTTTGCTTTAAGGTTATATCTTTTACTTAAATAATACTAAATACATTTTACATTATTAACTATAAAAAGCTAATTATGCAGAATTCAATTTTATTAATATTAATAAAGTAATATAAAATAAAAAAACCCCGCCCAATAGGACGAAGATATTCGCTATACCACCTAAGGTTATAAATTTTCTATAGACATAGAAAACTTTAGTTTTCGAGTACAAACATACTCTATCCCTTAACGCAGGCTAACGTGAAAACTTAATCAGCTATATAACCTTTCAGCCCCAAACTCCTAGGTGATTTTCCTTAATTTTCTCTATGACTTCACACCAAACAGCCACTCTCTTAAAGTATCCAATTAAGTACTTTTCCTAATCACAGTTTTTTAATTTATAAATTATATACCTATTCTACTACAAAGTAAAATATTATAAAAGTCTATATTTGAGAATATTTTAATAAATTTAAGAAAATAATAATGATAATATTATTAATATAATAAATTGTTTTAATATTTAAAATTAATTAATAATTTTTATCAATTAGTATTGACTTTCCTTATTACCCTTATTATAATATAAGCATAAAGAATAAATATTAAAAATTTATTTTTTATCCCCTTTATTTTCCTTAATCTATTTCTTTATATTAGGAGGAAAGATAAGTGGAAAATAACTTAAACGAACAAGTCCTTGATAAGATTACTAAAGTTTGTACTTGCAAGGCAATACCAAGATCCAAAATTAAAGATGCAATCAAAGCCGGAGCCCACACTGTCGAAGAAGTTTCTAAGGCAACAGGAGCTTGTACAGGTGGCTGCAGAGGCTACAGATGTACCCCTACAATCCAAAATTTGATTGATAAGCATCTGGAAAATAACTAATATAGTTCCCCCAAACTATATTAGCATATAGATTATATCTCCCCTAAAACCACCTGTCTCGAGACAGGTGGTTTTTCATGTTTTTAAAATATTTTCATCGTTATTCCGTAGCTTTTAAAGCTATCCTTTGATAAATTAATATGTTCTAATTCCTTACTAGGTTCTTCCTTGCTAATGCTTTTAGCTCTTACTTCTATTAAAGCATCTTCTAAGTATCTTCTTATTCTTTTTGGTGTTGGTACTAAAATCGCTCTAAATATCATAAAAATCCCCCTAAAAATTCTTTACATTATAAATATATTTTCTTAAATAACTATTATTCATTCTATATTTTTACTTTAAGTATTTCCCCCTATCCCCTATACTTAATCTGCAATTATGTTATAATTTTATAGAACTTATTATGGAAGGAGCTATATTATGGCAAGTAAGTTTTTTTTACATAAAAGGAAAAATAAAAGAGCTGAACAAGGCAGACCTTGGATATATATTGATGAAATAAATGAATATGATGGTGATTATGAAAATGGTGATATAGTTGAAGTATATAATCATAAAAACTATTTCATAGGAAAAGGTTATATTAATGATAGAAGTAAAATCACTATTAGAATTATGACTAGAGATATAAATGAACAAATAGATTATGATTTCTTTAAAAAAAGATTTGAAGCTGCATATGAATATAGAAAGACTGTTATAGATACTTCATCTTGCAGGCTTATTTTTGGTGAAGCAGATTTTTTACCTGGCCTTACAGTAGATAAATTTGAAGACTATTATGTAATTCAAATATCAACTTTAGGAATGGATAAGTATAGGGACATAATAGTTAAGATATTAGTTAATGAATTTGGAGCTAAGGGTGTTTACGAAAGAAGTGATATTAAAACTAGAGAAATCGAAGGACTTGAACAAACTAAAGGTTTCTTAACTGAACCTTTTGATACTAATATAGAAATAGTTGAAAATGGTGTTAAATACATAGTTGACTTAGAAAATGGTCAAAAAACAGGTTTCTTCTTAGACCAAAAAGAAAATAGAGCTGCTATGCATAGAATTTGCAAGGATAAAGATGTATTAGATTGCTTTACTCATACTGGTTCCTTTGCTCTAAATGCAGGTATTGCAGGAGCAAAATCAGTATTAGGTATTGATGTATCTCAACATGCCATAGATTGTGCTAGAAAAAATGCAGAACTTAATAACTTACAAGACACTGTTAAATTTGAATGCCATAATGCTTTCGATGTTCTAGGTGAGTGGTCAAGAGAAGGAAAGCAATTCGATGTTGTAATATTAGATCCACCAGCATTTACAAAATCAAGAAATACAATTAATTCTGCTATTAGAGGATATAAAGAAATAAATCTTAGAGGTTTAAAAATGGTTAAACCAGGTGGTTACTTTGCTACTTGCTCTTGTTCTCATTATATGAGTGAAGAGCAATTAAAGAAAACAGTTCAAGAAGCTGCTCATGATGCTAGAAGAACCTTAAGGCAAGTAGAAATAAGAACTCAAAGTGCAGACCATCCAATCTTATGGAACTCTGATGAATCTTACTATCTAAAATTCTTTATATTCCAAGTTGTTTAACAAATCTACAAAAGAGCTGTGCACAAAAAGCTAGTGCACAGCTCCTTTTTAATAATATTAATATTTTATTTTTAATCTAAATATTCTTTTGCAAGAATTCCATACATTGAGTAATCACATATTCCTTGATTGTTTATATCAGCTTGTCTCATTGTTCCCTCATACTTCATTCCACACTTCATCATCACTTTCCCTGAATTAGGATTATTAGGATCGTGTCTTGATTCAACTCTGTTAACACCAACTTCTTCAAAGAAATATTTAACTAATGCTTTTAGTGCCTCTGAGGTTATGCCCTTATTCCACCACTTCTTACTTATACAATATCCTATATGAACCATATTAATTCTTTCATTACTATCTACAACACCAATGCTTCCAATAGGCTCATCACCATTTTCTTTTATTGTAATAGCCCAATTATAAGAATCCTCATTTTTATAATCATTAATCCAATTTTTTAAAATATCCTTTGTTATTTCTACACTATTATGTGGAGGCCATGTTAAAAATTTTGTAACTTCTTCATCAGAAGCCCAATTTTTATACATAGCTTCAGCATCTTCAATTTTAAACCTTCTTAAAATTAATCTTTCAGTTTCTATAGTTTTAGTTCCTAAATGCTTCATATATTACACCCCACTCCTAATTATTTTCTATTTTTTTCAATCCACTTCATTGCAAAATCTACAATATCACGTTGTTTCATAAATCTTACATCTGCATTCCCAATTTTTATTTTTTTTACTTCATAATTTTTTTCAAATTCATTACCTATATCTATAAAATCTTCACCATCAACATATAAAGTTGAATATGTGATCCATCTACGTTCTCCATCCTTTTGCACTGCACAGCTATTTTCCTCCATGTGCTTTGATATATACTTTGCTCTTACATCAGCTAAATGCATAGATGTATTCTTATCATATCCTGTTCCTAATAATAATACATACCCATTTAAATTATATAGTTTCGCAATTGGTGATGTTTCACCAAAAATATCGCTTAAATCATGATTGCCTACTAAATAAGCAGCATTCTTCCCCCATGCTGAAAAAGACCTTACAGGATGCTCACTTCTTACAGCTCCAGGCCACTTCCTAAACATTTCTGCCACAACTCCCATTGTATTTGTAGGAGTAATATCTTTATCATAAGCTGGCCAATTATTTCTAATTATATCATACCATTCTTTTGGTTCTTCCCAATGAACCCCAGAATATGGATCTAAATTTTTCCATGATTGTGTAGGCATCATTATGGTTCCATCTTGCCCCACCATTTCTATTAATGATTCAATAATAACTTGTGGTCCCCCACATACAAATCCAAAATTTTTCATAGAAGTATGCACGATAATATTCTGTCCATTTTTTACACCAATTTGCCTTAAAGCCTCTACTATATCTTGCTTTATTACTATTTTTCTATTATCCATATAATCCTCTCTAACAACCTTTTCCATATCTTATCATTAATATTAATTATTGTAAATAAGTGTATAATAAAAAAACTCAGATCAAAAATCTAAGCTCTTTACTATTTTATCTATTAATTATAAAATTCTTGTGTTGCATAATAGGTGTCTCCTATTTTATAAACGCCTACTCCTATGCTGCTAAAGTTTGACGATAAGATATTTGCCTTGTGTCCTGGTGAATTCATCCAGTTATCCATAAACCTAATTCCTAGGGCGCTATAATCATTTATACCTTGAATATATGCAATATTTTCTCCCCAAGCTCTGTAAGTAATTCCATCAGCTTGTATTCTTTCATTCATTAATCTGCCTTGAAGGTCTGTATGCTCAAAGTATCCATTATCACCCATATCTCTTGATTTTATTCTAGCATAATACTCCATATTTGTATTATAGCTTAAGGTGTTTAACCCTGCTGCACTTCTTTCTCGATTTACTCTTTGGAATATAGCTTGTTCAATTTCTCCTATATAGTTGCTACTATCTAAAACTACTACTTTTTCCTGTGATGCTTCAGGAGGTGTTATATTTTGAGCTTCAATGCTATTCTCATTTGATTCAACACTACTCTCTTCAGGTATATATTGCTCTATATCCACTTCATTACTACTATTATCTTCATTATTAACTACATCATTACTTTGATCATCTTTATTATCTACATCTCCACTTTCTTCCTTATTTATATTACTCTCATCAGAATTATTTTCCTCTTTGTCTATATCCTTTAAAGCTTCTTCTTTAATTTCTGCTTTTGCTATTTTTTCTTTGGCATCTTCCTTGTTAGAATTTAAGAAAATCCCACTTATAGCAACTACAGTAGCTAGTCCAATTGATAGCACTAATTTTGCTAATCTTGATTTAATCATTTGTAAATCCTCCATAATCATTTATATTATCTTTCTAGATTATTCTTACTCTATTCAGTTAATTGATAATTTCTATCAATTATAGCTTAATGCCACTATAAAGTATATGCTTTCGCATTAATATTATTACTTTAGGTTATATTAACCCTATAATTTATCACTTTATAGTAAACTTATCGTTTTCTTTATTCCTTTGTTTAGTATCATTAATCCTATAAAATAAAAAAATCACAATATCAAATTGAAGTAGTTATGTTAGAACAATTAGTTCCGAAAGACCATTTATTAAGAAAAATTGAAAATGCATTAGATTTTGGTTTTATATATGATGAAGTGGCAGAGTTATACTCTGCTAT
>CAKVEW010000016.1 GCA_934746015.1 uncultured Clostridium sp.
AAGAAAATAAATAATCATCAAATAATTATGCATTTTCATGTTGGAATTTTTCAACATTTTGATGTTGACATTTACAATTGCAAACCTCCCACTAACCTTTTTATTCGATATATCCCACTGATAAACGGCGTATAAATGTTATCTCATTCGTTTTTCTTATTCTCCGGTTTTGATATATCTTTTGCCAGTTTCCAAAACTCTTCGTCATCGGACAATTCGTAAATCTTACCATTTGCCTGAAAATGATGTCCGTTAAAGGAAAACACATACTTCGCTCCGTCTTTTGCAACAAATACAAAAATATCATCGTAATCCGTAACCACAATACCTGTATCCTTTTTCACATGAATATCAAGAATAGCCTGCAATACGGCATTTATAACGGTAATGTCGGTTATCTCATATTCTTCGGAAGTTTCCCGCAAACAACTATAACGAAGCAGGCTAGGTGTTTGCTTAACTTGCAACATTTTCTTTGTTGGCTCATCGCAAAATTCCAATAGATCATGCTTATTGGCAGAATATGTTTCCCCCAATTTTTCAACTCCGCAGGATGAAAGTAATACTTCGCTGCACAACAGACAACAAAACATAAACCCGAACAGGCTATGTTTGATTTTAAGTGTCATAGTTGGCTCCCTATTATTCTTTTTCAATATAACCACTGATAGGTTGCGTATACATATTGTCATCAGTCACAGGCTTATAGCGTTCACCGTCATAAATATCGCTCCAGCCGTTCGTTGCACGATAGATTTCGTTTGTTTCCGTATCGTAAACTCGTTCATATCCAAGCGTTGAGTCGCTTTGCTTCTGGCTGATTATATCCTGACTTTTATTACGGCTTTCCCAGGAGGACATAATGCCGTCCATTACCTGATTGAAGTTCTGACTGATCTGCATTGCCTGCGTTACCTTCTCATTGCTTGCCTGATTGGTTGCACTGACAAAGCTGTCGGAGTATTTGAGCGTTTTCATACATTCTGTAAGCAGACCTTCCCACTCGATGAATGTGTCCTTAGCGGCGGTAACTGCCATAATGTTATACGCCATATAATAGCCGCCATCCGCCTGCTGTATCTGATAATCGACAACAGGGCCTCCAGCGATTGCAACCTGCCCAAAATCCACCACCGAAGCCGCAAACATACCTTCTCCCTGTTTCCCGTTATCTGTAAAGGTAGCACGCAGAAGCTCGTCACCCAAAGCATACGATTTCAAGCTGCTTGTTGATACAAAGCGGTCGGTTACCGTAAAGCTGTCAAACCTAGGAAATGTGTATCCAGAATAGCTCGGCTCTACCTGTGAAACAAAATCCGTATATTGAGAAAACATTTGAAAAAATCCCTCTGTGGACGGGTTTTGCAACACGGCGGCATTGGCAAACAGTGCGGCCTGTGTATTGCCCATGCTGTAATTATATTGCCATGCTTCCTTACCTTCCTGACTGTGCAGCAGGCAATCTGCCTTGAGCAGTATAAACATTTGATTAAGTGGTTCGTTCGGATCATAAACACGTATGCTGTGATAGATATTTATTCCACCGCTTGTTACCTTCCAACCTTTCGGAATCATCAAACTGAAATCTTCTGTTTCGTAGCTTTCGGTCTGTGCTGCTTTAGCGGCTGTTTCGGTGACCTTTACGTTTTTTTCTCTTTGCTGCGTCTTGGTTCCGTCGCTGTTGACTGTTGTTTTCCCGTCACTGCTGCAGGCAGTAAGAGAAAGGAGCAAAACAGCAACGATCATTAAGGAAAGAAATTTCATTTTAGTTGTTTTAATCATTTTCCCATACTCCTTTTCTGTGTTTTTAATAATTGGCAGATAATTTTTTCGTCTACATCTGCCGAAATCTTGATTTCATATGGCTTGTAGTCCTCGGCAATCGTTTCGGTAATCAGCAGTATGTATAATCCTTTGTGATACATATTGCTACGTAATACAAGTAAACTCATCATAGTATTTTCTCAACAATTCCAACTTTTCTAACCGATAGCGATTTCTACCACCGTATCTCGACAGATATTCTGCCTTTATACAATCGCTCTTTGTAATTTGTTCTTCATGGCTTAAAAGATTATCCAGAATATCAGCAAAAACAAGCCGTTTTCTCCGTAGAAACGTTTAATATTGCTCTTAAAGTTTGCAAGTTCATTAAGGCTTTTTCTCCGTCCTTTTAGTATTGACAAGTATGCTCAAAGTAGATCATACCATATTGGGATTCTGCTGGAGCATATGGGCCGCTATTGGTAACGCCCTCAACTCTAAAAAGTTTACTATTCTCGATTAGCCACTACAAAACAAAATGTACTTATACATATTCATTATAGCATATATAAACTTCTATATATGCTATATTTCATAGGAGTCATATGCCAATTTTGAAATTTTATTATAAAGCCTTTTTTTATTCCGAATTATGTTGTAAAATGATCTTGCAAATAACTTTAGCGAGGTATTTTCATGAAATTCTGCGAAAAACTTAATGAATATATTACACAGCTTTCCTGTACAGCAAAGGAGCTTTGCAATTTATCCGGTATATCGGCGGCAACCTTCAGCCGATACAGAAGAGGAAATCGTGTGCCAGAGCTTGGCACGGATGCTTTTGAAAACCTCTGCAACGCCATTAACAAAATCGCAATTCAAAAAGGCATGTCGGATATTACCGCCGAAGCCGTAAAAAACGAGTTTTCCTCTTGCGAGGATTTTATTTCTACCGATAAAGAGATTCTTCGGCAAAACTTTAACTCACTTATTACTACTCTTAACATTAATTTAAATAGGCTGTGCAGACACACAAGTTACGATGTTTCGACCATTTTCCGCATTCGCAACGGAACAAGAAAGCCAGCCGACTCTGAGCAGTTTGCTACTACCATTGCCTCTTTTATCTCAAGAGAGATGAAAGCTTCCTCCGAACTTATGGTGCTGGCGGAATTGATCAACTGCAATGCCGAAGATATAGTTGACTCATCGGTACGGTATACAAAGCTACGAAACTGGCTGCTTAAAAAACAATCGCCAAAGGTAGAAAACAGCGGCATTGCAAGCTTCCTAAATAAACTGGATGAATTCGATTTGAACGAATATATTAAAGCAATCCATTTTGACGAGTTAAAAGTGCCGACCTTGCCCTTTCAAATTTCTTCATCTAAAGCATACTTCGGTCTGAAGGAAATGATGGAAAGCGAACTTGATTTTTTGAAAGCTACCGTCCTTTCCAAATCAATGCAACCTGTAACAATGTACAGCGATATGCCGATGACAGAAATGGCAAAGGACCCAGACTTTCCTAAAAAGTGGATGTTTGGTATGGCAATGTTACTAAAAAAGGGGTTGCATCTGAATCAGATACACAATTTGGACCGTTCCTTTGACGATATGATGTTAGGTCTTGAAAGCTGGATACCGATGTATATGACAGGGCAGATTTCGCCATATTACCTAAAAAATGTGCAGAACAATGTTTTTCTGCATTTTTTAAAGGTATCGGGTGCTGCAGCTCTTTCGGGAGAAGCCATTGCAGGATACCACAGCTATGGGAAGTATTATCTGACAAAGTCCAAAAAAGAAGTTGAATACTACACAAAACGGGCGCAGGAGCTGCTTTCTAACGCATATCCACTGATGGACATTTACCGCAGCGACAGAGAGAACGAACTTAACGCCTTTCTGCTTGCCGATTCTGTCAAACCCGGCATGCGAAGAAGTATTTTATCTACGCTTCCGCTATATACTATAAGTGAGGAGATTTTAACAGACATTCTCAAAAATCA
This sequence comes from uncultured Clostridium sp., assembly GCA_934746015.1. Lineage (GTDB taxonomy): Bacteria > Bacillota > Clostridia > Clostridiales > Clostridiaceae > Clostridium. The sequence continues at coordinate 3,777 of CAKVEW010000016.1, forward strand.
TAATGTTTCAGATAATGAACGGCAAAGCATTCTCAAACACGCTACGGCACAACGGCAGAGAGTAGAAACCATACTCAAAACGGAAAGTATGGAGGATGAGATTTCAAATATCACACAGAAGGAATTTGCAGACTGCCCATTGACTCTTGACCTTTCCGGCGTATTCTGCGAAACGGATGTCCCATACAACTATGATGAATATCTTGTTCACTTGAAGGAAACAGAAGAATTTGCTAATGCTCATCCGAACTACACGTTTAAAAAGACCTCGGCACACGCCTTTCGGAATTTGCAGATACGCATCCATGAGGAACAATGGGCAATGATATCCAAAGGCAAAGCACCAGCAATTCATTTTGTAATCCGACACCCAAAACTGCGTGGTGCAATAGAAAACTTTATTCCACCTGTAGTGGAGGAAAACTGAATGCATAAAAAGACGGCGGAGAGAGTGATTTTACTCCCGCCGCCTTTCTAATGCTCAAGTGTAGATAATTTCAACATTTACAATCTTCGACAGCACCACCAGGTGATTTATACCAACCTTTTGACGAGTAGAAAGTTGAACAGTTACCTTGCTGACATCCACAGGAAGGCACAGGAAATGTTCTCTCGGCTGGTGAAACAGCTTGACTAAGCAGAAAGTATAACTGAATGAGAGGACTTCCTTACGAAGCCTCTCCCTTCAGGGATTTCTTTTTATTAATACCCTATTTCAAATAATTCTTGCAATAGCTAGTATTAAGGAAAAACTAAATTACATTATATTCTTTTAACAATTTTTCAATATCTGTTCCTTCTATCTTCTTTAATGCTTCTTTAACTGCAATCTTTTCAGCCAACTTCATATTCATATCAGTAGCAGGTTTTCCATCTCTAAGCTTAACTGTTGCATTTAGCAAATCTCTAACATCAAATGTGCTACCCCACACTTCAGGTACACCACGATCCACATTAAGTAATGTATAAACTGCTTCCATACCAGTTCTCATTGAATATTCAGTTGTAAATATAGTATCTCTTGGTGTTTCTGCAAACTGTCCAAGGAATGCAAAATTCACAGCACCTTCTGGTACTACATTAGGTCTATCTCCAGCTGCACGTGGCATAAAGAATGCAGTAATATATGGCATCATACATGGAATAGTGTTTGCACTATTAGTTGCTAATTCTTCAATTTCAGATTCTGGCACTCCAAGATGATATAACCATTCCATACAAATTTCCTTACCTGTACAATCTCTCATAGGCTTCTTTACATAGTTACCTGGCTTATCGCTAAATAAACCATAAATCCATCCAACAAGCTGATCTTTTGGCTGTGTCCTAAATTGTGGTTGTCTATTAAATGTCCAGCTTAATAACCAATTAGAATCTTTTACAGTAACAATTCCACCTGTTACAACTTTACCAGAGAATGGGTCCCTCTTACAGATATTCTTAATATATGGAACAATTTTTTGATCTAATGTAGTAACTGTAGCACTCATCCAATTAGACTTCTCTGGATCATAACAGAATTTATCTGGGTTACCAAAGGAAGGATCTTGAGCTGCAATTTTTCTCCACATATCCCAGCCACCGCCTGGTTTAATATCAGGATTAAATACAGCTGGTTCATTTTGTGAACCAAGACTAGAATTTTCTACACATCCACCATTTGTAATAAATACAAGATCATTTTCAGTAAGTCCAACATACTCTGTTTTTCCATCTACTAAAAGTTCTATTTTCTTAGCTAATTTTCTTCCAGGTTTTATATCAAATTCTACATTCACAACCTTGGTGTTGTAATGGAACTGTACATTGAAACCTTCCAAATATTTAATCATAGGAAGAATCATTGATTCATATTGATTATATTTAGTAAAACGAAGTGCCTTGAAATCTGGCAAGCCACCAATGTGATGAATATAACGTCTGATGTATAATTTCATTTCTAAAGCACTATGCCAATTTTCAAATGCAAACATTGTTCTCCAATATAACCAGAAGTTTGACTTCAATACTTCATCATCAAAGAAGTCTGTTATCTTCTTGTCATATAAATCTTCGTCTGGTGTGAAGAATAAATGCATAATTTCCATAGCACCTTTATCTGATATATCAAATTTTCCATCTGTATGTGCATCTTCACCACGATTTATTGTAGCACGACATAAAGAATAATTTGGATCCTTTTTATTTAGCCAATAATATTCATCTAGAACACTAACACCTTCTGTTTCAATTGATGGGATAGAGTGGAATAAATCCCACATTACTTCGAAGTGATTATCCATTTCTCTTCCACCACGCATTACATATCCAAGGCCTGAATACTCAAATCCATCACAGGCACCACCTGGAATAGCATCTTTTTCAAAGATGTGAATATGTTCTCCTTTCATCTGTCCATCACGTACTAAATAACAAGCTGCTGTTAATGCAGCAAGCCCAGTACCAACAATATATGCTGATTTATGGTCTACTCCTTCTGGTTTTTGTGGTCTTGCAAAAGCTTCATAATTTCCACTTGAATAATACATATCTAAATTCCCCCATTCAATAGTTTTATTTACTAAATTTATCTTACTAACATTAATATATAATTTTATTTATTACTCCACCATCAGCAAAAAAGTCTCCATGATAAAAGTTTTATCATGGAGACTTTTTTGTATAATTTTTAATCATTTCATTAATTTTGTTTAATTTTATCAGTTCGATAATTCTCTAAGGCATTTAAAACATTACCTTGCATCAACAAAGTAAGTTCTTTAATAATTTCTTTTGGATCTTCTTTCATATCATTCTTAATCCAGTTAAGAACTAATCCTACAAAGGAATACTTATAAAAATCAGCTATAAAACACTTGTCCTTTTCTCTAACAGGTATTCCTTTTGACATTTCTTCTACAACATCTATAAGCAACTGATATGTTAACTTATATAAGTAATTCTCAATGTGCTCACGACTTAGAGAGTTATATACATTCATTACAAATGGTCTGTTATTACTCACTTCCATAAAAATATTATAAAAACCTTCTTGCCATGTTTCATAGGTCTTTTTACCCTCTAATACTTTAGCTGCATCTTCTTCGCATGCCCACTCAATCAACTCAAAAATATCCTGAAAATGATAATAAAATGTCATGCGATTCACGCCACATTCTTCAGTAATATCGCTGATTGTAATCTTATTTAACGGTTTTTTTAATAATAATTTCTTTAAGGAGGCTACCATAGCTCTTTTTGTTATCTGTGACATCCCATTACCCCTCTTTCCTAATCTTTGAAATTATTATATCATTTTTCTCATAATACTATCTATAAAATCATTATCATATACTTAATACTTTTTACAAAGCAAGTTATTTTTATTAAAACAAAAAATAGCAAATAGTCATTTCGACTATCTGCTATTGCATACTTAATTTATATCTTTCTGTAACTTACACTAATTTTCTTCGCTATATACTTCCTTTGCCATACGGAATGCCGCCCATGCCTTTGGCCATCCAGCATAAAATGCTGCATGTGTGAGAATTTCAGCAATTTCTTCCTTAGTCACACCATGATTTTTAGCATTTTGAATATGAAATTTTAAAGAACTATCAAGTACTCCACTTGACATAAGTGCAACTACTGTTATTATACTTCTATCTCTTGCTGAAAGTTCAGCTTCTCTTGCCCACACCTCTCCAAAAAGTATATCATCATTAAGTTCTGCAAATTTTGGTGCAAATTCTCCAAGTGCATCTCTACCTGCTGTTACCTTCTCCATATTAAAAACCTCCCTATAAATCTTTATTTTAGCTTACCATATTCTTCATCCGAAACGGCTTCACACCATTCATTTCTTCCATTTTCACCTGGAACTTCTATAGCCAGATGTTGGAACCAACTATCAGGGGCTGCCCCATGCCAATGTTTCACACCAGCTTTAATATTTACAACATCTCCAGGATGTAATTCTCTTGCATCTTTTCCCCATTCTTGATAATATCCACGTCCCGCTGTTACAAGTAAAATCTGTCCGCCACCTTTATCTGCATGATGTATATGCCAGTGATTACGGCATCCTGGCTCAAAGGTTACATTTCCAACTACCACTTGTTCAAGTGATAGCATATTCAAATAACTTTTTCCATCAAAGTATTGTGAATATGCATCATTAGCTTCCCCTACTGAAAATACACTTAATTTATCTTTCATTAAATAGCCCCCTTTAATTACATACTTTCTTTTAAGATAGTTACTATTTCTTCATGAGTAAGAACCTTATATCCACCCTTTGCAATAAAAGCTCCCTTTGCAATACCTTCCAACATATCTTCTGTTGCTCCAAGTTCACTAATATTCATTACAAGTCCTAATTCCTTCATCCATTTTTCCATTTCCACTAGGCCTTCTTTTGCAACTTCTTCATCTGATTTTCCTGATGGATTTACATTCCATACATTAATTGCAAATCTTTTAAATTTCTCAAGTCCATATGGCATTATATGACGATAATATGGTAATGAAACAGCAGCTAATGTCATACCGTGAGTAGCATCAGTATATGCACCCACAGATTGCCCTATCATATGAACCATCCAATCCGTTGTTTTTCCCTTTGCTACAAGAGTGTTCAATGCCCAAGTTGCAGTCCACATTATATTACTTCTTGCTTCATAATCTCTAGGATTAACAACTGCTATTTTGGAACTATGAATAAGAGATCTCATTAATCCTTCCATGATATAATCAGAAGTACAATCATCTGTATTTGAGAAGTACTGCTCTGTAATATGATTCATAATATCATAAAATCCAGCTACCATTTGATACTTTGGCAATGTAAATGTATATGTAGGATTAAGAATTGAGAATTTGGGGAATACATTATCACCAAATACATGACCAATTTTTAGCTTGCTCTTATGGTTTGTAATAACTGATCCACCATTCATTTCTGATCCAGTTCCCACCATAGTTAAAATACAACCAACAGGTATAATCTTATTATCTACATCTTCCATACGAAGATAGTATTTTTCCCATGGATCTTCTACGCAATGTGCTGATACAGATACTGCTTTTGCATAATCACAGCAAGATCCTCCTCCTACAGCAAGAATTAAATCTATATTATTATCCTTTGCTATCTTACAACCTTCATAAAGTTTTTCCACTGTAGGATTAGGCATTACTCCTGCATCCTCAAAAATTTCTTTACCATTATCTTTTAATATCTTTACTACTTCATCATAAATACCATTCTTCTTTATAGAGCCTCCTCCATAAACAAGTTGAACATTCTTTCCATACTTGGAAAGTTCATCTTTTAAATAACTTAAAGAATCTTCTCCAAAATAAAGCTTAGTTGGGTTTGAATAAATAAAATTTCCTAACATGTCTTACCTCCTACAATTATAAAAATAAAAGCTAATATTATCTTTTCACATATTTAAGTTTATGATACAACTTAAACCTAACTTCAAGTCAATTGTTTTGTTTAACTTTTTTTCATATCATATATTTAAGTCTTCTTATATACCTAAACTACTAACCCATGATGATAATCTCTCTTTATTCTGTCTTCCATTAAGAAGTTTTCCTGCCTTCCAATTTATATTTGGATATTGCTTCTTTAGATTATTTTCACAATTTTCAATTCCACTGCCTCCAGAAGTTGCAAAAGGAATAACTGTCTTTCCTTTAAAGTCATAGCTTTCTAAAAATGTATTTATAATTGTTGGTGCAATATACCACCATACAGGAAAGCCTAGGAACACTACATCGTAATCTTCAATTTTGGCATCCCTATCTGCTATTTTCGGACGTGAATTAGGATTATTCATTTCTACACTACTACGGCTATTCTTATTATGCCAATTTAAATCTTCACTAGTATAATGTACTTCTGGTCTTATTTCATAAAGATCTGAACCTATTGCCTCAGCAAGAATTTTTGCTACACTCTCAGTAACCCCACTTGCACTAAAATATGATACTAAAATTTTCTTACTCATTTTTCTCTTCCCCCAATTCATATTTATTAAAATTAAGTTTTGAAAATATAATTTCTATATATAATTATACTCTTATCTTTCAGAATTATTATTTATACTAAGGCTATTTACCCATTCCATTATTTCATCTTTAGATTCCTTTCCACTAAACCTTCTACCCTCAAGCCATGTACCACTTCCTGCAAGCTCCTGAAGTGCCTTTGAAGATGAAGCGATATCACTAGAACCAGAAGTACAAAATGGTATAACTGTTTTTCCAGTGAAATCATAACTTTCTACGAAAGTATCTAAAATTCTTGGAGCCTCTGACCACCAAATCGGATAACCTATAAACACATTATCATACTGTTCCATATTTTCTACCCTTCCAGAAATCACTGGTCTACTGGACTTATCATTCATTTCCTTGCTACTACGACTGTTGTCATTATTATAATCTAAGTCATCTGATGTATATGAAACTTCTGGTAGTATTTCATGTATATCTGCATTAAGTCCTTCTGCCATATTTTCTGCAACCTTCTTTGTATTTCCTGTACATGAGAAATATACTACAAGAGTTTTGCCCTTATTATTGACTATTTCAGATGTTGTATCTTCTGAGGAGTTGCTCATATTCTCATTATCATCTTTATTAGTGTCTTGCTCCTGATAACCACTTGATATATCTGAGTTATTATTCTTTATATTGTTATTACTACAAGCAACTATGGGCAAACACAAAACTACCATAAATAATATTTTAATAAACTTTTTCATATTCCCCCTCCAATTTCTATAGATATATCTCTCTTTATTATTAATTTCTATTTAACAATAAAAAGGCAATAGGAAAAATATAACTTTTCCTATTACCTTTATTTTAGTACCCTAGTTATTCTATGTCTAATACCTATATCAAATACTCAGAAATTCAATTTATGTATTTCTGTAAAAATTGAATAAAAGCAGCTGTTGCAGGTGAGAATGTCTGATGACTTTTCCATGCTAATATGGAGCTTAGTTCTAACTTTGGAGCAAGCGGAATAAACTTAAGCCCTTCATAATTGGCATCTAACTTCAGACACAAAACAACTCCTGCACCTTTTTGAGCAAGAACTGCACTATTGTATAATAGATTATAATAAGAGAATTGTGGAATCTTGTCCACGTATTCACCAAACCAATTTTCTAATTCATTTCTCATTGGCCTACTAGTTGCAGTTATAATTGGGATTCCTGCTAAATCTTTTGGATGTATTACCTCCCTTTTAGCAAGTTCCATCTCTTCAGAAACTAGTACCCCCCATTCTTCTTTTGTCTTCATATGAATATATGTATATTTATCCGTATCAATTGGCTCTATAAGCAATCCAATATCTAGGGTTCCTCTCTCCATTCTTTCCTTTATACTGGAAGTATTGCCACTGTATATCTCATAACTTATTAATGGATGTTTCTTTTGAAATTCAATCATAATTTCTGCCAGTTCCCTCATACTTTGCAATTCAGAACACCCAATGCTAATTTCTCCTGAAAGTTCTTCGCTGCTTTCACTAAGTTCTTTTATAGTCTTATCTGCTAAGGAGACCATTTCCTGAGCCCTACGCTTAAGCATTCTACCTTCATTGGTAAGGACAATACTATGATTACTTCTCTTAAACAATGAAACCCCCAGTTCTTCTTCTAACTGCATAAGCTGTCTAGAAAGGGTTGGTTGGCTAACATGTAAAAGTTTCGAAGCCTTTGTTATATTTTCCTCCTGTGCTACTACAAGAAAATAATTTAAAACACGTAATTCCATAAACACGCCCCTTTTCCCAATACCCAAATTATACTAATCCTTATCTTTTGAATTCAAGCTATGCATTAATTGACACATATCTTTATTTGTTAATTATAATAAATATTTTTCTATAACTTCTACGCAACCATCATGATCATTATCAGATACAATAACATCAGCTAACCCTTTAATATTCTCATTTGCATTATTCACTGCTATGGCTAGTCCAGCCTTTTTCATTGCTCCTATATCGTTATCAGCATCTCCAACTACTATTGTTTCATTTAATGATATTTCAAGATATTCACACAGTTTCTCTAATCCAATTCCTTTATCAATTCCTTTAGCTGATATTTCTAATGATGTTGTTTCAGCATAAGCTAATTCAACTTCTAACCCACTTTCTAATATCCTTTGTCTTGTCCTTTCTCTTGATTCACTTGTTGTGTGATATATATTTAACTTTTCTACAGGAAAAGGTTTTTCATAATATTGTCGATATAAATCCTCCCATTTATCTGTAACTCTCTGATACATCTCTTGATATACTCCCATATTATAATCAAACATTTTATCAATTTTATCTTTTTGAACAATAGAATCTTTTGAAAGCAAATGAACCATAGTATCTTCTTCACTAGTTATTTCTAACAACTGTTTAATAGTTTCAACATCTAATGTTTTTGTATAAATCTTTATATTATTTTTCCTATCAAATACCAAAGCCCCACTAACACAATTAATATATTGTATCTCATCAAGAACTTCAAAATATTCTTCTAATTCTGCAGGACATCTTCCAGTATTAAATATCACAATCTTTCCTACTTCTATTGCTTTTTTAATTGCTTGAATACTTTTTAGAGATATCTTTTTTTGACTATTTAGTAGAGTTCCATCCATATCAAAAGCTATTAATTTATACTGACTCACTTTTATCCTCTCCTTCATATATTTTCATTAATATATCCTAATAAAAAATTACATGTATTGATAAGAGATCCTAATCCAATAATATCAAGTTTCCTTCTTCTAGTTCATCAACTATGTAAATTGGCACTTTTTTATTCATTTCTTCATATATCTTAATGGAAAGATTATGATCAGTGATAATCCCATCAATTTGATCCCAATTAGCAACTGTATGAATCCCTTTTTCTTGAAACTTACTACTATCAGCTAAAATAAATACCAAATCACTTCTCTCTATCATTAATTTTTTTGTGGTTAATTCTTGATAAGAATGTGCTGTAGGTCCTAAGCTATCTAATATACCAGAGGTTCCAAGAAAACATATATCTGCATGAATATGTTTTATAAATTGCTCAGTCCAATTTCCAATCATAGAAAGATTCTTTTCACGTTTTTTCCCACCAGTTAAAAACACATTATGAATATCTCCATTTAATTGTTCAAAACATGCTATGGAATTTGTAATAATATCCATTTGAGGCATTCTATTAATATATGGCACACATGCTTGACATGTAGAACCTGAATCTAAAATCATAACATGATAATCTTTCAATAGTTTAACTGCATATTGTGCAATTTCTTTTTTTTCATCATATTTATTCTTTCTAAATTCAATACTCCTTTCAATACTTAATGGAGATAATGATGCGCCACCATACTCTTTTTTAGCAATTCCTTTTTCCTCTAGATAAGTTAAATCCTTTCGAATTGTTTCCATGCTCACTTCATACTGTTTTGATAATTCTTTTGCTTTAACATATCCTTTTTTTTCTAGCTGGCTCGTAATTTCTTCTAGTCTCTTTGTGGTAGGAATCCTCATCATTTTCACCTCATATTTTTATCTTATACTTCATTTCCTAATTTCAAAACTTGCGATTAGTTGTGATTTATATATATATTATACATAGAATAATTTAACAATTAAATAGAATAAAATTAATATTTATCTTCATCTGTAATATTCTTGAAAACTACTCTTGCAGCTTCTATTGTCCATTCTAGTCCATCAACTCTCTATATGTTGACCACATATTTTCTCCTTGCTATAATATATGTAAACAATTAAATCAAGTAATAATGACAATTTATTAAGCAAATTAATTACAAAACTGTGTCTTAAGGCACAGTTTTAAGTCTCTATGGAAAGGAGTATTTTATGAGAATTACTCACATGACTGTTATTTTTTATAGTGCTACTGGAAATACAAGAAAAGTAATTACTAGAATTTCCAAAAATATACAAGAGGTATTGCAAGTTCCTGTTGATTATATTAATTATACTAGGCCTCAAAATAGACAAGCTTCTCATTCTTTTAGCCCAGAGGAGTTAGTTCTTTTTGCATCCCCTACTTATGCTGGAAGAGTTCCTAACAAAATGTTACCTTATATTCAAAGCGCTTTTTTAGGAACAAATACCCCTTCAATTCCTATAATTGTTTATGGTAATAGAAGTTTTGATAATGCTCTTTCTGAGCTTACTGATATCCTATCTTCTAAAGGATTTATTCCTTTTTCTGCTGCTGCAATTGCAACTGTTCATGCTTTTTCATCAAATATTGGAACAGCTAGACCAGATGAGAATGATTTAAAACTAATAGACTCTTTTTGTAAGACTGCTTCTGAATATCTTTTGAATAGTGAAAATTTATCACCAGTAGAAGTTCCTGGAGAACATCCAGCAGTTACTTACTATACTCCATTAGGAATAGATAATACTCCTGTAAATTTCTTAAAAGCAAAGCCAAAAACTCATAAAGAGCTTTGTGATAATTGTGGTGCATGTGCAAAGGCTTGTCCTATGTCGGCAATTGATTTCTCTGATAATACTCTTGTACCAGGAACCTGTATTAAGTGCCAATGTTGCGTTAAAATATGTCACTCAAAAGCAAAATATTTTGATGATGAAGGATTTATCTCTCATGTTAAGATGTTAGAGGAGCATTATGTTAGAAGAAGTGAACCTTGCTTTTTTCTTCCTATTACATAATTAATTTGAATTTAATCTACAAAGTATTATAGGATAAAAGGAGGAGTTTAATTTATGAGTATAAACCAATTAGTGGATTTACACAACCATACCATATGGTCTGATGGTACAAATAAAGTAGATGATTTAATAGAAAATGCCATTAATCATAATATAAGTGCAATTGGTATAACAGATCATTATAATACCTCTAAGTGTCCATCAATTTCACCCTCAAAATTAAATAGGTATATAAACGCCCTTACAAAATCTAAAATTAAATACGAAAATAAAATAAAGCTAATAAGAGGTATAGAAATTAACTGCTTACCATTTAATGACTTACACAAAATTCAATATAAAGATATTAATAAATTAGATTATGTACTTCTAGAATATCTTGAGTACTTAAATCCATCTATTTCCTTAGATAATATATCTGAATTTATAAGTAATCTAAAAATCAGGGTTGGACTAGCCCATACTGATTTAATTAAATTTGCAAGTAGATATAAGGATTTAGAAGAAGGTCTAAGAGAAATATTAAAATTCCTAAAAAACAATAATATATTTTGGGAACTTAATATAAATTCTCGTTCCGATCATTACTACAATTTTATAATAGGCTCAAATGATAATATAAAATTATTAAAAAGATTACTTAAAGAATATGATATAGAGGTAACAGTAGGTTCAGATACTCATGACTTATTGGACTACGAATTCAAAAGAATAGAAAAAGCCAATATTTTTTTTAAAGAATATAACTTTTTAAAGGTAGAAAATCTATAACTTAATATCAATATAAAGGTGTTGCCTCACAATGTAAAATGAATAATTAACAATGTAAAATTAAAGGAGAAACTCCGCAAGGAGTTTCTAAAATATATATATTTTTAGTAATTAGTTTCGAATTACATGAATAATTCTACATTTTTAATTAAGGAGCTGTTGGACAGCCTCTTTATATTAAACTATCTTACATACATCTATCCACGAAATATATTGTGAATACTCTTCTAGCTCCTTCATAGAAAGTTCAATTGCACTATTTGAACTACCACAGGCAGGAAAAACAGTTTCAAATCTTTTAAGTGATATATCTAAATATGTTTCTACTCCTTCATTTACAGCAAAAGGGCAAACCCCTCCAACAGCATGACCAATTAAATACTCTGCTTCATCAAAAGAAAGCATTTTTGCTTTCGTCCCAAATTGAGCCTTATACTTAGGATTATCAATTTTTACGTCTCCTGCAGTAACAACTAATATAACTTTATCCCCAACATGAAATGATAATGTTTTTGCAATACGACTTTCTTCACAATTTACAGCTTTTGCAGCAAGTGCAACCGTCGCACTTGAAGCATCAAATTCTTGTATTCTTTCTTCAATTCCTAGTTTCTTAAAATATTCTCTTACTTTCTCAATAGCCACTTTTTATCCTCCTATGTTTTCACTAATTCATTATAACTATTATACAATAAACTCTATTTAATATAATAGAAAATTCAAATTATTTAAATTAACACTATACTTTATGAATGAAAAGGCTACATTTACAACTCTCTAAATGCACATAAATTAAATTTAAATAAAATTCTTTTATTACTCTGAAAACTTAAATTGACCAAAAATATTGTCATTGTTATAATTTATGTAAACTATTAAATTAAGCAATTATAGTGAACTTAAGAATAAAATTAGGTGTAAACACCGTATTTAAAAACACCATTTTAAATTTCTATTGAAAGGAAGTATCTTATGAAAATCACTCATATAACTATTGTTTTTTTATAGTGCAACAGGAAATACAAGAAAAGTAATTATTAGAATTTCAAAAAACATTCAAGAAATATTGCAAGTTCCTATTAATTATGTAAACTACACTAGACCTCAAAATAGACAAGCTTCTCATTCTTTTAGCCCAGAGGAGTTAGTTCTTTTTGCATCACCTACTTATGCTGGAAGAATTCCTAACAAAATGTTGCCTTATATTCAAAGTGCTTTTTTAGGAACAAATACCCCCACAATTCCTATAATTGTTTATGGTAATAGAAGTTTTGATAATGCTCTTTCTTAGCTTACTGATATCCTATCTTCTAAAGGATTTATTCCTTTTTCTGCTGCTACAATTGCAACTGTTCATGCTTTTTCATCAGATATTGGAACAGCTAGACCAGATGAGAATGATTTAAAACTAATAGACTCTTTTTGTAAGACTGCTTCTGAATATCTTTTGAATAGTGAAAATTTATCCTCAGTAGAAGTTCCTGGAGAACATCCAGCAGTTACTTACTATACTCCATTAGGCATAGATAATACCCCTGTAAATTTCTTAAAAGCAAAGCCAAAAACTCATAAAGAGCTTTGTGATAATTGTGGTGCATGTGCAAAGGATTGTCCCATGTCAGCAATTGACTTCTCTGATAATACTCTTGTACCAGGAACCTGTATTAAGTGCCAATGTTGCGTAAAAATATGCCACTCTAAAGCAAAGTATTTTGATTATGAGGGATTTCTTTCTCATGTTCATATGTTAGAAGAACATTATGTTAGAAGAAGTGAACCTTGCTTTTTTCTTCCTATTACATAATTAAATCTTATCTTATTCATGAATTAATGTAACTTACTATAATCTTTTATAAATAGAGAATATATTCGTAAGTTTCTTAAAGATAAAAGCAAAAATGCACAAGCAACTTTATATAAATTATGTTGCTTGTGCAAAACTTATCCCTTGTAAGTAATTTTGCTATTCTAATATTACTCTTGCCAATTGACTTTAGTATCTACTGATGCGAAATCCTTATTTGTAGAAAACTCAATTCTTGCTTTCTGACCATTTCCAAAATTATTAACTGAAGCATATGTACTCTCAACTATTACATTATCTGAATCTAACAAATTAATATTAAAACTTATTGTACTAAAATCTGTTCCTGTAGTATTCTCTATAACTGCAGAATATGTTCTCCAACCATAAGAATCTTCAATGCATTCATACTGAATTTGGTTAACCATTGCATTTATTGCTTCCTTTTGTTGTTCTTTAGATTCAACTGTCTTTGCATTATTCAAAAAATCCTTCAAAGTTTTCTCATAACTTTCTTTCACTTCTAATCCAAAATCATTATAAAAGCTAGCAATCAATTTTGAACGCTCATTATAATACTTTTCCCAATCTTCACTATACTTTGGAAAATCTGATTTAGCATAGTCCAATGTTAATAAGCTATCATTTAAACAATTTATATAACTTATAGCTTTCTCCTGTAATTTAGAATCTTCAAATTTTTCATTTTTATATTTAGAAAGTGCACCTAATTCTATATTAATACATTCTTCTGTATGCTCTATAAACTTATCTGCATCATCAAATAAATCATCATTATTATATTCATTTGCTTTGTCCCATCTTTTTTCTAGTCCCGACGCTAAATCTTTTAAAAAATCCTTATCGGCAAAATATTCTTCTTGATCAGTATTACTTTTGGTTTTATTTCCAGTAGAACACCCCGTTAACATTAAGATTGTTAATACTATCAATGACATACTTAATAAGACTCTTTTTTTCATAAAGAACGCCTCCACAAACATTAAAATTTACTTCAAACTAACACTTTTTACAAATATTACATTATTTATATTAATTTACACTATAATTGTATCAAAATATGTATACATTTTCAACATTGACAAAATTTTATAGAATAAGTAGCTTAGTTAAGTATAAATACTTACTTAAATATTCATTCAAAAAATACCTATTATGACTTTTTCCTAGGATTAACTAAAAAATATCCTATCATATTTACTTTTTCTCAATTTAATTTCTTACAAATATATCTTTTTATTAATATAATCCTAAAATAATATAATTAAAGGCTATTTGGTAAATCATTTAAATTATTTACCAAATAGCCTTAGATATATCTTTATATATCTATAGTTTCTGGTGGGCTTCCTATGCAATCATAAAGTACTGGATTTACAGCTTTAACTTCATTTACTATTCTAGTTGTTACTTTTTAAAGTTTTTAATTCTAGCCTCCTATTGTTACATTTAGGCCTTTAGATATTGCATAGTTATATAATTCTTGTACTTTTTCTTCATCAACCTCTATTTTTTCATGGATTGGATAATCTTCTCCTAGCTTTTCATACTTTCCAATTCCATAAATATGATAATTTAATATATCAACTTGTTTAACTGCTGAACCAAGCTCTCTAATAAAATCAATTCTTCTTTTCATATCTTCCATATCATCGTTATAAGTAGGTACAACCACTAACCTAATAATCATATCTTTGCCACTTTCAGCTATAAGTTTTGCATTTTTTAAAATCAGTTCATTAGATACATCAGTGCAATTTTTATGAATATTTGTATCAATGGCTTTGATATCATATAGAACCATATCAACCTTACTGACAAGATGAAGAAGTTTATCACTTTCAATTAATCCTGCAGTATCTAAACAAGTGTGAATATTATATTCTTTTAAGCCGTCTATTAACTCTTCAATAAATTCATTTTGCATGACTGCCTCTCCTCCAGAAAAAGTTACTCCTCCTTTTCCTATTTCATAAAACTCCTTATCTCTCAATAGTTTTTTTAATAATTCTTCAGTTGTAATCTCTTTTCCTATTTTCTCATAGGCATCAAAGGGACAAATATCAACCATGTCTAAAATATTATCACATTTTTCTCTATTAATAATACAACCTACTTCTCCAAACTTTATTGATTGGTTATGGGCTGCTTGTACACATAATCCACAATGTTGACATCTTTCTTTAAAATAAAATACACGATATCTATGTTCAAGATTTTCAGGATTTGAACACCATTTACATCTAAGATTACAACCCATAAAAAATACTGTTGTTCTTAATCCTGGCCCATCTTTTGTGGAATAATGTTGAACTTTAGAAATAAGAGCCTTTTCCATTATAGTTCCAATTCAGTTCTTGCTATAATTGCATCTTGGGCTTCAGGCATAAGTGTAGAGAATAATGCGCAATATCCTGCAACTCTTACCATAAGGTCTGGATATTCTTCTGGA
The DNA here is from genome assembly GCA_934746015.1 of uncultured Clostridium sp. Lineage (GTDB taxonomy): Bacteria > Bacillota > Clostridia > Clostridiales > Clostridiaceae > Clostridium. The sequence continues at coordinate 19,554 of CAKVEW010000016.1, forward strand.
TGAGCTTTTGCTTCTTTTAAAGTTTGAGAATCAACAATATTAAATTGGTTGTGGAAAATATTTTTAGTCCTTCCAGCTTCCATAAATCTTGTGAATTTTTCTAAGTTATCCTCACCTTCTAAGGAACTAGGAGAGAATCTCATATTTAATAATTGTCCACCAGCCATTCTTTTATTAGGTAATTTTGAAACTGAATTAATAACAGCAGTTGGTCCTTCTTTATCAGCTGAAAGACATGGAGAGCATCCTTCATTTAATGGCATTGTAGCAAGCCTTCCATCAGGTGTTGCTCCTACATCAAACCCATTAGGAACATATGAAGTGATATTTGATGTAGACATTGTATAAGTACAACCTTTTGGTCCACGTCCTGCTCTATCTGTTTTCAAAGATGGAAGTAGTTTCAAATATGATTCATAAACATCTGCTACAATATTATCTACATAATCATCATCATTTCCAAACTTAGGTGCATTTTTACATAGCTTTCTAATCCTTGCTCCATCTAATCCTTTAAAGTTGTTATCCATAGCTTCTTGTAATTGTTGTAAAGTTAATACTTTATCTTCAAAAACTAATTTTTTAATAGCAGCCAAACTATCTCCTACAACTGATGGTCCAATATTTGATGAGCTTACAAAGTCATATTCACAACCGCCATTCTTTAATGTCTTTCCTCTTTCTAAACAATAATTAATTGTACATGAAGCAAAGGCATCAGCATCATAATATTTTAATGATCTATCACATACTAAATCACAATCAATTGCAAGGTTTGTATAGTATTGTAATAATTGTTCCCAGGCTGCAAAAACTTCATCATAAGATTGATAATTTATCTCTGGTCCTTCTTTTCCATTAAGTTTTACTAATTGTATTTTTGAATTAGGATCGTAACCATTATGCATAACTAATTCAATAATTTTACCAAAGTTAACATATGTCATACCTGTTGCTCTATGTCCCCATCTACCAGGAATAGCAGTTTCTACACATCCCATAGATGCATATTCTCTAGCTACTTCTTCACTTAATCCAATTGACATCATAGCTGGTATACATACTTCATCACAGAATATAGATGGCATACCAAATCCTTTTCTAATAAGTCTTGCTACATCTTTCATAAATTCATGGCTTGTTCCTTTATAGAATCTTGCTGATAAGTTAGGTTCAGGTAAAGCACTTAAACTCATTGCTTCTAAACATAAATAAGATATTTCATTGGTTCCATCTGTGCCATCTGGTTTCATACCACCTACCATTAAGTTAGAGTATAAAGGATATCCTCCACTATATTGTGTATGATCCCAAGGTCTGATTTTATTTAAACTATTTGTCATTATAAAGAAATGGGTTGTAATTTCTAATGCTTTTTCTTTAGAAATCTTTCCTGATTTAATATCTTTTAAATAATATGGATATATATATTGATCAAATCTTCCAAAAGAGAAACTATGTCCATTACTTTCTATCATCATTAATAAATGAACTAAATATACAAGTTCTACTGCTTCTAAATATGAAGTTGCTCCGCCTAATTCTAAGTTGTGAAACATAACTGCCATTTCTTCTAGTTCTTGTTTTCTTTTTTCATCACTTTCTTTTGATGCCTTTTCCTTAGCTAATTTCTCAAACCTTTCACAGTAATGAATAGCTCCATTCATAGCAATAATACTTGCTTTATAGAAATCTTTTTGACTTTCAGTTAAGTCTTTTTTATTATTTAAATACTCTTCAGCAATATCTCTCATTCCTGCAAAACCTTTTTCTAAAACAAATTCATAATTAGGAATAATATGTCCATCTCCTGACATAGAAATACCACCACGGTGTAAAACTCCTTGTTTTTCTGCCAATCTATTAATTGGTGATAAATTCCTTAATACTTCATCTTTATGAGTTTTACCTTCCCAATAAGTCACAATCTTTCTTAATCTATCTTTTGTTTCTTCAGTAATTTGGAAGCTATCTCCACTTCTTTTATCAAATTCATCTAATTCTTCAATTACCCAATCAATTGAATATTCAGGAAAGATAGGAGCAGCAAAGTTACAACTTGCTTGATTTCCCACAATAATCATATTGGGTTCTATATAAATAGTCATCTTTTCTAAAATCTCAGCAAAAGCCTTTGCTCTTCTGATAACAATAGGTTCTCCTTCAGTTTTTTTGAAAGATTCCGTAATTATTTCTGCTCTTTCTGGGCAAACTGTAGCAACTCTATGATACATTTTGTCACGTGCTTCCTTTATTCTTTCAAAATCACAATCATTATTTTTAGGTTGAAAACTTAATAATCCATACATATTATATTCCTCCTTTATAAGTAAATCATATCAACTCAAAATTATGGAAACAATGAAATATATATGAAAAAAAGGGGTGAAAAACAAAATACTTTCAATGACACAAATGGCTTTGAAAAGTTACAAAACAACATGTTATTTTATGTGTTTTGTTGTTTATTTGGCAAAAAAGACTATTATAGATTTCTATAATAGCCTTATATCACAATTACTCTTTTTATAATAAAAAAGGGATTATTCATCCCTTAATGTTTTTCTATTATATGCCTTTTCCCAATTTTCATTAAATTCATTAATAGCAATTTCAGTTCCAGGATGATTAATCATAGCATAAGCAACATCAATAGGTACTGTTACAGCTTGAATACCTGAAACAATAAGTTCATGAACTTGCTTTTTGTTCTTAAAGGACGCAGCAATAACTTTTGTATTCATATTGTTCACTTTTAACATTTCAATTAAATCTTTAACTTCTTTAATGCCATCTCCGTAATTCTCCATACGATTTACATATGGTGCTAAATAATCTGCACCATTTAATGCTGCCAAGAAAGCTTGATCAGAAGTATAGATTGCTGTAGCTAAAACACCTAAGCCTAACTTTTTACATTTCTTAATAGCTTTTAATCCTTCATGAGATACTGGTATTTTAGCATACATATTCTTTTCTCTTAATGAGCAAATATATTTAGCCTCTTCTACAATATCGTCGCAAGTTGTTGAAACTACTTGAATGAAGAATTTTTGATTTTCATCTAAAACATCAATAATATCTTTCACTACAGTATCAAAATCTTTACCTGATTTCGTAATAATTGTTGGATTAGTGGTAACTCCTTCTATTGTTAATAATTCATTTAACTTTTTTATTTCTTTTACATCAGCTGTGTCTAAAATTAATTCCATTCTTCTCCCCTCCATATTTTCATATACCATATCTTTTAAAATATCAATTTCTTCATTGAGAATTTTAAACTAAATTTTTACCTTCTCTATATAAAGAATACTTTTCTAAAGAAAGAAATTCAATATTTACTTTTGCAAGAATTTTCAGAACTTTAATTTCCTTTTAAAACACACAAAAGCCTTTGAAAGTTAACATTTTTTATTGTGTTATGTTGTTTTATTATGTAAAATCACATTTCTTTTTCTCTCGATTTATAACTTTTGCTTATAACAACATTATGTATATTTCTTTGAACATTATAATATATTTCTTTATCAATATCTTCATCTGTAATAATTGTGTCAAAGTCATTAAGTCTTCCATGTTTAGCAAGAAATGATTGTCCCCATTTTGTATGATCCACTAATAATATTTTATATTTTGCAGAATTCATTATAGCTTGCTTTACCTTTGCATCAGTATCCTTGGGAACTGACACCCCATATTCTAAATCTACCCCCTGTGTAGATATAAAAGCCTTATCTATAGAGTAATCCTTTAAAAAATCAATTGTTGTAGCACTAATAGCCCCTTGACTTATAGGGTCATATTCCCCAGGGGCAAGAATAACAGTCACTTTAGAAAAATCATGTATTTCGGGTATCACCCTCCATGAATTTGTTACAATTGTTATTTTCTTATTTGTAATAAACTGTACTAACTCTAGTGTTGTTGTTCCACAATCAATGAAAATCGAATCTCCATCTTTCACTAATAATGATGCTTCATAAGCAATTTGTTTCTTGTGTTGCTTTGAATAACCAGATTTTATATGAAAGGATGGCTCCGTAGAAACACCTTCATTAAATGTTGCTCCACCATAATTTGTAGTTACAACACCTTGATCTTCTAACCTTGCTAAATCTCTTCTTATAGTCATTGTAGAAACATTAAATTTTTCAGCTGCTTCCTTTACATTTATAAATTTTTCCTTTGTTAGAATTTCAAAAAGTTCAATCATTCTTTCTGCTGGTTTCATATATATTCACATCCTTAACCTATATTTTTATTTTATCAAATATAATACTTTGTAAAAAGGATATGAGATTTGACCTTTTAGACATAAAAAAAACTCGTAAATACGAGCTTTTATAATTATATATATTAGATAAATGAAATTTAATAATCATATTGAGAATAAATTCAAGTACAGTCCCAATAACTATAATGATAACTGTTTCCTTTCTTGTAAGTTGCAAAACAATTAATCTATATATAAATACCAGTAATTCTAATGGTGATTGTATGTCTAAATATAACCACCCATAAAAGAATAGCAAAGCCAATCCACATTTTACAAACTTTTACCCAAAGCAATTACATCTGAAAGCTTCGGACAAACCTTCATACTTCCTTTTTCAATCATATTTGGCACTGTAATAATCCCCTTATCTTCCCATTTAAGATAAGAAGTCATTGCCTTATATTGTGCAATTGCTGCATCAAAAACATTGTCTGCACCAGCATCAAGTAAAAGGGCTGTTTTATTAAAATGGAACCCAGTGCTTCCCCCTGCATATAGACGATCTATAACAGTTTTAAGCTGTGCTGATATGTCAAACCAGTAGATTGGAGAGGCAAATACTACCATATCTGCATCTTTTAAAGCATCAAATACTTTTACCATATCATCTTTCTGAACACATTCCCCTTTATGTGAATAACAATATTTACAGCCTAAACAACCATGAATATTCATAGATGCAACATTCAGAATTACAACTTCATTTTTGCTTGCTGCTTCAGCAAATGCTTTTACCATAATTTCTGTATTTCCACCATTACGTGGGCTTCCATTTAGCACAACAATTTTCATTGAATAGTTCCTCCTTAAGTCCCAATTTATATGTTACTTATTTTAACATATATAACATCACAATAGTAACAGAATAAATATCATATTTAAACAAATATTAACTTTTATTTTAAATTAAATTATACATATATAAAAATGCCTAAGAAAATCAGTGCATTTTCCAATGGCCAACACATTTAAAATCCATACTTCGATTTCTTGTTCAACCCATATCCAATACATGCTCCTACAATACCACCTACAATATGAGCCATATTAGATATGTTATCCTTCATTGCAACTCCTTCATATACCTGCTGTCCTATGAAAATTATTGCCACTAAAATAAATGTTAATGGAATTTCTCCTTCCTTAAAACCAGTAAATGAGGCCAATATTATAAAAGCAAAAACTACCCCGCTTGCACCACATAATCCTACATTCCAGAAGAATATATAGTTCAGTAATCCAGTAGCAAATGCTGTAATGATAATTACCTTAAGCAGTTTTGGAGAACCATACTTTTCTTCCAACATAGGTCCAAGCAACAATATATATGAAGCATTACCAATAAAGTGACTCCATCCATTATGCCCAAGTACATGGGTAAATAATCTAATATAGGTCATAGGATTGGTCAATGAAGAATGATATGTCATAAACACTGCATAAGTACTCTTTCCATCAGTAATTACTCCAAGCAATGTTACTATAAAACATAGCAATACAAACCATAAAGTTACCCTTGCATTAAAGGTTATTTTTATCTTTTTCCTCAATTCTATCTCCACCTTTCAAAAATGGGAAGACTCTCAACACCGCAATCTTCCCACTTTATATCTGTTATATACTATTTTTCCCATTATTCACTAGGGCCTGCTTAAGCTCTTCTTCAATCTTAAGCAATTCTTCTTGTGCTTTAGCTCTTTGTACAGTACCTTGCTCATGAATTTTAACAACCTCATTTATTGATGAGATCAAATCTTTATTACACTGCCTAAGGGTTTCAATATCCACTGTAGGTCTTTCAGATTGTTTAGCAGTTTCCACAGTTGCTATCTTAAGTGTTTCTGAATTCTTCTTTAAAAGCTCATTGGTTTTATCTGCCAATGCCCCTTGTGCTGCTAATGCACGGCTTGTATGTTCTATTCCAAGTGCTAGTACAAGTTGATTTCTCCATAGTGGAATTGTATTTGAAAGTGAAGACTGTAACTTATCCATCATTTCTCTGTCATTATTTTGAAGCATTCGTACTTGGGGAGCTGATTGAATTGATATTACCCTTGTAATTTCCAAATCAGATAATTTCTTTTCAAATCTATAGCATAAATCTTCATAATCTCTGTAAAGTTGCACATCCTCTTGTTTATTGGTCTGCTCTGCTTTAGCTTTCAATTCTTGTAACTTTGTGGCTTTTGCGTGATCAAGTGCCTTCTTTCCAGCAATAATATACATTGTAAGTTCCTTGTAGTACTGAAGGTTCAATTCATACATCTGCTGATACATTGATATGTCCTGTGATAACACATCTCTATGCTTCTTCAAGTCCTTTTCAATTCTGTCTACATTACTCTCTGCCTTAGCATAATTAGCCTTAATAGAGTTAATGCCATGCTTAGCTTTTTTTAAAATCCCCAAAAGTCCCTTTTTCTCTGGTTCTGTTGTTGCATCTAAGGTTACAGTTAATTCTTTAAGTGAATCACCCACATCTCCAAGATCGTATGTTTTTACTTTTTTAAGAATGGTTATAGAAAAATCAGAAATGTTTGTTTGTGCCTTAATACCATAGTTTACAATCTCATCAACATTTTCAATATTAATTTCACTTGCAAATTGCTCTACCATTTCTTTCTCTTCATTAGAAAGCATGCTCTCATCTATTGTTCCCGCTGAATAATTAGATTCTCCATCTGTTACCACCCTTTTCATAACTGGAACACTTTCAAACAAAGAATCATCAGTTTTTTCATCTGGATTTAAAGTTAGCTTTGTTTTCCTCTTTTCTGTTTCCATAATAGATCCTCCATTGCCTTATAATTTACTTACATCAACAAATTATTCAATTCCAGCCTTATACTGGAGTCATTTTTTTCTACCACATACAAATCATCTATAGTTTTCTTTAGCTTATCATTTGCTGCTAGAAGTTTGTCTATATCAATTTCTCTTATTATTTTTGATGAATTTTTCTTTAATTTCTTATTGCCCTGATTTATGTATGCTTGCGTTATTTGAGATACCCTGTCTTGAATCTCCATATTCCTGTTCATCTTTTCTATACCCAATAACAGAGTAATCTGATTTCGCCATATAGGTATTGTTCCAGAGACTGCCGAAATAATTTTATCTATTAACTGTGTATTGTTCTCCAACATAAGTTTTAACTGGACCTGATTTTGTATGGCAACTGTATGGGATATTTCCAAATCTTCTAATCTTTTAGAAAGTCGTATATACCAATCATCCAAGGAATCATCTTCTATTGCTCTCTTCTCTCTATGTAGTAAGATATCTTTGCCATAGGCTACTGCTTTTTCAAGTTTTGCAGAACTATCCAATATTAGTTCATGCATTTTTTCCAGTAATTTCGAATCCTTAATAAGCTGAACTTCTTGCAGTTTTAATAAAAGTTCTATCTTATCGATGTACACTAGGATTTCATTATATCTTTTTATAAAAGCATCTCTCCTACTATTTTCCGATTTTAAAAATATAAACCTAGGCTTTTCAGTAATATTTTTCTGAAAAGCATCAATTTCAACAATAATATCATGAATCAAGTACTCTAAATCTCCATTGTCATTTAACAGCAATGAAGATAATGATTTAGATACCTCTCTTAGTTTTTGTTGTGCATCACTACCAAATAATACTAAGCTATCATGATTACCTACAACCAATTCATTTGGTGCTACTATTCTATAATTATCATTTATCACATTCAATTAATCATCCTCACAATCATTAAAGAGTTAATCTATCAAGCCTTCCTGTTTCATAATTATTTCCATGGCAGAAATATCACTAGTAATATCCATTTCCTGTTCCTGATAGAATTTATCAAGCAATCCCTCAAAGGAATCAATAATTTTATCCAAAGCAACTTCAATATCTTTTTTAGTTCTCTCAAGTGTTTTTCCTTTCACCTGTTTTTCATCTATTTCTATATAAGCTTCAAGTAATTTTTCTGTAGTAGGTAAATAATAATTCATAAACATACCCAATTTATCATCCTGAGCAGGATTAATATCTACCTCATGAAATATCATAGAAACTACTTTTTCCATTCTATCCAACTTTCTAGAAATCAATTTATCTTTTATAATATCGTTACTTTCATGAATCTTATCAATGTATTGTTGCCCTTGATTCAATATAGCTTCTATTTCTTTTGACCGTTCTTTCATTCTTAAACGCTCCTCCACCTGTTTTCTATAATATCTATCATATACAGCCTGTTTTTCTTTATAATTCTCATAAATCTCATTAGAAACTATAAATATAAGATTATCTTTTCCAAAGTGCCCTTGTGGAATCAATTTCATTTTTACAGCAGACTTTAAATCCTTCACCACTATTTCCGATGCTGTATTTGCATATCCCGCAAGGTCATCAGTAATTTCAATATTTCTAAATCGTAAAACATTCAAATAAATATCATATCGTTTATAAAATCTAATCTTAGATATGGAATAAACAACAACAATGCTATTCAAGAAAATAATCGTCAATGTACATACTATCCCAGCAATAGCATAAGAATCAAATTTATCAGAATATACCAATGTACCAATGCTTATTGCTAAAATATAAAAATATACAATAGACATTATCAAACAAAAGCAAATAGTAATTGTATACATTATAGACTTCGGTCTATCAAAAACATATCTATCTCTACTAACGCTAGCACTTGGTAAATTATCAAGTTTTTGTGTTAACTCTGAAAATTCACCATTTTCCACACCTTTATCTACTATATTTGCTGCTTTCTCAGCTTCTTTGATATATATATCTTCCTTCTGTTTCTCTCTAGAGAAAAATGAATTTAACTTATCCATCTATATCTCCCCTCCTACCATTATTTCACCTTTTCTGTTGGAGAAGGCTGATTCAAATCACTAGCATCAATTTTTGTTCCAACACTAGATGCTGGCACAGCCAAAGACGGCATTATACTAGATGCTGGGGTGCCATTTGGAAGTTCAATATTCTGGTTCACATCAGGAAGTTTAAAGCTGTCTTCTGTTGCACTTACTACAGGTGCCGTAATACCTGGAACCTTTGATGCTGCAGGAGCATAATATGTTACATCACCCTCTGAGCTATACTTTGAATTTGAATGAGATGATGTATTCGAATGTGATGTATGGCTGGCATGGCTTGAATGTGTATTTGAATGCGATCCATGATCAGAGTGAGAGCTATGGCTAGAATGGCTGCTATGGTTTCTATGTCCATTTGACGCAGATCTATGGGAGCTATGTGATCTATGTGAACTATGTGATCTGTGTTTTGCAAATACATCAACGGACATTAAACTACTAAGAACAACCATCATAGTTCCCAGTAATAATAGCTTTTTACCTGGAATATTACCTTCTTCATCCTCTATTAAATTCTCTATGCTTTTTTGAAACTTTGGAAATAAATTATCCATATTACTCATATATCTTCACACACTTTCCATTCGACCAATCAGTCTTATAATGTGTGGTCGAATTTGTATAATATTCACATTCTCCACTTGGCTTACCATTTTCAAATGAACCAGCTAGCTTATATCCATCCTCATTTGAAGGATAAAAATATGTGCCTGCTCCATTCATTTGATCCTCTCCCCATTTTCCTTCATATGAAGCCCCACTAGTCCATTTATAAGTTCCCTGTCCTGATTTTTGTCCATTTGACACATTTCCACTATACTGATCACCATTACTGTATTTAATCTGTGCCTGACCAGATAATTCTCCATTACTCATAGCTCCACTATATGTTGTGCCACTTACCAAAGCCATTTCAACAGCAATAGGTTCTCCATTAGTGATTGTAAATGTATATGTTCCAAAGTCATTTTCAATATGATAGCTTCCATTTGTGAAGGAATTACTTTCAAATGTACCACTTGCATAACTTCCATCAGAATATGTGTAAATTCCTTTTCCTGACATTTTATCTGCAGACCAATCTCCATCATACTTATCTCCAGATGTCCATTCATATACACCTTGGCCATTTCTATATCCATCATTAAATGAACCAGTATAAATATCTCCGCTTATAAATTTCATGGTACCAGTGCCACTCAAACTTGTTGCATCACATGTACCTGTATATGTAGAACCATCACGATAATCTATAGTTGCATTATCAATGACTCCATCCTTATATGTTAAATTATAACTTCCTGTGTTATTGCTAAATGTGCAAGACCCCTCATAGAACAAGTTTTCCTGAAAGGTTCCTGAATAAACCACTCCATCAGTAGTAGTATATTTCCCTTGCCCCCACATCTGATCTTCTTTCCATTCACCTTCATATACTGTACCATCATCCCAAGTAAAAATTCCTTGTCCACTCTTCTGAGAATTCTTGAAAGCTCCTTCATATGTACCCTCAATGGGCACTTTTAAAATTCCATCTCCATTAAGCTGATTATTATTCCAATATCCATTGTACTCAGCACCAGATTTATACGAAAACTTACCTTTGCCAATAAAATAACCAAAATCAGTATTTCCTTCATATATACCCTCTGTGAGTTGTATCTGTCCATATTTTCTGATTTCATATTCTCGAAGAACTCTGTTGTATAAATCATTATAAGCAACCTTGTATAGAAAGTTTTCTGCAACAACCAACTCTAATATCATTAATGCTATAATTACCCATGCTGCTAACTTCTTTCTTTTTTTATAGGCTCCCTGATACTCTTCTTCTGGAGAAGATAATTCAACAATAACCTCCCCTTGCTCTAATTGTTTTATACTTTCTTCAGTCTGTGAGGTTTTTGATTTAAAAACTCCTGACATCTCAATCACTCCATGAATTTAATATTTTCATAGTTTTTTCTTCATTCTCATAAAATTTTGAAAATAAATAGTCTAATATTCCTGAATACACACTACATCTATATCCTCGAGGATGCTTCTCTAATACATCTCCATTCATTGCATAATTTACTACCGGACAAGTTCCACAATAGGGCTGATACACGCAATCACAACAGCTTGGTATTGTTTCTAATATACTTGATGCACAAACTGTTTTACAGACACCATTTTTAATTAAATCCCTATACTGGCTTTTATATACATTTCCTAAACAAAATGTACTTTGTCCCATTTCATGAAGCATTCTGCCCTCGTCACAGGTAAAAATATTCCCATCAGCGTAATATGCTAACTGCCCAACACCAGCTCCACATGGTGATCTAAGCTCCATATAGTTCATAAAATCACCTTGTATCCTTTTAAGAAGAATTGTAGCATGATCTTCTTTAATGAAATGTCCCATCTTGTTAATTTCTATTAACTCTTCTAAAGCCTCTTTATAAAAGTCTACAAATTCTTCTGGGGAATATCCTATCTCATTCCAATGCATTGCTGCTTTTCCCAGTGGTGTCAATGGTCTTATAAAAATACTGTCAAACCCCAGATTGGCATATGTATGAACTATCTCTTTCGGATATTTCAAAGAAAGTCTGGTAGTTGTCTGAATTGCACCAACATGAAGTCCTGCCTTTCGAATTTTTTCTATTGATTTAAGCACTGATGAAAATGTCCCTGTTCCATTTACAAATACTCGATTACTATTGTGAACGATCTCATTTCCATCAATAGATGTGGATAACCCAAAATTATGTTCGGCAAAAAAATCCAACATTTCATCTGTAAGTAATGTAAGATTGGTTACTACAGTATAAGCGACTTCATGACACCCCTTGCGTTCCTCTGTATACTCCACAATATGTTTGATAATTTCAAAATTAAGTAAGGGCTCTCCACCTTGGAACTCAAAAGCAAGTGACGGTTCTGGTGATTGTAAAGCAATATCTACTGCGTGTTCAGCCATTTCCTTATCCATAACTAAATGAGAACACTGAACCCCATTATTTGCTTGGCAATAGACACAACTCATATTACATAAGGTAGTTACAACAAAAATATGTAAAGCCGTTGCCGTATTTACATGTCCTTTTATCTCCCTTAGAAGATATTTATTCCTAGATGTATATTCTAAATCTGATTCATCATATATCATATTTTTTTCTATAAGCATCTTTGCTAGATCAGATTCCATATCTATCTTTTTTGAAATAATTTTTTTGAAATCATCATTACTAACAAAAGCATATTTCCCAAAATCATTAGTCATTAGGATATGCTGGTTAAAATGCTTAAAATTAAAATAATTCAGTTTCATATAATCGCCTTCAGCTCCCCTTTTTCCATTAGAAGTGTTCCTGCAAATATACCTCCACACTCCTTCTTCATCTTACATATATGACATTGCTTGGAGTATCTTACTTTCTCTGGAGAAATGCTTTTTTCACACAATGTCCAAAATTTCTTTTCTACAGTACAAAGTGGAAAATTGTATAATTTCACATCTATTCCATGCTCAATGAAAACCATAATAGCTTTTTGAATTTTTCTGGCAGCTTCTCTATATGGAATCCATACTTTATCTCTATTGATATATGCACTTCCTGTCATCTCCATAGCCATAATGCTTACATATGATATTTCCGACATTTCATTTACAATAAGCCATGCAATGTTCTCAATATCATTTACATTCAGATTGCTGACCACAATTCGAAGTTCTACAGGTATTCCTAATCTTAATAATTTTTTTATTCCTGTTACTGTTTGGAGAAAACTGTTGTTTGCTTGAGTAATCAAGTCATGAATCTCAGGCTTTGATCCGTGTATAGGAATTGCCATAATACTATCTGCTGGAATACAATCTCTTAATTGTTTTGCAAATGCATCAACAGCAAAAATCCGTCCATTGGTCAAAAATAAAAACTCTGTATTTTCAAATTTATCTCTCAAGAATGATATAAAAGGGAAAATTTCTTTTCCTATCATAAATGGCTCACCACCTGTTATTGTTAAATGAGGAGTATCCCTTGGAATATGTTTTGCTATCTCAATAAGATTTTCAACACTAGTATCTTCTCCATTTTTACGGGATACATCTGGTGAGGGACACATTATACAATTTGAATTACATTTCCCTGTTATAAAAAAGTAATTATCTATTGAACTGTCATTATAGTATTCTGATAGTTTTCCATTTTCCCCCAACTCATATACATCATAATTATTTCCCTGCTGAAGTTTTTCTATTATCTGCTTGTCTCTAGAAATAATTATGTTGTCAGGATATAAGGTAATAGAATCATCCGAAACATAAATGACATCTAATTCATTTTTTTGCAAGTCATCCCTGACATCTTCCTCAAATGCTAAGGAGACCGTCCTATATTTTCCCTTATATTCTCTAATCCTAACAATCATTTAACAACACTCCATATTATGAAATAACTTACAAAACCAAGGAATATAAATACTGCAAATGGTATTTTTCTTACAATGGTCAAGCTACTAATCTTTTTACTTTCAGCCCATACTTTAATGCTATCGATTTCATCCGACGTAATCCTACTTCGTAAGTCTTCCGATGAAATTCCTGGTAATCCTCTGACTCTTGAACCCTGCATCAACGTAGAGGAAAATGTTGATAAAATCATTCCCTTTTTTAATTCAGAAATCTGAATCTCCTCATATAAACTTGTTCTTATAGTCATTTGACATATTAGAAGAATTATCACAAGGATATAATTCTCTGGGTTAAAGGAAAATGGAATCACTCCTATAAACAGTCCTGAAAATAGCTCCAATATAAAGCCACCAAGAATTACATACCATTTTCTAAGGAATTCATATTTCCCAATTACCCAAGCTATTCCAATACATAAACTTCTAATTATCCAAGGATTAATATCTATATTCACATTATGTAAATATATAACTATCACATTAATGGCACTTATGTATATTGTTGCAGAAATAAATGATTTCAAAAATGACAAAATATATCTCTTTACATATTCCTTTGTCATCTTATTTTCACCACGAATCAGTCCATATATCGATGAGATAAGTAAATATATATATCCATAAAGAATTGCAATTCCAATTGCAAAAATAAGAGTTATTGTACTATCTCCATAAATCAGATAGTAATTTGCAGGATATAGAAATGCCATAACCAAAACTAGCTTACAATCTCCCCCAGCAAATGAATGAGAATAGAACAATATCAAACTTATTATTGCAACCATCACATAATTTATCAAAAAAGGTATTACCAAATCTCTTGCATAATACCCATAATAAACTATTCCAAGTATTACAGCGGCAAATGTAAAAATTGCAAGGACCTTATTATAGATTCGCCCTTCTTTAAAATCACTCCTTGATGCAATTATTCCCAAAAGGAGAAATAAAATTCCATATATCACTTCTATACTTTTCATATTCATTCATTTTCTACATTAATTAAATAGTTTTCAAATTCTTTCATTGTTATATCGCTGTCATACCTACATCTGTGAAAAATCAATTCTACTCGGTCACGTTTTTTCTTAATTTTTATTTTGGCGTAATCTTTGTAAATTTTACATACCTTCTCTATATTGTCCAAAGAATAAACATCTGTACTAAGTTGCAACTTACTCATCTTTTAAAAACCAATCCTTTAAAATCTCATCCTCTGTGAATTCATCAGTTGATAAGTCATTTATCTCTTCATATTCTTCAGGGGCAACAACACTGGTGGCAACTGCTCTTGCAAGCATCAGTTCCCTTATATTTTTCGTCTGCATATACACTTCATGCCTTACACTTTGAGCAAGGATTTCATTCTGAAAATCCTCTTCTGATATTTCATTTTCATTATCCTTTAAATTAAGAGTTACATAATAGTAATTGCCATCTGCATCTAAATGTATATAAGCATTGTCTGTAAAATTATATGCTGCTTTAATCAAAGCAACTTTTGAATATAATTCCCTGTTAAACTTCATCTGCTTCATTGCCATATCACTCCATTTTTCAGCAATTTCTTTAGATTTCGTATATATTTCAATCATTTTTCTCCCAAAATAACTATTAAAATTCCTTTCTTATATTATAATATTACATGGGAAAAATATCAAATTTTGCACTACATCAATTTCTTATAATTTTTTATATTCCATTATTTTTCACTGATTTCATTTTCTGCTTTACTACAACTACACATACCCAAAACAATTCCAATAACAGGGAAAAACAGAACACTATTAAAATAAAAATATCTAAAGCTAGGACCACTTAGTAAGCACATAGTTAATAAATCATATGCAATAATAGGAGTTATAAAAATAATACTTTTATATTTCCTTTTTACAAAGGCAATCCAATTTAACAGTATAAATATTACTATTTCAAATCCAATATTCCAGAAAATAGCTGAGCTTAATATATTCTTTTGGGATTGTTCTATTGACTGTTCAATATTATAGAATGGTTTAAATTTTGCCTCTTCTATTCCATACTCATTGTCCTCAATATAAACCCATGGACTCCAATAAGAAGGCCCTATAATTTGCCAGATCATCCTAGTATTTTCACGTATGGATTCATATGATGTCTGAGGACAACTAATAACAGTTTCATATGTCAAAGCTATTATCTCTGCCAAGCTATTATCCTTCAATAATTCTATTCCACCAAACTCCCACTTACAGGAATCCCATTCTCCTACAAAATACAATCTTTTCCATTCACTATATTGAGCAATTTCTTCCAAAAAGTCCTTCACATCATTTGGAGTATTCTCATAATCATTTATATATGAATTAACCATAATTGCCATAGGAACCCCTACCATTTCACCAACCACATTACTATGTTGTTCCACTTTGAAAGTAGAAAATAAAACCCCTTCTATAATCATTAAGAGTAATAGTGAAATCATAATAACTGATATGAAATACTTATAATATTTTCTATAAGTAATTATTCCAATAATAACTACTGGTATTGATAAAAAAATGGCATTATGTCTAATTAATGATAATGATGTAAATGCCAAAACCAATAAAAACATATTTGCTATCCTAGTTATCCATTTTCCTTTACTAAGATAAATTTTATATATCATTAGCCAAATCCAGATTATCACAATTGAAAAAGGAACATCTTTTATCAAACAAACATTATTCATTCCAATTGCCGGGTTAATTGCAACCACAATTGAAGAAATAATTATAAACCATTTATTAATACCATTTTTATAAAGTTCCCTGAATAAATAAGCTAGTGAAAACGCAAATACTACTAATTGTACAAAAATACAAAAGGCTAAACTATCACTAAACTTGCTTAAAATCCAATACAAAAGTGTTGTTAATACTGGATGCCAATTATTTAATTGTTGCTTCCCATGAATCTGATCCCACTGTCCCAAAGCATCCAAATTAAATCCACCAGGATAATATGCCATCCAGTATATAATTTGTCCAATAAGTATTATCACAAAAGATATTATAAATACAGCAAATATATTTTTATTATTCTTCTCAATAATTTCTATTCTAATCCCCTCTATTTTTTCATATAGAAGGCAAAACAATATTAAAATTAAAACACAGAATATAGGAATAAGCCACAAAAATGTAGGACTATCCCATATATGTAGGTATATCATTGTTCCCAAAATCAAAGTTTCTATAATAAATATAGTAAGAAAATATTTGTCTTTATTTATCAGATTATTTTTCAATATATTCTTTATCCTGACTAACAAACCATATCTTATCCTTTCCTATACCATTTCTCTTAACCACATCAAATGCATAAAATGCGCTCTCCATTACTTGATCCATATTTCCATAAATATGTCTACCATTACGCCCTACACAATAAAGTCCATCTATTTTATCAATCCAATTTCTAACTTTTTCAATATCTTTATATCCTGAATCATATATTGGATATGCTTTACTAACTCTATTAATCATATAGTCTTCTATAATTACATCACTTGATACAATTTTGCATATTTTCATTTCAGTAATTGCTAGTTTAAGCCATTCCTTATCTGTCTGGTTCCAAAAACTCTCACCTTCATTGCAATAATATTCAACTTGCAGTAATAATCCATCCTCTCTTTTAGGCGCACATTCTGACCAATTGTTTAATATCTGCAATCTTCCAGCCTTTACGGACTTTTCTTGAATATAAATCCAGCAATCATCTATATTTTGCTTTAAGCAAATACCTGCGTATTCATATTTCATAAAAAATGAAACCGTAACCATATCTCGGTAATTAAGTTTATTAGCTATTTCACTTACACTCTCTGGACTATTATTGATTCCATTGACCAAATCATTTAGTGGCATTGTGGATATAACTAAATCAGCAGATTTATAATTCATTTTTCCCTCTTTAATAAATCCAATTTTTTTAGGAGCATTCTCATGGTAAATAATTTCCGTAACATCAGCATTATACTCTATGTGACCCCCTTCTTTTATACACAGGTTACATAATGTTTCCCATACCTGTCCAGATCCTAGTGTAGGGTAATTAAAGGAACGAATCATAGACTTTTCTGATTCTCTATCCTTAAAAAAAAGATCTTTAATAATTGATTTCATAGATAAGCTTTGAATTCGTTGGCTTCCCCAATCAGGCAGTAATGTTGAGGCAGGAACACCCCATAATTTTTTTGTATAATCTCTAAAGAACATAGAATATAGTTTTTTCCCAAACCTATTTATGAAAAAATCTTCAAGAGACTCTTCTTTTATCTTATGAAACAAAGAGTATATGTAACTAGCAACTACTAATATCCCACTTCTAATGCCAATGCAACTAATTAATTGCTTATCTATTTTTAAAGGATAGGAGATTGTTTTATCATCAAATAGTATATGGGACTTTCTTTTCTTTACAAGCATCATATTATCTTCTATTAGTAATACTTCATTCCACAGCTTTTGAACTCTATCATTTTTTGTAAAATAACGATGCCCTCCTATATCAACTCTATTTCCATTAAACATTATACTTTTTGATAATCCACCAACAGATGACTCTTTTTCAATTATTTTTACTTCATATTCTTTACTTTTTAATAGTTGATACGCAATTGTCAAACCTGCTGGTCCTGCCCCTATAACAATCACTTTTTTCACTTTTACACATCTCCATAAATTGTTTTTTTACTTAATTATACCACTTATAAATAATAATATGGATGATGAAAATTTCAAAACAAAAAGGACCTTAAAACAAGGACCTTTTGCATATTGTTTATTATTCAAATTCTATAGTTGCTGGCGGTTTTCCTGTGCAATCATAAAACACTCTATTTACACCCTTAACTTCATTTACTATTCTAGTTGTTACTTTTCCAAGTACTTTCCATGGAAGGTCAGCTGATTCTGCTGTCATGAAATCACTTGTTGTTACAGCTCTAAGTGCTACCGCGTAATCATAAGTTCTTTCATCTCCCATTACACCTACTGATCTCATATTAGTAAGTGCTGCAAAGTATTGACCTATTTCTTTATCAATACCAGCCTTTGCAATTTCTTCTCTATAAATTGCATCTGCTTCTTGAACTATCTTAACTTTTTCTGCTGTTACTTCACCAATTATACGTATTCCAAGTCCTGGTCCTGGGAACGGTTGTCTGAATACTAATTTTTTAGGTATTCCAAGTTCTAATCCTGCTTTACGTACTTCATCTTTAAATAATAATCTTAATGGTTCTATTATTTCTTTAAAATCTACATAGTCTGGAAGTCCTCCAACATTATGATGTGATTTTATAACTGCTGATTTTCCAAGTCCACTCTCAATTACGTCTGGATAAATAGTTCCTTGTACTAAGAAATCTACAGTTCCTATCTTTTTAGCTTCTTCTTCAAATACTCTGATGAATTCTTCACCAATTATTTTTCTCTTTTGTTCTGGCTCTTCTATTCCTTTTAATTTTTCATAAAATCTTTCTTGAGCATTTACTCTAATAAAGTTTAAGTCATATTGTCCATTTGGTCCAAATACTTCTTCAACTTCATCTCCTTCATTTTTACGAAGTAACCCATGATCAACAAATACACATGTTAATTGATTTCCAACTGCCTTTGAAAGTAATACTGCTGCAACTGATGAATCAACACCACCTGATAATGCACATAATACTTTACCATTTCCAACTTTTTTACGAACTTCTTCAATTGTCTTTTCAACAAATGAATCCATTTTCCAATCTCCAGCACATTTACAAACATTATATAAGAAGTTTGAAATCATCTTAGTTCCTTCTTGTGTATGCATAACTTCTGGATGATATTGAACTGCATATAGATTTTTTTCTTCACATTCCATAGCAGCCACTGGACATACTGGTGTATTAGCTATTACTTTAAAACCTTCTGGTGCTTTTTCTATGTAATCTGTATGACTCATCCAACAAATTGTAGATGGTGATACACCTTCAAAAAGCTTAGATTCTACATCTACATTAACTTTTGTTTTTCCATATTCACTTACAGGTGCTGTAGCAACCTTTCCTCCTAGCATATGTGCCATTAATTGTGAACCATAGCATATTCCAAGGATAGGTATTCCAGCCTCAAATAGTGTTTTATCACATAAAGGAGAATCTTCTCCATATACACTATTGGGTCCACCTGTAAATATTATTCCCTTTGGATTCATTTCCTTTATTTTA
Source organism: uncultured Clostridium sp. (assembly GCA_934746015.1). Lineage (GTDB taxonomy): Bacteria > Bacillota > Clostridia > Clostridiales > Clostridiaceae > Clostridium. Next base: position 39,409 of record CAKVEW010000016.1, read on the forward strand.
TCAACACTTAAAGTATGAGGATGAACTTCACAATAAACGCCACACTCTCTAACTCTTCTAGCTATTAATTGATTATATTGACCACCAAAGTCAATAACTAAAACTAATTCTTTTTTCATAGGTTACCTCCAACCTTAAATTTTATATCCTGTAATAATTCTATCTTATCCTTTGTTTATTGTCTATTTTTCAACCACCAGCGATAACTAATTGATAATTCATAATTTATAATGGATAATTAATGATGAAATTCAGTTAAAAACTGAATTTCTTAAATTTAATTTATTAACTAAGCTCACTTAGTTATTTCCTTAATTATGCATTATCCACTACGCATTATGCATTACTTATAACTCAGCTTGCTGAGTTATTTCCAAAATTCTTCATTCTACATTTTTCATTATACATTTACAGCAAATTTATTTGCTGTAATTAGGTGCTTCCTTAGTCATGTTAATATCATGTGGGTGGCTTTCTCTTATACCTGATGAAGTTTGAATTACAAACTTAGCATTTTCATATAAATTTTCTAAATCAGGTGATCCTAAGTATCCCATTCCTGATCTAATTCCACCTAATAATTGATATATAGTGTCTGATACGTATCCTCTATAAGCTACTCTTCCTTCAACACCTTCTGGAACGAATTTCTTAGTTCCATTTTGGAAGTATCTATCACTTGATCCCTTTTCCATAGCTCCAAGAGAACCCATTCCTCTATATACCTTATATCTTCTTCCTTCATATATTTCTGTTTCTCCAGGTGCTTCATCACAACCTGCAAACATAGATCCCAGCATTGCTACTGATGCTCCAGCTGCTAAAGCTTTAACTATATCTCCTGAATACTTTATTCCTCCATCAGCAATTACTGGAATTCCATATTTTTTTCCTTCTTCTGCACAATCCATAACAGCTGTTAATTGAGGTACTCCTACCCCTGCAACTATTCTAGTTGTACAAATTGATCCAGGTCCTATGCCAACCTTAACACAATCTGCACCAGCCTCTATTAAATCTCTAGTCGCTTCTGCAGTTGCAATATTACCTGCTATTATTTGAAGTTCTGGATACTTAGCTTTTATAGTTCTAACTGCATCCATAACTCCTTTTGAATGGCCATGAGCAGTATCTAATGTAATAACATCAACACTAGCCTTTACTAAAGCATCTACTCTTTCCATCATATCATTAGTAATTCCAACTGATGCTCCACATAATAGTCTTCCTTTATAATCCTTTGCTGCATTGGGATATGCTTTTGCTTTTTCTATATCTTTAATAGTAATTAATCCCTTTAAGTTATCTTCATCATCTACTAAAGGTAATTTTTCTATTTTATGTTTCTTTAATATTTCAAGGGCTTCTTCTAAAGTTGTTCCTTCTTTTGAAGTTACAAGTGGGCTTTTAGTCATAACTTCTGAAACTGGTCTATCATAATCTGTTTCAAAAACTATATCTCTATTAGTTATTATTCCAACTAGCTTAGTTCCTCTTGTTATAGGAACACCAGAAATTCTATATTGAGCCATAAGTTCTTGAGCTTCTCTTATTGTATGCCCTTCTGATAAGAAAATTGGATCTGTAATAATTCCATTTTCTTGTCTTTTAACTCTGTCAACTTCCTTAGCTTGCTCTGCTATAGTCATATTTTTGTGAATAATTCCAATTCCACCTTCTCTAGCCATAGCAATTGCCATCTTTGATTCTGTTACTGTATCCATACTTGCACTCATTAGTGGAATATTTAATGTTATTTTCTTAGTTAATTTAGTTTTTAAGCTCACTTCATTAGGTAAAACCTCAGATTTATTTGGTACTAGTAATACGTCATCAAAAGTATAAGCAGTTTTAATAATTGTTGCCATAGTTTTTCCCCCTCAAAATAATTTTTTTAATTCATTTTTTCATTAATATGAAATTTAAGATTCATTTTTATCTCTATTTTTATGTATAAAAAAAGACATACTAATCTTCTAAGTGAAGTTAATATGCCTAAAAATCTATATTCTAAATATAGATATAGTATATCAAAATCACTCATAGTCGGAAATTTAAGGTTTCCGGTAGATACTCTCTGCCATATTCAGAGGATATACGAGTAAACTTATATGTCTGTTTTTAAATTTATAGATATTATATATCTGACTTATATTATTGTCAATAAATTTGCAATTTTTATTTCAAGTAAAATTTATAAATTCATGGCAATAACTTTCATAAATTATATAAAGATAGTTTTATTTATAAGAAAAAGGATCACTCTTAGTGACCCTCTTAAAAACATTACATATATATAACCTTTAGAATAAATCTGGTAATCTTGGACTTGCATCCGTTGATTTTGGTGTAACTATAATAACATCTTTTGAAATATTACTAAACTTAATTTCATTTTTTAATACTTGTGAACTTCCAAGGTCTTCTTTAACTCTTCCTTGATATATAACTAATATATCTGTATCTGATAGTTGATTGTTTTCTTTAACATTATTAATATTAATTTTGAATTTATTATTTCCATTACTTTCTATAGTCCTTGCTATTTCTGTTAAGGTATTGTTACCTGAAGAATCCTTTAAAATCCTATATATTTTGATGTTATTAGTGTCAACAACATTAAAATTGCTATCTACATTTAGATCAAAAGTAGCACTACTTCCCCCTAATGTAAATTTAGAACCAAAGGTAACTCTTGAGTCTTGAGCTATTTCAAAATTATCTCCATTATTATTTTCTTGAATTATTAGTTTTCCATCGTCAATTCCGTTATATAATCCATGAATAAGATTTTTCACATCTTCTTTTACTGTAAATTTTGGAGTTTCTAAATTTACTTTTATATCATTATTAATAATACTTTTATAAGTCATTATATTATCCGACTGTTTACCGAAGGTATAATTCCCTGGATTAAGATTATTAGCTTTTACTATGAACTCTATTGTTTTTCTTTCTGCACGGTAATTATTATTTTCAGTTAAATTATATGTTATTGTTGGAACTTCTATTATCCCTATATTTTCTTTTCCAGGTTCTTTTGATCTAGCAATTCCAGATATCGGCTCAAAATTACTTCCTAAATTTAAATTAATAATCGGTTTAAATTCATAAGGTTTTGCTGAAGCATAAGAAATTAACTTTTCTCTTACCAAATCCATTCTTGAATTATTTATGCTATTATAATCATTATTAATATTAAAAATACTATCAGATTTACCACCTAAATCACTATGAAGCTTATATAGATTCTTATTTAAGTTTTCAGTCTCTAAAGATAAACTTGCTATATTATAGCCCTTCTTCTTTATATTATCTGCAACTTGTTTATTATAATTAATATCATTATTAGATATTATTACAATATTCTTTGTAGCTGTAGGTCTAGAATTTCTTTCCAGTTCTTCATATGCATTAGTTAAAGCTCCACTAATATCCTTTTTGGAAGATTCAAATATATTACCTTCTTGTAAACCATCTACAGTAAGTCTAATATCATGATAGTAATTAGTTGAATCATCAAAACTTTTTAAAGATGATACTTTTGTAGTTTCATTATTATTGAAAGTTATAAAAGAAAACTTAGCATTTTTTTGAGTTTGAAATGGATCTGTTAATTTATTTTTAATCCCATTTTTTATATTCACTAAATTTTCTTGGTTTCTCCCAAGCTCTATAATTACAACAACATCTATATCTCCAGAATTAGATGAATTATTATAAATAAAGTCCTGAGGTACTATCTCATATTCAATGGTAATTTCTTGATCTTTCTTAATCTCTAAGTCATGTCCACCTTTTAGTTCAGCTGCTATATTAGGTAATTCATTTGATATTATATCTACATTTATATCTCCATCTGCATCTGAGTTTTCTATTTCATTTTCAAAAAGATAATTAACTTTTATCTTATCAAAAATCTTTTGATTTTCGCCTACATTATTACCTTTCACAATAAAGCTAAAATCTATTGGAGCTGCATGATATATTGATTTTTCTTTACTACTTTGATTATCATCTTTTGTATAAACTATATTATCTATCTTAACTTTATTTCCCACAATGTTAAGATTAAATGATTGATTAAGATTAATATCTAATGATACTTCTTTTAACTCATAACTATTTTTTATGTCTTTTGCGATTTGATTAAATATTTCTGTTATTGATCCATTACTTTTTGAAAAGAAACCATTTTTTTCTGTAGCCTCTTTAGTTGAAGTTAATCCCCTCATTGTAGTATGGATTTGCTTAAAATATTCTGCACTATTAGAATCTAATCCATATCCTATTGAATAAGAATTATATATATTACTGTTTACTATAGTACCAATTTTTTTTGAATAGTTTAATGAATTATTGTCAACTCCACTCCCTAATCCTGCAGTTTTAGGATTACTTGCATCTATTTTAGTATATTCTTTTTTATTTGTATCTTCTACAGAATAAAATGTAGGAAGACCATCTGTCATAAGAACAATAGTTTTATTTGAGTTTTTTTCTCCATTTTCAAGCATATAAATAGCTTTTCTAATTCCTTCTCCTGTGTTTGTTCCTCCTAACGGTTCTAAACATTCTATAATATCATTTAATTTACTATCATTATTGGGCAAAAAATCTTGACTATATTGTTCATAGTTAATAACTTCATGCTTTCCAAAATCATAACTATCTATAATTTTTTTGCCCAAATTTTTATTTGGATTGAAGGTAGCTTCAGTTGAATATGCTACTATACTTATTTTCAAGTTAGAAACATCCTTCATAGTTTCAATAAATGACTTTGCTGCTTTTTTTAGTTCGTTTATCCTAGTTGTATTATGAGACTGATTAGTTTTATGCTCAACACAATAATTTTCAACCACTTTATGTTTATTTCCCTTATGATTACTATCATTGCTTTTATGTTCAGTACAGTAATATCTTTCCCTTTCATTAGTGCATAGCATTCCTATTTCTTTACTCATACTTCCAGAAGTATCTAAAACTAGGACTATTTCTTTAGGTTGTGCTGTTGTTTCAAAGTCTTCAGGAACTATTTTCCCTGAAACTAATATATCTTCCCCAACTTTGGCAGGATTCGGTGTTGCCTTCAAGTCGGTAATTGTAAAACTTGGTTTGGTATTCACATTATTTGCCTTGACCTTTAAACTCTTAAGGGATATTAAAGTTAATATAACAAATAAACTTGCTATAATACTTATTATCTTAAACTTTCTTTTACTAACCATTTTATCCCTCCATATTATTTATTCCTAAACTTAACTATGACACTTACTGGCATAGTTACATCTGAATATCCTTTTTTCTTATTTAATAATAAAGATATTTCAAGACCTGTTGTATCCTTAAAATTTCCATTTAAATTCATTCTATAATCTAAAGGTCTAACTTTAAAATCTGTAACATTAGATGATAATATTTTAGGAAGACTTAGTTCAGAATCTGTAACTTCAGCTCCATCTTTGTTAACTTTCTTTAAAGTTAATTTATTATTTCCCTTATCATATATAACTGTAACGTACTCTAATCCCATTTTAAATTTCAATTCAGTAACATCTAACTTTCCATTATCATCAAGTGATCCTTCAAAATTATATTTATTAGTATCATTAATAATAATATCATTAAGCTTACTTATTCCTTCTGCTTGTGTTCCATATAGAAATAACTCTTTTTGAATTGTTTCTGACTCTAATTGAAGATCAGAATTAATTTCTGTTCTAGCTAATGTTTTACTATTACTTAAGAAAAATGTGTACACTACTCCAAGAACTACAACTGTTAAGCTTAATGTAATTATAAGTTCTAGTACAGTAAAACCCCTTGCCTTTTTTCTCATAATTCCACCTCTTCTATTTAACAATTTTCCATAATGATTTTTTAAGGAATTTATCAACACTATACAGTTCTGAAGCCGAAGTAACTTTTACTTCTTCTCTATTAGCTTCTGATTTTACAAATACATCCTTTAATAACTCATTATTTAAAGCTAAAATATTTCTTATAACTTGTGTGTCATAAGTTATATTTTTATTTCCTTCACCTTTTAGAATTATATCTCCTGTGGTAATTATATTTCCCGTGAAATTAAACTCACCATCTATAGTTATATCTCCATTAGCTATAATTAGCCCCTTATCTATAGTTTGTCCATTATATTTGTTATCCTTTATTTCAATACCAGAATTATTTCTTAATATAACTGCTCCATTTTCATTTATAATAGTAGTATCGCTAATTTTATCAAAGTCAATTTGATTATTAACAGTTTTCTTAACTTCTTGTCCAGCATATAAATTTTCATATCCTGTGGCATCACCCATTGCAAATACATTTCTTGCAAATTCAATTTGTTGATTTTCCACTTCAATTGGAGTTTTATCAATTAATATATTTGACCCTTCAGCTTCTTTATTCTTTTTACTAAATCCTACTGAATATACATCTCCTTTAAGATTTACTCCACCATCATTAAATTTATATTTTCCATCTGTATTTTTATCATTAAAATAGTATTTTGAGAAATATTCTGCTTTCATAGCAGCATTAGATTCTCCATCTTTGCTTTCTAATAATTGTAAAGGTGAATAGTATTTCAAGGTAACATTAGTTTTTCCATCTAAAATATCATCAACATCTGTATAAGCTAAATAATTTCCTTTTACTGCTACCGATTCTCCTGTTTGATATTTCTTACCATCATTACCTATTGTATTTAAATAAGCAACTCCCATTATATAAGATTTCTCATTAACTGTTATTTTAGAAGTATTACTTGTATCATTTACAATAATGCTACTGGAATTTAAAGCTTGTTTAGCTGTTTCTGTATCTCTTGTCTTATCATTAATTCCATAAAAATTATTTTTTATTAATATAGAGCTATTTGTTGCATTTAAAGCTAAATCATTATTTACAACAACACTTTTTTCAAAGGATATATTATTTAACTGTGAAACATTTGAATTAATAGACTTTCCTAAATAAATGTTTTTAGCAAAGGTTTCTCCCTTTACATTACTTTCTACTTTATTATTTAAATGAAGAGTATTATTAGTATAGATATTTCCATCTATGTTAAAGTTTATATTATCTAATTTTATGCCCCCTATATATTTATCAAAAGTATACTCTGGACTTGTCCCTAATTTATTATTACCCTGTATCCATATATCTCCGCTTATATTTACAGTATTATCATTTCCTAGCCCTTCAATATTCATATTTCCATCTGCTGTTATAGATTTTCCATCAAAAACTGGATATATATTTATTGAAGTTATTTCTGAATTATATTCTGGAGCTACTACTTTAAATGTAGTAGAAATCGTTTTTTTATTTTTCAAATCACCTTCAGCACTTTCAAAGGTTGAATTAACTTTTATAGTGATACCATCACCTTCATTAAACTTATATCCACCTTCTGGTATTTCAATCTTGAATGTATTTTCTTTATTTTTTATGGCTGATTCTAAATCTAAAGCTCCACTTTCAAGTATTGATTTTATATATTTTTTTTCTACAATTAAATATTTCAAAATATCTACTTCAACTGAATCTAGAGTTTCTTTATTTTTTACAGTTAAAAACTCATAATATTTATCTTTAAAAACTTTATTTAAAATTTCCTTTCTTCTATCCTTTTCTTCTAACTTAGTAAATTCCTTTTTCACTTCTTTATCTGCATATTTTATAGCTTCTTGTGAGGTTTTTATTATTATATTTTCAACTACATCTAATCCTGAATCTGCTTCATAAAGATTTTGAAGCTTTTTACTTTGATTGATTCTCATCTTATAATCATTTGCTGTAACTGCTAATATTGTTGTACCTGTTGTAAAAATAATTGCCATTACAACAACTACTATTACAAAGGTAGAACCTTTCTTCCTTTTTTTAATCTTCAACTATAATTCACCTCCATAAAGCTACTTTATATTCATATTTTTACTAGAAGACCCTTCAAATAAAATATTATTTTTCTTATCTCTAACAGTAACTGTATAGTTATACATATCTGCTACTGGATTTTCTTCTGTTTGCTTTTCTTCATATAAGATTACGTCACCTGTACTTGAATATATCTTAAACTTCGAAGAATTATTAGTTTCTCTTATTATATAAATCCCTAGAGTTTCTTCAGTATTATTTTTTAATTCTATATCTATATTTTGAGTAAAATTTTCTTTAACATTTAAAACAATATTAGTGTTATTTAAGTTTGATCTATTAATTGTTAGTATTGGACTAGAACTATTTTTTTCATATACTTTTAAGTTATCCGAGTTCTTATCTAATTCTATTGTTAAATTATTTGAAATTACTTGGGTATTGCCAGCACTATCTTGTATTTTGCTTATATTATTATCATTTATAAAGCTAACTCTAAAAGCTGCATCATTATTTTTATCTAAGTTGTTTACACTATGATATTGAAAATTTGAATCCTTCTCTAATTTAACTTCAACATTATATTTATCCTCATTTTTTCCTATTGACTCAGCGATTCCCCCATATATAGTTCTATCAAAACTTCCTACAAATTTCCCTTCTGAATTTTGTGTTATTCTATCTCCATCTAAAAGTTCAAAATACCTTGGTGAACTAATACTTAGTTTTATTTCATCATAAGATTTTAATTCCTCTAAAACCTTTTGTCCTACATAACTTGCTTTTTGTCTATACTCTGCACTTATATTATTTTTCAAGCTAGACATTACTAAAGATGATAAAGGTACTATTAATATGGATAAAAGGGCGACACTAATTATTACCTCAATTAATGTCATCCCTTCTTTTGCTTTCAATTTATTATTTTTCATATTAACACCTACTTCCTAGTAACATTTACAGTATTACCTTCACTTTTTACTGAAACTCTAGGATTTGAAGTATCATCATCTTTAACTATTATTTCAACCTTTTTATCTGTGTTGTTAACTACTTTTAACTTTATTCCTGACTTATCTAAGCTTTCTGCTCTTTTTTCACTTATTATTTCAAGTACTATATCATCTGATTTTGTAGTAAACTCTTTCCCCTGTGATGAATTATCCTTTGGATAATATGAACTTGATGTTTTGTATTTATAATAAATTTTTCCTGCTGCTTCATCAAAGGATATTTCTACTTCTTCAATTTTGTCATTATCTGAATAAATATAACTTTCCCTAGTATCATCTTTAGCTTTACCAATAGTTACTGTTGGTAATTCAGATAAAGAGGATTTTAACATCATTACAAAATCATTAATATCTTCTTTATTATTTTGTTCTTCTATAGTAGATGCATAAGCACCACTTGCTTCCCCATTACTAAATAAAACTTCTTTTCCATAAACATTATTTAGTGTCCAACGTAAATATTCCATATCCTCTTCTGATAATTTAGGAATTGCATGGAATTCTAAATTCATTACTCCAGCTAATTCTTCTTGTGATTTTGATGATATTGAAATATTAGTAATTACTATTTTTCTTTCATAGTTTTGTACTGAAGAAATAAACTTTTTTAATGCTTCATAACTTCCTGAAAAGTTAATTGCAACTTTAAGCTGTTCTGATGTTGCTTCATTTTTTACTTGTGATATTTCTTGAGATTCTTGTCCTTCAGTTGATGTATTATTATTTTCATTAGTAGTTACTTCATTACCACTTTCATTTTTCTCTGAATCTCCTGAATATTCATCAACTATAGATTTTAATGAACTTTCCACTTTTTGAATCTCTGGTGATGTAAGTTTTTCTACAGAGGCTACTTCTACTGGACTAAAGGCAATATTTCCCTTAAGGCCACTATCACTTAATAACTTATCTAATTCAATTATTATTTTTTCTTGCATTATTACTGGGTATAATTTTTTAGATTTATCAAGAATTGTTGATTTTAATATTTTTAAATTTTCTTCTTTAGAATCTAGATTTTTTATTGCATCCATTACATCTTTATATCTTTGTTCAACTTGATTTTTTTCTTCTCTTGTAATAGCTAACTTTTTAACTTGATTATTATAAATAAATTTATAATAACCAAAGCTTATTAATACAGTAATTAAAATTCCTATTAAATATTTTTCTCTCTTACTTATATTCATTTTACTCAACATCCTTTAATACACATTTTATATCAAAGGTATAATTTTCATCCCCTGATATTCCACCTATATAAACATCTTGTATACTATCTAGCTTCTTTAAATTATGCTCTATTTCCCCAATTGCAACTCTACTTGTTGAAACTGCTTGAATAGAGATTTCTGTATTAGTTATGTTTATGCTATTAAATGTTACTTCTGTTGGTAATGTTGAGCTTAATTTATCTAAAAGCTCTATCGTTACAACTTCTCTAGTTTTTAATCCATCTACAATGTTGTTTAATTCTTTATCATATTTATTTAAGATATCATCTTTTTTACTTATTTCATCCCATTTTGCTATATTGGCTTTTATATCCTCTTTATCTAATTTTTCGTTAAATCCTTTTATTTTACTATTTAATAAAATTATATTAGTGCTATTCCATGCTAAACTTCCAACTATAAATACTGATAAAAAACCTACTAAGGAGTAAACATAAATATTCTTGTTTTTTTGTTCTTTTTTCTTACCTTGATATGGTGCGAAAAAGTTCATATCTCTTATCATACAATGTCCTCCTTATAATCTTATAATTGCGCCTATAGCGTTTAAATATTGTCCAATATTTTCACATAATAAATCATTTGATGTTATATCTATATTACTTATTTTATCTACTTTAGATATGCCCATTGATAATTTATTCTTAATGTATAAATTAATATTATTTAAATTTGATAATCCACCATAAATATAAATTTTATCAATAGTTGTATTAGACTTGTTCATATAGAATTGTAATATTCTTTCTAATTCTTCTAATATTTCATCAACAGATTTTTTAATGGTTTTATTTGAAGAATCCTCTTTATTACTTAAAAGATCCCCTTCTTTTATTTTTATAGATTCTGTTGATTTTATTGACATATTCAAGCTTTGGCTTAGAGCATAATCTATATTATCTCCACCAGACTTTATCATTCTTGTAAAATCTAATTTACCATTTTTAAATATTGCCACATTAATAGAGGTTGCTCCCATATCAACAAAAGCAACAGTACCTCCTATAACTTGTCCATCTTTTGATGTATACTGTGCATAATTAGCTATCTTATTTACTGAATTATAAGTAACATCTAATGCATAAGGATTTAAATCTAAGGAATTTATTAGACTATAATATGAAAAAGCCATTTTTTCTGGAAAAGATGTTACATTCACCTTTAACTTTGCTCCTACATCATCAACAATTTCATCTAAAACTACAAATTGAATTATGTAATCATCTAAATTTATAGGTAAATATTGTTGTATTTCATATCTAATTACAGTTTCCATTTCATCTTCTTGAACTATAGGTATTGTAATATCTCTATTAATTATTGAAGATGAATTAGTAGTGAATATTACATCCTTTGCCTTTATACTATTTTCCTTTATGACAAAATCTAGTGTATCTATAATTGCTTGAAGATTAATTATTCTTCCATCAGCTATACAATCCTCTGGAGTAGGTATTTGAATTAGTTTGTTTAAACTAAGTTTATTCTTATTAAATTTTCCCTCTACTAATTTTATAGAACTACTTCCAAGATCAATAGATAAAACACTTTTTGATTTTTCCTTAGATCTTTTTTTATTTTCAGACTTATTAACTTCATAAGAAGAATTTAAATCCTCTGACTTTTCCTTCTTAAAAAGCTTTCCTATATCTTTTACGTCCATACTACTTATTTCTTTTAATTTAGATAAGTTTATTGGCATTGAATCACCCCCGGTTTAAATGAAGAATGTAGAATTAAGAATGAAGAATTAAGGTGTAAACTCCTAGGGAGTTTATTAAATTAAATAATAAATCTTCTCTTTTGCTGATGCAAAATCGAAATGGAAAAATGAAATAATTATTATTGATTTTTAGACGAGTTAAAAATCCTTTATATGAGCAAAATGCAGTATTTCTCTGCACTTTGCTTAACCAATATTTTTTCTTACTATTCAATAGTTTCCTATTCTTTTGCTGGTTTTCCTCCATACCAAATATTATTAGTGGTATCTGACGGTTCTGGGTATACTTGATTTTCAGCTGTAATATTACTTTCACTTGAACTTATATACACCTTAATATCTCCACCATCAACTTTAACAACAAATTGTTTTGTGTTATCTAGCTTTGATTTAATATTTGCACTTTGTAATTGCTTATATGATTCCCCTTGTATAGTTTTATCACCGGCTGTTCCCCAAGTAAATGTTTCTGTATCGTTAGTTGTCTTATTATCCGCAATTACTAATGAAACTGCGCTTTGTATTTGCTTAGCATTTGCTATATCCGCATTTCTATTAGCATTTTTCCTTACTTCACCGAATTTTGGAATTGCTATTGCTGCTAGGATAGCTATAATTGCTATAACGATGATAAGTTCTATAAGTGTGAACCCTTTCTTTTTTTTGTTGTTTTCTACATTGTTAACCATATAAATTCCTCCTTTAATTTGTTTTTATATTCTTTATATAAATTTTAAAAAATATAAACGGTTTATTTTGCGAGCAAATAGGTAAGAAGTAAGAGGTAATAGTGAAGGGTGCAAGTCAAAAATCCTTTGGATTTTTTTATTTTCATTTTTTAATTTTTTCATTTCTAATTCTTACTTTTTACTTATTAACTTTTCACTAATAAATTGCTTTGCAATTTATTACATTTGTGTGTACATATTAAACATTGGTAGCATTATTGATATTACTATTCCTCCGATAACTACTCCCATTACTACTATTAGTAATGGTTCTATCATTGAGGTTGTTGTTTGTATTGCTTGCTCTACTTCGTCGTCGTAGAAGTCTGCTGTTTTATTTAGGATATCTTCTAGGGAACCTGATTCTTCTCCTATTTTTACCATTGAAGATAACATTTTAGGGAAGATATCATTTTCTCTTATTGGAGAACTTAGCCCATCTCCTCTTACTACTCTATCTCTTATTTTTATTATTGCATCTTCTGCCACCTTATTTTCTAGTACTCCTGCTACTGTTGGTAGTGCTTGAACTAGTGATACTCCAGATGCTAATAAGGTAGATAATGTTCTTGTAAATCTTGAAACTATTATTTTTTTATTTAAATCCCCTATTATGGGAAGTTTCAATCTTAAATTACTTATATTAACTATTCCATTTGGACTTTTTTTATAAATATTAAATAATACGATTATAATTGCTATAGCTATTATTATTAGAATTAAATTATTACTTAAGAACTTGCTTGAACCAAGTAGGAATTTTGTTATTAGTGGAAGCTCTATTCCTTCACCCTCAAACATCTCTACAAATGTTGGCATTACAAAGGTCATAATAAATACAACTGCTACTACAGCCACTATACTTAAGATACTTGGATAAGTCATAGCTGATTTAACCTTATTATTAAGCTTATTTTCCTTTTCAAAATGTACAGACATCCTGAGCATCATTTCATCAATATTCCCACTTACTTCTCCCGACTCCACCATACTTATTAAAAGCTGCGGAAAATATTTTTTGTGCTTTGCCATAGATTCTGATAAAAGCTCTCCTTTTTTAACATCATCTTCTATTATAGATAATAGCTCTCTTAATTTTTTATTAGGAATTTCATTAGACAATATATTAATGCAATTAGTTATTGTAACTCCAGCATCTAACATTGTGTAAAACTGTCTACAGAAAATTGCCAAATCCTTTGTTGTTACCCTTTGAAAGAGCTTAATTTCAATTTGCTTACTTTCAATTATTTCTTCTATCATTAGAGGATAATATCCACTTGAAGTTATCATATTTACTACATCTTCTCTTGAGCTACCTTCAAAATTTCCCTCTATCTTATTTCCATCCTTTTTCATAGCTCTATATTTAAATTTTTTCATAACTTCTTATCACCTCTTATATTTCCCTTAATAATGTAATAGTTGCAAGTTCTTCAATAGTGGTTATTCCATTTAAAACTAATTCCTTGCACTCATCTGCAAGAGTTGTCATTCCATTTTTAATAGAAATATCCTTTAAAACATTTGAATCCCTAGTTCTATTTATTGCATCCCTATGTTCTCTTGTTATCTCCATTATTTCATATACACCTATTCGTCCACTATAGCCAGTATTATTACAATGGCCACATCCTTTACCCCTATATAATTTTAGAGTTTCATTTTCTTCTATATTAAATACACTTTTTTGATAATCTGAAGCTATATATTCTTCTTTACAATTATTACATATCTTTTTTACTAACCTTTGAGCTATTATTCCCGAAATGGAAGTTGCAACCAGATAAGGTTCAACACCCATATCTACTAATCTAGTCATAGTAGATGGTGCATCATTAGTGTGAAGAGTACTTAAAACTAAATGCCCAGTAATCGCTGCTTTTATTGCTATTTGTGCCGTTTCTTCATCTCTTATTTCCCCTATCATAACTATGTCTGGGTCTTGTCTTAATATACTTCTAAGACCACTTGCAAAGGTTAATCCTGCCTTATTATTTACATTTACTTGATTAATACCATTTAAGGTATATTCAACTGGATCTTCTATAGTGACTATATTTACATTATTAGAATTAAGTTCACTTAAAATTGTATAAAGTGTTGTTGATTTTCCACTTCCTGTAGGTCCAGTAACAAGTACTATTCCATGAGGACTAGAAACTATACTATCTAGCTTTTTAAGATTATCTTTGCTTAATCCAAGTCTTTCTTTTCCTAATTTATAATTATCTCTATTTAAAATTCTTATTACTACCTTTTCGCCATTTACAGTTGGTAAAATAGAAATTCTAAGGTCTATATCTGTATTCCCGACTTTAGTAATAATTCTTCCATCTTGAGGTACTCTTTTTTCCGCTATATTTAAATTGGCAAGTATTTTTATTCTAGTTATTAAAGGTGCTAAACTCTCTATTCCAAGAGTATTTACAGTTGTAAGCTCACCATCTATTCTATATCTTATCCTTATTTCTTTTTCATAAGGTTCAATATGTATATCTGATGCTCTCATTTCAACTGAATTTTTAAATAAATATTCTATCATCTTCACAACTGGAGCATTCTTAACATCATCAATTTCTTCAACATCTAAAGATATACTTCTTGATTCTAAGGTTTCTTTTAAAAGCTCTTCTGCTGCCTTATTAACTTCCTCACTGCTATAATTTATTTGAACAAATTTATTAATATCTTTCTTAGGTGCAATAAATGTCTTAACACTTAATCCTGTGGATATAGAAACATCATCTATTGCAAAAATATTCAATGGATCTGAAAGGGCAACCATTATTTTTTCTTCCTCAAAGCCAAAGGCTATCAAATTATACTTAATACAAAGATTTTGTGGTATTATCTTAATGGCTTTTTTATTAAAATTAACATTGTTTAAATCAACTTTCTTTATTCCAGTTTGGGTTTCTATAGCCTCTATAATATCTTCTTCTGAAACAATTCCGCTATCAATTAAAACTTCCCCTAATTTTTTTCCTAAAAGTTTTTGTGCTTTTAAAGCGTTTTGAAGTTGAAATGGAGTTATTTTTTCTGCCATTACTAAGATATCTCCAAGTCTTTTCTTTTGAACTATAGCCATAAAATTCACTCCTATGTTTAATTTTAATTATATTAATCAAAAAAATTTCCTTTTTTGCCCATTTATTTATTCTTTCACAATAATAATATAGACTTTAGTCTTTTTCAAGCATTATTTATATTTAAATTAAATTCACATTTTATATAAAAAAACTTAAATAAAGCGACAACAATTTCTTTCCTATTAGTATATAAATAATAGTTCCAATAGCTATATATGGTCCAAAAGCAATTTCTGTCTTCCTATCTTTTAACTTAAATAATAATATTATTGCTGCTACTAATCCCCCTAATACTATAGCTATAAATAAAGCTACTAGAATTCCTTTAATCCCTATAAATAATCCACAAATCCCAGCTATTTCAGCATCGCCTTGTCCCATACCTTTTGTAATTACTACTATTAGATATATAATTAAATATCCAATAGCCCCACCTAAAATATTATTAATTAAGTTTGCATCTTTTGTATACAATCCTATTAATATGTAAACAGAGCCTAATACTGCTCCTAGTATTGTTGTTGATGAATAAATATATTTACAATCTAAATCTATAAAAGAAATTACTATTAATAAAGAAGTTAAAATACTATAAGCTATAAAATTCAAGCTTAATCCAAATCTTAAATATATTAATAAATATAATACTCCATTTAAAATCTCAACTAGCGGATATTTTACAGATATCTTTTCTCCACACTTTCTACATCTTCCCTTTAAAAATAAATAACTTAAAACTGGTATAAGATCTAAAACTTTAAGTTCATGTCCACAAACTGTACAATGGGATTGTGGAAAAACTATAGATTCCTCCCTAGGTATTCTATAAATACATACATTTAAAAAACTTCCTATACATAACCCAATTATTAATACGAAAATTTCCATAATAACCTCCTAAAATTTATAATTCAAAGCTCTTATTGAAATATTATCCATTATTTATAATTTTTAGTCAAATAGCTTTTTTATTTTTGTTTATATAACAAAAAAAATATCAATTATAATAAAACTTTTATAATTGATATTTTTTAATTTAATTTTTTATATATGTATTTAAAAATTCTCCATCCTTATTAATTTCAAAATCTACTTCATTATTTATAATTTTTCTTGCTTCTTCTAAAGTGCAACTTTCTATTTTATTGAAATCTTCTATATTTTTATACTTAGCTATAGCTTTTAATTTTTCGCCATTTTCTCTTTTTATAGTATATATTGTATCTGAATCCTGAAACTCTATTAAATCATTTATTTCTAATGCATTAGCAGTTAGTATAAGTTCTCTAATAGTTTCTTTTACTTCTATCTTTTTTGTCATTTTCTTATAATTATTATAAGTAATTAATAATGTACTTCCCAATATTACTGAAATAATTACTAATAAAGTTAGTCTTATTCTTTTAATCTTTAGTCTTTTGCTCTTAGCTTTCATAATATCCCTCTATTTATACAATATTTTACTTATTATAATTATAAATTATAGATTATATTATATCAATACATTATGTAGTCTATTAAATAGAAAGGGAACTGCATAAACAGTCCCCTTTAAACATTTAAATTTTAGTACATTCCGTCCATTCCCATTCCTGGTGCTCCTGGCATTGGAGCTTCTTTTTGAGGAATATCTACTACAGCAGCTTCTGTAGTTAAGAATGTTGATGCTACTGATGCTGCATTTTGAAGTGCTGATCTTGTAACCTTAGTTGGGTCAACTATACCAGCTTTAATCATATTTACATATTCATCTTTTAAAGCATCATATCCCATTCCAGCTTCGCATCCCTTAACATGCTCAATAATAACTGAACCTTCAAGACCTGCATTAGTTGCTATTTGTCTCATTGGTTCTTCTAATGCTCTTACTATAATATTAATACCAACTTGAGTATCTGGAATATCTGAAGTTACTGAGTTTACTTCATTTATAATATTAGCATAAGCAGCTCCACCACCCGGAACTATTCCTTCTTCAACAGCTGCCTTTGTAGCTGCTAAAGCATCTTCTATTCTTAATTTCTTTTCTTTTAATTCTGTTTCTGTAGCAGCACCAACTTTAATTACTGCAACTCCACCAGCAAGTTTTGCTAGTCTTTCAGTTAATTTTTCTTTATCAAATTCAGAAGTAGTTTCTTCTATTTGAGCTTTTATTTGAGAAACTCTTTCTTTAATAGCTTCGCTATTTCCTTTTCCATTAACTATAGTAGTATTTTCTTTTGTAACTTTTACACTTTCACATTGTCCAAGCATATCTAAAGTTACTTCCTTTATGTCTATGCCAAGTTCTTCTGATATAACTGTACCACCTGTTAATATAGCTATATCTTGAAGCATTTCTTTTCTTCTATCTCCAAAACCTGGTGCTTTTACAGCTACACATGTGAAAGTTCCTCTTAATTTATTAACTACTAATGTAGTCATTGCATCCCCTTCAACATCTTCAGCTATAATAAGTAATTTCTTACCTTGTTGAACTATTTGCTCTAATATTGGAAGTAATTCTTGAATATTTGAGATTTTCTTATCAGCAATTAATATTAATGGATTATCTAAAACAGCTTCCATTTTTTCAGTATCTGTTACCATATATGCTGATACATATCCTCTATCAAATTGCATACCTTCAACTACATCAAGTTCAGTACCCATTGATTTTGATTCTTCAACAGTTATAACACCTTCGTTACCTACTTTTTCCATAGCATCAGATATTAATTTACCAACTTCTTCGTCTGCTGCTGAAATAGCTGCAACTCTTGCAATATCTTCTTTTCCATTAACAGGTTTAGAAATTTTCTTAATTTCATCAACAGCCTTATCAACAGCCATTCTAATACCATTTCTAATTAAAATAGGATTAGCTCCTGCTGTAACATTTTTCAAACCTTCTCTTATTATTGCTTGAGCTAAAAGAGTTGCTGTAGTAGTTCCATCCCCTGCAACATCATTAGTTTTAGTTGCAACTTCTTTAACTAATTGAGCTCCCATATTTTCATATGGATCTTCTAATTCTATCTCTCTTGCAATTGATACTCCATCATTAGTTATAAGTGGTGCTCCAAATTTCTTATCTAAAACTACATTTCTTCCTTTTGGTCCTAATGTAACTTTAACTGTATCAGCTAATGTATCAACACCAACTTGCATTGATCTTCTAGCTTCTTCACTAAATTTAATCATCTTTGCCATAATTAATTCCTCCCTATTCTACTATTGCTAAGATATCATCTTGTTTTAAAATAGTATATTCTTCACCATCAACTTTCACTTCAGTTCCAGCGTATTTTGAATAAAGTACCTTATCACCAACTTTTACTTCCATCTCTACTCTATTTCCATCTACTACAGCTCCTGGTCCTACAGCTACAACTCTTGCTTCTTGTGGTCTTTCTTTTGCTGCACCCGTTAAAACTATTCCACTTTTAGTAGTTTCTTCTGCTTCTAACTTTTTAATTACTACTCTATCTGCTAGTGGTTTGATATTCATAAAAAATCCCTCCTATTATATAACTAAAATTATTACTATCTTTATATTAGCACTCATCTTTTATAAGTGCTAACAATTTTATAATAATATTTTGATATTTTTTTTTCAAATTGTAATCCTTATATTTTTCCTTTAAAATTAATAAATATTACCATTTTCCATTAATTACTTTCTATTTCCTTATGTTTATATCTATTTTCTCTATTTTACATCATCCTTTATTGGGCACTCTTTTATTATATGTCATTTATTATTAATTAAGACTAATCTTATATTTATATAGAAAATAATAAAATTAACAATATGGTTAATATCACTATTAATCTTTCCAATTATTTTAGGAATTATTACTAAATTTATTTATAAATCAAATAATAGTATATAAAGAAAAAACTCCCTATGGAGTTTCTAAATTTTTAATTTGGGGCAGCTTAAGCTACCCCATAACCTAATTTCTTTCTAAATCGATATTTTCATATTCTTTTAATCTTTCATTATCTATAACTGCTTTTCTAGAAGCTTGTGCATTTATCTTATTAAATGTAGATTTAGATTTAAATGGAGTAGATATAGTTCCTGCCCCATTTATACATCCACCATCACACATCATACCTTCAATAAAGTTTCCTTGTAATCTTCCTATTTTAGCCATTGTCATAGTTTTCTTTATCTCAATTCCACCAGAAACTTTTACTGGAGTAAAATTCACTTCTAATCCTTGGCTTCTAATGTAGTTTTCAATAGCTGAAGTTAATCCTCCATGAGCTCCAAAACCTCTTCCATAAATTGAAGCTTCATCAACTACTTCCTCTTCACAATCTTCAACTTCGATTTCAAATGCACTAAATAGTGCTAATAACTCTTCAAAAGTTAACACATAATCTACTGCACCTTTTACTGATTTTCTTACTGCTTCATTTTTCTTAGCAGTACAAGGTCCTATAAATACAACCTTAGCTTCTGGGTCAATGTGCTTTATATATCTAGCAGTTGCTATCATAGGTGATACTGTCCCTGAAATTCTCTCAACCTCTGATGGCATAGTTTTTTCTATATAATTAAAGAATCCTGGACAACAAGAGTTAGTCATATACTTATCTCCATTCTCCATTCTTTCTACAAATTCATTACTTTCATGTACTGTTACTGCATCAGCTCCACAAGCTGCTTCTAACATATCTTTGAAACCTAATTTCTTAATAGCATTTTTTATTTGTCCATAGCTAACCTTAGGTCCAAATTGTCCTGCTATAGATGGTGCTACTATAGCGTACATCTTTCTTCCTCTAGCAAGTCTCTTTGCTACTGGGACTATTAAACTTTTATCTGATATAGCTCCAAATGGACATGCACTCATACAGCTACCACAATTAACACAGCTATCTTCTTTTATCATAGCTTTTCTATCTTCTGGATTAATGTCTAATGCTCCTGTTGGGCATACTCTCTTGCAAGGTCTCATAACTTCTGAAATTGCATCATATGGACATGCCTTCTTGCACATACCACATTCCTTACATAACTCTTGATTGATGTAAGCTCTTCCCCCAACGTAAGTAATAGCTCCAAAATTACAAGCCTCATAACATTTATGTGCTAAGCAACTTCTACATGAATCTGTGACACTATATTTGTTAATTGGGCATTTATCACATGCTGCATCAATAACATATATAATTTGATCATCTTCTCTAATATCTACAAACTCATCATCGATATTATCCCCATTAGCTAAATATCCTGCTGCTAACTTTGCTCTTTCTAAAACAATAGCTCTTTCCTTATAAACGCAACATCTGTACATTGCTTTATCTCCTTGTATTATTTCATAAGGAACTCTTTCTATTGACTCAACAGTTAAGTTATCATCCTTAGCTAACTTTGCAACTTCTGTCAAAACATCATGCTTTAATTTCTTTAACTGAGTTTCAAATTGAAACATACCAAAATCCTCCTATATATAAATTTAACATTCTTCCCCAATATTATTATAACAGTTAATTTATTCCTAAGTTGATAATTGAGAATTTTCTGATAATTATTAAGTTGCTTAAGAGTTAAATAAAAACTTTAAAAATAATTCCTTTACTTGTAATTTAATAAAGAGAAATAATATCAGCTTATAACCTAATATTATTTCTCTTAAAATATTATTATATATTTTTTAATTACTAGGCCCTTCCATTACTTCCACAAACCATAATCTTGTGTTCAACTACCTTTTTCATTGCTTCCTTTCCTGGTGTCATATACTTTCTAGGATCATTAGCATTTGGATTTTCTATAAAATATTTCTTTACTGCATCTGAAAATGGTATTTTTAAATCTGTTGCTACATTTACTTTACATATTCCTAGAGATATCGCCTTTTTTACAAGTTCATCTGGTATATCTGATGCTCCATGTAATACTAATGGTACATTTACTAAAGCTCTTATTTCTTTTAGTCTATCAAAATCTATCTTAGCTTCTCCCTTATATAATCCATGTGCTGTTCCAATTGCTACTGCTAAAGAATCTATTCCTGTTCTTTCTACATATTCCTTTGCTTGATTTGGATTAGTATATTTACTATCCTTTTCATCTACTATTAAGTCATCTTCTTGTCCACCTAATCTTCCAAGTTCAGCTTCTACTGTTGCATCATACCTATGTGCATATTCAACTACCTTTTTAACTATTTCTATATTTTC
The DNA here is from genome assembly GCA_934746015.1 of uncultured Clostridium sp. Taxonomy (GTDB): domain Bacteria; phylum Bacillota; class Clostridia; order Clostridiales; family Clostridiaceae; genus Clostridium. Next base: position 61,276 of record CAKVEW010000016.1, read on the forward strand.
TTCAAAGGATTTATGAGAAGCATCTATCATAGTTGATCTGAATCCTAAATTAATAAAATGTTTTATTTCCTCTATCACTTCAAAATGATCTAAATGTATTGCTATTGGAATATTATATTTTTCAGCAGCTGCTTCTGCCATAGCAACTATAAATTCTCCTCCTGCATATGAAATAGTTGATGGAGTCCCAGCTAGTATTACTGGTGACTTTAGCTCTGATGCTGTTTCTACAACTACTTCTAATGTTTCTAAATTATGAATGTTAAAGGCTGGTACAGCATATCCTTCTCTTTGGGCTTTAATTAGCATTTCTCTTGTTGATAATATCTTCATAATCCTTCACTCCCCTTATAAATTATTTATTATTTCTTTTTTCCTTTATAATATATTTAATATAAAATTATTTTTATTAAATATATCTTTGAAATGAGCATTTTACTTTTCTAAATATTTATAATATGAATCCTAAACTTATATTCCATAACTGGTAATTATAACTGAGAAAATATTTTTATTTTATTATCTAACTTGTAATGTTGTCATTACCAGTTATTTTAAAAAATTTTATTTTTTAATTATTATTTAATTTCACCCTATACTTAAACTTATCCCCTCTAGCCACACTTAAAGTATATTCTATTACATTTACATTTTCGTATGTAAGTCTCTCTATCTTTAAACTAGGAGAACCTTCTTTAATATCTAAATAAGCACTTTCTAACTTGTTAGTTAATATAGGCATAAAAAATTCTTCTGCTGATGTTATTCTAGCATTAAAGGATTTTGTTAAAATATCATACATAGGATTATTTTCTAATTGCTCTTTTGTTAGCCCTTTAAACCTATTAAAAGGTAAATAAGTAGTTTCATACATCATAGGTAATCCATCAGCTTTTCTTATTCTAGATACCTTATATAGTAAATCTTCTACATTAATTTTAAATATTGAAGCTATTTTTTCATCTGCTTGAACTATTTCAAAGCCAGTTACTTCTGAGCTAGGATTTTTACCTAATTTCTTCATTTCTTCAGTAAATGAGTAAAAAGAAATTAAATCTTGATTCATCCTTTTAGGTGATACAAAAGTTCCCTTACCATGAAGCTTATATATGTATCCTTCTTTCTCAAGTTCATCCATAGCTTGTCTTACTGTAGTTCTACTAACATTATAAATTTCACAAATTTCCCTTTCAGAAAGTATTTGTTCATTTTCTTCTAGATTATTTTCTATCATGTCTATAAGAATATTCATAAGCTGTAAATATAGTGGCGTTCTAGAACTCTTATCTACTATTGCACTCATTAAATTCACCTCATTAATTTTCTATTTCGATTATACCATAAAATGTAACTAAAAAGAAAATTTTTCTAGTTAAATCTTATTTTATATAAAAAAATAGAAACTCATATTCTTTAAGTTTCTTAAAATAAAATAAATATTCAATTTTTATTTACTAATTGTAAATAACTTTTTTGAAATAAGCCAATAACATATTGTACTAAAAAGAGCTGTCATTATGAGCTCTATTAGCTTAATTTGATTAAACATAAACTCACTTACTGTGCTGTATATAACTCCACATATTATAAAGGCCAGTATATATTCCCATAAAATAGGACTTAATTTTTCTTTATTATTTATATAATCTACTTCCTTACTTGTTAATTTCCTGCCTCCATATTTAGTGGATAAAACCTTATCTCTTATAAAGAAAATTATATTTTTACTTATTTCTATTGCTAACAACATTATTACAACTTCCAAAAATGAAATAACCATTGTATCCAAAAAATATATTTGTATCTTTTTGATTGTAAAAATAAATTGTAAATATATAAATAATAATAGCCATAATATAGGGATTACATACGAAAAATATTTTACTTGGCTTATTGCTTTTTTATGAAGCACTTTTCTTTTATTTTTCCATGCAAGAAAAATTAATAGTATTATCACTAAAATCATTAGTACATATACTCTATAATTAATAATCCTCATACTATCACCAATTAATATTATATCATTATTTTTAATATTTTTAAATTAATAAACTGTTACATATTCTCATTTTAATAATATGTAACAGCTTAAAACTTGATAATTTATTCTATTATTTTAGTATTTCCTCTGCATTATCAGGAACTGTATTTCCAGCTAGGGTATATGCTAGTAATGCTGAACCATTCCATGGATCTAATGCTGGTTCTTGTAAATAACATTTTAATCCTGATTCCTTAATCATTTCCTTTAATGGATTTAAAACATGATTTCCTGCCTTAAATACTCCTCCAGTGTATGAAACTACAAACTCATCAATAAAATTTAACTCCTTGGATATAGCTTTTATATGCTGGAATATTGCTTCTGCTGCATCTCTAAATATTTCCTTACATGTTTTACATCCTGCCTCTGCTGCTAAGAAACATATAGTTGAAAACTTAGCTATTTCTGTTCTATTAAATTTTAACTTATTAAATACTATATCTACTATTTCATACTTATAGGTAACTCCATATTCCTTTTCTAAAATATCAACTAGTACTGTTTTTTCTTTTCTTCCATCCTTTTGCTTAGTATATTCATTAATTGTTCTTAGAGCTATCCAATAAGCGCTTCCATCATCACCTATTCCAGGTCCAAATCCTCCGCATCTTGCTAGTTTGCCTTCTGCATTTCTTCCATAAGCTATACTTCCAGTTCCAGCTACCATATTAATACCAGGCTTACAAGCTGTACCTCCAGCCCATCCATTAACAGCATCATTATCTATTGAATATGGAACTTCCATTATCTCTTTAAAAGCTTCATCAATCTTATTCATATCAGATATACTTTCTCCATAACCAGGAACCCCAGCAAATATATATGCAATATCCTTTATAGATATATTTGCCTCATTGCAAATCTTTGAAATGTTTTCTGTTATTTGTTTTTTTATACCTTCAACACCTACTTGATGAATATGAATAGTTGCGCCTTCACTTTCTACTATTTTATTTAACTTATCATCAACTAATAAGTATTTTGTCTTAGTTCCGCCTCCATCAATTCCTAAATAATACATAACTTTTATCCCCCTAAAATTTATATTTATAAGGTAGGCATATTTTTTGTATTACAATATTTATTAGAACAATTAAACTAGGATTATTTCTTCTATAGAATTTTAAAGCCTACTAAATTAATTATATATTTAAAAAGTATCTTTTCCAATATCTTTATATTTCTATAATCCTAAACCTCTATTTTATTTTCTCTTGCAAATTTTTTAATACAAGAATTTTTTAGATTATATTAGTATTTATCTTCATTTTTTATGTATAAAAAATAATATTACAGTCAATAATTAAACTAGAAAGTTAATATTTTTAAATCAGTATTTAAAATGAAATGTATTGACAAAAGAAAACCACCTAAAATAATTTAGATGGTTTCTTTTTGTTTTTTTCAAAACATAATATATACTATTTTTAGTATAATGGGAATTGGGTATCTGTATTTATCATTATTATATATATTTTATACCACATTTGTCAATAATATTTACAATTTTCAGACATTTGACTTATATCATTTTTACTGTTATTCTTTATATTATGTTTAGAGATTTTATAATAAAAAAACAAAATAACACCTAGGAGCAGGTGACTCTAGGTGCTATTCATAAGTGTTATTAATGAGAAATTATAATGCTCGTAATACCTATTAATACTGTTGGTATTTTTATCGTAGAGGTTTCACATATTTTTTGATAAATTTATTCCTTTATTAACAGGTATTACAAGTTAATTATATTTTTTTCTACACAATTAGTCAATATTATTTATACATTTTTAGCATTATATATATAAGATCTTCTAACTTAATTTTGACGTAAACTATTCAATTGACATACATTATCCTTAATGTTATTCTATACATAGGGATATTAGGGGTTTTATTTATATAGTTTAGCCGTCTTAGGACGGCTTTTATTTTATTATAAAAAAATAACACCTAGGGAGCAGTGATTCTAGGTGTTATTAATAAGGAAATTATACTGTGTAATACTTGTTTTAGGTACCCTGAAATAATAATAATCTATATTTAAAAATAATATATTTTAAAGAGTTTATTTATACGCATATTTAATGAAACTGAAAGTTAATTTAAAGGTTTTATTAACAAGTATTACATATTTATATTTTATTTTTTTATACAGCTATAGTCAATATTTTTATGCATTTTTAACATTATCCACACTTTATCACATCAAAAAAAATACTATTAAGTAATATTTCTCCTACTTACTAGCTTTACATTATAACTTACCTATATACTTTAATACTTCTTTTAATTTTACATATCGTATTTTCTCTCCTTTATCTTCTTTAGCTCCCCTAGATTTATTATTAGGTTCTGTAAATCCTAATCCATCCAAAGCATTTTTTATTCTTAAAGCTACTTATTCATCTAAAATAATATTATCTGTCTTAGAGTAAACTAGACACTCAGCCCAATCTTTCCATCTTAACTGCTATAAGTCTTATTGAAATGAATAGAAATAAATAAATCAGCTCCCCAGTTATTAGCTCTACTTACTCCATAAGTTAAATCTTCATTTACTCCCATGTTGCCTGGAGTAACATCTAAAACAGTATGTCCTAATTGATTTAAATACTGTAGTTTCATCTATTAACCCTACAGCTCCTATAGTAAGTAAAACTGTTAAAAAATTAGAGGTGACAGAAAGGAGGCTGGTAAAAAACAGCGTAAATCTAAAAAGTAAGGAAATATTTAAGTTGATAAATGAGACTATAATTAATAATGGCTTTAAAAATATGGTTTCATATTTTTTCCAACTTTTAAATGTTTCACCTTTGAGATATTATAATTATTTAAATACAGTTGATAATCAAATATTAATGGAAGTTAATGACTTAGAAGCTAGAGATAATATTATGAAAGCTTACAATTATAGAGGTTATAATAAAGGTTCTCGTTCAATTGAAATGTTCTTACAAGGTGAATTTTCTATAATTTATAGTAGAAAGAAAATTCAACGTATTATGAGAAAATATAATATTAAATGTCCTATAAGAAAAGCTAACCCGTATCGCCGAAT
>CAKVEW010000017.1 GCA_934746015.1 uncultured Clostridium sp.
CTACTCAATATAGAAATCATCTTTTACTAGCTTCATAACCTTTTTTTACTGTGTCCTTGACATAGGGTCCACTTTACCTAACAATTATAGGAATCATCTTTTTTTATTTATATATTATTCTTCGCTTTTACCTACTCCTGAAAGTACTAAGCCCTTATTATGGTCTAATGCCCAGCTAATACCCCAGTCATTTTGGAATATAAGGATGTTTCTATCTTTGAAGTCCTTAACCTTCTTAGTATCCGAAGTTAAGTTTAACTTTTCCATATCTACATCTTTATTTTCTATCCATCTTACATATCTAAATGGAAGTCTATCCATCTTTATATCTACGTTGTATTCATTTTTCAGTCTGTATTCTAAAACTTCAAATTGAAGTACACCAACAACTCCAACTATTATTTCTTCCATACCAATGAATGATTCTTTAAATACTTGGATTGCTCCCTCTTGTGCTATTTGAGTAACACCCTTTACGAATTGTTTCCTCTTCATAGAGTCTACTGGTCTAACTCTTGCAAAATGTTCTGGTGCAAAGGTTGGAATTCCTTCGAATTTAAATTTCTTTGATGGTGCACATAATGTATCTCCAATTGAGAATATACCTGGGTCGAATACCCCAATTATATCTCCTGCATATGCCTCTTCTACTATTTCTCTATCTTGAGCCATAAATTGTTGTGGTTGAGAAAGTTTAATCTTCTTACCACCTTGCATATGATAAACATCTTCACCTTTTTCAAACTTTCCTGAGCAAATTCTCATAAAGGCAATTCTATCTCTATGTGCCTTATTCATATTTGCTTGTATTTTAAATACAAAAGCAGAGAAATTCTTATCAAAAGGATCTATTTCTCCAATGCTTGATTGTCTTGGAAGTGGTGCTGTAGTCATTTCTAAGAAATGTTCTAGGAATGGTTCTACGCCAAAATTAGTTAAGGCTGATCCAAAGAATACTGGTGTTAATTCTCCAGTTCTAACTTTTTCTAAATCTAACTCATCTCCAGCTATATCTAAAAGCTCTATATCTTCCATTAATTTATCGTGAAGTGCATCACCTAATATTTCTCTAAATCTTGGATCGTCTACTGAACCTTCAACAGCATCTACTGCACTTTGTCCGTGATTTCCTGCTGAGAATGCTATAATTCTGTTGTTGTCTCTTTCATAAACTCCCTTAAATTCTTTACCAGAACCTATTGGCCAGTTCATAGGGTATGTCTTTATTCCAAGTTCATTTTCTATTTCTTCTAATAATTCAAATGGATCTTTTGATTCTCTATCCATTTTATTAACAAATGTAAATATAGGCATTTCTCTAAGAGATGCAACATGGAATAGCTTTCTTGTTTGATCTTCTATACCTTTTGCTCCATCTACTACCATAACTGCACTATCTGCTGCCATAAGAGTTCTATATGTATCTTCTGAGAAATCTTGGTGACCTGGTGTATCTAATATATTTATACAATGTCCTCTATAATTAAATTGCATTACTGATGAAGTAACTGAAATACCTCTTTGCTTTTCTATTTCCATCCAGTCGGATACTGCATGAGTTGAAGCCTTTCTAGCCTTTACTGAACCTGCAAGTCTTATAGCTCCTCCATATAATAGGAATTTTTCTGTTAATGTAGTTTTACCTGCATCTGGGTGGGATATAATAGCAAAGGTTCTTCTCTTTTCTATTTCACTTATATAATCTGCCAATGGCTTTTCCTCCTTGAATTTCAAATTAAATTTGCTTTAGTTAAATCTCTTTTCTCTAGTTATTCATTATACCCTAAAGTTCAAGAATTTAAAATGAAAATTTATTCCCCAGGGGATTCTTTCCCCTGGGGTCCTTTTTTTACCAATTAGTTGCTATAAACCCAATATTCAATAGCTTCTTCTAAAAATACACTTGATTTTACTTTTATAATTCCATCCCTTGGCGTATTATAAATTATATTTTCATTATCTCTATAGTTTTTATTATCTTTATTGCTGTCTAAAACATTAAAGTAATTTACACCATTTATTGTTTCTATTCCATATATAACTAAGTAATGACCTTCAATTGTAAAGCTTCCTGCTCTCATTAAAGCAATTGCCATATGTTCTCCATCATTTACTAACCTTTTTATTTTTGTTAATTCATTTCCATTGAATTTTTGCATTTCTAATTTATAAGGTTCTTCTTTTACAACTTCCTCAAAAAATTCTACTTCCGTATTGTTATTACAATATCTATTTTCAATAGAGTACTTTGCCATTTCTATTGGAGTTATATCTACATCTTTAATTGTAGATTGAATCATTGCCATAGCTGTAACTCCACAGCCTGTTTTCCCTAAAGGGTTATCTACTGTCTTATAGGGATAATTTGTCCATCTTTCATCCTCTTGATTAAAGTATTTAATTTCCTTTTGATACTTTCCATTCAACAATAAATTATAATCTATATTTTCACTTCTAATGTCATCAAAGTTTTCTTTAAGTTGATTATTCATATATTTAGCTCTTTTATTTAACTCCTCATAGTTAACATAATAAGTAATTTCTAAATTTTTGAGTTTGTATTCAGTATTTCTATCCCCAGTTTCACCATAATGTTTCATTAAATAATCATAAAGCTTTATATATGCTCCTGGATAAAACCTTTCTCTCTTTACTACATTTTCTGCATATTTTATAGCTTCTAAATTATGACCTAAGGTTTCATGTACATATGATAAATTCCATTCCACCATTGGATCATAAGGATTTATTTTTTTACTAATTTCTAATAAATCTATTCCTTCCATTAAATAGTTCTTATCTTTACTTTGATCATATAGATTTTTCTTAGCTTGAGCTCTATTAAAGTATCCTCTATAATCTCTTTTTAAGGATATACTATTTGAAAAACTAAAAATCTTATCTGATAAATTTGTATTAACATCTATTAAGTAATTTCCTAACACTATACTTGACTCAAAAATTATAAAATAAATAGAAACAACTGATATAACTATATATAAATACTTACTTATACTAATAACTTTATTTTTATTATCTTCTTCATTAATTTCAATTTTATTTTTGATTTTACTTTTCTTTTTTTCTAATAGATCAATCTCTCCTAAAGCTACTATCATCATTAGAATTATTGGAAATGTACTAAAGGATAAATCAAAATCTAATACTGAATGCAGTAAAACAGTTAAATAGGCTAAGATTAAGTAATTTTTACTTTCATTCTTACTTTTAATTAATTTAAATAACCCTATTACAATTACAGCAATAAAAATTATTAAATTAATTATTCCTGTATCATAAGCTATTTGTAAATATGAATTATGAATATATTTAACATCATAAAAGGCTGTGGCATTATCAAATAACTTATATTGAAACATATTTATTCCATTGCCCAAGGGATGCTTTATAATACTATTAATAGAATCTTCATAATAAACAAGTCTTTCTTGAAAGGTTCCATTACTTAATGTAAGCTCTTTAAGCCTATTGAAGGTATTACTATTAAATAAAAATCCTCCTATTATCATTAAAACTCCCAAAGCATAATAAAGCTTGTCCTTGTACTTAAAATTTTTAATTAGTATATAGAATATCAATACTATAGGCACTATAAATATTGCTATTAGCCTTAATTTATCTAAAATTATGTATAATACAGTTCCTAATGCAATTGGTTCTATGGATAGTATTATCTTGGCATTATTGTATTTCTTATCTCTATATACCTTATAACTTATATAAATAATAGATAAAATCAGTGTTGTTCTTGAACCTGTAAATAATAATCCTATAAATAATATAGTTTCTATAATATCAGTAAACTTATCATCTTCCCTAATCTTATTTAAATAAAGACCAATTAAAAGTAGTACCGCATAACTATTTGCATATCCAATATTTCCAAAAACTCTATATCCCTTATATAATCCATGATAACAAATATAAAATATGCACATTCCAGACATTGATAAAAGTATATATTTTAATATTTCACCTTTATTTTTGCCCTTTAAAATATATCCATAAATCAAATAGTAAATAGCCATATCTAAATATAAAAAACTTCCTGAAATACTTTCAATATAAGGTGAAACCACTATTTGGGATATAAGTATTGAGATCCACATTATTATTAGAATTAAAAAGTACTTGTTCTCTTTAATTTTATCTTTATTTTTTATAATAAAAATACTTCCTGCTAAAAACAAAATTAAGGATCCTAAGTTTTCTTTAAAAACTGAAGATAGTACTATAAATGGTAATATTCCTATTATTATTTCAAACATAAACTGTCTCCTTATTTTAAAAATCCATGCAATAGATTCTTCTAAAGCATGGATTTAAAATTATTCTAATTTAAATTAAGCATGTTTTCTTTTTCTAAAGAACATAACTCCACCAATAGCTAACATTCCTAATGCTAAAACTAATATTGTAGTGCTAGAAACTGCTGAACCTGTTTCAGGTAATTGTCCCTTTCCAGTTTCAGTTTTGTTTTCAGTAGAATTATTAGTTTCATTAGTTCCTTCATTTGATGAAGTTTCTCCATTATTTGTTTCTATCTTTTCTGCTATTACATATTTAGAGAAATGAGGTGTTTTGAAAGTAACATCATTTCCATTAACTGAAGTTTCCATTTCTTCAAAAGCTTTAGTTGAATCATTATAATAATAAACTACTATCTTATCCTTATTTAATCCTTCTAAATCTTTATCTTTTAAAGTAATTTTAACTTCTGCTAATCCATCTTTAAAGTTATGAACATTTATTGTTCCATCTTCTTTACTGACAATTAAATTGAAATCAAATACCTTATTAAGACCTTTAATATTTTTAACTATATCTGAATTTTCTATAATATCTAACTTAATAGTAACATCCTTAGCCCCTTCTAAAAGGCTCTTATCTATTGCTGATAATGGTAAATTAATTTTAACTCCATTATCTATAGTTATATTTAATGACCCATTTCCACTTTTAATAGCTTCTATGTCTTTAATAACTACTTCTATATTCTTAGTTCCTTCTTTAGTTGTTACAGCTATTTCATTTTTATCATTTGGATTAATTTTTGATACTTCTGTAACTACCTTATTTTCTGAAGGTTTTGTACCACTGCTATCCCCCGGATTTGTTGGAGTTTCTGGTTCCTGTGGTTCTGATGTTTCAGGTTTAGTTGGCTCCTGTGGATTTGATGGAGTTTCAGGAATATAGTTATTATTTTTTTGAAGCATTATAAAGCCTTTATATTTACTTAATATAACACTATTATCATATGAATAAATTCCATTAGCATATGATATTGAACTTAATTGATTAGTAACATCATATTTAGGTGATAATTCATCATTTTCTATCTTACTTAGATATGCTTTATCATTCAACTTTTGAATATACCAAGAGTTACTTGAATTTACATTGTAATACTGAGCACTTTGTGCTAATTCATAAGTCTTAACTTTTTTATATTCTCCATTTTCCAATTTATACTTATCTAAAGAAGTATATTTAGAAATATAGATATAATTATTTATATCAGTTGCATTATAAAAGCCTTCTCCAGCTTCTCTTTTCATAACTCCTTTAGATAACACTTTTCCATTTTCAACTGTAGTAGCATCAAATGTTGTAAAGCTATCATCTACTTGATCAAATATTAATAATTTTTCATTACTATAATTATAAAATCCTTGAATTTCTTTATAATTCTCATATGGACTTACATATAGATAATCTTCAAATAAAATTCCTTTTAACTCTTTATCAACGTTATCTTCTATAGCTCCATAATAAATTTTAAAATCAATTATATCTTTACTCTTAGATATATAGTTCATATTTATAGTTACTCGATTTTTATCATCTTTATATACTAGGTTGTTGTATGGAAATACTCCATTAACTTTTTCCATATTATCGATACTAATATTTAAATTGCATTTATCATTAATTCTATCTAAGTATTTTTTTATTACTTCTTTAGCTCTAATTTGACTATTTTGATTTTCTATATTATTTACTGATTCCTTTTTCCAATCTAACTCGCTAAATTCTCTTAATTTACCAGTATTAAAATCATATCCTAAATAAGAACTCTCGTTGTCAAAGAAGTCCATTGATATTTTCATTTTAGCTATATCTGTGACATTACTTTCATTATACATTTCAATACTATAATAATTATAAACTTCTTTTAAAACAGTTTCTTTGCCATTCTCAATCAGAGAAATAATCAACTTTCTTCCATCAGTTGTTTGTTCTTCATATGAAACTATAAACTTGTCATTGAACTGTAGCTGCCCCCTTAAATAGTAATCACTTTTAAAGAAAGCAGAATATTCAATTTCTGCTGCATTAGCTACTGTTTGTAATAAGCTTGTTGGTAGTATCGACATAGCCATAAAGTAAGTTAAAACACTAGCCATAAATAATTTAAATTTTCTCATTTTACCCCTCCATATAATGTTTGTTTTACATAAACAATTATATTGTACAAATTTTACAATTTCAACCATATTACGTATTTATTTTACATATTTTTTCTTTAATGTAATACAAAAAAGAACCCCAGGGGATTCTTTCCCCTGGGGTCCAACAATTTCCAAATATATAATTCATAATTGATATTGCACAATTATTGAAATAACTCAGACAAGCTGAGTTATAAAAACTATAAATTCCAAAGGAATTTAATCCTTGATTTTTTTATTCTTTCATTTCGATTTTGCGAATGCAAAAGAGAAACTTCATTCCTAAATTCCGACTCTGGAGGAATTTACTCCTTAATTCTACATTTTACATTCTTCATTCTACATTCTTCATTTCCCTAACGTTCCATTTAACAAATAATAAAAGTCCCAAACTTGCTATTAAAGTAATAAGCATTATTAGTCCTATTGGTACTCCTAGGTCTATAATTTGTCCAAATAATAACTGACCTGGAGCTACGCTTATTGTTGCAACTGCCACTGAAAAGGCAGATACTCTTCCTAACATATCCTGTGGTACTTCCTTTTGTATAAAGGTTAGTGTTAAAACATTTGATAGGGATAGTGATAGCATAATTGCCATACCCCCTATAGCAAAAAGGGCAGCTAAAGTATAGTTACTTGCTTTAATGCTAGTTAAAGTAGACATTACAGTAATTCCTATTATCATAGGGAAATATGTATAGTGGACTTTTTTCATAGAGAACCTATTTGGTTTTAATGTTATCCATAGTCCACCTAGTATCATTCCTAATACACATATTCCTTCTACTATTCCATAAACTTGTGAAGGAAGTCCTAGGAATATATTTATAAAATAAGGTGCAATTATTGATAGTATTGGCACTAAAAAAATATTGCATAAGGCATATGAAGCTATAATTCCAAGTATAATTTTCTTTTCATTCTTTAAATATATAAAACTATTTTTCATATCTATAAAGGAATTCTTTATAAATGCTATAGAGAATATTTTTTCTTCTTTTATATCCTCTTCATTTATTTTATTTATTTCATTTTCTACATCCATTTGATATATTTCATTACATTCTTTATCTACTTTTACCTCTGTTTTTACATCTGGAATTTCTAAGAATAATTCCATTATTGCTGCTAAAAAGAAGCTTACTGCATTTATTATAACAATTGCTTTTATTCCTACTAATCCATATAATACTCCAGCAAATATTGGTCCTACAAAGTTTACTACTGAACCTACTTGATTTATTATTCCATTTGCAGAGGTAAGCTTATCACTTTCTACAACTTGAGGAATTGATGCAGTTACTGCAGGGCCATATAATGTATAGCAAATTGATAATATAAACATAACTGTTGCAACTATTAACTCATGATCCCTTCCTTGTAATAGAATGAAAGCATATATTCCTATTATTATTGAGCAGAAGAAATCTAAATATACCATTATCTTCTTCCTATTTACATTATCTGAAAGCATTCCAGCAATAGGGGCAAATAATATATAAGGTATAGTTGATATTGCTAGTATATTAGCAAAAGTAGCTGCACTCCCTGTAAATTCTAATAAATATAAGGACATACTAAATCTTTGAATTGCATTTCCAAAGAGGGAGATAATTTGCCCTATGACTATTATTATAAAGTTTTTATTTTTCATGCACCCTCCCTAAGAAGTTCATATTCCATACAAATTGGATATTCACCATTTTCACTTCTTTGAAGATTGGCATCTATCCCATATATTTCTTTTAAAGTTTCTTTATTTATTACATCAATTGGCTTTCCTTCACAAATAATCTTACCTTTTTTAAGTCCAATTATATTATCTGCAAACCTACAAGCATTGTTAAGTTCATGTAAAACTATAACTACTGTAATATTTTTTTCTCTATTTAATTTTTGAAGTACTTCTAAAACTTCTAGTTGATAAGACATATCTAAATAAGTAGTTGGCTCATCAAGCATTATTATTTCTGCTTCTTGAGCTAAAGTCATAGCTATCCAAGCTCTTTGTCTTTGTCCACCTGATAAATTCTCAACTTCTCTATCTGCAAATTCAGAAAGTCCAGTTTCTTTTATTGCCCAGTCAATAATATCTTTATCATGACTATTAAGTCCACCTATCATCTTTTGATGAGGGAATCTTCCATAGGCTACTAATTCTCTCACTGTAAGCCCACTTGGGCAAACTGGCCCCTGGGGAAGAAAGGCAACTTCTTTTGCTATGTTTTTTTCTTTTATTTTTTTTATACTTTTATTATTTATATAAATATCTCCACTTTTAGGCTTATTAATCCTAGCTATAGTCTTAAGTAGAGTTGATTTACCACATCCATTAGCTCCAATTATTATACTTATTTTTCCCTTTGGAATCTCTAAATTCATATCCTTAATTATAATGTTGTTTTCATAAGCAACACTTAATTTTTTTACACTAATAGCTTCCATAATTATTTCTCCTTCATCATTAAATAAATAAAATATGGTACTCCAAATATTGATACTGTAATTCCTACTGGAATTTCAATTGGAGAAAATAAATTTCTTGAAACTGCATCTGCAAGAAGAGTTATAATAACACTTATAATTGCTGAAATCACAACAAAATGTTTATGATAAGATCCAACTAATTTTCTTGCTATATGTGGAGATATAAGCCCTAAGAATCCTATATTTCCTGCAAAGGCTGTTGCAGTTCCTGCTAATATAACTGCAAAGCTTAAAAACTTTTTTCTTTCCTTCTCTATGTTTAATCCTAAGGATATTGCAAGTTCATCTGAAAGATTTAATACATCTAATTTTTTGTGATTTAATAAAACTAATATAAACATTAAAGTTACTATTGGAATTATTACTTTTGCATAGCTCCAGCCTGATCCCCAAAGGCTTCCTGATGTCCAAACTAAAACTCTATTATAATCTCCAACTCCTCCTCTAAAAGTAAAGAAGGTAATAAAAGCATTAAGTCCAGCATTTAATCCTATACCTATTAATAGTAGTCTTTTAGGTCTTATTCCATTTCTACTTGATAGTATATATATTATAAATGAGGAAACTGCTGCTCCTATAATTGCCATAAGAGGTAGTACAAATATAGAAAGCTGTCCAAGCTCTGCATAATAATTACCTGTTTGATAAGTTATAAATATTACTGCTGCAACTGCTGCCCCAGCGTTTATTCCTATTATCCCTGTATCTGCTAAATCATTCTTAGTTATAGTTTGAAGTATTGCTCCAGCTGTTGATAATGCAATTGCTACAAATACTCCAACTAATAATCTTGGTAGTCTAATGCTTAATATTGCTGTATTTTGAAGTCTTGTTCCATTTCCAAGAAGAGTCTTTATCACATCTAAAACTGATATTTTATATGTCCCCCAGCACAATGTAACAGCAAAAGAGATAACTAATAAAACTAATAAAATTCCTAAAACTATTTTAAATCTCTTTTTCTTCATTATCCCCTCTCCCTTCTTGCAATTGCTATGAAAAATGGTATTCCAATTAATGCTGTAAATACTCCAATAGGAGTTTCATAAGGATCAAATAACATTCTTGCTGCAATATCTGCATAAGTTAATAGAACTGCACCAAGTAAAAAAGAGCAAGGTATATTTTTTCTATAATCTTCTCCTAATATTTTTCTTACTATTTGTGGAACTATAAGTCCAACAAAGGCAATGTTTTTACCAACTGCAACTGCTGCTGCAACCATAGGTATCATAACCATAAGAGTTGTAAATCTTATTTTTTCTGGCTTTTCACCAAGGCCAATGGCTACATCATCTCCAAGATTTAATATATTTATTTTAGGTGATAATAAAATTGCTATAATAAATCCTATAATTCCTACAAAAAATACTAGTTTAAAATCTGCCCAACTAGCATTTCTAAATCCACCTGAAACCCAAAATCCTATCATTTGTGATTGATTTGATAAAAGTCCAATTATTGTTGTTAAAGAAATAAAAAATGTACTCATTGCTGTTCCTGCTAAAAGTATCTTAGCAATGGAATTATTATTTGCTTTTTTAGATATAAAACCTAAAACTATAATTCCTGTTATAAGTGCTCCTATAAAAGAAGCTATCATTACGTTTTTTGTATTTATTACAATTCCTGTTGCATAAAAAATAGCTATTACTAAGGTTGCTCCTTGGCTTACTCCTAAAATAGAAGGCTCTGCTATTGGATTTCTTGTAACCCCTTGAATCATCGCACCTGTTACTCCTAATATTCCTCCTGTAAATAATACAGAAAGTGCTCTTGGAATTCTCACATCTCTAACTAACATAAGTTCTAAGGTTTCACTATAATTAAAGATGCTATCTAAAATATCTCTAAAACCAATATGAACTGATCCTAGCCTTACAGCTAGAACCAGTCCTCCTATTAAAAGTAACAAACTACAAATTACAAATATTGCTGTATGTTTCTTACTTTGTTTCATTTAACATTTCACCTATTTCATCTACTAATAATTCTCTTCCGATTGAGCTATATCCTTGGTTAAAGTATGGTGATGAATCTAATACTACTACTTTTCCTTCTTTAACTGCAGGTAAGCTATTCCATATTGCATTACTTTGTAACCCAGCTAAATCTTCTGCTGTTGCAATTGCAAATATATAATCTGCTTTAATTGATGCTAATCCTTCATAAGTTACAACTGGAAGGCTTATATCACTTTGTTCTGGCATTCCTTCTGGTTTCTTAAGTCCCATATCTTCATATAAAACGCTACCAAATCCTGCTCCATCAAATACGAAGAATTGACCACCACTTGCTAAGAATGAAAGATATGTAGTATCTTCACCATATTCTGATTTAATCTTATCTCCAGCTTCCTTTGCCTTAGCTTCATAATTTGCTAACCATTTGTTTGCTGCATCTTCTTTATCAAATACTTTTGCAAATGCCTTTACATCATCTTTCCAATTTAATGCTTCTAATTGAATCATAACTGTTGGAGCAATTTCACTTAATTGATCATACATCTTCTCTTGAACTGTTGATATAACTATTAAGTCTGGGTTTAAATTCATAACTGCTTCTACATCCATAGTATCTTGCATGCTATAACCTAAAATTTCAGCTCCTTTTAATGTATCTTCTAAATATGAAGGGAACTTAGTGTAATCATAAGCATCACTATTTGCAGTTCCTATAACTTTATATCCTAAAATTGATAAAATATCACTATTACCACTTAAATCTACTATTCTTTGAGGTTCTGCTGGTATTTCTACTTCTCCTCTAACGTCTGTAACTGTTACTGTCTTTTCTGAAGTTTTATCATTACTTGTACCACCATTAACTCCGCAACCAACTAACATTACTGCTGTCATGCATGTAGCTACTAAAGTTTTTAATATATTCTTTTTCATATTATACCTCCGTCATATTTGATAATTATTTTCATCATTTCTTTTCTCCTGTTGAATTGTATATGATATTCATTCTCAACACAATATTTGCACCTAATTTAATAATTTTATCATCTATTATAATAAAATTGTGTTATAATACTACATATTTAGTTACTAATATTATTACCAATGCATAAATTAAAAATGTAAATTTATAAATAGAATTTTATATATTTATTTATATAGAAAGGACACTACTATGATTTGTAAAACTACAAAAGAATTTCAAAATCAGGTACTTAAAAAAATGACATTTTCTCCATACCCCAGGGGAAATTATACTATATATAAGAATTCAAAAAGACCTGAACTAGGTTATTTTATTAAATATTCAAGAGATGGCTACTATGACTTTGGTATTGGAGATTATACAATCCCAGAGAATTTTACACTTTCCTTTGAACATAAAGAAGAATTTATTAGATTTGGAACTGTTTATACTGGAGAAACTAAATTTAAAATAGAAAATAATCCTGTTTCATCCTTTACTCCTTCTTCCTTCTTCGTTGTAGAAAAAGGAATTAAAGGAAAACAGGCATGGAAAAAGGGGCAACACCTTCATGGTGCAGAAATAACAATTTACAAGAAATATTTTGATGAAGTAATAAATCCAAACTTTAAGAATACTGTAGATTTTAATAATTTCATTAATAATTATACTTATAGATATTTACCTCTTGAAATAGCATCAATTATTCAAAATATAAGGAATCTAGCTCAATTTCATGAATTAACGCCTTTATGTTTAGAAAGTAAAATTTTAGAATGTATTGATATAATCTCTAAAGAAGTACATTCATCTCCAGAAAATACTTTCACCAATCAATTAAATTATGGTGATATAAAAATAGGAAAAAATAGATCTGTAAAATTAACAGCTTCAGATGCAAATGCAATACAAAAAGCTTATGATATTTTAACTAAGGAAGCTTGTAATCCACCTACTATTGCAACCTTAAGTAAAATGGTTTTTCTTAATGAACAAAAGTTAAAGGCAGGCTTTTCTGCAAAATATCATATGTCTATTAGTGAATATACTAATTCCATTAGAATGACTATAGCAGAAAACTTACTTTCTACCACAGAATTAAGTGTAGATGAAATATCTAAGATGGTTGGCTACAATTATAGTGGAAACTTTGTGAAGATGTTTAAAAAGGTTCATGGGAAAACCCCTCTAGCCTTTAGAAAAGGAAAAAATTAGTTGAAAATACTATTATTTAGAGTTAAAATTAAACTATATATAACATTTGTTATATATCTAGTGTTATTTTTAAAGGAGATTGTACTATGCCACCTAAAATACAGATAACAAAAGAAAAAATCATTGAAACTTCTATAAATATTGTCCGTAGAAGTGGTATAAATTCATTAAATGCAAGAGCAATAGCAAAAGAATTAAACTGTTCTACTCAACCAATTTTTAGTAATTATTCTTCTATGGAGGAACTGAAAAAAGATGTAATTAATTCAGCTAAATCACTCTATAACAAATATATAGAAGAAGGATTTAATGATCCAAATTATCCAAAATACAAATCAAGTGGAATTTCATATATTAAATTTGCAAAGGAAGAAAAAGAACTCTTTAAGCTACTTTTTATGAGAGACCGTTCTAATGAAAAAATTGAAGATGAAAAAGAATCACTAGGAAAAATTATTAGTATTATTTCTTCAAATCTAAATATTAGCTATGATGATGCATTTAACTTTCATATATCAATGTGGCTTTATACCCATGGTATTGCAACTATGATTGCAACATCTTATTTAGATTGGGATTGGGATACTATTGATAAAATACTTTCAGATGCCTATGAAGGAATGAAATATACTTACAAAAAATAATAATATTCCGTAAGGGGGAATTAAAATGGAAAATGTATTGATAGTAGATAATCTTTGCAAAGAATATCCAAAATTTCAACTAAATAATGTTTCCTTTTCAGTAGAAAAAGGCTCAATAATGGGCTTCATAGGTAGAAATGGTGCTGGGAAAACCACAACCTTAAAAGCACTTTTGAATTTAGTTCATCCAAGCTCTGGAACAATAGAGTTCTTTGGTTTAAATTTTAAGGATAATGAAAAGGAAATAAAACAACGTATTGGATATGCTGCTGGTGGTCTTAATTATTATCAACGTAAGAAAATCAAAGATATTGTTTCCATAACAAAATCCTTTTATTCTAATTGGGATGATAACTTATACCATAGTTATTTAAAGAGATTTTCCTTAGATGACGAAAAAAAACTGATAGAATTATCTGAAGGAATGAAGGTAAAATTTAATTTAGCAATTTCACTTTCCCATCATGCAGAACTTCTTATTTTGGACGAGCCTACTAGTGGCCTTGATCCAGTTTCTCGTGATGATTTACTAGAAGTATTTTTAGATTTAGCAAAGGATGGGGTATCAATTTTATTTTCTACTCATATCACATCTGATCTAGATAAATGTGCAGATTCAATTACCTACATTCAAAATGGTAAAATAATAGCTTCTGATAAAACCAATAGCTTTGTAAATAGTTATCGCTTAATAGATGTACCTAATACAATTAGTGAAAATCAAAGGAATGCCTTTATTGGAATAAGTAGAAATAAGAATGGAGATACAGCCTTAATTCACAAATCTGATTTAAATAAATTTGCTGACTTAACTCTTACTGTTCCTGATTTAGAAACTATTATGGTTCACCTTGAAAAGGAGGGAGATTAATGAAAGAGCTACTAAGAAAAGAAATTATACTTACAGCATCACCTTTAACTTATTTTTTTATTGCTTTTTCACTTATGACACTTATACCAGGATACCCTATTCTCGTTGGTTCATTTTTTGTGTGCCTAGGAATTTTTTATTCTTTTCAGTATGCCCGTGAATATAATGATACCTTATATACAGCTTTACTACCTGTACGCAAAAGTGATGTAGTTAAGGCTAAATATGAATTTACTATATTTATTCAAATTATTACTTTTATATTGAATATTATACTTACAATTATTCGTTTAATATTATTCAAGGATTCAAAAGTATATGTAGAAAATCCATTAATGAATGCAAATCTAGCCTACCTTGGATATGTACTAATTATATTTGCTTTATTTAATTTGATTTTCTTAAAAGGCTTCTTTAAAACAGCTTATTACATTGGTAAGCCTTTTATAATTTATAGCATATCATCTTTTGTAGTAATAACAATAGGTGAGACCTTGCATCATATGCCTAGACTTTCACTTTTAAATTCAACTAAATCAGATGGATTTGCTATACAAAGCTTTGTACTTGTCATTGGTATTTTATTTTATATAATAAGTACTTATCTATCCTTTACTAAATCAAAGAATTTATTTAATACCATTGATTTATAAAAATAAGATAAATTCTAAAAAATAAAAAAATCCTAGGATTTACTTTCAAACTCCCTAGGATTCTTTATTTTAATTTTCAGCCAGCCATTTCTTCACATCATGAAATTCCTCTGGCAAATCTTCTATTGTCATATTATCGTGAATAGTTGTTGTGCCTGCTGCTTTTGCTGTCTCGTAATACCAGCATTTATAATTAATAGTATCAAGAGTTCTTTGCAAATCTAATATCTGCTTTTCTACCTCTTTTTTCCTACGCTTGAAAAGCTCAAGCCTTTCATCCATGGTTTCATCCCCCTTCATAACCATTTGGATGAAAAGATTAATTTCCTTCAAGGACATTCCTGACTTCTTTAAGCATTCAACAATTTGCAAAAACTCATAATCCTTATTTGTAAACCTTCTAATTCCTCCACTAGTACGTTCTACAAAAGGAAGTAACCCCTTTTTGTCATAAAAACGTAATGTTGATGTAGGTACTCCAAGTTTTTTTGCCATCTCCCCTATAGAATAAAACATTTTATCATCCTCCAATTTTTTATACCTAAATCAAATTGACTTAAACCTTAGTTCAGCTTATATAATTAAATTATACCTATTATATTAAAATATATAGTAACTAGTTGTCAAAATAATAAAGCATAAATATAATGAAGGAATTCTCTCTTATCCTAATATTAATGTATCTATTAATAGCCTTCTATATCTTATTTAAACTCGTTGTATTCTTTTCTTGAAAATTTATGATGCTTCATGCAAGCAACTAATGGCATTTCGTATCCTTCATCTGTAAAGTTTATTTCAGTAAGGCTTGTCTGCTTTATAAATGGAGGATCCCATAAAGTATCTATATCTCTATTCTCTAATGCTGTTAAATATGATTTTAAAGTAATTGTATGGGTTACTATTAAAATAGTCTTTCCTTTTTCTTTTTCTAAAATCTCATTTACAGCTTTAAAGGCTCTATCTTTAACTTCATAAAAGCTTTCTCCATTTCCTGTTGGAATATATTTTGATGGCACATTCCAGAAGTTATAATAATTTTCTTCACTTATGGATTTCATCTCTTCTTGATTTAGGCCTTCCCATCCACCAATTCTTATTTCTTTTAGTCCATCATGAGCAATTAAAGGAATATTTCTGTCTCCTTTAACAATTTTAGCAGTATTAAATGCTCTTCCGATTGGACTAGCATATATAACATCTATATGTAAATCTTTCATTCTTTCCCCAAGCCATTTTGCTTGATTTACTCCTAATTCAGTTAATGGTGAATCTCCCCACCCCTGCATTATTCCTTTTTCATTCCATTCTGTTTCACCATGCCTAGTGATATATAACTTAGTCATAATACCCTCCCCTAATAAAATCTCTTCTTATATTATACACTCTCTAAAAAATACTTAATATTAAAAATTAAATTGCTTATTTAATTAATTTTTAATTATGTATATAATATTATATAAAAGTAGTATTTTGTTAAAAATATAGGAGGTGAACTTTTGATTACTAATGTTGAGTTTAATTTAGATAAAAAAATAGTAGAAGAGATTTATGAAATAGCAAGTAAATATAAAAGCATTAGTAAAATTCTCTTATTTGGTTCTAGGGCTCGTAGAGATAATTCACCTAAAAGTGATATAGATTTAGCAATATATGTTGATGATGATTCATCTAATTTATCAGATTTTATTTATGATATAGAAAATAATACAAGTACCTTACTAGAATTTGATTTTACTAATATTAAGGAAGTAAATGATAGTTTTTTCATAGAACAAGTTGAAAGAGAGGGAATCCCTATATATGAGAAATGTTGAATTTAAATATATGAATTTAAAGAAAGCATATACTAAGCTTAAAGAAGTCAGTGATATATACGATGGAAATAATGATATAATTAGAGATTCTTTAATTCAAAGATTTAAGTTTACATATGAGCTAACTCATAAGACTTTAAAAGAATTTATGAAATATCTAGGTGTCACTTTAGAAAACTCTTTTCCAAGAACAATATTTAAAAAAGCATATGTAAATAATTTAATTTCTGATGATAAGGTTTGGATTAATCTTTTAGAAGATAGAAATTCAACTTCCCATATTTATAATGAAAATATGGCTGAAGAAATTGCAGATAGAATAAAAAATCAATATGTTTCCGCTATTAAGGAACTAATAGATAATTTAGAAAAACTATTATAATAAAGGTGGTATAGTAATATCGCCTTTATTGTAATAGTCTATTTTTTTTATTAGGTGGCTCTTTATACTTATTTCAAAAAAATCTGAAAATTATCAACAATCAATATTTTTTTATTCACAATTTTCAGTTAATAAATTTCAATTTATTGTTGATAACTTTTAATAATTTCTACTTATTCCAATTAATTTATGTTATTAAATATTCCTACTATATTCTTGTATCAATATTATATATTAATTTATAGAAGATAAAAGGATTCCTATATAGGAACCCCTTATTTCGCCATATCTAAATTAACTTCTTTTTCTTCTAATTCATCAGATAAATTAAGTAATTCTAAAATCTTTTCTGATCTTTCTTTAGTTGACCCTGTTATTAATTGATACTTCACATTTTCTGCTTCTAAGAAACTTAAGATAGCGTTGTCCACTGCTTGAGCAACTTCTTCATCTTGCCATCTTACTCCATCCTTAGTATACCCAAATTCTCTTGGTACAAAGAATATATGATCGTATTTTGGTAAGTCTCTTAAAGCTAATATGTATAAATCCTTTAATATTTCAATTTCCTTAGGTGTTCTTTTTTTATCTCCAAGCATAAATCTTCCATATATGTATGGAACAAATGTTGCATAATCAGTTATTGCATAATCAAAGTCATTTAAGCTATCTTCAATGTGAAGTTGTCCTAAATATATTCCATATTGCTCTGCTATATTTTCAATCATCCCTTTATCTCTTAAATAGTCAGTGCTATATTCAGTTGCTACTCCAACATTTAAGTCTCTAATTTTCATTTCAACATAAAGTTGTTGTATTAATGTAGTCTTTCCACATCTTGGTCCACCTAAAATGGCAATTCTCTTTGGCATAGTAAACCCTCCAAAAAATTATATATAAAAGTAAGTCATTTTTCAAAACAGATATTAATTATATCAATAATTACAGATAAATTCAATGTATATTGAAGGAATAGTTATAGTAAGTAATAGCAAATAAGTAATAGCAAATAAGTAATAGTGAAGAGATATGGGCAAAGAAAAAGCTCCACTATTAAGCAGAACTTTTTCAATGCACTTCAAAGAATGCATAATGCATAATTATTGAAATAATTCAGGCAAGCTGACTAATTAAAACTTATAAATTACAATGGAATTTAATTCTTAATTCTTAATTCTTTCATTTTTTAATTCTTTAATTCTTTCATTATCTAAAACTCCTCAGGAGTTTTTACATTAATTCTACATTTTACATTCTTAATTCTTCATTTAAATAATGCATGTGCATTATTTTATAAGTCCTTCTTCTGTTAAGAATTCCTTAACTACTGATTTTACATCTCTCTTATTTATATCTACTTCATAATTCATCTTTCTCATCTTTTCTTCTGTTAATCTTCCATCTAGTTTTCCAATAACTTCTCTAAGCTCTGGATATTTTTCTAAAGTATCTTCCCTTACTACTGTAACAGCATCATAAGGTGGAAAGAAATTTTTATCATCTTCTAAAACTACTAAATTAAACTTGTCTATAAGTCCATCTGTAGTAAATGCGTCAATAACTTGTGTTTCATTATTAACAAGGGCTGTATATCTTAAACCACCATCTACAGGTTTAACATCCTTAAAGGTCATGTTATAAGCTTTTTCTAAACCAATTAATCCATCATCTCTATTTGGGAACTCTATTGTTGGTCCAATAATTAGTTGATCTGAAACTTTTGCTAAATCTGAAACAGTTTTTAAATTATACTTTTCTGCTGTTTCTTGAGTTACAGCCATAGCATAAGTATTATTGAAACCTAAAGGATTTAATACCTCTAAGTTATAATTACTTTTAAAGCTATCTTTTACTGTATTATATACCTCTTCTCTGTTTGAGTTAGGTTCAGTCTTATTTAGTATACTTACATATGCTGTTCCTAAGTATTCAGCATATAAATCTACTGCCCCTGATTTTATAGCGTTAAAAGTAACTTGGCTACCACCTAAATTAAATTTTTCTACAACCTTTAAATCAGTATTGTTCTTAATAACTTCTGATAAAATATTTCCAAGAATTAATTGCTCTGTATAATTCTTAGAAGCAACTACAATTTTTCTATCATTTTTAGATAGAGCTTTAGGAATGATAAGTAGTCCTAAACATACTATAACTGCTATTGATATTGCTGATACAACCAATTTATGTCTTTTATTAGATTTTTTATTTCTTTTTACTTTCATAGTTCCATCAGCCTTTTTTATACCATTAGGCATAGTTGCATCTTCGATTTTGCCTGTTATAAAGTCTATTAATAATGCTAAAATAGCTGCTGGAATTGCACCAAATAAGATTAAATTATTATCTACAGTTTGAATTCCTGAATATACTAAATATCCAAGTCCTCCTGCACCTACAAAGGCTGCAGTTGTCATAAGTCCTACAGCTGTTACTGCTGCCATTCTCACACCTGCCATAATTACTGGCATTGCTAAAGGAATCTTTATTAATCTCAAAGTTTGCCTATTGGTCATTCCTAACCCCTTTGCTGCTTCTAACATATCTGGATTAATATTAGTTATTCCTGTATAAGTATTCTTAATAATTGGTAACATAGAATATAATACCACCATTGTTATTGCTGGTCCTGAACCTATACCTATGAAAGGTATTAAAAATCCTAAAATAGCTAAACTAGGAATTGCTTGAGTTAAGTTTGCAAATCCAATTACTCCATTAGCTAACTTTTTATTTCTTGTTATAATTATTCCTAAAGGAACACCTATTACTACTGATATTAAAACTGCAATTACTGTTAATTGTATGTGTTCAAGTAAAAGAGATAATATTTCTGATTTTTTTATCATTAATTGCTCTATAAAATTGTTCATTAATTATTACCTCCATTCTCTATATATTGACTGCTTAGTACAGAAATTAAACTACTCCTTGTAACAAGTCCTAAAAGTAAGCCCTCATCGCTACATACTGGTAAATATCCTTTCTGTAAATTATTAAATACCTCTAATAGTTCTGGTAATGTCTTTTCTCCAGAAACACAGATAGGTTCTCTATTCATAATTTCTTCTACTAAAATATTTTTATCTTCTACTCTTTGAATATTTTCTAAAGTTACATACCCTAATAGCTTTCCTTCCTTATTAATAACAAGTAAACTATCTACTTTCTTTTCTCTCATAATTTGACTTGCTTGAAGAACATTTCTCTTTGGATTAACTGTAATAGGTCTTGAAATCATAACATCTACTGCCTTAATCATTTCAGGTTTTGTCCAAATCTTATTCTTACCGACGAATTCTTCTACATATTCTCCTGCTGGATTTTTTAATATATTTTCTGGAGTATCATATTGAATAATCTTTCCATCCTTTAATATACATATCTTATCAGCTAAATTTAATGCCTCATCCATATCATGAGTTACAAAAACTATAGTCTTTTTATATTCCTTTTGAATATTAAATAATTGTTCTTGAAGTTCTGTTCTAGTTATTGGATCTAAAGCACTAAATGGCTCGTCCATTAATATTATTTCTGCATCTGCTGCAAAGGCTCTTGCAACTCCAACTCTTTGTTGTTGTCCTCCGCTTAACTGTACCGGATATCTATCACTAAACTTTTCAGGATCTAAACCTACCATATTAAATAATTCTATTGTCTTTTTGTCTATTTCTTCTTGGGGTTTCCCCATAAGCTTTGGAATTATTTCAATGTTTTCCTTCACTGTCATATGAGGAAACAGTCCCGTTTGTTGTATTACATATCCTATACTTCTTCTTAATTTAATTGGATCAATATCTTTGATATTTTTACCATCTATTAAAATTTCACCAGCTGTAGTTTCAATTAATCTATTTATCATTTTTAGTAATGTTGTTTTCCCACAACCACTGGAACCTATTAAAACAACTAAATTCCCTTTATCAATTTTTAAATTAAAGTTCTCAAGAATAACATTGTTCTTGTAACTTTTTTTAGCATTTACAAATTCTATCATGTATAAACCCCCTTTTAAATGCATTTATTCTCCTATTTTTACCAACAACTTTAGTATATTATAAAGTTGTCAGATAGTCAAATTTTTTTGAATATTTTTACTTTTTATTGTATTTTCTTAATAGTAAAATATAATATTAAATTAATAAGTATCTGCCACCTTAAATAGGTAGCAGATACTTATTAATTATTATTTAAATATTCTTTTAATTAAGTCTTTAAATTTATTTTATATAGAAGTAATAGACTCTTTTCCAGATTCTACTGCTAATAATACAAGCTTACTTAAGTCATTTTCATACTCTAGTGCTAAAGATACCTCAATTATCATTGGTAAATTCATTCCAGTTATAATTTTCATATTTATATTTTCATTTTCATTCATATATTTATAACTTTCATTAAATGGAGTCCCACTTCTAATATCTGTAAGTATTAATATTCCATCATACTCATTGCTCATTTTATCTAGTTGCTTATGCAATTCATTAACATAATCATAGCTTTCATTAAATTTTAAAACAAATATATTAGAATTCTCACCTGCTATCATCTTCATGCTATCTAATATTCCTTCACACATCATTCCATGAGATGTTATTAATATTCCTATCAAATTTATCACTCCAAACATTTGCTCTGAAATCTTAATATTAATGTTACAATTAAAATTCTTCATAGTATATTTTTCCCTTAATAAATATACCGACTTAATGGTCTAATTATCCATGACATGCAATTATGTCCATCTTTCCTTCTAGAATAAATTCATCACAATATCTTGTTACCATAAAGCTTTCACCAGCTTTTATTTTCATTCCATTTATAGTACCTTCTCCTGTAATAACAAAACAGCCACAAAAAGGTTTTTCCCTTGGAACTTTTCCACTTCCATCTACCTTATAAAGCCAAGCAGAATAATCTTCATTATCTGCCATTAATCTTACTTCTACAGATCCATATTTGGTTAATTTTTCTTTAAACTCTATATATTCATCTGGTATTAATATATTCTTTTTAGCATTTTCGATATCTAATTTTCTTTTATTGCCATTACTGTCTAAACGATCATAATCATAAAATCTATATGTAATATGACATGGATTAGAAATCTCTATAAAAAAGCTACCTTTTTGAATTGAATGAATAGTTCCTGCTTTTATTGCATAAAAAGATCCCGCTTCAATAGGATGCCTTATAAGTAATTCTTCCCATAAATCGTTTTCAATGTAATAATCTAACTCTTCCATAGATTTAGCATTACATCCAAAAATCACAGAGTTATTAGGAGTTGTTTCTTGAAAATACCAACACTCTGATTTCCCATGTATACCAAGATTATTCATAGCCCAATCTTCACGAGGATGAACCTGAACACTTAAGTTTTCAGATGCAAAGCAAGCATTTAGCGATATAGACATCATATCTTCCCATTTTCTTTCTTCTTTATATCCAAAATACGAAGGATCATTATTATAGAGCCATTTTAAGTTTTTACCACAATATTTGCCATTAGTTATTATACAATCCTCTCCGAAGCCTCCTCCTAATGGACATTTATTAATATCTGTCCCTGGAGAAATGTCAAGCTTATATCGTTTAGCTAAAGTACCATCCCCCCATATCGCTTCCATCTTTAAGGGAGGATTCCTTAAAATCAATATTTCTTCCATCATACTCCTCCTTATTGCAAACTAAAAATAACTTTCAGCTATTAATAAATTATACACAAAATTAAACGCTAATTTTTATGAAAGTATATTTGGAAAAATTTTATAAACAAACCTATTTGAGCTTAGCTAGCAATGATTCATACTGATCTATAAATTCTTCTACTGAATTTGTATTTTCCTTTGCTAAACCTAGAAATAATATATCTACTATAAATAACTGACCATGCCTTGAAAAAATTGGTGCTAATCTTGTTGCATTAAGCTCTGTGCTTGGTACAACTAGTTTTAAGTCAGCTAACTCTGAAAGTTCATTATTTGAATTCTTAGTTATAGCAATACACTTTGCGCCATTTTTTTTAGCTTCCCTAACAGCTAAATTGACTTCTTTAGTATTTCCACTAAATGAAACAGCTATTACAACATCTTTACTTGTTGCACTTTGAGAATTTAAAACTCCAAAATTACTATCTGAGTTATAAATGCAGAGTTTTTTTATACGAGTTAGCTTTTGCATAAAGTCAGTTACTATTGTCCCAGAGGAGCCTACACCAAAGAAATATATGGCATGTGCATTATTAATTAATTCAATTGCTTTTTGGAATTGATTTATTCCATTTACTTTGTACACATCATTACAAACCTTAGAAATACTGTTTATTATATTATTAGGCATTTCCTCAAAGGAATTGGCCCAGTTAAATATTTCATTAGTATTAGAGTAAGCTTCATTTTCAATTTTAGTTGCTAATTCTACTTTTAATTTAGCAAAAGTTTTATCACAGTATTTCTTTACAAATTTTGAAATTGATGCTGATGAAATATCCAATTCATCTGCCATAATGTGTATGTTTGATTTTACAAAATTATCAATATTATTTAATATATAATCTGCAATAACTTTTTCTGTATTGGTCATTAAATCATAATTTTTCTTAATTAAAGTTAAACTATCCACAAGGCTCCTCTTTTCTTTCATCTAATTTTTTCAATCTAAATGTTGTTTTATTTTAGCATAACTTTATGAACAACTATAGGCTGATATCCTTTATTTTCTATAACATATTCATCAATAGATGCTGGGACAATTATAATATCTAAATAATTCTGATCATATTTATAATCAGGATTTTCTTTAGAATAAATACTTGCTTTTTCTCCATCAACTAAAGTTAAAATAGTAAATTGGTTGTTATTTTTAAAGCTTGCTTTATATCCAGTTTGTATCTCAACACGCTTAGTTTGATAATACATTAAATCTGTATTTCCTACAATATATTCTTTATATCCTGTTCCTTCTTCACTTATCACAGGTTCTATTGCTATATTTTCATTTACCCAACTAGATCTTCTATTTATATCTATTACTTTTCTTCCATTAATAAGATGTATTGGTCTCTTATTTCCATCACTATCCAATCTATTATAGTCATATATTTTATAAGTATATGATCCTATTGTTAGGCTACCTAGTTCTAAAATAAATTGATTTTGTCCTGATGAATGTATAGTTCCAGCTGGAAGCATTATTTGTCTACCTGGAGTTGAAGGGATATAATTAATATATTTCTTATAATCAATGTCTTCTCCAGTCATTTCAGACTCAGATGCCTTTTTAAAGAATTCTTCAGTGTCAGCATCTTCTTTAAATCCAACATATGTTTTTGCATCATGCCCAGTTGCAATTACATAATATGCTTCATCCTGACTGCCTTTATCATTATAATGAGACTTTACAAATTCACCATTTGGATGTACTTGTATTGACATATTCCCATCACTGTGGAATGTATCATCATAATTACACCTTATTGGGAAATATCCACCAAATCTTTCTGTGCATTCTTTTCCCATTATTTCATGTGGATATTTATTGAAAAATGTTGCAAAAGGGAATTCAAGAATATTATCCTTATACTCTACTAAAACGCTTACTTCCATTGGAATCATATCAAAAATCCAAGCAACTTTTTCAGCTTTAATATCTAGATTTCTAACTTTACGTATATATTCTCCTCCCCATACGCCTTCCAAATATACTGGTTTACATCTAAAAGGATACTTGCTTAATTCTTTCAATATTTCATTAAATGCTTCTTTTTCAAGTAAAACTAATTTATCATCATGATCACCACAAATATATTGATCAATCCTATCTTCTTGTAGTAATTTCTTACGTAATTTGACTTCAAGTTCAAAATCTATATAGTAATTTCTTCTCATTAATTCACTAAATGGTCTTGCAAAATCATCTCCAATATTGCAGTAACTACCATTTCTACACCTTATTGCTGTTGTTTTAGGAGTTATATCTATATAAACTACCCAATCAGCTATTTCATTGAAAGTATTAGATGCTGCTCCATGACCATATAATATTGTTATGTCATCATCATGCATATTTATATAGTTTAAAATATCTTGAACTTTTTCCTTCGAAAATATATCATCAAATGTTCCATCGAAAATTTTTCCAAACAAACATACTGGATCTTCATCTGATTTATCTGGTAAATTTTCTTTAAAAATATTCTCTAGTTCTTCTTTACTTTTATATAAATCCTTCATATTAAACAATTTATATTTATAATTTTCTTTTCCTAATAATTGTGTTAATACATTAATGCATAAATCAAAATTAGCACTAATATATCCATCTATTAAAACAACAGCTTTATTTTTTTTCTCAACAATTGTATCAATAGAATTTACAATTTTTCTAGCTACATTTATATTCCCATATGTAATACTTGAACTATAATCATTTTTTATATTTGGTTTATTAATTGCTGAATAATCATCATAATCTAATGGCTTAAACATAAAACTCATTTTTTACATCACCTCATAATAAGTATTTATAATATATTAAAGAAAGCTCCTATTATACCTATTGCAAATGTTAATATTAAAGTAATATATAATCCATTCTTAGGACACTTTTTAATAATATAGTAATATAAAAATACCATTGCATAAGGTAATAATTTAGGTAATAATGAATTTACTAAATCGTCTAATATTATTTCTTTTCCACCAAAATCTAATACTGTTGTTAAAGAAATCTTAACATAATTTGTTACTAATCCAGCTCCAACCATTAATCCAACAATTGTTGCTGCATCAATAAGTTTTTGAATAACATTATCATTCTTAAGTTTCATAATAATATTTGTACCAAACTTATATCCATACATTGTTCCATAATACTTGGTCAATATACATACTATTAAATTTGGTATTATAAAAACAAATGGTGCAATAGGATTACCATCGATAGCTAAAGAAGCTGCAAAGGCTCCTGTAATTGTAACAACAACACCTTTAAAGAATGAATCTCCTAACCCAGCTGTAGGTCCCATTAATCCCGCTTTAGTTGCTGAAATAACTTGACCAGATATAGGTTGTCCTAATGCCCTTTGTTCTTCAAGTGCAATACTAACACCTACAACAAGGTTATTTGCCCATAAGTGAGAGTTATAGAATTCAGTATTTCTAAGAACTGCTTCTTGTAATTCATCGCCTTTATACAATTTTTTTAAAGCTGGTAAAATTGTATAGCAAAAACCTAGGCCTTGATATCTTTCATAATTTAAGCATGCAGCTAAGAAGTATGAACGAAGATTTATTCTTCTTAAATCTTTTTTAGTTAATATAGCAGCTTGTGGTGCCACATTCTTTTCTTCATCAATATCCTCAACTTCTTCAGTTTCTTCTTCATTCTTTCCTAAAATACTTATAGCTACAACTACAGCTATACTTAATATAGCTATTGCTAATATGCTTAATCCTAAATATGCTGATAATACATATCCAATTATAAAGAAGCACCATAACTTTTTAAAATCCATCATCTTTAGAAGCATTGCCATTCCCATTGCTGGCATAATACCTCCAGCAACTGTAAGTCCCCTTCTAATGAATTCTGGTAATGCATTATACAAGCTTTCTACCCATGTTGCTCCAAAGTAAGTTCCTAGGAATGATGAGAATGTCCAAGTTAAGAATATACCTAAAATACACATATATAAATGAGAATTTACAGCATCTATATTACCCTTTTTAATTTTTTTATCTGCATCATGAATGAATACTAAATTTAGATTGTAGTCAAGAAGTAATACAAACTGTGCAAATACTCCTATTGGATAAGCTAATGCAATCCCTACTTCTGGCTTACTACCACTAGCAATAGCCAATACTGTTGACATCATACCTGCAAATTGTGCATTTGGTGGTACACTTCCACCAACAGGGAATACTCCCATGAACATTAATTCAACTGTTCCTCCAACGATCAGTCCTGTTTGCAAGTCTCCCATCAATAATCCTATAATAGGTCCTGCAAATACTGGACGGCTAATTTGAATATGACCATATCCTAAATTTTCAGTAAGCAAAAGTCCCATTACTATAGCTATTAATAATGATTGCCCTAGTGACATAAATAATCCCCCTTATAATAAATTTAAAATATTCTTTTTAGATTCAGTTGGTAGTTTTTGTATTTCACAAATAATTCCCCTACTAGTAATTTCCTTTAAAGCATCCAATTCTTCTTTTGAAACATATACAGTTTTGTATATCTCTTTTTTATCTGGCTTAAAATGAATACTGCCAATATTTAATTTGTCAAGCTTTAACCCCTTATCTAGTAAAGATAATATTGTAGTGGGACTCTTTACAATTAAAAATATTTTACCTTTTATACTGTTAATTTTTTCTACAGCTGTCATTTCCTCAAGAACGTATAATTTTTTCCCTTTAGGGCATGCCATTTCCAATAAGCTTTTAAGAATCTTATTATTGGCTGATTCATCATCTACTACTACAAAAGTATCAAAATTAATTGCCTTTGCCCACGCTGTAATAACTTGGCCATGTAGTAGTCTTTCTTCTACTCTAGCAAAAACAACACTCATATTAACCTCCTTTCTTGAAGCCTTGTCAGTAGATACAAAACATATCTAATTGACTGCTTCATTCTTATTATTCCTAAAGCTAGGTTAATAAATAATTAAAAACCTAGATTAGTATACACTTTCAAATAGCACCAATAATTAGCTTTTGTAATCGTTTATCTTAATTATATTATATTATAAACTTAATTTATTTTCAATACCTAATTTATAAACTTAATTAATTTTAGAATAATTATATAATTTCTTCTAGTATTAATATAAAAAAAGCTAACTAAAGAATATCTCTAGTTAGCTTAGTTCACTAATTTTTTAATATATACTTAACTATATCCTCACATAATCTATGAGTTATCATTGAATCTTCCATTGATGGATTAGGAATCTTTCCTTCCTTAATTGAAGTTAAAAAATGAATTATTAAATCTTCAAAACCTCTCTTATAAAGAGTACTTTCCCAACCACCAAAAGTAGTTTTTATCTTTCCTCTATTATTTACTTCAAAGGAATCTACTAAATCTTCAACTACATATTTATTTCCTTTTACCATGTATTGTATATTTTCTTCTGTTATACCAGCTGTCCTATTCATTATACCTATAGCTGTTGTTTTATCTCCTTTAAAAGTAACAACTACATTATTAAGATTATTACCTACTTTAGAGAAATTAATATCCATTCCTTTGATTTCTTCATCCATTAAAAATCTTATGGTATCCACAACATGTATAAAATCTTCTACAATAAACTTTCTAATACCTCCTGGTGGATAATCTCTATTTTTCTCCATGATAATAATATCTGCTTTTCCTTTATCTTTAAGCTCTCTAAACTTTGGACAGAATCTTCTATTAAATCCAACCATAGCAATTAGGTTTTTTTTCTTTGCAAGAGCTTCTATCTCCATACTTTTCTCAAGATTATAAGTTAAAGGTTTGTCTATATATACATTAACACCTTTTTCTAGTAATTTTTTAGCTATTTCATAATGTCCATCTGCATGAGTTGAAATTATAGCTGCATCAAAATCTTCTTTTAATAAATTTTCTAATTTATTATAAGCCCTATCTATCTTATATTTAAGAGACACCTCTTCTAAAACTTTTTTATTTCTAGTTGATATCAAAAGTTCAACATCTTCCATAGCAGATAGAATTGGTAAATATGCCTTTTGAGCAATAGATCCAATTCCAATTATTGCAACTCTCATCTCTAAACCCCCTCAAACTGCCTTACGGCAGTAATTAATAATGTAAAATTAAGAATGAAGAATTGATGAAATAATTCAGGCAAGCTGAATTATGAAAATTTATAAATTCCTGTGGAATTTATTCCTTAATTCTACATTTTACATTCTTCATTCTTCATTGATTAAATTAAATTTAATCTTCTCAGTCCTTTTTCTATTCCTTCATTAGCTACATCTTCTGTAAAATCATAGGCATATGGTTTTAAGCTTTCATGACATCCCCCCATAGCAATTCCATATTTTACAGCTTGGAACATTTCTATATCATTTTCACCATCACCAAAGGCATAGGCTTTATCTCTACTTATGTCTAATAAATTTAATAATTGTTCAACTCCATATCCCTTTGAATATTTAGCCTTATATATTTCAAAAACTCCTCCATTGCTTAAATTTGACATAAAAGCATAACCCTTTTCTTTAAATTTTTCAAAAACTAAATTGAAAGAATTTTCGTCATAGGATAAAGCTATAATCTTACTAACTTTAACAGTATCTTTGTCCCAATCTTCTTTAAAATTATTTTTATCTAAATGAGCTTCTTCTATAAAGCTTGTTAATTTTTCATTTTTCATATCTAAAACATAATCATATTCTTGTCCTTCAAGGATATAAACTACATTGTTTTCTTCTAGGAAATCTAATAATATTTTAAGTTCCTTATTATCCAAAGTTTCATTAAATAAAACTTTATTATTTATTTCTAAATAAGCACCATTTGAAGCAACATATCCATCTAAACCTAAATCTAATATTGATTTATGAACACAATTCATTGGCCTTCCTGTTGCTAACACTGTTAAATAACCATTTTCTCTTAGCTTCTCTATAGCTAGCTTTGTTGCTTTTGTTGGATCATATATCTTTTTTGTCCAATCTATTAGGGTTCCGTCTACATCAAAAAATACTATTCCCTTATTATTCATCTTTTTCTCCTTTGCCATAATTCTACTTACTATTATTATATAATACAAAATAAAAATTAAAAGCCCTTAATCTTCAGTAATACTTAATTCTACATTAATAATAAAAACTGTATGATATTGAAAAAATCCAATCTCATACAGCTTTCTAATTACTTTGTATTATTTATTCCATAACTCTAATCTTTCTTTTAATAAATCTGTAACGCCTTTATTTACTTTATCTATATCATAACTCTTTATGGTTTCTATTATCTTATCCCAAGCTTTATCAAAATCTTCTGGCTTTCCAAGTACAGCTTGAGTTGCTTCCTGTTGAATATAGTCATCAGCCTTCTTTTGTATTATAGCCATATCGCTATCACTTGGAATATTCAATTGCCAAACTTGTCCATGCTTAGCAACTCCAAGTTCTTCATCTGATGGGAATAGATCTGGCCATGCCTCAGCTTTATATCCTGCTAAAGTCTCTTTTTCTGCCTCAGTATAATTTGCCATCATACTTTCAACAGTAGTAGTTGAATAGCTATCTCCATTTTTATCTAAAGCTCCAACTCCTTTTTGTGGGAATGGATATACATAATATCCAACACCTGTTTTCTTTGTAAAGTCTGGATCTGTATTTTTTTGAGCTTGGATATCAGGTAAGAATTCTCTCTTTCCTTCATCATTAATCTTATAGTGAGTTCCTTCTATACCCCAGTTTAATAAAACTTGAGCTTCGTCTGATGCTATCCAATCTAAGAATTCAAATGCTCTTTTCGGATCTTTGCAAGTTGAAGAAATTCCATATCCAAAACCTCCACTAAATCCATAATCCTTTAAAGTTTGATCTTTTTGCTTACTTGCATCAATAACTACTGGTAATCTAGCATATGTTGCTTCATCTTTTCCTTCACCAATTAAAGTAATTGCTGCTGATTGATAATCCCAATATGCATCTGCTAATCCAACTACTCTTCCTGCTGCTATCTTAGCTTTATAAGTATCTTCCTTTTGAGTAAAGGATTCTGGATCTAATAATCCTTCATCGTTCATCTTATTTAACCATTTAAAATACTCTTTAACTTCAGGAAGTAAGAATTTATAAGTTACTTCATTAGTATCAGTATTTACTGCAAATTGTCCATCATCTGGAATACCTGCTGCAAGAGATGCTCTATTTCCTACTGTAATTAACCATCTCCAGTCACTAGCCATTAAAGATAATCCTATTCTCTTTTGTCCATCTGCTGTTGTAGGATTCTTTTCTAAATATTCCTTCATAACTTTTTCATAGTCATAAATTGTTTTTATTTCTGGATATCCCATTTCTTTAAGAACTTGATGTTGTAGTTGCATAGTACCTGATGGATCAAATACTTTGTTTACAGCACCATAAGTACCAACTGTATATATTGAAGGATCAGCATTGCTATATTTTAATCTATTTATTTGATCTCCATATAAGGCTTTTAAATTTTCTCCACCCTTCTCCATATATTCATCTAACTTAATAATTGCACCTGCATCTACTAACTTAGATGTATCTCCTTTACCAAAGATTATATCTGGATATTCTCCACTTGCTATCATAAGTGGAACTGCTTGAGTATCTCCTGCTACTGGGTGTTCAAATTTCAAAGTTACACCTGTTAATTCTGTTATCTTCTTTGCAACATCATCAGTAAAAGGTATATCCTCACTTAAATCTGCTGAAAAAATAGTAAAGGTGATTGGAGATTTATCTGCTCCATCTGATGACTTAGAACCTTCATCCGCTTTCTTACCACAGCCAACAAAAACTGATGTAATCATTAAACCTGCTAATAATAAAGAGAATATTTTTTTCTTTTTCATATTTACCCTCCTAAAATTTAATTTGCCCTTCCCCTGGGGACCATATATTGGTCCCCAAGGGACCATATTTTTACAATTTATATAAACAAAGTTTCAAAATATAAACCCAAAGAAACTTTATGTTTACCAATTTAATTAGTTATACTTTTTTCATTTTTCTAACTCTTAACTGCTCCTAAAGTCATTCCTGAAACGAAGTATTTTTGCACAAATGGATAAACCATTAATATTGGTACAGTTGCAACTATTGTAATAGCCATCTTTATAGATTCTGGATTGGACCTTGCTTGCTGTAATGTTGGGTTATGAATATCTACTGTAGCGGCTGCGTTATCCATAATCTTCTTTAATTCATATTGCAATGTAGTTAAGCTATCATTGGTTCTAGCATAAATATATGTGTCAAACCAACTGTTCCATTGACCAACTGCAATAAATAAAGCTACTGTTGCTATAACAGGTAAACTTAATGGGAATACGATTTTTCTAAATACAACCCAGTCATTAGCTCCATCTATAGCTGCTGATTCATATAAAGCTTCAGGTAATCCATCCATAAATGCTCTTACAACTATAACATTAAAGGCTGAAATAAGTGTAGGTAAAATATAGACTGCAAAGTTATTTACTAAGCCTAATTTTCTAATTACTAAGTATTCTGGAATTAAACCTCCACTTACGTACATAGTGACTATAAATAATATAGTAACAAATTTATTAAAGATAAAATCTCTTCTGCTTAATGTATAAGCTAACATAGTAGTAGCTAATACCCCTGTAACTGTTCCTATAACAGTTCTTAAAACTGAATTTACAAAAGCCATTGGCAATTTACTACTTCCTGAAAATATTTCTTCATAATTTTTTAATGTAAATACTCTTGGCCAAATGTGTATTCCACCTTTAACTGTATCTCCAGCATCATTTAATGATATGGCTAGTACATTTAAGAATGGATATAAAGTTATGCCAACTATAAATAACATAATTATAACTAATGCTATATCAAAAACTTCAATCTTATTTTTTTTCTTTTTAAGTTTCATTTATAATCCCTCCTATGACTTTGCTATTATTTTAGTAAACTTCCTTCTCCATCATTAAATTTCTTTGATGTCTTATTTGCCAAGTATATCAATACAATTCCTACTACTGATTTAAAGATACCAATTGCTGTACCAAAGGAATATCTAAACATACCAATACCATAATCTAAAGCATATTTATCTATAACTAAAGCTTTACTTTCTATAACTTTATTACTTAATAGCATTTGCTTTTCAAAACCTATATTTAGTATGTTACCTATACTCATAATTAGTAAAACTAATATTGTATTTTTAATTAGTGGTAATGTAATACTAAACATTCTTCTAAATCTTCCTGCTCCATCAACCTTTGCTGCATCATAGAGTTCTGGATCTATAGCTGTCATTGCCGCTAAATATATAATTGCATTCCATCCCATTTCCTTCCAGACATCTGAAGCTGTTACTATTCCCCAAAACATGCTTGTACTAGATAAAAACTTAATTGGCTGAGAAATAATATTTAACTTCATAAGAATTTCATTTACAACTCCAGCATTTGCTAAAATATTAGTAACTATTGTAGCTGCCACAACCCATGATATAAAGTGTGGTAGATAGGAAATCGTTTGAACTATTTTTTTAAACTTAGTATATTTTAATTCATTCAAAAGAAGTGCAAATAATATTGCTGATGATGTTCCAAATACTAAGCCTAGAATACTCATACCTAATGTATTTTTTAAAGACTCGTAAAATAATGGTTCATTAAATAAATCTATAAAATGTTTAAATCCAACCCATTCCTGTTCAAAAAATGATAACTGTGGCTTATAATTTTGAAAAGCCATAGTCCAGCCAAATAGTGGCAAGTATTTAAATATAATTACCCAGATAACAAAAGGAAAGGACATTGCTATTAACACCCATTGCTTTTTAATGTTTTTCCAGGTAATTTTCTTTTCCTTCTTCTTAGCTTCTTTTTTTGTTTTTAAATTAACATCTCTCACAAGCTGCATTATTTACCCCTCCATCTTCTTCAATTCTTACTTCAACTCTTAATAAAATAATAATATTTTCTATCCCCTCTTTATACCTATAAAAATGTATATGTTTTCATATAAAAATTAGAGAATACTCAATTGAACATATGTAAGCTTGCTTATTCCGTCGTTCCTCCAAGTCATCGCAAACTTACATATGTTCAATTACAAGACAAAAAGGATAATGAAGGAGCTGTCGCACAATGTAAAATGAATAATTAAAAATGTAAAATTAAAGAAAAAACTCCCTTAGGAGTTTCTAAAATATATATTTTTTTAGTAATTCCTTTGGAATTACATCAATAATTCTACATTTTACATTCTACATTTTTAATTTAGGAGCTGTTGCAACAGCTCCCACAATAATTCTTTCATTCTGCGTTAGCAGCACCGTATTTTTCTTTTAAGTATTCCTCTGCTTCTACTAATGTATTTTTTTCTAGTAGTAATATTAAATAAGCTATGGCAACTGGTCCAAATAGTACTGCAATTAGAGATATTTTAAGTATTTTTACTAGAAATAAAAATATTATTACTATTGCTAGTATTGTTATTGATAAATAGAATTTTTTTATTGTGTTTTCTATAGCTAGTTTGAAAACATCTAGGGTTTTTGCATTGATTCTAGATATAATTGGAAAAACATATAGGCTAATAGCTAAAGCAAATACTGCAATTATAATAAATATATAGGAAATTATATTTACTCCCATCTTAAAGAAATATTGTATATCTAAGTAACTCATTAATAATATTGCACTTATTATTGTTCCTGCAAATATTCCTTGAAGGAAGTTTACCTTATAGAAATATAAAAAATCCTTACGTGCATTAGTTTCATTTTCTTTAATAACTCTACCTAATACAGAAAATACTGTTGATATGGCAGGTCCTAATATAATACCTAAAAAAGATAAGATATAAATAGATAAGTTCTTCCCTGCAACCAGGAAATATATTAAAAAAGGTGATATTGCTATTAAAAAATATATATTTATCAATAAAATATATAAGAGTTTCTTTGTAGAATAATAAACTCTACTGCTTTTTAAATTATTATTACTCATATAAATGATCTCCTACTTTATTACTTCTTTTTGTTTTTTATAATTTAATGGACTTACTCCAACATACTTTTTAAATTTACTATGAAAATAATCTATATTCTTATATCCAATAAGCTCACAGACCTCATAAACTTTTAAATTTTTTTCTATTAAAAGCTTTTTCCCCTCTTCTATCCTCTGCTTATCTAAATAGGTGTTAAAGGACACCCCTGTATAGTTTTTGAAAATCTTTCCTAAATAAGCACTATTATAGTTAAAAATTTCTGCTAAGGTTTCAAGTTTAAGATCCTTATAATAGTTAGTTTCTACATACTTAACTATCCTCTTAATAGAAGAATTATTGGATTTAATGCTTATTTCCTTTGATATTTCCATTAAGCCTTTTGTAAGTATATCCATTACTTCTTCCAAGCTCTCCATCCTATATATTTTATCTATTATTTCATCAAATATATTTTTATTTTTAAATAAAAA
Source organism: uncultured Clostridium sp. (assembly GCA_934746015.1). Lineage (GTDB taxonomy): Bacteria > Bacillota > Clostridia > Clostridiales > Clostridiaceae > Clostridium. Next base: position 35,685 of record CAKVEW010000017.1, read on the forward strand.
GCTATAATCTTTTTTCAACTTATCACTAAAATCTATAAGACTTTTAGTAATAAGTACCTTAGTTTCATTTTCCTTATACCAATTAGCCTTAATAAGTTTTTTTAGTAAAGTAATGTATTCATTAAACCTATCTAATTGCCCAGTTTCGATATAGGTATATGCATTTTTCAAAATATCTTTTTCATCTATATTTAAATTTATATTTTTCTTATCTATTTCTAAGTTAGATGCTACTTCTAAGGTACTAAATAAAAATTTATTATTAGTTAGCTTCTTTGCACTTCTATAAGAGGAATAAATTTCCTTTATATCCTTAACCTCTTCTCCTAATGCAATAAAATTAATACTTTCTAATTCTTCATCTAATCTTTTCTTTATCTTATTCAATAGCTTATTTGCATAGCTTGAATTTATATTTCTAATAACTAAGGCTATTTTATCTTCAAACTTTATAACATCAATATTATCTTTTTCATCTAAGTTGTTAATTAAAAACTCCTCAATTTTTAATATATTATCAAAATTATATTGGTTAGAAGAATTACTAATAAGTGCAACTTGGAAGGTTCCTCTGCTATTTAATTCTTTGTTCACATCTTCATATTCATTTATTTCTTTATTTAATATAAGTTGTCCCAATAAATACTGTCTTAGTGCAACTTTATTTTTTTCTAAATAGTTTTTACTTTTTTTATCTTCTTCTATTTCTTTTTTTAATTTAAGAACTATTTCTAATAACTCATCTTCATCAATAGGCTTTAATAAATAATCCTTAACACCATATTTTATAGCCTTCTTTGCATAATCAAAATTTGAATAACCACTTACTATAATAAACTTTCCATTAATACCTTGATTTCTTATATCCTTCAATATATCTAGACCTTGTTTTCCTGGCATTTGAATATCTAATAGTATAATATCTGGTTTTAATTCTAAAATCCTATCATATCCTTCATCTCCATTAGAGGCTTCACCACAAACTTCAAAGCCATTTTCATTCCATTCTATAATATATTTCAATCCCTCTCTTACATAGGGTTCATCATCAATTATCAATACCTTCAACATGATTTATCTCTCCTTTCTTACTTGGTAATAAAATAATTACTTTAGTACCAATATCCAATGAACTTAATATATATAAACCATATTCTTCACCATAGTACATTTTTATTCTTTCATTTACATTACTAATACCTATACTCTTTTTATTAACATCATTATATTTCTCTAACTTTCCATTAATATAATCTAATTTTTCCTTAGTAATACCTACTCCATTATCTGAAATTTCAACTATTAGATATCCCACTTCATCATAAATAGACACTTCTATTTTCCCTTGTTCAATGCTATTTTCTAATCCATGGATAAAGGCATTTTCAACTATTGGTTGTAATAATAAAGGCAATATCAAATAATCTTCTGGATTAACTTCTAACTTAAAATCATATTCAACCTTTCCTTTAAACCTTAAACTCTGTATCTCTAAATAGTTGCTAATCATATCAAGTTCAGATTTTAATGTAACTACTTCATTAGTAACCTCTAAATTTCTTCTCATTATCTTTCCTAATTTTTTAACTATATCTGCAAGCTCCTTATCACCATTACAAAAGGCTCTCATTCTAATAGTTTCTAAAGTATTATATAAGAAGTGTGGATTTATTTGACTTGCAAGCATTTTAAACTCTGCATCCTTTTGTTTAACAATAAGCTTCTTCTGCTCTATTTCTTTTACATAAACCTCATTTATTAGATTTTTAATACTATCTACCATGGTAAATAAATTTTTATAAAGGCCTGCAATTTCGTCATTTCCATCTATACTTTCTTTTATTTCGAAATTACCTTTTACCACCTTTGACATTTCTTCATTTAAAATTCCAAAACGCTTTGAAAATTCCTTTGAGAAATAAATTATAATTATTAATGATATTGTTATAGTTATGGAAATTATAGCCATGCTTTTATCTACAGCACTTCTTGATTCTGCCATTATCTTATAAACAGGTACACTTACTATGACTTCAAAAATATTGTTAAAGGATTTGTCCACTTTAAATTTGTCTGAAATTGCATAGCTCTTTCCTGTGCTTACTTCTTCCTTTTTACTATTGTAATAGTCTACTTCATCTTGATTATATATAACTATAACTTTACTACCTTCTTCATATTCCCCTGAAACTACCACTGTTCCATCTATTAAAATAGTGATTGGATAAGGCTCTTCAGAAATTAATTTTCTGAATTTTGATGTTTGAATGCTTATTACTAATACCCCTATATGACCATCAATATCTGAAGATATATCTCTAATAAGTGATAGGCTATAGCCCTTTGATATTTCATCATATCTATATAGCCATGTTATTACTCCTTTGTCTTCTCTTGCTTTCTTATACCAAGAACTGTTTCTAACCTCATCATTTACTTTTACTATATTTGAGTTATCTAAAATAGTATCGTTATCAACATAAAGTCTAATATTAGATAAATCATTATAATACCTTAAATAATTGCTTAGAATTGGATAATCATTATAAGCCCTTACATTTTCACCGTAACTTTTATATTTAGTTGTAACTATTTTATGTAAATTTTCATCTTGATATATCATATCTGATGTAGATGTTGCTAATCTTAGGGTTTCAGTTAATCTTTGCTTTATTTGATTTGAATTAGCTCTTGCATCCTTCTTTGAATTTTCTATAACCACATTTTTCATACTATTAGTTAAATAAACTCCAACTGTAAGTACAGTTACTGCAACTATTATAAAATATACAATTAAAAGTTTAGTCCTTATTTTTAAATTATTTACTATAGATTTAGTTATATTATTCTTTTTAAAATCAAACATATCTTTATCTCCAAAAAGTATATATTATATCCATTTTAATTCATGAAGTAGATTATGTAAATATTATCATTTTCTCTAATCACTAATTTTATCCATATATTTAATGTAATTAATAGTGTATTTTAAAAATTTTTTTCACATTAAAATTTATATATCTATATTGTACAAGGAGGTCTATTATGATTAGTAAAAAAACACCTTTTATTCTCTACGGTGGTGATTATAATCCAGATCAATGGCCAAAAGAAACTATAATTGAAGATATGAAGTTTTTTAAGCTTGCTAATATAAATACTGTCACTTTACCTGTATTTAGTTGGGCTTTATTACAGCCTGATGAAGATACTTATAATTTTGAATGGCTTGATGATATTTTAGAAACTTTAAAAGAAAATAATATTTATGTTTGTATGGCTACTTCTACAGCAGTTCAACCAACTTGGATGTCAAAAAAATATCCAGAAATATTACCAACAGATTTTCAAGGTCGAAAAAGAAAATTTGGAGGACGAGTTAACTTTTGCCCAAGCAGTGAAAAATATCACGAGTTTTCTGTAAACCTTGCCACAAAACTTGCTGAAAGATATAAGGATTACCCAAATATAATTGCTTGGCACATAAGTAATGAGTATGCTAATTATTGTTATTGTGATCATTGTGAAAATAAATTTAAGGAATGGGTTAAAAATAAATATAAAACAATTGAGGAAGTTAATAAAGCTTGGAATATGAGTTTCTGGGGACATACTCTTTATAACTTTGATGAAATAGTTGCACCTTCAGACTTAAGTGAAATGTGGAATGGATATGACAAACAATGTACAACCTTCCAAGGTATGGCTATAGATTATAACAGATTTATGTCTGATTCTATTCTTGAATGTTACTTAGGTGAGTATAATGCAATTAAGGCTATTACTCCAGATATTAAAATAACTACTAACTTAATGGGTACTTTTAAGCCTTTAGACTATTTTAAATGGGCTAAACATATGGATCTAATTTCATGGGATAATTATCCTGGATTAAATGCTACTCCAAGTGATACTTCTTTTCGTCATGACTTAATGAGAAGCTTAAAAAAAGATGAACCTTTTATGTTAATAGAGCAAACTCCAAACCAACAAAATTGGCAACCTTATAATAATTCAAAAAGACCTGGAGTTATGAGACTTTGGAGTTATCAAGCCCTTGCTCATGGTGCTGATACAGTTATGTTCTTCCAAATGAGGCAATCCATTGGTGCTTGTGAAAAATATCATGGTGCTGTTATCTCTCATGCAGGTCATGAAAACACTAGAATCTTTAAGGAATGTGCAGAACTTGGTGAAGAGCTTCAATCTCTAGGAGATACTATAATTGATTCAAAATATGATGCAAAAGTAGCAATAGTTTTTGATTGGGATAACTGGTGGGCAGTAGAATTCTCAAGTGGTCCTTCCATTAACCTTAGATATGTAGAGCAAATTGAAAAATACTATAAGGCTTTCCATAATCTTAATATTGCAGTAGATTTTGTAGAACCTAATGAAGATTTATCAAAGTATTCAATTGTACTAGCTCCAGTTTTATATATGTTAAAAGAAGGGGTAGCTAATAATATTAAAAACTTTGTTTCAAAGGGTGGAACTTTTATAACTACTTACTTTAGTGGATATGTAAATGAAAGTGATTTGGTTCAGCTTGGTGGCTATCCAGCAGAACTAAGAGATATGCTTGGTCTATGGGTAGAAGAAATAGATGCCCTTCCACCAGAAAATAAAAACTCAATTAACTTTGTATCAAAAGTAGATTCCATGAAGGATACTTATATCTGCAATATGGTTTTTGATATTATTAATATAGAAAGTGCTGAAATACTTTCAGTTTATGGCTCTGATTTCTATAAAGATACACCAGTATTCACTAACAATAAGTATGGTGATGGCTTAGCTTACTATATATGCTCTAATCCTGAACAGGATTTCTTAAATGACTTTGCTTTAAAATTAGCTAAGGAAAATAACTTATTATTAGAAATAGAAACTAAAGAAGGTGTAGAAGTTACACAAAGATATAAAGATAATTATTCATTAACATTTATTTTAAACCACAATGATAGTGAAGTTACTATAATGCTTGATGATAATAAAGAATATATTAATCTTTTAAGTGGTGGTAGTAATAGTAATGATAATGAAATTATAAAGGATAAATTAGTGTTAAAAGCTAAGGATATAGCAATCTTAAAGGCAAATCATAATTGATAATGCGTGATAAAATGCTAATATTTTTTTCATATAGATCCCTTAAAAATAGGAGAAAGCTGGAGTTATTCAGCTTTCTTTGTATTCATGGTAAAATTATGTATAAGCGGTGATATTTTATGAAAAAATCTATAATGATATTTGGAGTTCATCATTTGGATACTCCTAATAATGGGGATATGTATACCTATGAAAGTGGTAATATTGAATCAGAAAAAAGGTAATCTGAACTCAAAGAAGTGATTATGTGCTTAAAAAAGTTTAAACCAACAAAAATTGCATTAGAACTTGATAAGGAATAAGTAAAGAACTAGATCAAGACGCATTAGAAACTCAAGATTATTTAATTTGATATACTGATAGATTCCAAGTTATAGTTAAATTTCGATTTTAAAAATTTAATGTTTATTTTTTATAAAAGTTTGATATAATATAAGTAAGATTCTAAATCTTTGATTTAGCAAATCGAACTTATGCAAAGCTAAATAAGAAAAGCTTAGTGCTGGTAACACTAAGCAATCCTTAGAACATTTATTTTGTTTTAGGGCTATTGAATTAAATTAATAGAAATTAATTTGAAAAAAAGATGCTAATCTTCTGAGGATGGGGCATCTTTTTCTTTGCTTTTAATTTCAATATCTAGACCAATAAATTTCACAGAAATCCTTAAATAATGGATAAAAAGATTATGTTTTAAAACTAGTCTAATAATATAAATTACCACAAAGCTTTTTATTGTTATTTCAAGCATATCCAATACCACCCCCTAACTATGATGAAAATCATCAATAGTCCTAGGGAGATAAAATGCATATATTTTTTTGATAAATACATTTAGAAAATCAGAGCATATAGCTAAAAAATATTTAGAAAATCCCATGAGAATTAGTAAAGGTCGTACAATTGTACGACCTTTATCTTATGAAAATATTGGATTTTTTTATGAAATTGCCTGTTATTTTTACTGCTAAACTTCTACATTTTTTACTTCTCCTATCGCCAGTGAATAACTTAATTTCTTCACTTCACTATAGCTTTCTAGGTTTCTTCTATATTTAATATTACAAGTGCCACCAACTGTTGATTTTACTTTTAGTGATGTAAGTTTACTATCTTTCCAAATTATATCTATTATAAATCCACCTCTAGCTTTTAGGCCTTTGACTTCACCAGTTCTCCACTCTTTAGGTATTGCTGGTAAGATTTCTATATATTCTGTATGACTTTGAATTAGCATTTCTGCTATTCCTGCTGTTCCTCCGAAGTTTCCATCGATTTGAAATGGTGGATGAACACAAAATAGATTTGGATAAGTTAATTTATTTAATAAGGTTCTTAGGTATTTATACGCAAGTTCTGAATCCTTTAGCCTTGCATAAAAGTTAATTATCCAAGCACAGCTCCAGCCTGTATGTCCTCCCCCTTGTGCTAACCTTCTTGATAGAGTATTTTTACAGCCTTCTATTAAATCTTTATTTTTATATTCTGTAATTTCTTTACCTGGATATAATCCAAAAAGATGAGAAATATGTCTATGTCCTGGCTCCTTTTCTTCAAAGTCTTTAAACCACTCTTGAATTCCTCCAAATTTATTTATTTTACATTTTGGTAGCTTGTCCATAGCAATTTTTATTTGATTTTTAAACTCTTTCTCTATATTTAATTCCTCACTTGCTTTTATTACATTAGTAAATAAGTCTCTAATTATAGCTATATCCATAGTTGATGATTTACTAGCTCCACAAGGTCTTTTTTCATTATCTAAGAAATTATTTTCAGGAGATGTTGATGGACATGTATTTAAAATTCCATTTTCATCTTCCTTTAACCAACTTAATAAAAATTCTGCCGAACCCTTTAAAACAGGATAATATTCCTTTAAAAATTCCTTATCTCTAGTAAAGTCATAATGCTCAAAAATATGCTGACAAAGCCAAGGACCTCCCATTGGCCAATATCCCCATTCACAGCTTCCCAAAACTGTACTTGAATATCTCCAAATATCAACATTATGGTTAGCTGTCCAACCTTCGCAATTAAATTCTTCCTTTGCAGTTTTAATTCCCGATATACTAAGATCTTTAATCATATTAAGTAATGGCTCATGACATTCTGGAAGATTGCAAACTTCTGCTGGCCAGTAATTCATTTCTGTATTTATATTTATAGTATAATTACTACTCCAAGGTGGCCTAACCTCTTCATTCCATATTCCTTGAAGATTAGCTGGCTCACTTCCACTTCTAGAAGAAGTAATTAAAAGATATCTTCCATAGTGAAAATATAAAGTTATTAATGATAAATCTTCTTCTCCACTTTTTAATCTTTCAAGTCTTTCATCGGTGGTAAGTGTTTCCTTATTTATCTTTATAGATTGTCCCTCGCTATCTTTATATTCCTTACTTATAGCTTGTCCACTGCTATCTTTATTATCTACAACAACCTCTTCTCCTAATTTAAATTCTACCCTAAAGAATAATTCTGTATATTCCTTTAAATGATTACTAAATAATTTCTCATAGGAAAGGGAACTTGCCTTATTTATAATTATTTTGCTTAAAGCTTCTTCATCTCTTCCTGCTGATCCTTGTTTTATATTAAATTCTTCAAAATTAGTACTAGCTGCTAAAATTAAAACTACTTCACTTGAATTTCTAACCTTTAATACATCTTTATTTATATCAATATTTCCGTCTATATTTTTTACTCTTATCCTTACAGAAAACTTTGTTCCTAATTCACCTTTTTCATCATAGATAATTTTTTCATCATTAACATAACTAGGTAAGATTTCAATTGGTGCTATACCTTTTAATTGAAGGCCTACTTCTCCATCCTTCCATGTTTTACTCTTTAATAAGCTATTTAATCTTACATCAAAATTAAGACTTTCTTCTTTATTTGATGTTATCTTCATTACTAAAACCTTATCCTCTGCTGAAATAAAGGTTTCTCTTTTAACTTCTATGTTTCCTATATTATATTTAACTGTTACTAAGGCTTTTTCTAAATCTAACTCCCTAGTGTAATTATGGAAGTTATCATCTTCATAGTAAAAGTCTAATAATAAATCTCCTAGTGGTGCATAGGATTCTGTGTAGGAAGATAACATCTTTTCATTTATTATTTCTTGTGCTTCATAATATTTTTCATTATTTATTAATCTTCTAGCTTCATCTAAATAATTTTTACTATTATAATTAGTTTTATCCCCTGGAAACCCTGTCCATAAAGTATCTTCATTTAAAGCTATTCTTTCATTAAATACCTTTCCTAAAACCATAGCTCCTAGGATTCCATTACCAAGAGGAAGTCCATCTACCCACTTATCTGCTGGTTTCTTGTACCAAAGCTTCTTACTCATAATATCTTAAAATTCATAATCCCTTTCTACATTCAATTCTTCCTTTAATAATATATTATCTGATGATGAACCAACTAAAATGTTGAATCTTCCACTTTCTACAGTCCAAGATTTCTTTTCTTCATTATAAAAAGCAAAATCCTTCTTGTTTAAATGTATTTTTACTGTCTTAGTTTCCTTCACTTCTAAATTAATTTTTTCAAAGCCCTTTAATTCTATATTAGGTCTCTTTAAAGTAGCTTCTACATCATTTATATAAAGCTCTACCACTTCTGCTCCTGGCACTTTTCCTATATTGGTTAATTCTAATGATACTGTAACATTAATATCATTTTCCAAGGCACTTACTTCTATTTTTAAATTATCATATTTAAAATCTGTATAAGATAAACCATGTCCAAAAGCAAATAATGGCTTAACATCATAGCTTGAAAAATATCTATATCCTACAAATATATCTTCATCATATCTAACTTTATCTGTTCCTGGGAACTCTCCAAGACTATGAGCTGGTGAATCTTCTAATCTAACTGGAACAGTATAGGATAATTTTCCTGATGGATTAACATCTCCAAATATTACTTCTGCAAGAGCTTTTCCTCCCTCCATTCCATTATAGGAAGTTTGGATAATTGCCTTTGCATCTGAAGCAAAACTTGCCATCTCTACTGGTGAACCTGTTGATATAACTAGGACAATATTTTTATTAACCTTTAACAATTCCTTTATAACTTCATCTTGTTTATAAGGAAGTGACATATTTGTTTTATCATTACCTTCACTATCTATATTTACTACATCATCTTCTTTAGTTGAATGTAAGGCATTTTGATATAGCTCAAAATTTTCCTTAGTATGTTTTAATCCTCCAACAAATATTACTGCATCAGAGTTTTCAGCTAATTCTATTGCTTCTTTTAAAACTTCTTCTCTTTCATCTTCATTATGAGTGTATCCTCTTGCATATTTTACTTCTGTGTTTCCACCTAGCTTCATCTTTAAACCAAGAAGTGGAGTTATTTCATATAGTGCCTTAATTTCTGATGAGCCGCCACCTAATGAATGTCTTATATCTGCATTTTCTCCTATAACTGCAATTTTCTTTAATTCCTTTTCCTTTAATGGAAGTACATTATCTTCATTCTTTAATAAAATTATTGATTCCCTAGCTATTTCTAGAGTTTTTTCTCTATTTTCATAGCTATTATATTCTCCATTTTTCCTATCTTCAGAGAAGATCTTTAATTTATACATCATTCTTAAAATATTTCTTATTTTATCGTCTATGACTTCTTCACTAACGATTCCCTTTTCTACTGCATGTATCATTGGATTTGCAAAGAAATATTCATCAAAGTTATAAGTTACTGACATTTCAATATCCATTCCACCTTCTGCAGCTTCCTTAGTATCATGAACTCCAGACCAATCTGATATTACTACTCCATCAAAACCCCATTCTTCTCTTAATATTTCTTTAAGAAGCTTTGGATTATGACAACAATATTGGTCCCATATTTTATTGTAAGCACCCATTATAGAATAAGCATTACCTTCTTTTACTGCTGCTTCAAAGGCTGGAAAATATATTTCTCTAAGTGCTCTATCACTTACTACTACATCTACATTTAATCTTTCAGTTTCTTGGTTATTTACTGCAAAATGTTTTACACAAACTGCTACATCATTTTCTTGAACACCCTTTATATATGGAACTGCAATTTCCTTTGTTAAATATGGGTCTTCAGACATATATTCAAAATTTCTTCCACATAATGGACTTCTAATTATATTTATTCCTGGTGCTAATATTACATCCTTTCCCCTACCTCTTGCTTCATTTCCTAGGACATATCCTTCTTTATAGGCAAGTTCTCTATTCCAAGTTGATGCTAAAGCAGTGTTACATGGAAGATATGAAACATAATCATCAGAGTATCCATAAGGAACCCAACTATCATCAGGAAATTCATTTCTTACTCCCATTGGTCCATCAGCCATTTTTAATGGTTTTATTCCAAGTCTTTCAACTCCCTCTGTTCTAAAAAGTCCAACTCCATGTATCATTCCTATCTTTTCTTTTAATGTAAGGCATTTTATTATTCCTTCTATTTTATTTTCATTTATCATAAATCTCTTCCTCCTTATTAATCTTATAGCCCCAGTAAAATCAAGTTTAACTGAGGCTAAATTTAAATATTATTTAAGGGCAATTATTATTTTATTAGCATTAGGAGTTAATCTGATTCCATCTTTATCTACTTTAAATTCTGCTCCTTCAACCTTTTCTATATTAAATTCTCCATTTATTAATATGCTGTAATTATCCTTAGCTTCTACATAAAAAGTAATAGTATTATTTACCTTTAACGCTTTTGCTTTTAATACAACATCAGTATTTCCATTTACTACTTCTAAATATGCTTCTTTATTTTCTAGTAAGTTAAATACCTTTAATGTTACATCTTTTCCATAATCATAGTTTGGTACATTATCAACTGCTCCAACTGGGATTATGCTATTTTCTTTTACCATCATTGGAATACTTAAATATCCATGTTTTTCTCTAATCCATCTTCCACCTTCATAAATTTTTCCAGTTATAAAGTTAGTCCATTTTCCTTCTGGTAAATAATATTCTGCAATTCCTTCTTCATTAAAAATTGGTGCTACTAAAATATTATCTCCTAGCATATATTGTCTGTCTAAATATCTACAACTTGGATCATCTTGATTTTCTAATACCATAGATCTCATTACTGGAAGACCTTTAATTGATGTATCATAAGAAGTTTTAAATAAATATGGCATTATACTACATTTTAATTTTGTAAAGAATCTAACTACATCACAAGATTCTTCATCATAAAGCCATGGCACTCTATAAGATGTGCTTCCATGTAATCTACTATGTGATGATAAAAGACCAAAAGCTGCCCATCTCTTATATACATCTGGTGTAGATGTACTTTCAAAGCCTCCAATATCATGACTCCAGAAACCAAATCCTGACATACATAGTGATAATCCACCTCTTAAGCTTTCTGCCATTGCTTCATATTCTGAAGTACAGTCTCCACCCCAATGTACTGGGAACTGTTGTCCACCTGCAGTTGCTGATCTTGCAAATAATACTGCTTCATTTTCACCCTTAACTTCTTTTACTACATCAAATACTACTTTATTGTAGATTTGAGTATAATAGTTATGCATTTTTTCTGGGTTTGATCCATCAAAGTACTTACAGTTAGTTGGTATTCTTTCGCCAAAGTCTGTCTTGAAGCAATCTACTCCCATATCCATCAATGCCTTTAACTTATCTCCATACCATTTACAGGCATCTGGATTTGTAAAATCTACAATAGCCATTCCTGGTTGCCACATATCATATTGCCATACATCACCATTTTTCTTTTTAATGAAATATCCATTTTCTTTTCCTTCAGCAAATAATGAAGATTCTTGAGCTATATAAGGATTAATCCATACACAAATCTTTAATCCCTTTTCCTTTAATCTCTTTATCATTCCTTCTGGATCTGGGAAAACTCTCTTATCCCATTCAAAATTACACCAATTAAAGTCCTTCATCCAGAAGCAATCAAAATGGAATACATGAAGTGGAATTTCTCTACTTGCCATTCCATCTACAAATTCATTAACTGTTTTTTCATCATAATTAGTTGTAAAGGAAGTAGTAAGCCATAATCCAAAGGACCATGATGGTGGTAATGCTGGTTTTCCAGTTAAGCTAGTATAGTTTTCTAAAACTTCCTTCATATCATTTCCTGTGATTATATAATAATCTAAAACTTCACCTGGAACACTAAATTGTACCTTTGTAACAAGCTCTGAACCTACTTCAAAGGATACTCTTTCTGGATGATTTACAAATACTCCATATCCCTTATTAGTTAAGTAAAAAGGAATATTCTTATAGCTTTGCTCTGTACTTGTTCCTCCATCTTCATTCCATATATCAATAGATTGTCCATTCTTAACAAATGGAGTAAATCTTTCTCCTAAACCATATACAGCTTCTCCAACAGATAAACTTAACTGATCTCTCATATAAGTTTCTGCTCCTTCTTCATCTAAGAATTTAGCTCCATCACTTTTTAAATAAGCTGAGCTTCTGTTAGTACTCTTAGTTAAATACTTATCTCCATTATAAAATTCCATGGAAAATTGATTCTTGTTTATTTTCACACTTAAATCTCCTGATTTAACTGTTATTAATTCTTCATTTTCCTCTGTTAATATATCTAATTCTTCTTTCTTTACATCAAAATGCGGACCTAAATCTTCTGCTCCCATATAATGATATGCTCTAATTCTAAGAACATTTTCAAGTGGTGAAGAAATCTTATATGTTATAACAGGTCCCCCAAGAGTAGCTCCTCTATGATTAATTCTATTGCATGGAGCGTACATACTTAAAACCTTTTCATTTTTAGCAGTGCTATATACTTCTTCTGAACTAAATCTTGTAATTCCATCTTTATTTAGCCAACAACCATTACTAAATTTCATAAATATTCACTTCCTTATTTCATTATTATAAGCTTCTATTTTTATCTAATTATAATTATATATAAGGCTAATAATTACTTATACCTAGTAAATTTCACTTATTTTATATTAATTTTTATTTATCTGGTTACATAAAAGATTAAAAGTCACTTAATGATGTTTATTCTTCTATATGCTTATTTAGATTAATTGTTTTCTAAAGAATTGCAATTTTTAATTTCATATATAAAAAAAATCTGTATGAGTCTAAAAAATAGATTCTCATACAGATTTTTTTCTTAATTTATGTATTGTAATCTATGTAACGTCCTATTGTCTTTATAAGTAATCTAATTAAATCCATAAATTATCTGATTCTTAAATATCTTACCACTATATGGGTTATTAGTATATAATAAATGTATTTTTTATCTAAATTATGTGTCGATTCTAATAAATTATTTATATAGTATTGGTTTTCCTGTATAATAAAGGAAATAAAATTATAAAGGAGAAAAAAATGTATTGCTATAAATTAACTAATAATGCTGATTTTGAAATAGCTTATAAAGGATATATTAAGAAAGCTCTATTAAGGGGTAGCTTAACTCTTATTTTTATAGTTAATACTATTATGTTTATATTATCAATATTAGCATTCAAATTTTTAGAGTTAAAAATGGAAATTCTCTCATCTATAATCACATTAACTTTATTATTAGAATTCTTTATATTCCTTATATCTTACAGAAATGAATGTAAAAAGTTATTAACTACTGTTCCTAATAATGAAGTAAGTATATCTTTTGATGAAGAAGGAGTTTATTTTGAAAGCCATGATATATCAAGACATGTTAAATGGAAGGCAGTAAGTGATGCTATTGTAGATAAAGATAGCTTAAGACTACATTATAAACTTATTGGACTACCAGGAAACTTCTTTTATTTAAAATTCTTTGATGTTGAAGCAGAAGAATTAATTGAAGATATTGAAAAATATATTAAGGTAAGGAGGATTAAATAATGAAATTTGAATTTAAGCCCAGTGACTATAATCTTAGTTTCAGAGAGTATTTAAGGTATTTAAATTTGACCTCTCCAGTTATTACTCTATACTTAAAGACTATTAGACCTGCTACTTTAATACTTGCTTTTTCTTTAATTACTTATATATTATCTGAAAATTATAGATATTTTCCTTATTTAATCCCATTCATTATTATATTTTCTGCCCTTCTTCTTTTATTATTTTTACTAATAATTAAATTAAGAAGAAAGAAAGCAATAAAAAATACTAAGTTATTCTGTGATATTGAAAGTACCTTTTACTTTACTATAGAAGATGGTTATTTAATAAGAGAAAATGAATTTACTTCTATTAAATTTAAATTAAGTGAAATTAATAATATTAAGCTTTTAAAACATGGATTAATATTATCTATTGAAAATGCAAAGATATCTCCTTTTATTCCAAAGGCTATTTTACCTATTCCTTTAGAAGAATTTATATCATTACTTAGAAATGAGAATAATTCTCTTATTGTATTAGATGAATTTAAAAGGTTAAATAGAAAATCTAAAAAATTATATACTATTTTTGTATTTACTATTTTATTGTCCTTTATCTCTAGCTTTTTCATTGGAAAATATAACTTTAAAAGATATCCTTTAATACCTAATAATGATCTAATTAAACAAGATGACAATACCTATCTTTATGAAAATGAAGATCTAGGAATTTCAATAAACTTTCCAAGTAACTGGGAGAATAAATTTGGTATTGAAGAAAAGCCTGATAGAATAAATGTTTATTACCTTGCAAATGAAAAGCAAAGTCATGAAACTACTTTATTATTTTCAATAAGAGGTTTAGGAGCTATTTTTGATAACCTTACTCTTAATGTTATTAAAACTGAAGGTATTTATATATTTATAGGTCCTACTAAAATAAACCTAAGAAATGGTTCAAAAGAATATTTAGAATATATGGAGCTATATAATGATATAGAAAAAATAAAAATAAAAGAAAATAAATATTATCATATTTAATTAATATTCCTTATTATTGTATTAATTTGTAATAAGTGCTAAACTATAAATATACAAATTATTAACTATTATCCCCTTAAATTTATAAGTTATATTTTCTTATTATTTCATTAAGAAAGAAAATATTTATATTAAGACTGCTAATATTGAATCATCTACTAGAGTTGAAGCTATGTTAGTAAAAGAAGTATTAAAGAAATAAATTATTATGATTCTATATTAAATTAAAGGCAGTCTATAGGCTGCCTTTATCTTATTTTTAGAATAAATTATAATTCTTAAAGATTACTATTAAATTAAAAGTATATTTGTTCTAGTATATCTAAGAAAAGAGGGTGAGAAAATGAATCTTAAATCAAGGATATCATTATCCTTAATATTTGTTTTATTAATTCCTACATTAGATAAAGTAGTTAATGCAGATCCTCTTCAGGATCAACTACAGCAGTACAACCAAAGTATAGGAGAAGATACATCTAAACTAAGTACATATGAAGTTCAAGCAGATGAACTAAGGCTTGCTATTCAAGAACTAGATAGCAAGATAGAAAGTGCACTATATAAACAAAATGCACTTGAAGATGAAATTAACAGTATTAACAATAAAATACATGAAAGTAATTTAAAAATAGAGCAGTACAATAAAGATATAGAAGACAAAGAAGCTAAGAAGAATTTTTTTATACGTAATATGTACAAGTTCGGTGAATTATCTTATGTTGATGTTATATTTAAGTCTGATAACGTATTCGATGCAACATACAACTTATATAGCTACTCTGCCTTAGTAAACGCAAGCAAAAAAAATATAGAAGAATTAGATAAACTTAAGAAAGACTTGATAAGTGAAGAAGAAATTTTAGAGACAAATAAAACTGAATTAGAAAAAGATAAAGCTGATGTAAAAGCTATAGTTGATGAACTGACTCTTATGAAAAATGATCAACAAAACAAATTAAATGAATTAAACGCAGTACAAGCTAATTTAATATACAAGATGGAAAATGAAAAGGCAGCAGCAGAAAAAATTAATACTATGTTGCAAGAACAAAAACTTCAAGCTGAGGCTCAAAGGCAAAAACAAGAAGAAAGTAGTATACAAGAAGAAACTTCTCAAAATCAGCAGTCTGATCCAAACAAAGATAACTATGAAGAAGAAACTACAAACTATCCAATATCAAATGGCTATACTGCAGAAGAAGTTGTAGCTTATGCTAGTCAATTTCAAGGAGTTCCATATGTTTGGGGTGGTACAACTCCTAGAGGCTTTGATTGCTCTGGATTAGTGCAATATTGCTATGCTCAATTTGGATATTATCTACCAAGAGTATCTCAAGACCAACAAAATTTTGGAACAGATGTAAGTCTATCTGAACTTAGAACAGGAGACTTAGTATTTTGGGGAAGACCAGCTACCCATGTAGCTTTCTATATAGATGGTGGTTATATACTACATGCTCCTAATACAGGAGATGTTGTAAGAATACAAAGTGTAAATTTAAATAGTATAACCTCTGCAAAGAGAATAATTAATTAATTTCCATTTTATTGGGCCCCAGTGGATACTCCCCTTGGGTCCAATTTTTTACAATAATTTATTATTTAAAAATTAAATAGTTTATTTTTTTGAAAATATGTTATATTTAGTAATATATATTTCTAGATTTATGTAGCCAAAAATTATTTATATTTTTAGATAAAATGGGGGATACGGAATGTATGAAAGAATGTTAGATAAAGAGCATAAGCCAACCTATGAAGAATTTATTGAGTACTGTGGAAAATGCAAAAATTTATTTGAAAAAGTAGATTGCTTTTTAATAAAAGAATTGAAAACTGAAAAAGTAATGCGTTTTCCTTACGGTAATAGTTATGGTTGGGGTATGAAATATTTTATAAAGAGCATGCATTTTTGTGATATTTTTGCTGAAAAAGATGCTTTTACAGTTATGATTAGATTAAATGATACAAAATTTAATGAAATCTACAATGAGGTAAGTCCTTATACAAGAGAGTGCATTGACAATAGATATCCTTGTGGAAAGGGTGGCTGGCTTAATTATCGTGTTTTAAATGAAGATAATTTAAAAGATGTAAAAAAGATACTGCAACTTAAATTAAAATAGGAAGCTAGCTTTTACTAACTTCTTAAAATTATTATATTAAATATCTTGTCCAATCTTACTTAATACATAATCTACTTCTATATTTGTTGTTATAAGTAATCCCTCTTCATCTATATCAAATAAATGATTATGATGTTCTGCTGAAGTATTTGAATTACAAGAATTCTTAGTGCCTACATGAATATATGTTCCTGGAACTTCTAATAAGAATTCTGCAAAATCATCTGCTCCTAATCTCTTTGGATAATTAGTTATAACATTTTCTTCTCCAACTATATGCTTTGCTATATCTGCTACTTGTCCACTAACTTTTTCATCATTTATAAGGGGTGATGCATAATCTTTAAATTCTACTGAAACCTCTGCTCCATATATTTCTCCAATAGATTTTGCTATTTTCTCTACATTTTTATTAGTATTTTCTCGTGTCTCAAAGTCGAATGTTCTTGTTGTCCCTTCTAATACAACCTCTTCTGCTACTGCATTATAAATTGTCCCTCCAGTAATTGTACCAACACCTACTACAACTGTATCAATAGGATCTGTTTGTCTACTTACTATTGATTGTAGATTTATTACAATTTGACTTGCAATATATAAGGCATCTATTGATAAATGTGGTACAGACACATGTCCACCTTTCCCCTTAACTTTTATTTTAAAATAATCACAAGAAGCTGCTATAGGTCCACTTGTTACTGAAACTTGTCCAACATCTAAATGAGAGGATACATGTGCTCCTAGTATTTCTTCTACTCCCTCTAATGCCCCTTCTTTAATAAATATCTTAGCTCCTTGACCGATTTCTTCTGCTTGTTGAAAGAATAATCTTACTTCCCCATTTAACTCATTTTCTCTTTCTTTTAATATCTTTGCAGATCCAAGAAGACTGGCAGTATGAGCATCATGTCCACAAGCATGATGGTAGCCTTCATTTTGTGATCTATATTCTACCTCCTTGTCATCTGGAACTTTAAGAGCATCTATATCTGCCCTTATTGCAATAACTTTATTTGATGGATTTTCCCCTTTTATCACCCCTAAAACCCCTGTGTCTCCTATTCTTTTATGTGGAATTCCTAATTTATCTAATTCCTCTTCAATTCTTTTAGCTGTTTTATATTCCTTTAAACTTACCTCTGGATGTTTATGAAATTCTCTTCTTAGAGAAACAATATAATCTTTTTCTTTTAATACATAATCTTTTATACTCATTAAGTTTGCCCCTTTCTATTTATATTGCTATTTACATTGCTATTTCCAAGTTGGTAGATATGCCCCTTTATATACATCTTCTATTACTTTTGCAACATCTTCTGATCTATATGCATCTACAACTTTTTTGTAAGTTTCATTATCCTTATCTTCTGTTCTTGCAACAATTATATTTATATATGGATTATCACTACCTTCATTAGCCTTTTCTAAATAAATTGAGTCTTCCTTTGGATTAAGTCCTGCATCAACAGCATGTCCCCCATTAATAAATGCTGCTGCTACATCATCTAATAATCTTGGTGTTTGAGCTGCTTCTACTTCTACAAATTTTATATTTTTAGGATTTTCAGTTATATCACTTAAAGTTGGTGTATATCCTGCTGATTCTTTTACCTTTATAAGACCTGCAGTTTCTAAAACCTTAAGAGACCTTCCTCCATTAGTTGCATCACTTGGTATTGCAATAGAATCTCCATCCTTTAACTCATCTAAAGATTTTATTTTATTAGAGTATAATCCAAGAGGAGCTATTATAGTTTCACCTATAACTGATAAATCAAATCCTATATCTTCAATATCTTTATTTAAATAGGCATAATGCTGGAAGGAATTTAAATCTATTTCCTTGTCTGCTAAGGCTTGATTAGGCTGACTATAATCTGAAAAAGTTACAAGTTCTAATTTTATGCCTTCTTCCCCAAGTTTTTTTATTACAGGCTCCCATTGATCTGTATTTTCACCAACTACCCCAACTTTAACAACATTACTATCCTTATTAGCTTCCTTTGCCCCACAGCCTGCTAATGATAATATTAATACTCCTGATAATAAAATACTTAATAATTTCTTTGTTTTCATATTTAAACTCTCCTTTTTATTTATTGCTTATTTTTTATTACTTATTGCTTTTTAACTATTTACTATTTACTCCCCAAACTTCTTACCTCTTACCTCTTCCCTCTTACCTAACTAATGTGTTGTTTTTTTAATTATTATATTTCCTGTACCCTGAATGATATTTACTAATATAAGTAGTATTATTACTGTTACAAAGGTAATATCTACTTGATATCTTTGATAGCCATATCTTATAGCTAAATCACCAAGGCCGCCCCCTCCTACTGAACCTGCCATAGCTGTTAATCCTACTAAGCTTACAAAAGTTATAGTAGTTGCCCTTACTATATTAGGTATGCTTTCTTTTAAATAAACTCTAAAAACTATTTCAAAGGGTGATGACCCCATTGATTCTGCTACTTCTATTATCCCCTTATCAACTTCTGATAAGGCACTTTCTATTTGTCTTGCAAAGAAGGGAATAGTTCCTAAAACTAATGGTACAAAAGATCCTTTAGTCCCAATAGCAGTTCCTACAATAGCTCTTGTTAATGGAATTGCTGCAGCTAGTAAAATAATAAATGGAATAGATCTTGTAATATTTATTATTTTTTCTAAAACATAATATACTACTTTATTTTCTAGTATATTTCCCTTCTTAGTTACAACTAAAACTACTCCTAAAATAAGACCTATAACAAAGGATATAGCTCCTGCTACTATTATCATAAGTAAGGTTTCCCCTGTTGCCTTATAAATTTCTGGTATCTTCGTTACTGCATTAGGCAATAATTTTTGTACTAAGTCTGCCATCCTTAATTACCTCCACTTCCACTTTATTTTCTTTAAGATAAGCTATAACCTTATTAATTTGAGCTTCTTCTCCCCTTATTATTACTATAAGACCTCCAAGTGGAGAATCTTGAATAATTTCTATATTCCCAAAGATAATACTTGTATCTACATTAAATTCTCTAGATACTATTGATATTATTGGTTCACTTGTACTATCTTCTAAATATTTAAGTTTTAATATTTTTTCATTTTCTTTTATATCTACAACAGAAGATTCTTCCTTTATTAAGTCATGAATATTAGTTAATAAAGAAGTACTATCTATAAAGCTCTTTGTTATCTTTTCTTTTGGTTCTGAAAATATTTTAAATATGCTTCCCTCTTCAACAACTCTTCCATTTTCCATTACAGCAGCTCTTGTACAAATTTCTTTTACTACTTGCATTTCATGAGTTATTACTACTATTGTTATTCCAAACTTTTTATTTACCTCCTTTAAAAGCCTTAATATAGATTTCGTAGTTTGTGGATCTAAGGCACTAGTGGCTTCATCACAAAGTAAAACCTTTGGGTCATTTGCTAATGCTCTTGCAATTCCAACTCTTTGCTTTTGTCCACCACTTAGTTCTGAAGGATATACCTTAGATTTATCTTCTAATTCAACTAACTTTAATAAATCATTAACCTTTTTATTTATCTCTTCCTTTGAATACCCATTACCCCTAAGTGGATAAGCTATATTTTCAAATACAGTCCTAGACTTCATAAGATTGAAATGTTGAAATATCATTCCTATCTTCTTTCTTTCAATCCTAAGGGCCTTATTTGATAAAGTTCCAAGGCTCTTTCCATCTACAATTACTTCACCTGTAGTTGGCTTTTCCAAAAAATTTATGCATCTTACTAAGGTAGATTTCCCAGCTCCACTAAAGCCAATAATTCCATAAATCTCACCTTTTTTAATATTTAGTGTTACATCCTTTAATGCTTCTACTTCACCAGCTTTTGTACTATAATTTTTGTTTAGATTTTTTAATAAGATCATAATTCCCCTCCTTTTATAAAAAAATGTATAAAAAAAACTGCCTTCCTAAAAAATAAGAAAGCAGTGTATTATACACATGTTTAATTCAAATCTTTCAGACGCAGTAGCAACTGCAGGACAACTAGTGCTAATGGATAATGCATAATTGATAATGCGTAATTGTTGAAATAATTCAGCAAGCTGAATTATCAAAATTAATAAATTTCTTTGGAATTTATATCTTCATTACGCATTTTGCATTATTTACATTGCATTATTAACTATACATTGCGCGTAGTTAATATTCATAAAACTACTTTAGTAGTTTTTACATTAATTACGCATTATGCATTATCAATTATGCATTGTAATAGTGCGTAGCACATTAGACTTCCTTGGGCCAGTCCCTCCGTCTGTATGATAAAAATATTTAATTTTATTAATAGTTTATATATATTCACAATTTTTGTCAATACCAAAAATTGTTTTTTCTTTCAAATATTTTAGTTCCCAATAAACCTGATGCTATAATTGCTAAAGTTAAATAAACTACTCCAAATATTCTTATTCCATAATTACTATATAACTCTCCTGTAACTAAATTTAAAATGCTTGGTAAAATAGTGCCTGACAGTGAATTCATTAATATAAATGCTATAAAGTGTTGATTTGAAGGTACAATATTCCCAACTATTTTATTTTGTATTTGTAACACTATTCCTGTTACTATTCCATGAAGCATTGTTATAATCAAAATTACTATATAAGACTTTGTAAAAATCATTACTGCCCATCTAAGTGCAAGAATTATAAGAGATATTAATAATGCTATATCTGTTTTTTCTAATATCTTAATTTTTTCATAAGTTAATAAGAAAACAACTTCAAAAATAACCATTATAAAAGGAATAATACTTATAATTGCATCTGATACATGTAAATCTATTAACATAATTTGAATTCCATATCCAGCAGCGGCATTTTGAGTGCCCCAAATAATTGATATTATTATTAGATACTTTAAATATTTTTTATTTTTTAATATCTCTAATATAGACTTAAAAAGTCCTTTTTTACTTTTTTTGCTGCTTTCTTTTTTCTCTATAACATCTTCTTCTACGTTGGAAAGCTTATTAAGAGTAAAAATACTTAGTAATATTAAGATGCTCCCTACTATTATAGCTAAATACACTCCTCCAAGCTTTATTGCTATTGGTGCTATTATACCAGCAAGTCCATATCCAATAGTTAGCATTACTCTAATAGTCCCATAGGAACCTTCCTTTTCTTTTGATATATTTAATAAATATTTATCATTTAATGTTCCTCCAGGTTGAAGTAAGATACTTCTTAATAAATTAATTATAAAAAATAGAAGAAAATTATTTATTAACATTAATAAAATTATAGTAAATATATTAGATAGGTTTATAAGTTTACTAAGCTTAATTACATTCTTATATTTATCTAGTATACTTCCCCATATTAAAAATATAGGAAGTACTATTAATGGAGTTGTACCAACAATAAAACTAATTTGCTTTGCATCAAATCCTTTTATGAAACTTAGAAATATTACAAAAACACTTCCAATAATATTAGCACCTAGGGAAGAAACAAGAAGATATTTTGAAAACTTCTTAGAAAGAGAGTCCATATAAATTCCTCCTTTTATAAAAAATACTCATTTATTAGTATCATCTTTATTAATTTAAAAATTCACTTAAATTTATATTTATAAAAGCAAAGAAAAATTTAAGTAATAAAAAATCACAGGGTGAATTTAACTGTGATTCCCCCTGTGATTTTCACTTAATATTTTATCATATATAGTTCATTTCTCACTTCAAAAAATTAACCTGTTGCTACAAGCAAACTTTCATAATTGAATTTTACTAACTAAACATCTAAATATTGTGATTTATATAAGTTATAATACAATCCTTTTTTCTTTAATAACTCATTGTGAGTTCCCTCTTCTAAGATATTCTTCTCCCCTATAAACATTATCTTATCTGAATTAACTATAGTTGATAATCTATGGGCTATAACAAAGGATGTTCTTCCCTTTAACAGCTCTTCAATTCCTTCTTGTAATAAAGCTTCTGTTTCAGTATCTATACTTGATGTTGCCTCGTCTAAAATAAGTACTCTTGGATTTGATAGTAATACTCTAGCAAAGGATATAAGTTGCTTTTGCCCCACTGAGAGTCCACTTCCCTGCTCATTTAAATTAGTATAATATCCATCTTTAAACTCTCTTATAAAATCATCTGCTCTAACTATCTTAGCAGCTTCTATTACTTCTTCATCAGTAGCATCTAATTTACCATATCTAATATTATCCATTATTGTTCCTGAGAAAACAAAAGGATCTTGAAGCATAACACCTATTTCCTTTCTTAAGGATTTTAATGTTACATCATTTATATTTATCCCATCAACTAAAAGTTCTCCAGACTTTATTCTATAAAATCTTGAAAGTAAGTTAACTATTGTAGTTTTCCCAGCTCCTGTAGGCCCAACTAAAGCTATCTTTTCTCCTGCTTTAATCTTCATATTAATATCTTCTAAAATAGAGATATCTTTTTCATATTCAAAATAAACATCTTTAAATTCAACATCACCTTTAACATCTTTTAATTCTATGGCATCCTTATTATCATATTCTGGTTCTTCATCCATAGCTTCAAAAATTCTTTCTAAATAAGCCATTGCATTGATTAAAGTATTATAGAAATTACCTATGTTAGTAATTGGAGCCCAAAATATCCATACATATGAAACAAAGGCTGCTATTAATCCTAGGGAAACTGAATCTCTAAATACTAAAATACCAAAAATATAAATTAAAGAAATTGATGTTACTGAAATAATATCTATACTTGGCCAAATTAAAAAGTTAAATCTAACTGCCTTCATCCATGAATCACTATTTTCAAAGCAAAGCTCCTTAAAGGTATCCATACTTTCTTTTTTTCTTGAAAAAGATTGTGTTACTCTTACTCCATTTATACTTTCATGAATATAAGCATTTAAATTTGATTGCTTTGCACTTAATCTTTGGAAAGCCCTTCTTTGTGCATTTTTTATAGACATCATTACTATCATAAGTATAGGAATACCTATTAAAGTAACTAAGGTTAATTTTATACTTAGATAGGACATAAATATTACTGCCATAACTAAGGTAACCATATCTGCAATTAAATTTACAAAACCATTAGATAAAATATCACTAAGTGAGTTGATATAATTAACTACTCTAACTAATATTTTCCCATGAGGCCTTGAATCATAATAATTAAATGGAACATATTGTAGATTTTTAAATAAATCATATCTCATATCTACTAATATATTTTGCCCAACTTCTCCCATGGTGTACATTCTATGCTTCATAATTATTGCTATAGTTATAAATATCATTATATATAAAACTGAAATTAATCCTAAGCTCTTAATATCTTTATTTGGTATAAAGTTATCTAAGGCTGCTTTAATTATTACTGGCCCTAATAAGGCAAGTGAACTTGAAATCAACATTAAAATAACCGAAATAATTATTCTAGTTTTATAAGGTTTCATATATTTCAATAATCTTTTTAAATAGCTTAAATTAAACCCAGTTTCTAATTCTTCATCTACATCATATTTGTTTCTAGCCATTTATACCCCTCCAATCCTTATATCTAAATTGCCATATTGAGTATAAAATATATTTGAGTAATATCCACCCTTTTGTACAAGCTCCTCATGGTTACCTCTTTCAACAATTTCTCCATTATCTAATACTAAAATTAAATCAGCTTGTTTTAATGAGGAAATTCTATGCGCAATTATAAATGTAGTTTTCTTTTCCTTCATATTCTTTAACTCATATTGTATTTTCTTTTCTGTTTCCATATCAACAGCAGAAGTTACATCATCTAGTACGAAGATTGAAGCATTTTTCATCATTGCTCTTGCTAGAGATACCCTTTGCTTTTGACCACCAGAAAGTCCTACTCCTCTTTCCCCTACTATTGTGTCATAACCTTCATCTAGCCTCTTTATAAATCCATGAGCTTGAGCTTTTTTAGAAACTCTTTTTATTTCAGAGAAAGATGCTCTTGGGTTACTAAAAGCTATATTATCTTTAATTGTATCTGAAAATAAGAATATATCTTGCATAGCTGTTGCAATATTCCCTCTTAAAATGTCCAAATCTATATCCTTTATATTAATTCCATCAATATAAATATCTCCTTCTGTGGCATCATAAAACCTTGAAAGTAAATTTATTATAAGAGATTTTCCTGAACCCGTATGACCAACCAATCCAATTGTTTGTCCAGCATCGGCCTTAAAAGAAATATTATTTATAACTTTTCTTCCTTCTAAGCTTAAACTAACATTTCTAAATTCAATATTCCCCTTAAATTTATTAATATTAAGAACACTATCTTTATTTACTATAGTACTTTCTGTATTTAATAAATCTATAATTTTAGCAGAAGATGCTATAAATCTTTGGGTATCATTAATTAAATATCCGCTCATTCTCATTGGGTTATTCAATGCCCATAATAAACTATTGAATATAACAAGCTCCCCAAAAGTTATTTTTTCCATTGCAACTAGAATTCCACCAACTAAAATCATAACTACAGAAAGGCTATTAGATAAGAATTCAAGCTTTGGAATATACTTTTTAGTAACCTTTATTGTATCAAGATTTTTATTTTTATAATTCTTATTTTCTGTAGTGAATTTATCAATTTCAAAATCTTCTCTACCAAAGGCTCTTACTACTCTATTACCGCTTATATTTTCTTGTACAACTGAATTTAATCTTGAATAAGCTTCTCTTATATTATGGAAGGTTGGCGAAATTTCCTTGCTCATCTTATAAGTTAAGAACCCAATCATAGGTGCTATAAGAAGCATAAATATAGTTAAAATAGAATTTACATACATCATTGAAATAATTGCAAAACTAAAAGTAGTTACAGCTGATAAAATATTGTAAACAACCCAGGCTACAAAATGTCTTATAGCATCAGTATCTCCTGTCATCCTTGCCATAAGATCCCCTGTTTTTACTCTACTATAAAAATTAACATCTAAATTTAAGAGCTTATCATATAAGTCTGTTCTTATTTTAAATAGAACATCTTGTGAAATAGTTTCTAAAATCATTTGATAGCTATAGGTTATAATTCCCTTAACAGCTACAACTGATATCATTATTGAAACAAGTGGAATAAGTAGTGATTTTTCCCCATTTCCAAAAACTTTATCAATAATTTTACCTGTAATAAATGGATTTATCATATTAAGTGCTGAAGTAATTAATACTAAGAATAATGCAAAGAAATATTTAAACTTGTGTTTCTTTAAATAACTAAATATCCATTTTATGCTATTCATCTCATTGTCTCCTTATAATATTTATTTATAAGTATGATTATAAATAAGTTATTGAAAATAAAAATGTATTATATTAAACTTTAAATGTATATTATTATACAAATAAAAGTAACATTTTATGGAGATGAGGGTATGAGTAAAGTAAACGTAGACAATTATAATCCCCAAATCCTTTTTGTAATCGATGGATATTGCTCTCCTGAAATTCCTGTTCCAGAAACTAATTATCACTGTCATAATGATTTTATTGAGCTTTCTTTTATCACTTCTGGCTCGGTAGATTATTTAATTGAAGGTAAAAAATATACATTGAAAAAAGGACAAGTTTTAATATCTAACCCAGGAATATATCATAAAGAACTTTTTGCTTCTAATACTAGCTGTAGGGAGCTTCATATTGGAGTAACTAATTTAAACTTATTTAGTAATTCAAAAAAAGATTATATTGATATTGGTGAAAAAAATATATTAACCTTTAATAAATATAAAGATGCTATTATAAAAACTTGCTTGGAAATAGTTGATGAGCAAAAAGATTGTAATCAGACTTCCCCATTTATGCTAAAATCTCTTGTAATGAAATTACTAGTTCTTTTACATAGGGAAATAAATGATGATTCACCTAATATAGATTCTCAAGAATTTTCCTTTAAATCTCGTGAGAAGAAAGAGTTAGTTGAAGGAATTACTAAATACTTAAATGAAAATTATGTCCAAGATATATCACTATATACCTTATCTAAAAATATGTATTTAAGTCCTGTTTATATATCTAAGATATTTAAAGAGGTTATGGGAGATTCTCCTATAAATTATTTAATACAAATTAGACTTTCAAAGGCCAAAGAATTATTAGGAGATTCTAAACTATCAATAAAATCCATAGCTAAAATGGTTGGATATGATGACCCCTATTATTTTAGTAAACTTTATAAAAAGTACTATGGAAATTCTCCAAATAAAGAAAGAAATAGCTAATGCATAATGCGTAATGCACAATGCATAATTAGTGTGAAAACTCTTACAGAGTTTTGGAAATGAAAGAACTTGTATAATTCAGAATGCATTATTAAGGTGTAAATTCTTCCTTTGTCAGAATTCAGGATTAATAAAAAGTGTGATATATAAAGTTGCTTGTTCCGTCGCTTTGCTCCAAGTCACCGCAACCTTATATATCACACTTCTATACTAAATTCCCAGCAAATAAAAAAAATGAAGCTTCTCTTTTTCAGTGGCAAAATTGGAATTAAAAATAATATATTACAAAGTAAAGGGCTTAAATATCGGTACTTTACCTTGTAATAGTTTAAAATTATTAATTAACTTCTTCATTTAATTTATCAATATATTCTTTTGACTCTTTTAATCCTAATCCTGTAATCTCTCTATATCTTTTTATTGCTTTAATTTTACCTTTATCAGATATAATATTTTTCAATTCATTATCTATTAAATCATAATCATATTCACTAATATTTAAAGTACTCATTATTTTATCTATTTTTCTATTTGTTTTATTTATCTCATTACTAATACTAGATAAATTAGCTACTATAATCATAACCGCTCCTATTAAAAAGTAAATTTCCATTATATTTACTCCTTCCAATTATTATTTCTATTTGATTACAATTATTTACTTCCTATAAATTAATTAATTCATAATAGTTAAGTATGTTGATCAAAGATTAATTTTTCATCACCCTCACCAGGAGTAATCTTATACCAAATTTCATAGTTATTTATTGTACTTGGAAGGGCTAAGTTTCCATCTGAATCTTCTATCCAGTAGGGACTTTCAAACTCATAAAAATTGTTATCAGATTCAAATGTTACTCTCATGGTAGATTGAGGATATGCAAATTCATAATCATTTAGTCCAATAACAAATTTTTTTGTTTCTTTAATTATTTTATAACATTGGTCTTCATTTATGTCTTTAACTTTAAAATCAAAGGTAATCCTACCAAATTGATAATAGGTATCTAACTCTTCAATATTAGTGTATTGTTTCTTTATATCTTTTTTGTATTCTTCAAAGGAAGTAGAATTTAGAACTTCTGCGGTTTCATGATTAAGAAAACCATGAATAAAATACAATAAAAATAATATTGGTATTAAAATAAATATGTAAATACATATTTTACTTAGTTTTTTTAAAGTCATTTTAAAATCCTCCAATTCAATAAATGTTAAGCGATTTAATATAAATACTCACTTACTATAAATTAATTGGTACTAGTTTAATATTCCAAACTAATTATTTTCTTATTGGTATTCCAAACTCTTCAGGATGCTCTAAAATATATGAAGCCTTGAGTGTTTCAATATACTTAAAAGTTTTTGAGTCTGGGTCAAAATCAAAGATTATTAATTGACCTCTATAACCAGTTTGCACACCTGTGTCTACAATTCCAATCCTATTAGGAGCAATCTGAACGAACTGTTGCATATTATCTATGTTTACATTAGGTGTGGGTACTGTAGCATTTTCTTTATTTGGTTTAAAGGCAATTACTATTAAGCAAATTAGAATACCTGTTAGAATAACTTTTATATATCGGTCATTCATTATCTCTCCTCCATTAATTCATATTTAAATACAAATACTAACTTACTATAAATTAATTGGTAATAGTTTAAAATAGTTAATTAAATCTAACTAATAAATTGAAATATTCTCAATACAATTTAATATTATTTATTAAGTGAAAACTTTAATAATGGAACTCAATATGTTATTTAAGCTTTAAATTTATTTTGTCATATATATGCCAATATTTGCATCTTTATTTATAATTCCTTCTATCTTAGCTGTTGCACAAGTCATTATTGTTGTAACACCAGGACCATGACCTGTTTTTACACAATCACTATGAATAACAACACCTATACTTACTGCACCTTTTAAAAATCCTCTACCATATGAATTATTGCAATCTTGTAGTAAAACTAAATCCCCGAATTTAAGCTTGTCTAAGCCTAGTTTTTTGATTTCCTCCATATCAGCAGTCATTATATCATAATCTCCAGTATATGCACTTGGAGAGCCTACACCCGACCCCATTAAATATGATGGAATAATGGCTACAACAGGAACCTGTAACTTTCCATCTTTTTCTAAAACACCAAATCTTTCAAATAAATCGGGGTCTGTGTTCATTAGTTTTACTTCATCAAATTCATTAATTTTTAAACCTTGTCCGTATGCCTTTATCATAATTTTATCGTCAATTCCTAACTTATCTAAAATTTCTTCTTCAAAATAAATAAGCACATGGTCAATTCCACCATGCATTCCTGTTACATAGCCCTTTTCTCCTGTTGCAACACCTGAAACAATTCTAGCTTCATTACCTATACAAGAAAATGTCATTAATGCTTCATTTTCTTCTTTGATTTCATTTCTAATTGAAACTCCTGGCTCCACATGGTCTCCAATCCAGCCAAAAACACTATCTCCAATTTTAATATTATAAGTAATTCCACCAGTAGCTGGTAAAATCATTGGTATTCCTTCATGAGTAATTCTATATTCACCACCAACTGGGTGATGTATTTTACCTTGAAGTGACCATTTTACTAAATTCTCTTTATTTGTTTTAATCATTTTATACCCCTTTTCTTTTATTCTTCATTAACCTTATCTAAAGATTGTTTATTAAGTTTTTCAAAAACTATTTCTATAAAAAATCCTATTAGTCCAAATAAGGATATTAGTGAATATACGAATCTTTTATCACTTGATTCCATTATTCCTGTTGTAGGAGAAAACCCAAGCTTCAACATAAAATTAGTAATATTGAATGTAAGAAATAGCCCTATAATAAATATAGCTAAGTACACATTTTTAATTTTCATTTAATGCCTCCTAAATTACAAGTTTTCTTTGTAATATAATACAATTATGTAAAATATATATTTTATTATACATCATTTTGGAATATAATTCCATAAATTTTAGAATACTATACCTATATTAAAAAAATAACTATTAACATTCAAATTAAATAAATTCAAAAACAAAAAAACTCCTTTCGGAGTTTTTGCAGACTGTAGACAAAAAGGATATTTTCAAGAGTGAAAATATCCTTTTTGTTAATTTTGTAGTTAAATTACTTAAAAT
>CAKVEW010000018.1 GCA_934746015.1 uncultured Clostridium sp.
AGGTGATATAATAGCCTTTAATTCTAAGCTTTCATTTATCTTTAATTCTGCTGATGCCTTGTCTAAGCTTACTCCTGCAACCTTTACATCCTCTGGATTTGATTCTTCAGGTGCTGCTGTACAATTAATTTTCATTTCTATTGTCTTAGTTGCTTGTGAAGCTCTGCCATCATCAGTATACCAAGGTAAATCAATGGTTTCCTGTGTAGGCTTAATATGAAGCTTAAATTCATTTATTCCTGAATTTAGTTTAATCCCTTCCACATATACATTTCCATACTCATCCATAGCACCAGAATATAATTTATTAATATCCTCATCATTAATTGTAAATTCTACTCCATATGGAACTTTAGCTCTTAATGTAAATTCCTTTCCTTCAGTTTCATATTCAATATTATCTCCATAAGATATTCTTGGCATTGAAACCATCATAGGCATATCTACCCAGCGAAGTACATAATCATCAATAATCATGGAGTTTCCACCTTGATTCTTAATGGTTAATTTCATATTAGTATCAGTAGAACTATATGCATAGTTTCCATAATCCTCTGTATCATTTGCAATACGATTATGACTTGTAAAGGCTTCTGTACTCCATGATCCTCTTGTATATTTATATTGAATACTCTTTCCTGCCATCATTTTAAATTTATACTCAACTATATCCCTAGATGTTGCTCCACTTGGTACTGTAAGTCTTCCACCTACTGCATTCCATCCATTAAAGCCTCCAGCAATATAAATATCATCTGTAGCTGGTGTATAATTTGGAATATGAAGTCTTAAGGTTACATCAACCATTACTAATGTTGGAGTAACAGATTTTTCTTCTGAATAATTTCTATTATAAAAATTATCATATGCTGCTACTTTATAGGTGTAGTTTTTATCATTGCTCACAGTAAAATCTATAAACTCTTTAGAAGCTTTATCTACCACAGATATTTTTATAAACTCCATATTTCCTTCTTTACGATAAATCTCAAAACCTTCAACATTAATACCATCTGATTCCCAAGTTATTTTAGCTCTATTAGATTCTACAAGTATCTCATCAAGTAATGGTGCTTTTGGCGTAGTAGTAGAATTACTATTTATAACTGCTTTCATTGATGTTTCAGCTGATTCTGTATAACTATCTCCAGCATTTGTTGTTGCTTTTACATAATATTTATATATACCTGCCTCTGTTGGCTCAAATGTTGCATAGTAAACCTTTGATCCATCTTCTGAATCCTCTTTATATCTTAACTTAGTGCTATTTGCATTATCTCTTGATGTTCCATCCTTATAATACATAAGCTTAGCTTCAAAATTTGGAATTTCTTTATCCTTATATTCACTATTATCTGTTAATCCTGGAATGTGAATATCTACAGTTATTTCTTCTGTTTTTATACCTACTCCAATAGTTAAGTCACTAACCGTATTAGGTTTACTAATTGACTTAATATTATATGATGGTAATGCAGTTACTGAATCACTAAATTCACTTTCTCCACCGTCTTTAACAGCAGTTACATAATAGTAGTATCTTATTCCATCTACCACATTTTCATCAATAAAGCTAGTACCATTTTCTTCACCAACCTTTTCAGCCTTTTGTCCTTCAAGATTAGTTCTATAAATATTATACTTATCAGCACCAGCGACCTCATTCCAAGTAAGAGTAACCTTTCCTTGTTCTGCATTGGCTTTTATTCCTTCTACTTTATCAATTACTACAATTTTATTTATAGATACCATCATTAATCCTGTTTGAGCTGGAATTGTAATTTTTACTTTTCCACCTTTTACAGCTGAAGATATATTTCCATATAATTCATCTTTTAATTCTAAGCCCTCAGGTAAGAATCCTGCTACATCTGCTTCTATAGTTTTTTCTTCCATTGATTGATTTAATACTAATAGTCCTCCTTTTTCAGAGCTTTTTCTTGCATAAGCAATTACATTCTCATTTGCATATGCTGTATGAATTTCACCAGTTGCAAATAATTCAATATTTTCATTTCTAATCTTTGCTGCATTTTTATATACATCAAATAAATCTGAATATCTACCTACAGCTGAATACTCTCCATTAACTTCTGTAATTCTTTCCCATGGGAATGTTCTTCTTGAATCAGGGTCCTTAGTTCCAGTTACTCCTACTTCATCACCATAATAAATAGTAGGTGCACCTGGATATCCCATTTGGAATATAGCTGTTAATGCTTGTAGCTTTAATGCATTTTCTGAAGCTTCCGGTGCTATCTTAGTATTTTCTTCTTCCCATGTAGGATTATCTATCTTAGTAATATTACGTATAGTATCATGGGAGTCTACTAAATTTAGCATAGCTTGCCATGCTTCCTTTGGATAATTTTCTCTTATGGCTTCCAATGCATTATTAAAATTTATAGCATTACCACTTATTATATAGTTTTGAAGTGCAGCCCTAAATTGATAGTTCATTACTGAGTCAAATTGATCTCCTAATAAATAATGAGTAGCAACTCCCCATTCTTCACCCAATATAATTGGATCATCTATCACATTGCCATTAACATCTAATCTTCCAGTAGTTGATTTTACAGCTTCTCTAAACTTTTGCCATGTACTTGTTGACACGTCTGGAGCAACGTCTAATCTCCATCCTCTTGCCCCCATCCAAATCCATCTTTGAGATGCTGCATATTCCATATTTTTTTCTGCTTCCTTATCACTCATTCCTGTTAAATCATAACCAATAACATTTTCTCTATAATCAACATTATTCCACTCATGACTTCCTGGAATAGATAATTCATCTCCTTCTTGAGGAGATTTTGCTTCCATTACTGGTAATGAATCATATCCCCACCAACCTTCATATTTATAGTGCTGATCCTTTGCTTCTAAAAGATTACCATCTTTATCTCTTATAACCCATTGGTTTTCAACTTTAAACCAAGTTGTGAATTTAAAATCTTCTGGATATGAGTATTTTTTACCAGTTAAAGGATTTTTAATACTTTCAAATTCCTTAATTACTTCTTTTTCTGCTTTTTCTTGAGACTTTCCAGTATTCACTTTATCCCATACTTTTCTCCAATATTCATAAGCTCCAATTTCTGGATACTTTTCATATCTATCAAAATATATAGAATCATCTCCAACATGATTAAAAACACCATCTGCTATTAGTTTAATACCATTTTCTTCTGCTGCTTTTGCAAAGGCTTGATAAACTCTATCTGAAGCCGCTCTTGTTTCTTCATAATTTAAACCAGATGTAGGATCACCTTTTTTATTATAAACAGGTTCTCCGAACATTGGATCTAATGACTTATAGTCAGTTGCATCATATTTATGATTAGATGCAGCCCATGCCACTGGATTTAAATAAATAGATTTTACTCCAATTGATTTTAAATATTGAAGTTTTTCTTCTATACCTTGAATATCTCCCCCATAAAACTCATTTGTCCATATATTATCTGTTTTTGAATTTGGATAATACGGTTTATTTTCTGGTGTTCCATGTCTAGGATTTTCAGGATAATCACTCCAATTACCCCAAACTTGTGATGGAGCTAGATCATTTTCTACTCCTCCATCATAATATTGGATATCATATGACTTAAGAGTTCCATCACTATCAATATATCCTCTATATCCATCTACTAACTTAGCTCTATTATTTCCTTTATTCCCATCAAAGAACCTATCTGGGAAAATTTGATATACTACAGATTCTTTCATCCAATCTGGAGTTTTATAATTTCTATCATATACAGTTAAATTATATGGTAATACCCCTTCTTCAGCAGTTGTACCACTACCTCCACTTAAACCATCATCACCATACTCTATCTTTGTTTTTCCATCTACTAATATAAATTTATAACCCCAAATTCCAATACCTTTAAAATCTAATTTTGGTATTATAACCTCATAATAATCTGTATCATTTATTGTAGTTGCTTTTCTCATATCATAGCTTTTTGCAACGCCATTTCCATCTATAAGTTCAACCTTGGCAACTTGTACATCATCTTTTGCAACTCCAATTCTTAAAGTTAAATCTTCACTTTCTTCTTTTATTGCTCCAAATGGCTTTTTAAATGTAATACTTCTTGAATCAAATTTTATTGCCGATTTATTTATAAGCCCATCAAAAACTCCTTCTGTTGGCTTATAGTTATGAGTCAATATTCTATTTCCTTTATAGTTTATTTCAAAGACTACATCTGATGGATCTAAAGTATTTATTAGTAAATTACCACCATCTTCAGCTCCATAGTTCTCATCCCAATTTGGTCCAAATGCCACTTTAGCCTCAAATTTTCCTGCTGGTAAATTTCTTTGTAATTTATATACGCTACCATCAAAATTATAGTCTACAAAAATTTGCTTAGCATTTTCTGGAGACCATTCCCCTTCACCAAATATCTTTTGAATATCTCCAACTAGCCTTGGCCATTTATCATTACTTAATTCTGGAATATATTGTTGTAGACCATTAACACCAGGAACATTTATCCTAACTTCATTAAGTTCTTCATTAACATAGAAGTTAATTTTACTTTTTTCTGATAAATCTAAAATAAAGTTCTCTCCATTATTACTAAATCCATCCCAGGTTCCATTCTTCACAATTTTAAACTCATGTGTACCTGCTTCTAAAACTGTTGAGTACTGATAAAATCCATCTACTAGATGTTTTAATTGAGTTTCTGAATTACTATTATTCCAGCCTTGGAAGGACCCTGCTATATACCATTTATTTTTCTCTCCTGGCTGGTTAAATAATTCATCAGCTACTATATCTACATCTGTTGGAGGGTTAACATTTATGACTGGCTTTACATAATATGTTGTATCATCATTTTGCTTATAATAAACTTCTAAATTTCCATTACAATCAAGATATGCTAAATCAATTAACTTATCATTGCTATCCTTCTTCCAATCAGCAGTGCGAACTATAAGTCCAACCTTCTTATTTTGCTTATTTATATCTGAAAATGATAGATTTGACACTTTCCCGTAGTCATTAGCTTCTGTAAATAAGCCTACAGTATCTTCTGAACCTTCCCTTCCATCAACTATCCAGTTCCATAATTGCCATTTATCATAATCATTATTAGGTCTATTATAATTAATTTGTATATTAATTTTTGAAAAATCCTTGTACAAATCTTCATACACTATATTTTTAGGCTTTGGATTTTCATTATCTATAACTCCTGAAGTTATTACAATTTCCTTTTCACCTTTAGATAAATCATATTTAACGTCCCCTGTAGCTTTAGTTTCCCAATTTCCTTTCTTGATTATTATTCCAAGTTCACCTGATTTAGGTGCATCTATTACAGCATAGACTCCCTTTTCATCCTTATGTGTAAATTCAATTGAATGACCATCCTTATTTGTCCACCAAGTCCAAATATTCCAACCAGAATAGTCACTATCTTCCTTTAAAAATCTAACCTTAATCTTTTGATTTCCAGTAGTCTCTGCTTTCACCACATTATTGGGTATCGGTATTAATGTTATGCAAAATAGAATAACTGTAAATATAATTAGTTTAGCTTTGTGTTTTAAAACACTATTTCCCCTCATATTTCTCCTCCTTTTATTATATTATCAAAGAGCTTCGGAAACGTTTCCATTATAAATATATATTTATAATGAAAACTTCTCCTAACTAAAGTTTAAAATATAAATTTTATACTTTCTGCATTTTTACCTGTTTTTGTATTAACTCACAAAAATATTAGAATAAATATAATTTTTTACATTTATTTGGTAACTTATTTTTAAAAATGGTTTATTAATTCCAAATGTATATACAGTAATATTAATATAGAAATAAAAAAAGATAAGTAATATCTAATATTACTTACCTTACTATTATTATTTATATACTTTATGCCTAGAGACAGCTATTTTAATTTACTTAATTTTAAATACATCAATAGATTTCTTTAAATTCTTTGAACTTTCTATAGCTAAATTTGAATTAGTCATGGAAACTTCTGAATTATTGTTAGCTTCTAAAATTTTATCTGTAATATTTGTGATTCCGTTTGTTCCTTCCATTGTTGCCCTTGAAACTCCTTCAGTTACATCAGCTATTTCTTTTATTGAGTTTAATAATTCACTAGAAATTTTACCAAATTCACTTACTATATCCTTTATTAATATTCCATCATTCTCATAGGTATCTATAATACTTAACATATTATTAAATTCATTTTGTAAATCCTCATCCATAAAATTAATCAAACTATTTGACCCATTTATTAATCCATTAACTGAATTAGAAATTTCACTACCAGTTTCCTTAATCTTAATTACTGATTCTTTAGAAGCTTCAGCAAGCTTTCTAATTTCTTCTGCAACAACTGCAAATCCTCTTCCCGCTTCCCCTGCCCTTGCTGCTTCAATAGAAGCATTTAATGATAGAAGATTTGTTTGTTCAGTTATTTGTATTATTATTTCAGATAGCTCATAAATCTTATTAATTACTTTAGTTTGATTAATTGCTTCCTTCAAAGTTTCTTTTGAATCACTTAAGACAATGTTAGCATTTTTTAAGCCCTTTGTAATAAAGTTCTTATTCTCTAATGCCCTTTCACTAATTTCTTTAGATATTTTAGTTCCTGCTTTAGCTTTATTATCTATTGATTCTATGTTAGATTCTATATTATGAATAGAATTATTAATTTCCTCGGTAGATGCAGATGTTTCTTCCATAACTGCTGTTACTTCTTCTGATGTAGCAGCTATACTTTCTAAGCTCATATTTAAATCATATATATTACTATTTATTTGATTTATAGCTATTTCAGTACTTTCTGATTCCTTTTTAACATTTTTAATTAAGGAACTTAATGATGTCTTAATTGATCCTAAATTATTTAATATTATTCCAAGTTCATCTTTTCTTTTTAAATATTTATTAGCTATTTCTCTAGATAAATCTCCTTTTGAAATTACCTCCATTTCATTTACAGCAATTTTTAAAGGTTTAGCTATATTTCTACTAATAATAATGGCTGCTATTATTCCAATTATTAAACCTATTCCTATACAAGAAGCTACCAGGCTCTCTAAGGATTGTGCTACTTTTTCATTTTCTATTTTTATAGTTTCTGCTAAAGAACTACAGTATGAAGATAGTTTATTTAAGTCATACCTAAAGCCTTCACCAATTTCAATCTCAATCTCTTCAAATCTTTTTTTTGCTTCTTCTGCTTTACCACTCATTGCTAGGTCTACTACTTCTTTTTGTTTTTCTCTATAATTCTCAATCTTATTATCTATGCTTATTGCTACTTTGCTAGCATATTGGTCAATATTAATTTTTCTAAAACTATTATATTCATTATCAAAGTTGTTTTGGCTATCAACCATATTCATATACTCTTGTTTTTGATATGTAGGATTATCCGAATTCATTATTATCTTATAAATACTTGATTCTACTTTTGATTCCTCATTTAAAACATTGGATAAAGTAAATACTGAATAGAAATTCACATCATATATTTTTTTCATCCTTTCATTTGCACTATTTAATTGAGTTATACCTATAATTCCAACAATAATCATAATAGTATTTAGTATTAAAGTTAAAATTAATATTTTAACTCTAACCTTTAAATTTTTAAGCATATATAAACCCCCATTTAAAATACTCTAATAATATAATTATCCTTTAAAATATACATTTTGTCAAAATTTATTAAAAAAGGTATTTAGTAGGTTTATTCCATACTAAATACCTTTTTATTAAACTTCTATTTCTACAATTTTATTAGATTCTCTACTCTTTACTACATCAATTACTCTTTGATTACTAGATCCTCTATATTTTAAAGAAATATTTCTCTTGTCTAATTCAAATCTTCCATCTATAAGTACATCTACATATTTTAAAATAGTATTTCTATCATTAGAACTTAATATATTTTCATATAGATAACCTGACCAAAGCCAAATACTCTTATTAGTTTCAAGCTTTATTCTTTTCAACAAATTTGATAAATCATCATCTCTTATTTGGTCCATAGGCTCCCCGCCTAAAATATTTACTCCTACTATATTAGGATTCATTACCTGATTAATGAAATCATCTTCAATGTCTTTAGTCCACTTTTCTCCATAATTGAAATCCTGCAATTCTTTATTAAAACAGCCTTCACAATTATTTGTACATCCAGTTACAAAAAGTGTAGTTCTTACACCTGGCCCATTACTTACATCAAATTTTCTAATTTTTGCGTAATTCATATTAATCACCCTTATAAATGTAGTACTCTATCTCCTATTTCGGCAGTTCTTCCTTTATTCCAGAAATTTGTTCCAATATATCCACAAGTTCTTCTCATAACTTGCATTTCTGATTCATCTCTATTTCCACAAGATGGACAGTACCAATTTAAATCATTATCTAATTTAATTTCCCCAGTATATCCGCATTTATAACATATATCTGGTTTTGTATTTATTTCTGCATATTGAATATTATGATATATAAAGTTAATTATTTGCTCTATTGCATCTAAATTCTTTGACATATCTGGTACTTCAACATAAGAAATACAACCACCTAAACTAATTTCATGGAATTGTGATTCAAATTTTAACTTGCTGAATGCATCTATTTCTTCACAAACATGAACGTGATATGAATTTGTATAATATAATTTATCAGTAACATTAGGTATAATTCCAAATCTTGCTTTATCTAATTTACAGAATCTATAAATTAGATTTTCAGCAGGTGTACCATATAAACTAAAACCTAATCCAGTTTCATTTTTCCATTTTTGACAAGTTTCATTCATATGATTCATTACATCTAAAGCAAATTTTTCGCCTTTTTCAGTTGTATGACTTTCTTTAAGCATTGCTTGAACCATTTCATGTATACCAACATAACCTAGTGATAAAGTAGAATATCCATCCTTTAATAATTTATCTATCTTTTCACCTTTATTTAATCTTGCAATAGCTCCATGTTGCCAGTGAATTGGTGAAACATCTGAAAGAGTTCCAAGTAGCATATTATGTCTAGTTAATAATGCCTCTTTGCAAAGCTCTAATCTTTGATCTAACATATCCCAAAATAATTCCATATCGCCATCAGCTATTATAGCTATTTGTGGTAAATTTAAACTTACCACTCCTTGATTAAACCTTCCATACCATTTATAATTTCCATTTTCATCTTTCCAAGGAGACAAGTGAGACCTACACCCCATTGGTGGAAATGCATTACCTTCATAATTTTGTCTCATCATCTTTGCTGATTGATAATCTGGTACCAGCCTTCTTGCAGTACATTTGGCTGCTAACTTAGTTATGTAATCATACTTTCCACCTTCAAGACAATTATGTTCATCTAATAAATAAACTAGTTTTGGAAAAGCCTCTCCAATTTCTTGTCCTTTATAGTTTTTCATTCCTTCTAATCTTTGCTTTATCATTTCTTCACAAATTAAAGCCATTTCCTCTTCATAAGGGTGTCCTTCTTCTATTTCTAAATAAATTGTAGAAAAAGGTGATTGTCCGTTAGTTGTTTGTAAAGTAGATAATTGATATCTTATTGTCTGAACTCCGTCTTTTAGCTCCTTCATTTTAGTATCATAAGCAAGTTTCTTAGCTAATTCTTTATCCCCTAATAACTCTAAATAGTGTTTATATGCTTTTTCTTCAGTAACTTTTAAATATTTAGCTAAATGTTTTACAGTAATACTTTGTCCACCATATTGATTACTTGATACTTGGGCAATTATCTGTGTTGTTACTGTACATGCAGTTCCAAAGGATTTTGGAGATTCTACTAGTTTTTCATTTATAACAGTTCCATTCTCAAGCATATCTTCCAAATTAATTAGGCAACAATTAAAAATTGGAGCAAGTGTATAATCCATATCATGCCAATGAATTGTTCCTTCATCATGTGCTTGAACTATATGGGCTGGGATAAGTCTTCTTCTAGATATATCTTTAGAAACTTCGCCTGCTATTAAGTCTCTTTGCGTCGCAGCTATTACTGAATTTTTATTTGAATTTTCTTTTATTACATCCTCGTTAGTCTTATTTAAAAGACTTAAAATGCTTTCATCCGTAGTATTTGTATTTCTCTTAAATTCCTGCACAGCTCTATATCCTTCATAAGCTCTAGCTGTTACAGATTGTCCATAATGTAATAACCTATCATATACATATGATTCAATTTTATTTATTGTAGGTGTTTCCTTCTCATTACTAAAATACTTTTCTGCATCATTTGCTATAAGTTTTGCTATGTCACCTAAATAAATTCCGCTTCCATTTTTCATAGCTTTAGTAATAGCTTCTCTTATCTTTATCTTATCAAAATCCACTATACTTCCATCTCTTTTAATAACCTTCATTAAATTATCAGCTCCCATACTTAAGATCATTCTT
Source organism: uncultured Clostridium sp. (assembly GCA_934746015.1). Classification (GTDB taxonomy): domain Bacteria; phylum Bacillota; class Clostridia; order Clostridiales; family Clostridiaceae; genus Clostridium. The sequence continues at coordinate 10,435 of CAKVEW010000018.1, forward strand.
ACTAATTATATAATAAAGTACTTTTTCTTGCATTTTTTATAATTCTCATTTACTCAAAAGAAACTATTATCTTTTAATTTCTCTTGATATTTTTATGCTTTATAACTATCAACGATATTTTTATTTAAATTTATATTGACAATAAAAATTTAAAATGTCTAATAATTCAGCAAAATTCATTTGAGGTTTTATGAAATTATTGCTAATATATAGTATAAATAATTATTTTTTAAGGGGGCTAAAAATTGAATACTATTGTAACAAAATTTGGGGGTAGTTCTTTAGCTGATGCTAATCAATTTATGAAGGTAAAGGAGATTATTTTGTCCAATAATAATAGAAAAATAGTCGTACCTTCAGCACCAGGGAAAAGGAGTTCTAAAGACTTTAAAATTACTGATCTTTTATACCTTTGCCATGGTCATATAGAATCTAGTATTCCACTAGATGATGTCTTTAATCTAATATCTATTAGATATAAAGATATTGTGTCAAACCTTAATCTAACTTTAGATATTGATTACCATTTAAATAAGATAAAAGCTGATCTTGAAAATGGTGCATCAAGGGATTATGCTGCAAGTAGGGGCGAATACTTAAATGGTATTATTCTTGCAAATTATCTTGATTTTGAATTTATTGATGCCAAAGATGTTATCTTATTTAATAAATATGGATGTATTGATACTAATGCTACATATGATGCTTTACAGAAAGTCTTTAATCACAATTCCAATATTATAATTCCAGGTTTCTATGGAAGTGATCCAAATGGTAATATTATTACCTTTTCTAGAGGTGGATCTGATATAACTGGTGCTTTAGTTGCAGCTAGTATTAAAGCAGAATTATATGAAAACTGGACAGATGTTTCTGGCTTTCTAATGGCTGATCCTAGAATAGTAAAAAATCCTATGCAAATTAGGAAGATTACTTATAGAGAGTTAAGAGAGCTTTCTTATATGGGTGCTTCTGTTTTACATGAAGAGTCTGTTTTTCCTGTTAGAGATGCAGGAATACCAATTAATATAAAAAACACCAATAATCCAAGTGATCCAGGTACACTAATTGTTAAAGACATGGATCCTGATTATGATAATCCAGTAAAAGGTATTGCTGGTAAAAAGGATTTTACAGTTATTTCTATAGAAAAAGCAATGATGAACTCTGAGCTTGGATTCTGTAGAAAGGTATTATCTGTATTAGAACAAAATAGTATATCCTTTGAAAATATGCCTTCTGGCATTGACACAGTTTGTGTTGTAATATCTGATTCACAATTGAAAAATAAAACAGATATTTTAGTTGATGAGATAAAAAGGACATGCACTCCAGATTCTATTGTAGTTCATCCTAATATGGCTCTAATAGCTACAGTTGGAAATGGAATGTCTTCAAATAAAGGTGTAGCTGCTAAATTATTTACCTCTTTAAGCGAATCAAATGTAAATATTAGAATGATTGACCAAGGATCTAGTGAAATAAATATACTAATTGGAATTGAAAATGATGACTTTGAAAAAGGAATAAATGCAATTTATAATGCATTTATTTAAAGCTACAGCACATTGTAAAATGAAGAATTATTAATTCGAGGCTGACTCTAAGCAGCCTCTTCTTTTATTTTACATTGCCGTAGCGCCATTAATTTTCTCTAGTTAATTTTATTATTATATCTTTATAGTCAGGATATAGTTGTAAAAGGTAATCTCTTTTAAATAATTCAAATTCATCATACTCAAAAGCTGGTGAAACCATACAGCCAACTAAGGCATAACCATCATTGTTCATTGCTGATCCAAAGATACAACCCTTTTCAACTAGAACTTGAGGAGTTTCTCCATTTTCTATATTTTTCCCTAATTGCTTAGTTATAAGCTCTCCTTCAGGAGTTATCATATAAATTGTTAAAGCTTCTCCATCATGATAATACCATAATTCATCTGACTTTAATCTATGGAAATTAGAAACTTCACCTGTTCTTAAAAGAAAGTATATACTACTCCATAATTTCTTATTCTTATTCACTTCTTCTTTTGATATGTAGGATTCTTTAAAATATCCTCCCTCAATATGTGATTCCATATTAAGATTATTTATATAATATTCTGCATTTTTCATTTTTTCTCTCCATGTAATTTATTTATTCTTTATATAATTATTCTAAAAATTCTATTAAATATGAAAATTTAAGATACTTATATTATATAATTTTAACTAATAAATACAATATAATAAAGTTATTTAAATAAAATACTATTGGACTTCATAAAGTCTTTGGGTGAAAAATTAGTGTATTTTTTGAATACAGTACTAAAATTCTTGTAATCTCCAAATCCAACTATATCTGCAATCTCATAAACTCTATATTTATCTTTTTCTTTCATCATTAATTCAACAGCTTTTTGTACTCTATATTTATTTAAGATATCTAAAAAAGTATAAGATGTTTCTTTTTTAAATTTCCTACTTAAATAGCTTGGACTAACACCAAGTTCATCTGCTAAGCCTTCAATACTAAGCTTTTCACTATACTCTTCTTTAATCTTATTAATTGCATATTTAACATAACTATTTACCTCATTTGAATCAATGTATATTTTCAAATTAGTTAATTCTATTTTTTCTTTTATTTCAGTATGACATTTAATATCTTCATATAATTTTCTATCATCTATTTTTTCCTTAATATTTGATACTACTTCAAACAATTCTTCTTCATTTATAGGCTTTAATATATAATCACCTACACCTACAGAAATTGCCTTCTTTGCATAGTCAAAATCACTATAGCTTGTTAGTATTATACTTTCAAAGTTTCCAGTGCTTTTTGCTTTTTTAAGCATATCTAAACCATTTAAAAAAGGCATTTTAATATCTGTAATCACTAAATCAGGTTCCAATTCTCTTATAATTTTTACTCCTGCTTCACCATCTTCTGCTTCTCCAACTACAATAAATCCCATTCTTAGCCAGTCAATAGTATTTACTAAGCCTTTTCTTATTATCTCTTCATCTTCAACTATAATTAACTTGTACACTTCTGAGCCTCCTTCCTTATATAGGGTAAAACTATAGTAACACTTGTTCCCTCCCCTTCAATGCTATCTATTTCAACTCCATATTCATCCCCATATATGAGTTGAATTCTTTTCTTAATGTTATATAATCCAATTGTATCCGTATCATTTTGATTTTTATTTAATAATTTTTTTAAATAATACATCCTTTCTTTTTCAATTCCACAACCATCATCCTTAATAACTATATTTATCTTCTCATCTTTAATTCTTGAGGTTATTTCTATATTAATTGTAGATTTATTTTCGAACCCATATTTTATTGAATTTTCAATAACTGGTTGTAATAATAGCTTAGGTATTGTTGCTTCTAATACTTCATCATCAATATTTATTTTAAATTGCAGTTTCTCTCCAAACCTATATTTTAATATCTTTAAATAACTATTTATGTATCCAATGTCATCCTTTAACTTAACTGAATGTATTTCATTATTAATTCCATATCTTAAAAGTGAAGATAAGTTTACAATAATATCTCCTGCCTTTTCTTTATCTAGCTTTATCATAATTCTAATTGTTTCTAAAGTGTTGAATAAAAAATGAGGATTAAACTGTGCCTCTAAGGCCTTTATTTCACTCTGCATTCTAAGAGCTACTTCTTCCTTATTACTTTCAATTAAATTTTTAATATCTATTAGCATATTATTATAAGCTTTTGCAATTATTCCAAATTCATCTTCTGAATGTATTTCTAGCTTTGTATCCAAATTCCCCTCTTGAATACTTTCAATAGCTTTAACGATTTCATTAATAGTAACAGTCTTACTATATGCTACCTTTTTAGATATAAATAGCATTAAATAAAAAATAACTAAAAAAAGAACAAATAAAAAAATTCCTCCAATTAAAAATGCTCTATTAAATACATCAAGATTCGTTATAGAATAAACCATAAGACTAGTATCTTTTAATGATGTTTTCTTTATATAATATGGATTACCATCTATATTTGAATAACCATCTTTTTGTCTAAAATCATTCTTTAACCTATATAATTGATCGCTATATTTGTTATTTGTTGCAGCTATAATATTATGTCTGTCTGTAATTATAATATCACTTGCAGTATGTCCTGTGATTAAATTAAAAATATCTTCTTCAGAAAAATCAAAAATTATATATCCTATAATTTCGTTATTATAGCAAATAGATTTACCTAATGTTAGTATTCCATAGGCATACTTACCTTGATCTACTTTATTAATCATAGTAATCACTTCTTGATTTTTTATCTTCATTCTACTGAATATACCCCACATAAAAGGATTATCTTCACTAACATACTCAGGCTTAACACTTTTATTAGAAATAATCATATTTCCTTCTTTATCAAAAACATAAAAATTACTTTTTACAGTTCTTTTATTTACAAACTTATATAAAACCTCATATATACTTTGTGGTTTTACTCCATCTTCAATAATAGAAATTAATCCTTCATCAACTGATATATTATTAATTAGAGAACTATATTCATTTAAATTTTCTTCCATTAATTCTGAAATTTTTTCGTTACTGTTATTATTTTCTTTTACTATTAACTTATTTCCCCAGAAAAATAGAACTATATATGCAACTAAAGAAACTAATATAATAGGGACAATTGCATACCAAATTATTGTGCCTCTAATTACATCACTATACTTTTTAATTTTTTTATCCATAATCCTCCCCTTTATCAAAAAAAGGCCAGCAAAGCTGGTCCTTATAAGTCTTATTATTTAAAGATTAATTTCTTTACTTCCAGAAACCTTAAAGAATATTAATAATGAAATTACTGTAGTAATTGTTAATATTGTAGATAAGGCTGCAGCTGTTCCATAACTTGCTCTGATAACTTCAGTATATATGGATACTGATAAGGTTTTCGTACCACCTGTGTATAATATAACAGATGAACTTAATTCATTTATTGTTGTTATCCAGCTAAGTATAGCTCCTGCAAATACACCTGGTAGCATCATAACAGCAGTAACTTTAAAGAAAGTCTTAACTGGAGAATATCCTAAACTAATAGATGCTTCCTCCATACTTGGACTAATTTGATAAAGAATTGCTGCACTTGACCTTAAAGTATATGGTAACCTTCTTACTACATATGCTATTATAATTATAACAAAAGTACCACTTAAAGCCAAAGGTTTTTTATTAAATGCAAGTAATAAAGTTATACCAAGTACTGAACCTGGAATTATATATGGGAACATAGTTATTGTATCAATAACAGATGTAAGAGCATTCTTTCTTCTTGTTGATATATATGCTATGAACATTCCTAAAATAACTATAATTACTATAGCAATTAAGCCGTAAGTATAAGTATTAGTTATTGCAGAACCAAGCTTATTAAATACTGTCTTATAACTCTTTAATGAAAACTCATTAACAAATCTTGAACCCCTTGTATTTAAGAATGAAGTATATATTACTGTTAACTGTGGAATTATAGCTAAAAATACTACAAAGTAAACAAATAAATGAGCAAATATATTTTTAGCACCTTTTAAGTCTTTTGAAACCATAGGTCTTAATGAGCTCATAGTAAATGACTTTTTATTTACTACATATTTTTGTGCTAAAAATACTATTGAAGTAATAAATACCATTATAGTAGCTAATGCTGCTGCAAAATTAGCTTGTCCTCCAACTTCACTAATAAACTCTGAATAAATTAGTACAGGCATTACATTATAACCTTCTCCTATTAACATAGGAGTACCAAAATCTGCTAAAGCATTCATAAATACTAATAATGATCCTGCTAGAAGTGTTGGTAAAATTAATGGAAGTATTACTGTAGCTATCTTTTTAATCGGTTTACATCCTAAGCTTTCTGCTGCCTCTAGTAATGAAACATCTATTTTCTTTAAAGCTCCAGAAACATATAGGTATATAAATGGATATAGCTTAAGTGTGAAAACTAGAAGAATTCCAGCAAATCCATAAATAGGAGGAAGAGTAATTCCTAAATTATTTTGAACAAATTTTGTAATTACACCACTTCTACCACAAAGTAATACCCATGAGTAAGCTCCTATAAATGGTGGTGATAGCATAGAAATAATTACTAAAACTTCAATTAACTTTTTCCCCTTAATATTAAATGCAGTATTTATATATGCTAAAGGTGCACCTATTAATATAGCTAATAAAGTTACACAAATAGTAACTATAAAGGAATTGCTTAATGCACTATAGTAATATTTCTTTTCAAAAAACCTAATAAAGTTAGCAAAGGTAAATTCACCTGTTGTTGCATCTTTAAATCCACTAATAAATAATGAGAATAAAGGATATATGAAGAATACTAAAAATATAAGTGCTATTACTATAGTTACTATAGTCCAAAAATCAAATGTTAATTTAAATTTACGCTTTTCTTTCATCATTAGTTTTCACTTCCTTTTATTAAGTTTTCCTCTCCATCTTCAGTGAAAACGTTAATTTTCTTAGGATTAACTTCTAAAAACAGACTATCTCCTTCATTATAAATACGTTCAGCTGTTCCAATATCTTGTGATAATTCTATAGCAGCTTGTCCTTCTAATAATTCACTATTATCAAATATAATTTCGTAGTTAGTATATCTTCCAAGGAAGGTTGCAGTTTTTACTTTTGTTAATAACCCTTTATCAGATATTATAAATTCTTCAGGTCTAACTGCTATAACAACTTTTTGTCCATTATTTATACCACTCTTTAAATTGTCCATTTTTACAGTATAGCCTTTTTCAAACTTAACAAAGGTTCCATTATCCTTTATTTCTACAGTTCCCTTATACAAGTTAGAGTGTCCTATGAAGGTAGATACAAAAACATTTTTAGGTCTTGTATATATTTCTTTTGGAGTTCCAACATGTTGAACCACCCCATCCTTCATAACAGCAATTCTATCTGAAATTGCTAAAGCTTCTTCTTGGTCGTGAGTAACATAAACAGTTGTTATTCCAACCTCTTTTTGGACATCTCTTATTGCACTTCTCATCTCAATTCTTAATTTAGCATCTAAGTTTGAAAGAGGCTCATCCATAAGTAATACACTTGGATGAATTACAATTGCTCTTGCTAAAGCAACTCTTTGTTGTTGTCCTCCAGATAATCTTTCTGGTAATCTATCCTTAAATTGTTCTATTTGAACTACTTTTAATATATCTGATACCTTCTCTTCCATTTCACTTTTTGAAGGCTTTCTTAATTTTAATCCATATTCTACATTTTGTTTTACAGTTAAATGAGGGAATATAGCATAATTTTGGAAAACCATACCTATATTTCTCTTATGAGCTGGAATATCATTTATAACTTTATCTTCAAAACTAATTTCTCCACCTTCAATACTGTTAAATCCTGCTATCATTCTTAAAAATGTTGTTTTACCGCATCCAGAAGGTCCAAGTAAAGTGAAGAATTCTCCATTTTCTATATCTAAATTTAAATCAGGAATTACAACATTATCACCATATTTTTTAATTACATTTTTTGCTTTAATTGAAACGCTCATTTTTACTTCCTCCTTGTTTATAAAATTAGTCTACAACATTTAGAAGTAGACTAATTCCATATCTCTACTATTTACTAGTGAAAATTTCCTTGAATTTGTCTATCCAAGCTTGTTTATTATTTGCCACTACATCTGCATCATCTTCTATTATATTAATATCTTCCATAGCCTTTAATCCTTCTGCTGGTTCTACATCTTTTCTTACTGATCTTCTGCTTAATTCAGATGCAACCAATGTTTGAGCTTCTTTGCTAGTTACGAAATCTATAAATTTCTTAGCATTTTCCATATTTGGTGCCCCTTTAATTATTGCAACTCCATCTGGTTTAGAAATAACGCCTTCCTTCATGTAAACAATTTTTACAGGAGCTCCATCTTTAACATATTTTGCTCCACCTTCTTCAAAAGTTAAACCAACAGTATATTCACCATCAGCTACTCCCTTATAAACAGCAGATGAACCTGATAATAATTTACCATCTAAATTCTCAGCTAATTTATCAGTATAATCCCATCCTTTTTCTGGATCTCCATTACCCATTGCATAAATCATATTTACTAAATGCTCAAATGATGATGATGATTTTGCAGGATCAGCATGTGCTATCTTACCCTTTAATTCTGGATTTAATAAATCTTCATAACCTTCTACCTTAATATCTCCAATTAAGTTAGTATTAATCATAAGAACACTTGGAATATCAGAAAATCTTGTTATTGTGCCTTCAACATTCTTATTTTGATCTAGCATATATTCTTCATTAACTGATCTATATTCTTCAAATAAGTCTGTCTTTGGTTGTAATGTTCCTAGGGATCCTCCCCACATTACATCTCCTAATGGATTGTCCTTTTCTGATTCAACACGTTTTAATAATTCTCCAGTACCGGCTGCAACCACATCTACTTGTATACCAGTTTCATCTTCAAACTCTGCTACTATTGGATCTATAAATTCTAATGGATGAGGACAATATACAACTAAATTTTTAGAACCCGTATCTTCTCCTTTTGAACCTGTCGTTTCAGTCTTTTGGCCACATGAGACCATACCAACCATCATTGAAGCACAAATTAATGTAGCTAAAACTTTTTTCATTATAAATTCCCCCTTGTTTTTTTTATGTTCTTTAGCATCTTTATATTATCAAATGTAAACGTATTAATAAATCCTTTAATCTGCAAAAATATCTCAATTTATGAACTAACAAAAAGAGATAAATACCATATTCGTTACGACCTGATAAACTCCAAGCCGTTCTCATAGGGTATTTATCTCTTTCTATACTGAATGTAATAATTACTTATTTTATTCGAAATTATGAAAACTACTTTATATATTAAAGAGTCTTTTAGTTATATTTTATTCATAACCTTTGACTATCTCCAAATAATCTCAACCTTATATAGAACTCCAAAAATTCCTCCTATAATAAAAATGCAGGTGAAAATAAACTTATTTACCCCTACATATGTTTTAAATATAGTTTGCCACAAAAGCTATTAAGTGTGCTGCTGGAACAAATAACACTAAGGCTGCAAAAGTACCAATAATCTTACTAAATACCATTCCAATTACACAGCCTCTGAAATCTTCCTCACTACATTTCCCTTCAATTACATCATCAGTCATTATAGATAAATGTGGATCTATAAATATTGAAGTTAATATAGTAGCAGTACCATTAATAATTGGTGAAAGTGATAAGCAAACTGCTCCAAGTTTTGGAATTATACTGCCTGCATATATAGGAGCAAAGGCTCCTGCAGTAATTATTGCTACTGATATAAAATTATAAAATAAAATCCTTTTAGGAAGATTTTTAAGATTAATGCTAGTTAAACTTTCTTTAACTGGAATTGCTATACTCTCCCTCATATACTTAATCCCAGTTTTTGAAAAACTATGAATAATTAATTTTGGCATGGATTTTTCTATTGAAAAATGATTTACAGCTTTACTAAATATTTTTTGAAAGGTTGGTATTAAAAAAGCTCCTGCTATAGATGCTAAACCAGAAGTAATAATTATTGAGTTAAAAATTTTAATTAATGCATCACTACTAGGATTATTTGCAACAAACTTTGTTAGTAAAGGTGACTGAAAAGTGACTGCAGTTCTAGATACTAACATAAGTATATTAAAAACAGCAAAGGTTACAGCTATTTTCCCCGTTCTAACTCCTACTAACCTTGTAGAATATGCTAAGGTTCCAATCAAAGAAATTACAAAATTTAAAATCAGTACAATTATTATTTGAGTATCCATATAAACTCCTTCTTAAAATAATTATTTATAACAATTATAATTATATCTAAATAAATTGATTCCCTAAATAGAGTTTATAAATTGTAATGTAATTGCAATAAGTTATTTATTATTTAGACTTCCAAATCTTTCTAAAGGGAATATCCTAAATGTTGCTTTTCCTTCAATTTGATTTAAATTAATTAATCCAAAATCTCTACTATCTTGACTTACTTCTCTGTTATCCCCTAATACAAAAAATTGATTTTCTCCTACTACTATAGGAAATTCAATATCTCTATTATAAGTTTTTCCTTTTATATATAACTCTTCTAGTTTTTCTCCATTAATATAAACATATCCCGAAGATATGTTTATTTCATCTCCTTCAATCCCTATTACTCTTTTTACATACCTTCTTCTATTATCAGACAAATGATTAAATGAAGTAACTTCTTTTATATACTTATAACTTTCTTCTAAAACATTTCCCTTTTCTTCATCCTTTAAAAATATAATAATATCTCCTCTTTCAGGCTTAACAAAATTATAGCTTAATTTGTCTAAAATAAGCTTTTCATCATTATATAAAGTGTTTTCCATAGAGCTTTGCTGAACCTTTGCCATAGCAAATACTTTTGTATTAATAAAAGATAATACTATTATACTTCCTATAAACGTTAATAAAATCCCCCTAATTTCTCTAATTATAATTTCCCCCTTCATATCTACTCCTCCATAAACTCTTCATTCAGTATAGACATAATATATACGTTATGAAATTCTTCATTAATAAATAATGCATCCCTTTTTATCCCCTCTTGTTTAAAGCCACATTTTTCATACATAGCCTTTGCTCTTGGATTATAATCAAATACCTCAAGTTCAACCCTGTGTAACTTCAAATTTTTAAAAGCATATTTTAATACTTCCTTAGTAGCTTTGTACCCTATACCTTTATTAAAATTATCTTTATTGAAGATAGCTATTCTATAACTACAACTTTTATACTCTTCATCAATATCCATAAGAACGCATTCTCCAATTATCTTATCTTCATTATTACATATTAAAAAATGTCTTCTTTCAGAATCATTACTACTTTTTTCTATAAATTTTTCTATTTCTTCTTTCTTTGGATAATGTGTAGTTCCTGTGTAGTAAAACATATCCTTATTTGGACTTTCAAATCCTTCCTTCCAATATTCATCTAAATCATTTATTTTCAGTAATCTTATGTATATACCCATTTTATTGTCCCTCTTTATTGAAGTCTATTTCTCTTATAGCTGTCTTTACTGACTTCTTTATACTTTTCTCAACAGTCTCCAAACTTTCCTTAATAGCATTCTTTACAGCAAGCTTAATAATAAAATATAGCAATATTCCTGGAACTATTAAGTATAATCCAATAACAATCAATTCCATAGTATCCCTCCATTATTTCACAATAATTATATCATACATTTTCACCCAAAAAATATTTTTCACTTTTTACTTATAATGTAATTTTATGTTAAAATATTAATGTACTATTAAATTAATAAATGGAGGAAAATAATAATGAGTGCTATACTTGAAAAACTAATTAATGCACTACCTATTATAATTATGGTAATAGTGGTGTTAATTCTCTTCTTATCATTTTGGAGAAGAGTTCCAGCTGATAAAGCTATGGTAATTACAGGATTAAGAAAAAGGGTTTTATTAGGCAGAGGTGGCTTAATGATTCCTATGCTAGAAACATCTTCTACTATTTCTCTGGAAAATATATCAATGACAACAGATGTAAATGAGGCACCTGCAAAGCAAGGTATATTTGTTAATATAGTAGGTACTGCAGTTGTTAAAGTTAAAAATGATACTGAAAATGTATTAAAAGCTGTAGAACAATTTTCTAATGGTGGAGAAAAAAATACAGTTAATGTTATTAGAACTATAGTTGAACAAATATTAGAGGGTAAACTAAGGGGGATAGTATCTACTTTAACAGTAGAACAAATTAATGAAGACAGAGCTTCTTTTGAACAAAGAATAGAAGATGATATAAGAAATGAACTTGAATCTATGGGATTAGTATTAATTTCATATACTATCTTAAAAATTAGTACCCAAGGCGGTTATTTAGAAAATAGAGCAAAACCTCAAATTGCGGCTGCAAAATCTGAGGCTGATATAGCTGAAGCAGAAAGAAAAAGAGATACTGAAATTAAGACTGCTGTTGCTACAAGGGAAGGACAAAAAGCAAAACTTGAATCTGAAGCTGAAATTGCTCAAAGTGAAAGAGATAAAAAATTGAAGCTAGAATCCTTTAGAGCTGAACAAGATAAAGCAAAAGCTAATGCCGATGTTGCATATAAATTACAAGAGGCTGAAAATAATGCATTATTAGCTGAACAACAAGCAGCACTTGCTGAAAAGGAAGCAATAGTTGTAGAAAAGAAATTAATTGCTGAAGTTAAAAAGCCAGCAGATGCCAAAAAATATGAAGTAGAAGTTGCTGCTGAAGCTAATAAAATACAAGCTATTAGGCAAGCAGAGGCAGAAGCAGAAACCATAAAAGTTAAAGCAATTGCAGAAGCAGAAGCTAAAAAAATACAAGCGGAAGCAGAGGCAGCTGCTATAAAAGCAAGAGGATTAGCAGAAGCAGAAGCTATTAAAGCAAAAGGTCTTGCAGAAGCAGAGGCGAAAGATAAATTGGCAGAGGCTATGGCTAAATATGGTGAGGCTGCAATTGTAGAAATGATAGTTAATAGATTACCAGATGTAATGAAGGAAATTGCAAGTCCACTTGATCAAATAGATAAGTTAACTGTTATAGATAATGGTGGTAATCAAGGTGCTTCAAAGGTTTCAAAAATAGTAACTGATGTAGCTGCAAATGGTTTTGAAGTATTAAAAGATTTAACTGGTGTTGATTTATCTAAGGTAATAAATGATTTTGTAAATAAAAAGTCATCTTCACTAGAACCTAAATCTGAAATAATTGATGCGGAAATCACAAATGCAGACAATGCATAATGGATAATTCGTAATGCATAATTAAAGAAAAAACTCCCTCTAAAAGGGAGTTTTTTAATTTAAGTAATTTGGTGCAAATTGCAACATTTATTATGCATTATCCATTACGCATTATGCATTAATTAATGGTTATTTTCTTTTCTTCCTTTGATGTTTTATATGCTCCTACAACAAAAAATACAATTACAAACAATAATATTATAAACAAATACTTATAAATTTCATTAAAGCTTGACCCTTGTTGAATAGCTAGTATAGATTCCATAGCCCATCTAACTGGAGTAAAGTAAGAAACTTTTTCTATTAATGGTGGCATTATTTCTAATGGAACAAAAGCCCCTCCCACCATAAGTAATAGCATATTAGCAAAATTAAAAATATTAGATGCCTCTGTTCTATTTCTAGAAAAGGCACTACAACATAAAGCAAGACTAATTGAAACTAATCCCACTAATGCTAGGATTACAAATAATTCAATATTTCTTAATCCTGTTTCAACATTAAGAAGATTTATACTTACAATGCCTAAAATTACTTGAATTAATATAGATATATATCCACTTATTATATCTGCTAAATAATATTCTGAGGTTCTTACTGGTGCCATAAATATTCTCATATAAATATTTTCATCTTTTTCATCAAAAATTCTATAAGCGGTTTTCATTCCCCTTATCAACATAAACATAATTAAAAAACCAATATATATTTGACTTGAAAAATAATCAGTATATAAATCCTTTAAGCTTTCTTTATTTATATTAAAAGACACACTACTGCTATAATTATCTATCCCTTTATAATACAGTTCTTCATTTTTATCACTTGCTAAAGAAATTTCCCTAAGATTAATCATCTCCATATTAACTAGCTCTTTAATTAAATTTCCAATCCCATCATCTTCAATAGCTGTAATATTAACCTTACTTACATTCCCATCAATAATTTCCTTTTCAAATCCATCTTTAATTTCTATTGAAACATTAATGGCATTTTCTGAAAATAAGTTTTTAATATCCTCTTTCTTTATTGCATTTACATTATATCCTTCTTTATCTTTTAAGGAATCTATAATAAGATTACTAGTTCTACTATTATCATTATCTACTACACCTATTTTTATATATCCTGAATTACCGCCTATAACCATAAGCATAAAATAAAGAATTATCACAGGGGCAAATAATCCAATTAAGAATCCAAATGGATTTTTTAATATATCAACTCTTAAATTATTCTTGATTAATACTAGTATATTTCTCATAACCCCTGTCCTCCTTTATGGATATTAATTGTATTACTATTACTATAACAACTAAGGCTATTCCACCAAATATAAGCCATTTTTGTAATATACTACTGTCTCCAGAATATATATACCTAAATACACTACTATTAAACCATCTTAATGGGGATATTTTAGTTATTAAATTAAATATTCCTTTCATTTCTCCATAAAGTGCAATATATCCTCCACCTAAAAAGCATAATACTGGAATAATTATATTTTGTAATATAGCTGCTGATACCTTATCATCATCAGATATCATAGGTATTATAGTTCCTAATCCATTTACAATAATTAAAAATGGTATCATAGCTAATGGTAATACTAATAAGTTATCTCCATAATTAACATCAAATATTATATAGCTTAAGATATAGGTTATTAAGGAAACTCCATAAGAAAATATAAAAAAGCCTATAAATGATGATAAATAGTATTTTGCAGCAGAAGTTCCTGATAATTTTACTCTATCCTTAATATTGTTTTTCTTATCTTGTTTTATATTAAACAAAGGATAATTAATAAAATAGAAAAGCATAAGTCCTATTTCTGCAACTCCATAATAGTCCATAGAGTTTGGACTTTGTTCATAAGGTATATTTTCCTCTTCAATAAAATTTATATTATTATCATAATTAATAATTTCTGAAGCTTTATCTGGATTAATAGTATACACTTCTGTTATTGCGTTATATCTATCAGTAATACTTTCTAGAATTTGATAAACAATTGATGATTTTATAGATGAGTTATTATTTGAATACATTTCTATAGAATTTTCTTTTAAATGCAATAATATTGCCCTATTTATTCTAACTTCTTTTTTACCTTCCTCAATATTACTTATTTCATTTAATTTTATTTTTTCTATATCCTTACTTTCTTTAACTATATCTGTAAATGTATCAAAAACTTCTTTAGCTTTTTCATCTCCTTCATCAATATAATAGATTTCTAAATCTTCTATAGCTACAGTATTATTCTCTTTATCAAAATAACTAGATGTAGTACTTCCAATTAAAAATACTAGGAATACAGGGAAAAATATCATAAATATAAGATTTTTTCTATCCCTAACGCAATTTAATATCGTTGCTTTTATAATTGCAATCATGCTATCCCCCCTCTTAATCTCTTAATTTTTTACCTGTTAATGATAAGAATACTGTTTCTAAGGTTATTTCTTTAAATCCTAAATCATTTATTTTTAAATCTTCAGTAGATATTTCTTTAATTATTTCACTTATATTGTTTACTTCCTTAGCAGATGTAATAATAACATTATTATTATCAATAGAAACATCTAAAACCCCCTCTATATTTCTTAATGTTCCAATATTAACCTTATAAATATCATCTACTCCCACACTGAATATCTTTTTATCACTAACTATTTCCTTTAATTCTTCTTTAGTCCCTTCAACTATAATCTTACCCTTATCTATAATTGCAATTTTACTACATAAGCTTTCTGCTTCTTCCATATAATGAGTAGTATAAATTATTGTGACTCCTTCTCTATTTAATCTTTTAACAGCTTGCATAATATTATTTCTTGATTGTGGATCTATTCCTACTGTTGGCTCATCCATTATTAATATTTTAGGACTATGAACTATAGCACAAGCTATATTAAGTCTTCTTAACATACCACCAGAAAATTCTTCTGCTTTTTTCTTTTTAACTTCTAGGAGTCCTGTAAATTCTAATGCATTATCTATTGCTTCATTAAGATTTTTACCTCTTAATCCATACAATTCTCCAAAAAACTTAACATTTTCATAAGCAGTGAAGTCCTTATAAAGTGCTATGTTTTGTGGAACTAACCCTAAGGATTTTTTAATATTTTTTGTATTTTTTCTAATATCTTGGCCTAATATCTTAATTTCACCTGAAGTAGGAAATAATAATGAGCAAATTAAACTAATAGTTGTACTTTTCCCAGCACCATTTGGTCCTAAAATCCCATATATCTCCCCTTCTTCTATGGATAAATTAATATTGTCTACTGCAATATTATCATCATACTTCTTAACTAAATCTTTAATTTCAATAACTTTCATAATGCACCTCCATAATCTTTAATTTTATTATATAAAAAAAGGCCCTGCTAAAAATCTAGCAAAGGTCACCTTTTATATATGACAATAGTCATATATTTATATTCTTTAGGAAATCATAAATAAACTTATATTCCCCATTTTTTTATATAATAAATTGCAATTTGTGTTCTATGAGTCAAATTGGTTTTTTGTAATATAGATGTAATATAGTTTTTAACTGTCCCCTCAGAAATATAAAGTTTCTTTGATATTTCTTTGTTACTTAGTCCTTCTGCAACTGCCTTCATTACCTCTAATTCTCTCTCTGTAAAAATTCTCTCATCAATTCTTTCTTTTTTATTTGTGGATGAAATAAGATTATTACTAATCTTATTTAGTATTTCTTCTTGAATAACAGCTATTCCATTATTTACAAGTTTTATCGTTTCTATTATTTTATCTGGTTTAGTATTTTTAAGTAAATATCCCTTAGCCCCATTTTTAATTCCTTCTCTTATATATTCATCTTCATCAAAGGTAGTTAAAATTATTACCTTTGTATTTGTATTCTTTGATATTTCTAATGTAGCTTTTACACCATTTACTAAAGGCATTCTAACATCAACTAAAGCAACATCTATATCATTTTTAAATAAAAATTCAACTAAATCTTTGCCATTTTCAAAAGTATCTATAACTTCAATTTCCTTATCATAAGATAAAATAATTTTTAAGCTTTCTCTTATTAATTCATCGTCGTCAGCAATTACTAATTTTATACTCATACTTCCCCCTAATATGGAATTAAAATAATAACATCAAAACCATCCTCATTATTAATTATTATTTTCCCTTTTAAATCACTTACATTTTCTTCAATATTTCTTAATCCAATACCTTTTTTTATTTTTTTACATCCAAATCCATTATCCTTAACTTCTAACTTTATAAGTTTATTTAAAATTTCTATTTTTATTTCTATTAAATCTCCATTAGAATATTTAATAGAATTAGTAGTTAACTCAGTTATAATATGCATAAAAACTATCCATAGACTAGCACTAATCTTCTCTAGATTACCAGTATAAGTTACTTTTCCTTTTATTTTAGTACCATTAATTTTCTCATCTAATATTTTTCTTATCCTATTAATTCCAAGTTCCTCTTCAGTTGGATTTATATTTCTTAATGTCATTCTTATTTCATCCATACCTTTTCTCAAGTTTTCTATACAAGAGTCTAACATAGAAAATCCCTTTTCTTTATCTTTATCTAAAATAAATTTACTTGCTTCTAACTGAAGTAATGTGCCAGAAATAGTATGTCCTATCTTATCATGTAGCCTTGAAGAAATTTTATTTCTTTCCTCAAGCCTTGCTGTATGAAGAATTTGTTCTTGTATATCCCTTTCCTCAGCTATTTTCTTCTGCAAATTATATATTAACTTTCTTTGTTCTTCTTGTATTCCATCTAATTTTTTTATTTTTTTAGCTTGAATTTCATAAATTAATATAAAAATCAACATAATAACTAGAATTATTGATCCATTCTTAAAATCCTTATCTTTTAATAGAAGAAATAATGGTATATTAGATAAAAATATTCCTAAATATATGTTTTTTATTTCTTTTGTAAATAATTCTACTATTAAAATACTAAGCATTAATACTGCTAGATTTATATATTTAGTAGCAAAAATAACTACAAGAATAGCTTCCATTATAGATATAACTTTAAATAATAAACTATATTTTTCTAACATTCCTTTAATAAATATAATTACAATATATAGAAGAATATAAAAGACTACTATCAAGTTTATACTATTATTTTCTATACTTGTCCAAGATATATATATGATTAATATTAGCTTAAGTAAAATAAACAAATCATAGTCTTTAATTAGTAACACCCCCAAGAAAAATGAATAATTAATAATGAATAATGAAAAATTATTGATGTAATTTGTACCAAATTACTTTAAATTTATTTTAGAAAAACTCCCTAAAAGGGAGTTTTCTCCTTAATTTTTTAATTTTTTAATTCTTTAATTTCTTAATTATTTTAACTTTCTATTTTGCATCAGAAAGTTTTCCATAGCGTTTTACTATATTAATAATTACTTCTACTGCTTTTTCCATAGATTCAATTGGAACATATTCATATTTGCCATGGAAGTTTTCTCCACCTGCAAATATATTTGGAGTTGGTAATCCCATAAATGATAATCTTGCACCATCTGTTCCTCCACGAATTGGTCTAATATTAGGAGTTATATTTGCTTCTATCATAGCTTCATTAGCATTATCTACTATATGCATAAGAGGCTCTATTTTTTCTTTCATATTTCTATATTGGTCCTTAATTTCAACAACTACAGTGCCTTCACCATATTTATTATTTAATTCTTTTTCAATTTCTTTCATCTTATTTTTTCTTGCTTCAAAAGTATCTGTAAAGAAATCTCTTATAATATAGCTTAATGTTGAATTTTCTACTGTAGCATTTATATCTGTAAGATGATAAAAGCCTTCATATCTTTCTGTTTTTTCAGGAACTTCATCTAGTGGCAAACTATTAATAAATTCATTTGCTACCATAATTGAGCTTAACATCTTATTTTTTGCATAGCCTGGATGAACATTAACTCCTGTAATTTTCACTTTCACACCTGCAGCATTAAAATTTTCAAATTCTAATTCTCCTATTCTTCCTCCGTCCATAGTGTATGCAAAGTCTGCTCCAAAGCCTTCTACATCAAAATGATCTGCTCCTTCACCTATTTCTTCATCAGGTGTAAAGCCAATTTTTACATCTCCATGCTCTATTTCAGGATGGTTAATTAAGTATTCAACTGCTGTCATTATTTCTGCAAGACCTGCTTTATCATCAGCACCTAAAAGAGTTGTTCCATCAGTTGTAATTAACCTTTGTCCTATATATTGTTTTAATTCTGGTGAAAATTTTGGAGATAAAACTACAGAATCATTTAATTTAATATCCCCACCATCATAATTTTCAATTATTTTAGGATTTACATTTTCTCCACTATAATCAGGTGCAGTATCCATATGAGCTATAAATCCTATGGAAGGTATATCTCTATCACAATTCTTTTCTAAGCTTGCATATACATATCCATCTTCACTTATTCTTGAATCCTTTAATCCTAATTCCTTTAACTCATTACATAATATTTCAGCAAGTACCAATTGTCCTTTAGTACTTGGAGTTACCCTTGTTGTTTCATCAGATTTTGTATTAATCCTAACATATTCTAAAAATCTTTCTTCTACTTTTTTCATCGTGTCACTCTCCATTCTATATTGTTTTATTACTTATTTATATAAATTATACTTTTTAATAAAACAATAAGTTTTTACATTATTTATCTTATACTCTATATTTTAGCACAGTAATATATAATTATTGTATAAAATATTATAAAAAAGCATAAAATATATATGAAATTAATCCCTTTAACTACTAAAACATATAAGGAGCTGCCTAAGCAGCTCCTTATTAATTTTACATTGTGCAACAGCACCTTTAATAATAGTATTATTGATATTTATTTAAATTTAATATTATCTAAAGTTATATTTTGTAACTATACTTTCTCTATTTCCAGTTACATCATTATAATATTCATAGAAAGACAATCCTAAAAAACTACCTGTTATATTATAAATATTCTTATATCCAAGATTTTGTAATGCTAGAGTAGCATTATAGCTTCTTTGGCCAGTTCTACAATGTAAATAAACTGGGACATCCTTTGGTATTTCATTAACTCTTTCTCTTAATTGACTTAATGGAATATTCTTTGCTCCCTTTATATGTCCATTTTCATATTCTCTAATTTCCCTTACATCTATAATATAAGCATTACTTTCTACTAGCTCTCTTACCTTATCTACATTAACTTGCTTAAAATCACCATTTAGTAAATTTGATGCAATATATCCAGCATAATTTACAACATCCTTAGCTGTACTATATGGTGGTGCATAACAAAGTTCTAAATCCTTTAAATCTTCTACTGTTCCACCTAGTTTGATTAATGTAGCAACTATATCTACTCTCTTAGCTACATCACCCATACCTATTGCTTGAGCACCTAATACTTTTCCTGTTGGCACTTCAAATAATAATTTAAAGTGAAGTGGCTTTGAATCTGGCATAATACCTACTTTATCATTTGTAATTAATCTTACAATATCATAATTTATATTCATATTTAATGCTTTAATTAGTCCTTCATTTAAACCAGTAGATGCTGCATTATAATCAAATACTTTTATAGCTGAAGAGCCTATATATCCTTTATTTATTCCCTTCTTGCCATTAATATGATCTGCAACTGATCTTGCTTGTTTTAATGCTGGACCAGCTAATGATAACTTTGTTGCACTATGAGCTAATGCATGATAAACTTCAATTGCATCACCAACTGCATATATATCATTATCACTAGTTTTATAGTTACTATCTACTTTAATAGCTCCAGTAACTCCAATTTCAAGACCAGCATCCTTTGCTAAAGTAGTTTCTGGTGAAACTCCTATAGCCATTACTACAGCTTTTGCATTAATCTTTTTGCCAGAATTTAATACCACTTTATTTTCTTCAAAGCATTCTACCTTGTCATCTACTACTAAGTTTATTCCCTTATCATAAATTTCCTTATGTAATATTTGAACCATATCATAATCAAAAGGTTTTAATATTTGATTTAATGCTTCAATTAATGAAACATTATAACCAGCTTCTCTTAAGTTCTCAGCTGCTTCTACTCCAATAAAACCTCCACCAATCACTGCTACATCCTTAGTATTAAGTTCCTTAACAAATTTATTTAATTTATCTATATCTACAACATTTCTAATTGTAAATACATTTACTTTATCTATGCTAGGGATATTAGGTACTATAGGTTTTGCTCCTGGAGATAAGATTAACTTATCATAATTTTCTCTATAAGTTTCACCAGTTAAATAATTTTTAATTTCTATTTCCTTATTAACTTTATCTATAGAAATCACTTCACTATTTACTCTAGCTTCAATATTATATTGTGACTTAAACTTTTCTGGACTCATAAGAACTAACTTATCAACTTCATCAATTACTCCACTTAAATGATATGGAAGTGCACAGTTTGAAAATGAAACATGGGGTCCCTTTTCAAACATAATAATTTTATCCTCTTCACTTAGCCTTCTTAATCTTGCTGCTGCTGAAGCTCCACCTGCAACTCCACCAACTATTAATATTTTTTTCATACCAAAACCCTCCTATATTAAGTTAAGAGTTAAGAACTAATAGTTAATAGTTATTGTAAAAACTTAGCAAGCTAAGGTTTCTTAATTTTTACATCTTCACTCTTACTTATTTATTATCTCTTCACTCTTACTTCTTACTTCTTACTTCTTACCTATTACTTACTTTCTCTTGCTTCCAGCATAAGACCCTACCCCACCTGCAACATTTACAACATCGAAACCTAAACCTGTTAACTTATTACAAGCTCTAGCACTTCTTCCTCCTGATTGACAAACAATATGATATTCCTTATCTTTTTCTAAATATTTATCAGGATCTTCTAAAAGTTCTCCCATTGGTATGTTTTTTGCACTTTTAATACTACCACTTCTATATTCATAAGGTTCTCTTATATCTATTAAATTAATCTTTCCAATTAAATTATCAATGTCATTAACATTTATAATCTTTCCTGTGTTTTTATTAAATAAGCCAAACATCTTATCATCTCCTATGTAATTTCTTTAGTAATTATATTTTAAATCATAATTAATAATTTTTATGTAACTAAGTCACAATAATTGAAATATTTTTACTATTTATATATAATTTTAATATTGGAAAAATATTTTTTTAAATAGAAGGTAGAAATAATGATAGATAAAAATTTGTATCAAACTAATGATTTTAAAAGTATAGTAATAAATGATATTCCATTAATAGATGTCCGTGCACCTATAGAATATGAAAAGGGTGCTTTCCCTAATAGTGTAAATATTCCTATATTAAACAATGAAGAAAGACATATAATCGGCATTTGTTATAAAGAAAAAGGAAATGAAGAAGCTACTAAGCTTGGTTATAATATAGTTTCTGGAAAAATTAAGGAAGATAGATTAAATTTATGGACAAACTTTATAAAATCAAACCCCAATACTATAATTTATTGTTTTAGAGGTGGTTCAAGATCTAGAATAGCTCAAGAATGGATAAATGAAGAATTAAATATGAATACAAAAAGAATATTAGGAGGATATAAGGCTTTTCGTAATTACTTACTAGATTCCATGTCAAAAAAAAATCAAAATTATACTCCTATAGTCCTTACTGGATATACTGGTTCTGGAAAAACAAAACTATTAAAAGAAGTAAAAAATTCTATAGATTTAGAAGGAATTGCTAATCATAGAGGCTCTTCTTTTGGAGCTCATGTTAATCCACAGCCAACTCAAATAAACTTTGAAAACAATCTAGCCTATGATTTAATAAAAAAACAAAATAAAGGTTATAAGCACTTAGTTTTTGAAGATGAAGGAAAAAATATAGGTAAAAACTTTATTCCTCAAGAATTTTTTAATTACTTTCATTCAGGAAATATAGTTCTTTTATCTTCAAGCCTCGAAGAACGCATAGATAACACCTTAGATGAATATGTTATTGAATCTCAAGAGGAATATAGAAAAATATATGGATATGAAAATGCCTTGAGAGAATGGTTTAATTACATATATTCAAGTATGGAAAGATTAAAAAAGAGATTAGGCGGAGATAAATTTAAAAAGGTTATAGATGAACTTGAATTTGCTTATAAGAACCAGCTATCTACAGGAAATATAGATTATCACAAATACTGGATTGAATTATTTTTAAAGGAATATTATGATCCTCTTTATAAATATTCTTTAGAAAATGTAAAAAATAAAATTATTTTCAGTGGAAATTATAAAGAAGTAAAAGAATACTTAAATAATTTAAAATAAAAAATATGAAATAGTATATTGAATTTAATTTTGAAAAATCAATATACTATTTCATACTTTAATCTTCTTTTTATTTAAAAATAAAAAAATCTAATTATATAGGAACTCATCAATTAGCTTTTCAGTATCTTTTACTTCCCACTTTCTATCTATTAAATTAGCTCCATTCTTTAATACAGGATGTACTTCATGGTAACTTTCTTTGGAATCATTTTTATAAATTATACCTATTGGAATTCCTTCATCTCCAAATTCTTCTGCCTTCTTTAGTGCTTCATATTTATTAGTATAATCATAACTATCATCTAATTTATATATTCTATCCTTATACCATTTAAAAGTGTTTATCTTATTAAAAATTACACATGGTTGCATTATATCTAATAAAGCATATCCCTTATGATTCATTGCTTCTTTAATCATGGATTTAAGATGCTCTTTATTAGCTGAAAAACTTCTTGCAACAAAGGTGGCTCCTGCACTTATTGCAATTGCTAATGGATTCATAGGTTCCATATATACCCCTTCAAATTGCATTGATGTAACTTGCCCTTTCCCTGTTGTTGGAGAGCCCTGCCCCTTTGTTAACCCATAAATTTGATTGTCGTGAACTAAATGAACCATATCTACATTTCTTCTAATACAATGTATAAAATGATTTCCGCCTTCTCCATAGGAATCTCCATCACCACTGGTTACAATCACCTTTAGATTTTTATTAACCATTTTTATACCTTGTGCTGGAGGTAAGGCTCTTCCATGAAGGCCATTAAATCCATTAACCTTAAGATAATGTGGAGTTTTAGCTGCTTGCCCTATTCCAGATACTAATACTACATCTTCTGGCATTAAACTTAATTCTGCTAGTGCTTCTTTTAAGGCTATTAAAATTCCAAAGTTCCCACAGCCTGGACACCATGCAATTTCATCATTACTTTTATAAATATTTAGGTCTAACATTAAAACCCCTCCCTTCTTAATTTTTCAATAATTTCATTTCCAGTTATTTCTCTACCATCATATTTTAATATACTATTACTAATTAAAATTCCTGTTTCTTGAGTTATAAGTTTTCCTAGTTGACCTGTATAATTTTGTTCAACATTTATAATCTTCTTTGCTTTATTAGCATATAGTCTTAAATTATTCTTTGGAAGTGGATAAATATCTCCGAAGCTTAAGGAACCAACCTTTTTCCCTTGGTTATTCAACTCATCTACAGCATCTTTTAAAGCTCCATAAGTGGAACCAAAGCCTACTAATAAAATTTCCAAATCTTCATTTCCTATAAATTCAGGTTCTTCCATTTCATCCTTAATTAATTGAAGTTTTTTCATTCTCTTTTCCATTTGAGCATTTCTTACATCTGAAGCTTCAGTAATATGAGCTTCTTCAGTATGCTCATCACTATCTACTAATACTGTTTTCCCTTTTGAATTCCCTGGTATCATTCTTGGAGATATACCATTTTCAGTAACCTTATATCTCTTATATTCTTCTTCTTCTAATTCTTCACCCTTATCTATATATCTTTCTATCTTAATATTACTTAAATCGTATTTCGGAATTGTTATGTTGGCATCTGCCAAATACTGATCTGTTAATAAAATTACTAAAGTTTGATACTTTTCAGCTAAGTTTAATGCCTTTATAGTTTTATAAAATCCATCTTCTGCGTTTCTTATACTTATTACAGCTCTAGGAAACTCTCCTTGTGCAGCAGTTAATAAAAAACTTAAGTCACTTTGTTCTGTTCTTGTTGGTAATCCTGTTGCTGGTCCTGGTCTTTGTGAGTCCAGAACTACCACTGGTGTTTCAGTTATACCTGCAAGTCCAAAAGCTTCTACCATAAGTGAAACTCCACCCCCTGAGCTTCCAGTCATGGCCCTTGCACCAGCATAAGATGCTCCTATTGCAAAATTTATTGCTGCAATTTCATCCTCTGCCTGATCAACAACAATTCCTATTTCAGTTTGTTTTTTAGCTAAATAAGTCATAACACTTGTTGCTGGTGTCATTGGATAAGCGGAATAAAAGTTTACACCTCCTGCAACTGCTCCTAATGCTATTGCATTATTTCCATTAATCAATATATCCTTAGATAAATCTCTTCCTTTAGCCTTATATTTTGAATCTACTAAATTATATCCAAGCTTAACTGCTTCAATATTCTTATTTCTAATTTCCTCTGATAACTTATTACTAAAATACTTATCTATATCTTCTATTCCCAAAGAAAAATATTTCAGGATTACCCCTGCTGCTACTGAAGTAAAAGCTTTTGATAGACTAAGGCTCTTTGCTAATTCTAATAGTGGTAATTTTAATATTTTTTCATCATCAATCTTTATACCTTTATCTGCTATAATTACCCCATCTTTTATAAGTCTTTCTTTATGATATATAACAGTATTTTCATCTAAGGCAAGTATTAAATCCAATTTATCTTTATGAGCAAATACTCTATTTTCCCCAAACCTAATTTGTATAAAATTATGTCCTCCCCTTACTCTTGACATATAATCCTTGTTTGAAAATAAGTAAAATCCTGACTTTTTAATTACCTTTTCTAAAAAATCACTAATTGTATCAAGACCTTGTCCAGCACTTCCTCCAATTAATATATTGTACTCCATTTAATTCCCTCCTTTTATATTTACTTATACTAAAAGATTTATTTTTTTAATTCTAATATTTCCTTTTTATCTTTAGGATTATATGTTATTTCCTTATAATTTATATTAAAAGAATAATTATATTTTAATAACTTTTCTAAAAATAAAGTAATCTTTCCATTTTTCTCAATTATATATATTTCTTTATTTTTTCCATCATCAATAAATTCTATTTTTTTAATGTTATCCTTAATGTTCCCTATATAAATTAATGGTTTAGAAAAGCTTTCTCCAAAATTTAAAGAATAGCAACCATGGATATTATTCTTACTTGTCCAAAGTAAATAAATAACATTGTCCAATTCAACAATTAAACAAGATGACAAACCTTCATCTTCACAAATACTAAACTCTCTTTGTTTATATTCATTTTTTTCTAAAGAGTTACGCTTGTATATTAATAATTTTTTTCCTTCCTCATTGATAATAAATAGGGAATGAATTTTAGTATCAGTTATAAAAAATGATGAATCTATATATGGATGGTTTGAAATAAAAATAATTTTATTGTTATCCCAATTTTTATTCTTTATGTTATATGTTTTAAATATTATCTTGAACATATTAAAAGAAGTGCTAAGTATTATTAAAACTATATTTTCTTTATCATGTAAAATCTTATAATTTATATCTATATCATTTTTTTCTTTATATATTATTGAGCTTTGAGAATTATTATTACGGAAATATATTGAAGTTGAGTCACTATCTAAAGTATAAAAATAAAATAATAATTTTTCTAATGAGATTCCTTTAATATTAATTGGAGTGATAAAGTTATGTTTAATATAAAAAAGACTTTTGTATTTCAAATTATCTTTTTTTAAAATAAACAAAATAATATTACCTATTAAGTCTTGATATAATAAATTAATATTTCTATTACAATCTTCAAATATATAGAAATATTTAAGGCATCCTTTAGCTATAATTTTCTTATTAATTATTTTATTATTAAGTAATTCTTCACAAATAATTCCTACCTTTTCTTTATAGTAAAACTTTAATAATTTTTTATCTTTAGTTCTTAATAAAAAATCATTACATTCTTTACTTTTCATTTTATACCTCCTTCAAATTATCATTTTTTTCTGTAGAGGGTATAAAAATAAGTTCTTCTTTTATAACATAAGTTGAAATAAGAGAACTAACATCAAATATAATAAATTTATCATTTATATATGGAAAAGACATAATTTTACTAGAAGATTTAATAATGAAATCTAAATCATCATTATCCTCTCTTGATATATATAGAATAGCCTTTTGTTTTCCTCTTAAATTTCCTTTAATATTTGATATTTCTTTATTAGAATCAATATATTTTATATAATATGGAATTATAAATTCAAAATTTAGTATTATATAATTTTCTTTATTACTTATAAATTCTTTATTTTTACTTTCTTCAATAACCTTGCAATTTTCAAATCTTATTTCTTCTATACTTATCTTATCTTTATTAGTTAATTCAATTTTTTCTTGTTGGAATATTATTTTTTCTTTGTAAGTAGAGATTACTTTGTTAGCTAAGATAACTTCATATTTATTATCTTCAATATTACTTTCTATATTATTACTTAATATATCTTCATTATTATAAGAATCTTTCTGAATAGCTACTATATCATAAGGATTTGAATCTTTATCTATAAATTTTAATGTATTTACTATTTTATTATTGTAAATATCAATTAAATCTAATGCTCCTCTTCCTTCCCTATCCTTACTAGTTGCTAAAAGTAAATTATTATCTTTTAAGGATCTAGTTTTTTGAGGTTTACTTAAGGAAGTTTTAAAATTACCTATAACAGTATTTTTTAAAGTATCAATAATTTCTACTCTATTAAGGCCAGAATTTACAATATATAGTACTCCTAAATTCTCTTCAATTGCTGTAATACTTGACCCTCTAGGAAAGCTTATATACGATGTTTTATCAGTATTAAGATCTATTACTACCAAATTACCATTAAGCCCTAATTTATTTATGCCTTTATTACCTATATATAAAAATCTATCTTCTTCTCCGATACAAAAGCAATTAGGATTTTCACCTATATTTTTATAAATTTTTAAAAATCTTAGTGACTCTGTATCATAAATCCTTACTTCATTTTGAAATATATCTAAGATGAAAAGCTTACTTCCATCCCTACTTATTTCAATACTATCAACTGCTACAAATCCACTTATTTTGTTAATTATCCTATTATCTTTTAAGCTATATATGTAGACTTCCTCTATATTTGAAGCAAAAATTTTTTGAGAGATGGAATCCACTTTTACATGACCATTATTAGGAATATTCAAAGTTTTTATATCTTTAGTTACACTGTCAATAATAGTAACCTTATCATTCCTATCTGTGGCAATATATATATTATTTTTATTATCTAAAGCTATTTCAAAGGGTCTTGGCCCAACTTTAATTTCATCTATAATACTTAAGTTTTCACCATTAATTACAGAAATCTTATTAGTTCCTAAATTAGATACATAAAAAGTACTTTTACTTATTGCATTAATCATGGATTCCCCTTTCCTCCCATCTTACTCTATTAATTCATACTCCTCTTCTTTACCATTTTTTATAATTTTAAATACAGCAGTTGGATAAATATTATTTCTATCCATCTCTATCTTAATATTCTCTCTATCATCTTCTTTAATTCTCAAAGCTTGTGTACAACTTATATTTACCTTGTTAGGTGCTGTTACTAACTTAGTTTTTATACCTTTAAGCCTTAATCTATCATAAATATAGAGAGCCCTGTAATGTGAAGTAAATACCATTATATAGTCGTATTCATCTACTTTCATAATCTTCTCCAATTCCTTTTATAATATATATTTTCATTTTATGATATTATTTTTTATAAGTTTCCAATAAAGTTAAATCCTTTTTCTAAGAAGCTTTTCCATTACAGATTTATTTTTCTCTATTTCAAGTTCTTCATTAATTCTCCTATTTTCTTCTATTAATGAAGCTAATTCTTTCTTTATCAGTAAATTTTCTTCCAAAATTATTCTATTTTTATTTTCCAGCGTAATTTTCAAGTCTATTTCTTCTTGAATTTTTCTATCCTTTATTATTAATTCTTGAGTTATGTTACTTAACTCTTCCTTAAGTAAGTTTATTTCATCTATATATTCTTTTATATCAGATTCAATTTTCCCCTTTTCTCCTTGTGATAAAGATATATTATTGGTTAATTTATTATTTTCTTCTTTTAATAATGATATCTCTTCTTTCAATCCATTGTGTTCCTCTATAGTATCTTCCTTTTTTGATAAATCCACATTAATATTTTTTATTTCATTTTTTAGAAATTCAATTTCATCAAGATATAAATTTATTATGTCTTTTAATTTTTCTTTTTCTATAGTTACTGAATTTACTTCCTCAATTAATGAATCTATTTTTAAATTTAATGAATATATTTCTTCATTTAAGCTTTCATTTTCCCCCTGTATTTTCTTTTGTAATTCTAAGAAGATATTACTATTTTCTTCTGCCTTTCTTTTTTGCTCTAAAGCTCTAGCTAATTGTTGACTATATTTTTCTACTCCCTGTTGATTTTTTTGTAATAATATATTTAAATGATACAACTTGTCTTCTAACTCCTTATTTACTTCCTTTGCCCTATATAGCTCTGATTTTACTTTATCAATATCTTCATTATTAGAAATATCACTATTAGTATTCTTTGTTTGACTTATATATTCATTTGTATCACTTTTAATTAAGTCCTTTGGATCATATAAATATATATCTAAGCCAGTTGTAGTATAAATACTCTTTCCTTTTATATTACCTTCTTTAACTTCACTTACATAAGCATTACATCTTTCTATTTTTATATTATTATCCCTAAGATATTTTTTTTCTGATGACCACTTATCTCCAAGAAAATTTGAATAGTATATTTCATTATTCTCAATCCAAAAAGAATAAATTTTATTCCAAATATTAATTAATAATGGTTCACTAATATTATTTTTTCCTTCATATACTCTGAAATATTTAAATCTTCCTGTTGAATCAATTATTACATGATCTAGAAAGTAATAAGAATTTTCCTTTGATCTATTTAAAACATGAATATTTTTTCTCTCTAAATCTACATCAAAATATATTTCTTCTCCTTGTATTCCATAAAGCCTATTAGAAGGTAGCCACTGCCTCTTTTGATAAATTGAATAATTTAAAGATAATTCATCACCTTCATCAGATAAATAAAATAAATAAATTTCATTATTATTACTTACATTAATTAAATAGTATTCTTTTAAGTTTGATTTTAAAATTATATCTTCTAACTTATTAGTGCTACTCTTATTACCATCCCATATACAATGCATAAGTACCCCATGATCACTACCATCTTCACTAGCTAAGGAGTAAAAAATATGCATATTTGTCCCAATTATTTTCATTTTAATACTTTCAATATTATAGTTATTATCTTCTATCTTATCTAAGACCTTTCCCACCCATTTTTTATCTTTCATGGTGCAGTATCTTAATTCACCTTTAGTATTAGAATATACTAAATGTATTCCTTCACTATCATCTATAAATAATCCAAAGCCAGTTACCCTACTGTCAATTAAGTTTTCTTTTGTCCACTTTCCTTCTGTGTACATAATTCTATAGTTTAACTCTTTATTGTCATTTACTGAAAATCTCCATAAATTATCTTTGTAGTCAACATATAGCCATGGATATAACCCTCTCATACTCACCTCTCCTTTTTATATATAAATAATCCAAATCAAAAAATATATACATAAACCATCTATAAAAAGTATATTTGAATTTATTTTATATTATGCGATTTTTAACTATAAAAAACTTTTTTAATACACACTTTTTCATATCACCACTTCATTACTCCTTCATATCATATATTGTGAGTAGTTAAATTATAATTTAGTATTTTATAAAGGAGAGTCTATATGTCCATTAACTTTAAAAAATTTATGCCTCGTCCAGGACTAGTAAACAAACAAGGCCGCTTACCTGATCCTGCTGAATTAGTATGTATAGAAGTACCTAAGGTATTTGATCAATGCTTAATTAAAAGATGTCTTGTATATTGTGATGGTCCTGATACCAATACTACTGATTGCGAACTAAGAAGTGACCCACTTGAATCACCAAAAAGATACATTTCAAGCAGAGACTTTAAGTTAACATTAAACAACGTTGATAAAATTCCAATTAAAAAACATTATGGATATAAAAAAGTAATATTAGATTACACAATTTCCTTCTATGCAGATTATCTTGACTGTGACGGAAGAACTAAGAGTGAATTTTATGAAATTAATAGAACTGATACTATAGGAAAATTCTATTGTCCAGATTCAATATCTCAAGCTACAACTACACTTGGTGATGAGCTTTGTGATAACAACCTAATTAAACTTGAAATGGTTGCTGAAGCATTACATGGTGAAATAGTTACAGATGAACATTGCGATGAATTTTTAGATATAACTTTAGGTTATTATATAGTAGTTAAATGTGAATTATTAGTTCAACTTTTAATACCAGCTTATGATTATTGTCCAGTTCCAAGAGTTGCTTGTGAAGATGAACCAGAAGAAGACCCATGTGAAGTATTTGATAGGGCTCCAATTCCTAAGTTCTATCCAGATCAACATTTAGATCCATTATTCCCAGACAATGAAACTTGTGAGGATGAACCATTAGATTAATATTTTAAACTTTAATTCTACTTATGAGGTAGTTATTAGTCTAATAAATTTTATACTTTTAGAAAAGTACTTAAATAGAAAATATATAATGACCCACTATTATAGTAGTAGGTCATTTTTATTTGTATTTAGAATACCCCGCGTTAGACGTGGGGTTCAAAAGAGCTTATAGCTTTGGGCACAATAAAAAAACTCCTTCTGATATTAATGCGGTCTGGCAACTGCATTAATATCAGAAGGAGGACATTCAAATGAATGATGTACATAGTTTATCACATACGAAGTGGAATTGCAAATATCATATAGTATTTGCACCAAAGTACAGAAGAAAAGTATTTTATGAAGAAAAAAGATTAGAGGTAGGAGCAATATTAAGACAACTGTGTAATTGGAAGGGGGTAAATATAATAGAAGCAGAAGTATGTATTGATCATGTACATATGCTTGTATAAATACCACCTAAGATGAGCGTATCAAGCTTTATGGGATATTTAAAAGGAAAAAGTAGCTTGATGATATTTGAGAAGTGGGGGAATATGAAATACAAATATAGAAATAGGGAGTTTTGGTGTCGAGGATATTACGTTGATACAGTTGGGAAAAATACAAAGAAGATAAAAGAATATATAGCACATCAATTGGAAGAAGATAAATTGTCAGAGCAATTAACGATGGAATATGCCGACCCGTTTACGGGTGCCAAGTAAACTAATAGCATGTGCCAGACCGAGCATACGCCTTTAGGCGTGGCTAGTAAAAAAGGGCTATGCCCGAAAATGAAAAACCACCGGCTAGGCCGGTGGATTTTTATTTTATTAATTATTCATTTTTAATATTTCTTCAGCTATATTATTTGCAGCTATAGCTCCACTTTGCAATTCTCCTTGTTGAGTTCCATGTTTATTGCTTGAGCTATCTCCAGCAAAGAAAACTCTTCTATTAAATTCAGGATTTATACTTGAATAAGAATATAAAGTCTTGTCTTCTGGTTTATATATTGTAGAAAATCCCCAGATATATTGCACATCAGACCAAACTAATGATTTATAATCTAATAAAATATTATCTAAATATCCTTTTGATAAATTATGAATATTTTCAATATAACTTATAGTATCATTTATTTTTATATCATCAGTTAAGTAAGAAAATTCATCTGCTTTATCTCCAATACTGCTACTTGCTAGTAATATGCCAGGTTTCTTTGAACTTCTTCTTATATCTACACAATCATTATTATTTTCATCAAAATATATACTTTCATTATTTAAAGGGTATTCAATAGAATAGATAGGTAAATCTGTTATTGTCTTTCCCCCTATTATTCTTTTATTATTACCTCCCTTTTCCCAAAACCTTTCTTTCACATATAAATATATTTTTTGAGAATTTTTTAATTTTATCTCATCAATTGCTGCTAATTTATCATTACTAAAGACTGAAATGCCTTTTATTCTCTTTATACTATTAAAAGGTGCTGTAATTAATAAAAAATCAAAGTCTTCAGTAACTTCTAATTTGTTTTCTAAATCTTTATATCTTAAAGCTATTCTATCTTTATTATTAAATATTTCTTCAACAGAAGAACCTAACTTAACATTAACAATTCCTAACTCTTCTTTACTTATATTAGAATAAGATTTCAAATCTGAATCTATTATTGCACTATATAGTGCCTGTGGTAATTTTATCATTCCACCTATAATACTGTAATTATTCTTGAAGTCTAAGGTATATTGTTTTTGTAAAAATTCAGTTAAACTAAAATTATACCATTCCTTAATTCCATTAATATATCCTATCATATTTATAGCATCTTCACTAAAGCCTTCTAATTCAAAAGCTCTTTTTAAGGTTAATTTATCTAAATCAACTATCTTATTGGAATAATTCTTTTTTATTTCTATTAGTTCTTTTCTTTCCTCTGCTGATAATTTCATCAAATATTTGTTATATAAACTTAAATGTTCTCTATTTTTTAATTTCATTTTATCTGTCTTTGTTAAAGTATACTTTGGAAAGATATTCTTTTTTATTTGCTTTTCTGTATTATAAGCAAAACTATTTCTTAAATAATAATATTGTTCTTTATTTATGCATGGATAAGTTTCTAAATTAAATAAATTAATATAGTGCCAAGTTGTATAGTGAGATATAGGAATACTAATTTCACCAAAATCTCCATAATACTTATTTAATCTATCAAAGGAATAAGTATAAACTCTTCCCCCTATCCTTTTACTTGCTTCAAAAATAGTAATATTACATCCTATCTTTTTTAATTCGTAAGCTGCCGCAAGACCTGCTTCACCAGCACCAACTATTGCTATATTTACTCCTTTTCCCTTATGGCTAGTACAAATATTCCGTATATCTTTTGGAGGACTTAATAAATTTATTAGATTTTCTAAATCCTCTATTCTATTTTCTTTCTTTAGTTCATTTTCAAGAATAATATATCTATCATAATCACTAGGAGTATTTAAAAGGTTCTTATTTCTTGAAATACTCTTTTCCTCCATCACTTCACACCCTAATGTTTTTATTTACATATATATTTATATATGTATCTACTAAAATTTTTATTTTGACTTGTATATCTTTATTATAGTCTTTACTAATTCATCTATATCCTTTGGTGTATTAAAACATCCTGGACTAATTCTAACTGTCCCTCTATATTCTGTACCAATTACTTTATGAATTAATGCCGCACAATGATAGCCTGTTCTTACAGCAATTTCATAGTCATTTAATTTCTCCCCCACAACGGAAGCATCAACACCTTCCATGTTTATAGAAAGTACTGCTAATCTATTTTTTAAAGACATGCTTCCATATATCTTTATAAAATCTAACTTTTTCAATTCTTTTATAAGTTGATCCATTAATTCCATTTCTTCTTTATAAATATTTTCTATTCCTATCTTTTTTATAAATTTCAACCCTTCACATAAACCTGCTATACCTGGTGTATTTAAAGTGCCACTTTCAAATCTATCAGGTAATTCATTAGGCTGATCCATAGAGTTTGAACTACTTCCAGTTCCTCCTTCTTTAAATGCTTTAACTTCAATCCCTTCCTTTATATATAACCCTCCTATCCCCTGGGGACCAAAAAATCCCTTATGCCCTGGAAAGGCTAATAAATCTATATTATCCCTTTCTACATCTATGCTAATAGAGCCAGAACTTTGAGATGCATCTACTATAAAAATAATTCCGTACCTTTTAGCAATTTTGCCTATACTATTAATATCTTGTATGCTTCCTAGTACATTAGATGCATGATTAACTATTATTGCTTTAGTATTTAATCTTATTTCGTCTTTTATATCTAAAGGATTAATATAACCTGCTTTATCAGAGGATATTATTGTTATTTCTATCCCATTTTTAGCCATTGTATTTAATGGTCTTAGAACAGAATTATGTTCAATAACTGTACTAATTACATGATCTCCCTTATTTAATACTCCCTTAATTGCTATATTTAAAGCTTCCGTAGCATTACTTGTAAAAACTATATTAAAAGGACTTTTTATATTGAAAATTTCAGCTATTAATTCTCTTGCTTCCATTACTTTTAATGCAGATTTAATTGCCATATTATGAGAGCCTCTTCCTGGATTTGCACAATAATTTTTCATACAATTCAAAACTTCTTCATATACCTTAGATGGTTTTGGAAAAGAGGTAGCTGCATTATCTAAATAAATCATTTTACCACCTTATATTAATACTCTATTATATTATATTAATTATTATTATTTTTAGTTCTTAATATAAAGTCTAAATATATTCCACCAATAAAACACCTCTTTATTTTTACTCCATTCAACTAAATTTTTTATGTTTTTTTCTATAAGAATCCTCAAATTCTTTAAAAACTTTCTTTTTATAATGTAATAAATCCCGGAATATATGGCTACAAATTCCGGGACTTTTTTAATTTAATTAAACTTTACTTCATAGTCAATTATTTAAATATTTTAAAGTAGTTTTTTAATATATCAAATCTTCTTATTCCCTACATTTTTCTTTACATTTATTTGATTTACATGTTGAAATTGCTCCAAGTGTAGCATTGTTAAATGTAACAATACCTGAAGCTGTTGCAGTAGCTGTTGCAACTACTGTATAAGTGCAACAATCATCTTCACATGAATCAGAATCACAGATAAAGAAAGATAATGGTAGTGTAGCTCCTGCAGTAAGGGTTACAGTCCAAGCAGGTCCAATAGGAGCTGGTGTAAATTGATGTCTGCATTGTTTAAATACTCTTAAAGTTACTGTACCAGCAAATCCGTCAGTTGCTGTAGAAATAATTGTTGCAAATTCTAATTTAGTTATTGGATCACATAAGCAAGTGTTATCTACTGTAACTGATGCAATTGTACCAGTTGCTGTAGGTGCTGCAGCTGTTGTAAGAATTTGTGCTGAACTAGGGCATCCACATTTTATAATTGTTGGACATTTATTTTCTTCTTCTCTTCTTTTTTCTCTTCCACAAGGTTCATAATAACCTCTTGACATTGAATTCATAAATTGAATCCTCCCTTTTATATAATAAGAATATTTCTAAATTAGTATTTATAGTTTTTTATTTATTTTTTATTTTTAAGATAATTTATTGTTTATCTTTTGTAATTTTAGTTTTAATTATCTTTCCTCATCATCACATTCTTGGAATAGTGGTTCTAAATTTTGATCTGGATAGAACTTAGGAACTGGTGCTCTATCAAATCTTTCACATGGATCTTCTTCTGGTTCTTCTTCGCAAGCTTCTCTTGGTACAGGGCAGTAATCATAAGCTGGAATTAAAAGTTGTACTAATAATTGACATTTTACTACTATGAAATAACCTAAGGTTATATCTAAAACCTCATCACCAGCTTCATCCTCTACTATTTGTCCATCTAACGACTCTGCTACCATTTCAAGCTTAATTATATTAGACTCTTCACAAGTACAATCTTCATCACTACTTGCTGAAATTTGTGCTATAGAATCTGGACAATAGAATCTTCCTATAATGTCTGTTCTATTAATTTCATAGAATTCACATTGAGTTACTCCACTATCATCAATATAGTCTGAATAAAAAGTAATTAAATAATTAAGAACTATCTTTTTAAAGTTTGGATCTCCTTTAAGTGGAATTTTATCAACTGATAGTAGTCTTACTCTAAAGTCCCTGCTTGATAAATATCTTTTAGGATTTACTAAAGGATTACTTCTTAGTTCTTCATCAGTTGTTAAGGTGTCTAGTCCTTCAGCATAAACTAAGCATCTCTTTATTAAGCATTGGTCAAAAACCTTTGGAACTTCTACACAAACTAACTCTGATGGATCTGGTAAACGTCCTTGCTTATTTACTAGTCCAGGTCGTGGTACGAATTTCTTAAAGTTAATGGACATATATTCTCCTTTCCTAAAAACTACAATACTATATATTGATTTTTGTAATTATAGTACATATTATGAAGTAATATAAAAGATGTGATATTTAATTGTCTTATACTAGAGTTTTTTATATATTTTTTTACAAAAAAAACTGTACCAAACACTATATGCTTGGTACAGTTTTTATTAATATTACTTATTTAAAGCTTCTAATAAAGATTCTAAATTTAATCCATGAACCTTTGCTGCATCTTCAATACTTTCAGCTTGAGCTGATGGGCATCCTATACATCCCATTCCAAAGCTCATTAATATTTCTGGAGCATTTTCCTTAATTCTTACAACTTCCCCTATAGTCATGTCCTTAGTAATCATATTATATCACCTATCCTTATGTTTTTTAGATCCAATAATAATTTTAAAATATCTTAATTGTTATATGCAATATTTATTTTTTAATTTTTCCAATATATATAAATTTTTATCTTTTACATCATTAAATTCATTTTCAAAATTTACACATTCACTATTTATTAAATTCATAGTATCTTCTTTTAGTTCTCTTTGTGCAAACTTATAAATAACATTATCTTCTTTATGGATATGCCTTTCTAAAAGATTAGTATAAGATACAGCATTTGCTATTATATCAAGTTTAGCCTCTTCATTTCCTTTTTTTAAGCTTTCTAAAGCCTCACTTAAACTTGATATATATAATCTTCCTAAATCATGTTCAACTAACATTCCATATTTAACAACTTTCTCTGCAGTTTCTCCTATTTCATCTACCATTCTATTAAATAGCATTATTTCTTCTTTTTTATGATGATGAGAATCTGCATAATTTCTTATAAATTGAATCATTTTATTGAAGTCTTCATAATTAACATCTTTACCTTCTAATATAGAGTAAGATGCTTTTCTTACTATTTTTAGCATAGTCTTAATATTTTCATGCTCTTCCATCATTAATTTTATTGCATCCATATTTTCACCTATACTCTTTCTATAGAGAATTCATTATTTCCTAGGAAACAATACTTGTAATTACTATTAACTTTATTAACAAATGACTTTATCCATAAGTCTCTTAAATTATAAAATAAATTAACATCTCCACCTACAGTATCCCAAAGTTCCTTATGAACACAAATTCTTCTTTTCCAAAGTAGTTTATCTTCATCTTGTGATATAACTTCATTTACTCTATCACAT
This sequence comes from uncultured Clostridium sp., assembly GCA_934746015.1. Classification (GTDB taxonomy): domain Bacteria; phylum Bacillota; class Clostridia; order Clostridiales; family Clostridiaceae; genus Clostridium. The sequence goes on from CAKVEW010000018.1 coordinate 48,666, forward strand.
GGCATTCCATCTAAAATATAGTCATTAACAGCATTAAATATATCAAGGGCATCATTTACTGACTTTCCTGATTCTATAACCTGGTTAGCTGCTTTTAATCCTTGATTTATGAATAAATCTTCCAACTTCTCTTTTGTTCCTTCTTTTTTTAAGATATTTACAGTCCAAGTTGCAAGTCTATATTCTGCAGAATGGATTCTATCTTGAAGCCATCCATGTATATTGGAAGTATCTATCATTTCTTCTAAAGGAAGCTTAGGTAATTTCTCACCATATTTATTATTTATTTCAATAGATAAAGTATCTACATCTAATCCTTCTTTTTTCGCTAAGTTAATTATTTCTTCTTCAAGGTCTTCAAACCAAACTATCTTATTAAATAACCAATAATGAATTTTTCCTAAAAATAAGCTCATATCTTTCCTCCAATTATTTATTTTCTAAAGATAGTCTAACATAATAATTACAGACTTTCGGTAACATAAGTTACACATCATAATTTATCTATTACTTCTAAATTTAATTTTTTTGCAAAATCTTCTCCCATATATCTGTTTCTTAGATCTTCTGGAAAATGTGCATCTACTCCTAAAATTCTTTTTACATTATACTCTTTAGATAATTTCCAAAAATCTTCTATAGGATAGAAATATCTTTCTCCCAAGTTATATTTAACTTTCCCTCTTTTGAAACCATTTATGTTTATTTCTATTGGAAAATCCAGTCTTTCAGCAGCTTCTAAAATTCTTCTTGATGCTTTTATTGAATATTCATCCCAGTCTCTATATCTAACTCCAAATAAATCTGGATGAGCTAAGCAGTCAAAAAATCCACTTTCCATTGACTTAATAATATAATCAGTATAAATTTCTAATATTTCTGGAGTTAGCTTTATTCCCCCTACGTATGTCCATTCTCCTTTATAAGGGAAAAAGTGTACTCCTAATAATAAATAATCTACTTTATACTTTTCTCTAAAGTCATTATATAGCCAATGATAATCTTCAAAGTATTCACATTCTATTGCTTTTTTTATAGATATTTTTCCTTTATATTTTTCCTTTGCATCATCTATTTCCTTAAAATATATTGGTAAATCTTCATAATTCATTCTATTTTCATTATCTATATTCTTTGCTGGATGCGGTAGATGGTCAGATATTCCTATTTCATCATATCCTTCTCTTATTGCTTCTTCTATATAGTCTTCAATTGTACCAACTGCATGATTACATCTATAATTATGTGTATGATAATTAGTTTTCATATTATCACCTATCCTTTTTCTTATTTTATTTCAATTCTTTTTTATAATAACATATTAATATAAAAATCTCCAAAATTCATCATTTTAAACACTTTGGTAAATTTCAACAAAAAAAATACTGAAAATAAAAATTCTCAGTAATTTTTTTAGAAAAGTAAGGATAAAACTTGCTAAATAAAATCCATTCTTACTCCCTGAACCTCTATAACCCTTTTACTAATTGCTCCATGAACTACAACAACTTCATCTCTTTCTTGAATATAACAATAATTTCTTACCTTAAAAGTAATTTCTTCTTCTGTCTCATAATTAGTAATATATACTTTATATACTGGAATTCTAGATTTACTACTGGTTATGTCAATAATTCCTGTACATATTCCACTAGTCTTAGTATATAAACCCAAAATAACTTCAATAAAATAAATTATATCTTGTATAAAAATTATTAAAAACCAAAATGCTGTAATCTCAAATCTTCCTAAGAATAATATAATTAAAAATAAAATATTATATTTTCTTATTCTATGAATTCTGTCACTCCATTTCACCTTCATATGGGGATAAAATCTAATTTTAATCCTCCAAAAGACATTACTCTCCTTATCAATGCTTCCTGGATAATTAAAATCTCTTTTCCACCTAAGCTGAATATCCATTAATTCATAAGATACTATTTTTCTTTCATTTATATATAGAATTACTAAAATAGCTTCTATTAATATTTCAAGTCTAATTAATATTAAATCTTTAAATATCATAGAAATTATTAAGGTAAATATAGCAAATATTATGCATATTATTTTATAAATAAAAGTTTTCTTTTTCGTGTTTATCATAATTTCATCATTAACAGCTAACTTAATATTCCCAATAGAAAAAACACCTAAAATTAAAACAGAAAATGCCATCATTATGCTTAGGCCATGTAAATCTATAGAATTAAAAAATTCTATATTAATTTCTTTATATCTTAAAAAATATGATATATTTCCTATTAACCCCATAATAAGTCCTGCAACAAAGAAAACTCTTAACTGTTCTAAGCTTCTTCTTTCAGACCCCATTGTTCCCATAATAATTACTCCTATTATAAATTTTTAATTACTATATACTTTTATTATACTATAATAAGATTAAAAGTAGTTACAAACTATTAAAAAGGAGGTATTATTATGAAATTTATAGATTTAAGAAGTGATACAGTTACTGAACAACCAGACTTTATGAAAGAAGCAATGTTTAAAGCAGAAGTTGGTGACGATGTCTATGGAGATGATCCTACAGTTAAAAAACTTGAAACTCTAGCTGCAGAAATTGTTGGAATGGAATCAGCCTTATTTATACCAAGTGGTACTTTTGGGAATCAGCTTGCATTATTTACTCACTGCAGACGAGGTAGCGAAGTAATAATTGCTGACTCTAACCATATTATTGCCCATGAAGTTGGGGCAAGCTCTGTAATAGCTGGTGTACAACTAAGAGCTATAGATGCTCCAAATGGTGTATTAAATTCAAAGGAAATTGAAAAAAGAATACGCTTTGAAGAAGATGATATTCATTTTCCTTCAACTTCACTTATTTGTATAGAAAATGCTCATTCTAGTGGAAATGTGTTAACTATTGAAAATATGAAAGATATATATAATGTAGCTAAAAAATATAATCTGCCAATTCATTTAGATGGAGCAAGATTATTTAATGCTTCAGCAGCTCTTAATGTTGATGTTAAGGAAATCACTAAATATTGTGATTCAGTTATGTTCTGCTTATCAAAGGGATTATGTTCTCCTGTTGGATCTATTTTGGCAGGAAGTAAAGATTTCATAGATAAAGCTAGAAAAAAAAGAAAATTAATGGGTGGTGGTCTAAGACAAGCTGGATTTTTAGCAGCTGCTGGAATAGTATCATTAGAGGAAATGACTAAAAGACTAAAGGAAGATCATGATAATGCTAAATTACTTGCTGAAGAATTAAATAAAATTCCAGAAATTGAAGTTGATTTACATAACTTAAAAATTAATATGGTTTTCTTTAGATTTAAAGATAAAAATATAAATACTCAAGATTTAGTTAAGTATTTCATAGAAAATAATATTAAAATTAATGATGTAGAAAATGGTCTTATGAGATTTGTAACTCATTACTGGATTACAAAAGATGATGTATACAAAATCATTGAAGTCTTAAAATCATTTTTAAAGAAATAATTTGGAGCTGCCTAAGCAGCTCCACTTATTTTTATATTAAAATAATAATATTATTCTGTTCTTAATGCCTCAACTGGATCTTTCTTAGATGCCATCTTAGCTGGAATAGATCCTCCAATCATAGTTAAACATACACTTATAATAACTAATACTATAGCATGAACTGGATTTAAAACAGCTACATCTTTTAGATCAGTAATTTTATACAATATACTATTGGTTGGAAATGTTAAAAGGTAAGCAATAACTATTCCTAAAATTCCTGAACAACTTCCTACAATAAATGTTTCAGCATTAAATACTCTAGTTATATCTTTCTTCCTTGCACCTAAAGCTCTTAAAACGCCTATTTCTTTTGTTCTTTCAAGTACAGATATATAAGTTATTATTCCTACCATAATTAATGATACTACTAATGATATTGCTGCAAAGGCTACTAATACCATAGTAATTGCATCCATAATTCCACCTGATAAACTTACAAATGTACTCGCCATGTCATTATATATAATTACATCTTCTTTATCTTTTCCTTCATTCCAATCATCTAAATAATCTGTTATAGCTTCTTTAGTAGCAAAATCTTTTGGATATACAGTTATCATATATGGAGTTGAAGTTTCACCTATAGAAGCAAGTATATTTTCTTTAGTATTTGTATTACCTGAGTCTGGCATATCGCTTTCCTTCTTAAAGCTTTCTCCTGTAAATATATTATAAGAAGCTTCTTCCTGCGCCTTTACAACTTCTGATTTTTTTGCATCTTCTATAAAATATCTACTCAATTCATCTGAATAAGATAATCCTTGTGATAATACTGGTATAGATACATCTTTTTTAACTCTTAAAATACCTGATATCTTTAATGATATAGCTCTTTCATTATTATATATTTCACTCATATCATTTGGATCTCCAGCTAGAGTATAGTAGTTTCCTATTTTTTTATAATAATCATCATTTAAGATTGCCTTTATTTCATACCCTACTACATCATTAAAACTAATTTCCTCTTTGGTACTGTCAATTCCTAATGCCTCTAAAACGGAAGTATCTAGCTTATTATACTCATCTACTACTAATATTAAATCATTCATTGTTTTTGGATAGCTACCTGCAAGTAAATCATAGGAAGTTTCTAAATATCCTTCTGAGTTCTTATCTATCTTAATTGGATATGAAGATAAATTTAAATCTGAAGCATTAATTGGAGTTGCTATACTTCCATCACTTTTCAAAAGATTCATATTAACTAAACGAGTAAATGAAAGACCTGAAAGTAATGTTTCATCAATATCCTCAATATATTTTACATACTCCTCTGAAAGCTTATTAGTATGCATAATAGTATTTTCTTTACTATTGTAAGGATATATTACATCTGTATCAGGAAACTTACTAGAATCTCCATCCTCTTCTGAATTTTTATTTTTCATTTCTTTACTATGTTCCATCATTGAATTTATATCCATTTCGGCTGCTTTCTTGCTTATAATAATAGGAAAACCTGATAATGTATCCGACTCAAATATATCTATTTGTTTATCAAACCCATTAGATAATGATAATATTAATGCTATTCCTATAATACCAATACTTGAAGCAAAGGCAGTTAAAAATGTTCTCCATTTTTTAGTCCTTATATTCATACCTGATAGTTTTAATGCTGTAAAAAAGCTCATACTTGTTTTCTTAAGACTATAAGAAGCATTACTTTTTTCTTCTTCTAACGGATTTGTATCTGAAATAACATTACCATCCCTAAATTCTACTATTCTATCGGCATAATCTTTTGCTAACTCTGGATTATGTGTTACCATTATTACTAATTTATCTTTAGCTATATCTTTTATAAGGTCCATAATTTGAACACTAGTCTTAGTATCTAAGGCTCCTGTTGGTTCATCTGCTAGTATAATATCTGGATCATTTGCAAGAGCTCTTGCTATAGCAACCCTTTGCATTTGCCCTCCCGAAAGTTGATTAGGTCTCTTATGTATATGATCTTTTAGACCAACTCTTTCTAATACTTCTACTGCCTTTTTATGCTTTTCTGTTGCTGAAACTCCACTTAATGTCATACCCATTTCAACATTATCCAAAATACTTAAATGACTTATTAAATTATAACTTTGGAATACAAAACCTATACTATTATTTCTATATGCATCCCATTCTGAGTCCTTAAATTCCTTTGTAGATTTCCCATTTATAATAAGATCACCACTATCATACTTATCTAACCCACCTATAACATTAAGACAAGTAGTCTTACCTGAACCACTTGGTCCTAATATGGCTACAAATTCATTTTCTCTAAAATTTAAGCTTACCCCATCTAACGCAACCTGCTTAAAATCACCTGTTATATAAGATTTTTTTATATTTTTTAGTGATAACATACTTCTCCTCCTGGTATATTTTTTAATATATTAATATTCTATATTATACTTCATTTTAATGAATTGAATATAAATTTTTTATTATATATTTATAATTATATCCAAGTTTAAGATCTATTTGTAAAAATTTAATAAAAAAGGATATAAATATTATATTTATTGTAACTTGGTAAACACCAAATTACCCTTATATAATATTTATATCCCTCTATTTTGAAAGTAATAAGTTATCTGTTATATGATCCTTCCCAAACTATTTCCTTATATTTATCTGGATCTGTATCTCCTTCAGTACTAAATAAAAGAACTTTAGAATTTTCATTTAGTCCTATAGATTCTTTTAACTCTCTGTATTCTGGATTTGTCATTAATTCATATACAAGTCCTAAAGTTACTGCCCCTGATTCTCCTGATATTACTTTATTATCTCCAGTTATTGGATTACCAAGAACTCTCATTCCATTTGCAGCAACAAAGTTTGGTGCTGAAACGAAAACTTTTGAATAATTCTTTAAAACTTCAAATCCTGTAATATTAACTTCTCCACATGCAAGCCCTGCCATTATTGTCGGCATATCACCACCAACAGCTCTTGGATTCCCATCATTAGCTATTGCAGATTCATAGTAACATGCAGCTTCCTTAGCCTCTACTACTACAGTTGTTGGACACTGTTCTCCAAAAACTGATGCAAAAAATCCCTGAATTCCTCCTGCAAGGGAGCCAACTCCTGCTTGTAAGAATATATGTGTAGGTCTATCTACTTTATAATCATTTCTTAATTGCTCTAAAGCTTCTAATCCCATAGTTCCATAACCTTGCATTATCCAAGCTGGAATTTCTTCGTAGCCTTCCCAAGCAGTATCTTGAATTACTACCCCATTATGCTCATCAGCATATTTTGCAGCTAATCTAACCGCATCATCATAATTCATATCTGTAATTGAAGCCTCTGCTCCTTCTTTTCTTATATTTTCTAATCTTGTTAATGAAGACCCCTTTGGCATGTAAACCACTGATTTTTGTTTTAATCTATTAGCAGTCCAGGCAACTCCCCTACCGTGATTTCCATCTGTTGCTGTTACAAAAGTGATATCACCTAACTTTTCTCTTATTTCATCTGATACTAACTTATCATATGGTAAATCCTTAATATCCATTTCTAGCCTTTGAGCTAAATATTTAGCCATTGCATAAGAGCCACCAAGAACCTTAAATGCATTTAATCCAAATCTATATGATTCATCTTTTAAAAAAATACCACTAAGTCCTAATCTTTCACTTAAATTTCCTAAATTAACTAATGGTGTAACACTATATTCAGGAAAGCTTTTATGAAAGTTCCTAGCTTTATTAATTTCAATCATGCTTAAAAAATCTAAACTCACTTCATTTTTAGGCATGGTATTTTCCTTCCATTGTATTTTTTCAGACATATTATTTCACCCCTAAATCTATTTTGTTATTCTTGTACCAGTCCTACCTAATATTCCATCCTTTGCCTTTTCTAATAAAGTAATAAGTGCTGAGCTTCCTTCTTTATATTCAGCAAAATCTATACCTGCTTCAACTTTTGGCTTCATAGAACCAGGTGCAAAATGCCCCTCTTCAACATATTTCTTCATCTCTTCTACAGAAACATTATCTAACCATTTTTCATTTTCTTTTCCATAATTAATAGCTGCCTTTTCTACAGCTGTTAGAATTATTAGAAAATCTGCATCTAATTCCTTTGCTAAGGTAGCACTTGCAAAATCTTTATCAATAACTGCACTTGCTCCCCTTAAATGATTTCCTTCCTTTATTACTGGAATTCCACCACCGCCACAAGCAATAACAATATTTCCTGAATTCACTAAATTTTTTATTACTTCAATTTCAACTATACTCTTTGGTTTTGGAGAGGCAACTACTCTTCTATATCCTCTTCCTGCATCTTCAATAACATTAATTCCCTTTGAAATTAATAAATCTGCTTCTTCTTTTGTCATAAAGCTACCTATTGGCTTTGTTGGATTCTCAAAGGCTTTATCATTTTTATCTACTTCTACTTGAGTAATTATAGTTGCAACAGATTTATTTATATTTCTATTTATTAATTCTTCTCTAATAGCATTTTGTAAATCATACCCTACATATCCTTGACTCATTGCTACACAAACTGACATTGGTATTGATGAATATTTTGTATCCATTTTTGTTAATGCATCCATTGCAAGATTTATCATCCCAACTTGTGGGCCATTTCCATGAGATATAACAACATCATGTCCTTCTTCAATTAAATCTACAATGGCCTTTGCAGTTGATTTAACTGCACTCATTTGTTCTGCCAAATTATTTCCTAATGCATTTCCACCTAAGGCTATTACAATTTTCTTTTTCATAATTCTCTCCCTTAACCTTTTAGCGATCTGTTAAGTTATATGAACATTGCTCTTCTCAACTCTAGGAAATACAATAAGTTTGACAAAAAACAAATATCCC
>CAKVEW010000019.1 GCA_934746015.1 uncultured Clostridium sp.
GGGATATTTGTTTTTTGTCAAACTTATTGTATTTCCTAGAGTTGAGAAGAGCAATGTTCATATAACTTAACAGATCGTAAAATATTATTAGGAGGTAATTATGGATAGAAAGTTAATTGAAAAAATAATAGGTAAGAAAAACTATGTTGATTTAAATGATGAAATATATAATTTAAGGGAAGTCACTTCAAAGATGAGAGAAAAAATTGTATTTAAAGAAAACTTTACGGAAGATTTTTTAAATTATATTTCTCTTAAAGCCTTATCTACTAAGAATACAATAGATAATATTATTGATGGACTTGAAAATGATAAATTTGCCTTAGGCTACACTAATAGCAAAGCTTATTTATTAAAATATTTAAAAGACTATCAATATAATTTAAATGGAATTATAGAGAATATAAATCCATTAAATTATGATGAGCTAATTATATATACAAATAGTTTAATAGATCTTATATTATTATTTTAAAAAGGAGTTCATTTTGAACTCCTTTTAACCTTTTGGTTTAAATATCATTGCAGTAAAGAATCCAAAAACTATTGCAGAAGAAACTCCTGCACTTACTGTTTTTAATAGTCCATTGAAAAGTCCAATAAATCCAAATTCTTTAGCTTCATTTATTGCAGCTGTTACAAGGGTATTTCCAAAACTACTAATTGGAACAAAGGCACCTGCACCTGCAAATTTCACTAATGGATCATATAGTCCAAGTCCTCCTAAGATTGCACCTACAACAACTAATGTACAAGTTGTATGGGCAGGTGTAATTTTTAGAGTATCCATTAGTAATTGACCAATTACACAAATTATACCACCTATAATAAAGGCAAAAATAAATTTTTCCATATATATCACACCTTTTTTACATTTCTATAGATACTGCATGGGCAATACATGGTATGCTTTCTTTTTGCTGAAAAGAAATAGGGGAGAAGAGAGCACCAGTTGCAACCACTAATATTCTTTTTAACTCTCCTTTACGCATACGATTTAATAAATGGCCATAAGTTACACTTGCAGAGCATCCGCATCCACTTCCACCTGCAAAACTTGGCTGTTCTGTTTTATATATTAAAAGACCACAATCTGTAAATATATCTATTGGCATATTTATGTTATGCTTTTTAAATAGTTCATTTGCAGTTTCATGACCAACCTTTCCTAAATCACCAGTTGCAATTAAATCATAATATGTAGCATCTATATTTAAATCTCTAAAATGAGCTTCTATAGTATCTACAGCTGCAGGAGCCATTGCAGGTCCAACATTGTAAGGGTCTGATATTCCCATATCTATAACCCTTCCAATAGTAGCTGATGTTACTTTGGGACCCTTTCCTTTTTCTGAAAGTACTGCAGCCCCAGCCCCAGTTACTGTCCATTGAGCTGTAGGAGGCCTTTGAACTCCGTAATCTGTAGGGTATCTAAATTGTTTTTCAGCAGCTGCATTATGACTACTAGCAGATGTAAGAACATATTTTGCTGCTTTACTATCTATTAATTGAGCAGCTAATGCAAGACCTTCCATAGCACTTGAGCAAGCTCCAAAGATACCTAAATAAGGAATCCCTAAAGTTCTTGCAGCAAAGCTACTTGATATTATTTGATTCATTAAATCTCCACTAAAATAAAAATTAATATCTTCTTTTTTTAATTTTGATTTTTGAATAGCCCTTTGGCAAGCATGTTCTAAAATTATTTTTTCAGCCTTTTCATAACTATCTTGACCTACCCATAAATCTTCAGTAATTATATCGAAATCCTCTGCTAAAGCACCTTTTCCTTCAAATGGTCCACCAACAGCAGCAGAAGCTATTATTGTTGGCTTTGATTCAAAAATCCAAGATTGATGTCCTTTAAGCATTTACATTCCCCCTAGCCATATTATTGTCATTTTAATTGTTGCTACTATAAAAGCAGATATAACTCCATATACAACAATAGCTCCTGCAAGTCTAAACATATTGCCTGCAACTCCAAGGACTAACCCTTCACTTTTATGCTCCATTGAAGCAGAAGCAATAGAGTTAGCAAAACCAGTAATAGGTACTGCAGTTCCACATCCTGCCCATTGACTTATATGATCAAAAACTCCAAAACCAGTTAATAAAGCAGCTACAAAAATTAATACTACTATTGTAGGAGAGACTGAAGTTTTTTCATCAAATCCAAAATAATTTATAAATATCCATTGTAAAATTTGTCCTATAGTACAAATAGCACCTCCAGCTAAAAAGGCTCTTACACAATTTTTAAGTAAAGGTCTTTTTGGTTCTATTCCTTTAACTAACGAATCAAATTCTTGCTGGGTAGTAGTCATTTTTTTCTTTTTCATATTTGACATAGCTTCACCCTTAAAACCTTTCTAACGTAATAAATGTGGTTCTAATTTTTCTAAGATTTCTTCTAATTTTTTTGCATTTTTAGAGTACATATTTTTAGCCTCCATGTGATCTGTATCTAATGAATAAGACATAAGATCTGATACTGATTTTTGAATACTTGCATAAAGTACTTCTTTATTTTGTGCCTTAGGCACTTGTATCATATCATCATAAAGATCAACATATAAATCTCCAGAGGAATCTACTTGACCAAGAAATACATTTTCAAGAGATACTCCTTGAATTTCTAATTGTGTACTTAGCCACCTTTGATTTAAACCAGCATTAGTAAGTCCTTCATTTAGAATATTTCCATCTAAAATTACTGCTTGTGGCTCAGATTTAGATCCTATTTTTTTACCTAAATCATATGAAGTAACAGGTTTTTTATCAGCCTTTAAACTTATATTAATATCTCCATTTGATTCCATTAAAGCAAATTCTACATCTGCTAAATTAAAAGCATTTTTTGAACGCATTTGTTGTAAGAACTCTTGCCCTGTAATTCTTTCCTTAGATAAATTATCTTCCATAATTTTACCATTCTTAATTAAAACTCTTTCTTTTCCATGTAAAATGTTATAAATTGTTTTGCTTTTCATTTCAGCATAATCTAAAGCTAGAGGCATAAATGCCCAAACAGCTAATGCAACTAAACCAAAATAAAAATTACTTATTATATTTAATGACATTAAAGCAATAATAACAGCAACAACTGAATTTGAAATTAAGTCAAATGTAGTAGACCTAGCTATTGTTTTCCTCTTTCTATATTTAGTTATTAGTATTGCTACAAAAAATAAAAAAATAGATTTAAATAATATTATTAACCAAGTATTCATTACTTCACCTCACTTAGTTACCCTTATATTGTGGCTCTTCAAATTCCATAACTCCTATTCTTTTGTCTAATTCCATGTTGATTTTATTTATTTCTTCTAATGCATTACTGTATATAGATTTAGCTTCTTTATTTTGTTCCTGAACATAATACATTCTTAAAGTAGCTTCCGCACCTTTTAAAGTAGCTAATGTTTGTTTAACTTTTGAAATAGCGCTCATATAAAAAGTCTCCTTCATTATTGAAATCTTTATAGCATTACTTTAACCTGTATATGGTGTTTTAATTCATTACTTTACAAAAATTATTATTTCATTATAGAAAGGAAAAAATTTCATTCTGTTAATATAGAATATTTAAATTAATTATAACTAACAATATATTAGAAAAATAAAATTACATGGGAGGAATTATTATGCCAACAGGAACTAAACTTGAAACAGCACTAGCTAGTGCAAAAGGATTAGCTGCTGATATGAAGACATTTTCTTTAGACACAGATAATCAAGAAGCTAAACAAATGTTTAATCAACTTGCAACTACTATGGATAGTGTAGAAAAATCACTTCAATCAAGAGTTGATTTTGTAAAACAAGAAGAACCACAATATAATAAATAATTAAAAAAGACACTATATAGGACAATTTTCAACCTATATAGTGTCTTTTAAACAATAAAATATATTAATTAATATCTTCAAAATTTATTATTTCTTGAATTCCACTTTGCATATCTTTTATATTAATTGTTCTATTATTTTCTTCCTCTTCTCCTAAAAGAATAACATAAGGTATAGAAAGTTTATTTGCATAATTCATCATCTTCTTCAGTTTATCTTCTTCAAAGTAAATTTCAACTGTCTTACCTAAAGAGGAGAGTTTATTATAAACTTCATAAGAATATTTAAAAGTATTTCCTATTGGAATTATTAAATAATTTACACTTGAAGGTAAGGAGTATTTATCTATAAATCCTATTTCTTTTAGTACGAAAAATAACCTAGTTAATCCAATTGAAATTCCAACTCCAGGTAATATATTATTTGTATAGTTCTCTGCTAAATTATCATATCTTCCACCTGAACAAATAGAGCCATATCCTTCATTATCTACTAATAAGGTTTCAAAAACAGTTCCAGTATAGTAATCTAAGCCTCTTATAATTTTTAAGTTAATTACATATTCATCAGATTGGACTCCTAAAAAATCTAAAGTATTAGTTACATCCTTTAATTCTTCAATTCCTAATATAAATTTTTCATTTTTTATTTTATATGATTCTAAAGTCTTAAAAACTTCTTCTTTAGATCCAGTTATATTTAGTATATTACTTATAGCAATGGTTTTTTCTTTATCTACTAATTTTTCTAATTCTTCTTCAAAAATTTCCTTACCTATCTTATCAAATTTATCAATTAAAATCATAACTTCATTAACATTTTCTATTTTTAAATCTTCTAACAACCCTGATAGAATCTTTCTATTACTAATTTGGAATTTATAATTATTTAATCCAATAGATTTAAAAGCTTTAGATGCTAAACTTATTACCAAGGCATCGTTTTTAATACTTAATTTATCCTTACCGATAATATCTACATCACATTGATAGAATTCTCTATATCTTCCTTTTTGATTTCTTTCACCTCTATAAACCTTTCCAATTTGATATCTTTTAAATGGAAATGTTAAATAATTAAAGTATTGAGCAGTATATCTTGCAAAGGGAACAGTTAAATCAAATCTTAAAGCTAAATTTTTTGAACCTTTAGTAAAAGAATATACTTGTTTTTCTGTTTCACCAACACTTTTGGCTAATAAAACCTCTGATTTTTCTATTATAGGTGTATCTATTGGTAAACATCCATTATCTTCATAGACTTTTCTTATTTTATCAACTATATCATTAAATACTCTTTGTTCCTTTGGTAATAATTCCATAAAACCTGGTAAAATGCTGGGTTGAATTATATTATTTTTCATTTTCATCTCTCCTTAATATTTATATAAATTTCTAAATAATAAACAAAAACCCTGTAGGCAAATTCTACAGGGCTTAAAAAATATGATTGCACTAATCATAGCCTAGAGAAACAAGCCTACTGAAAATAGACTTGCATCTTATACAAGATGAAGTCTCTCTAGTGATGATGATGTATGTAATTTATATATATTAGTGCTTTCATAATTATTCCTCCTAATTTTTATTATTTATATAATAAACTAAAGGGGGTAATTATTCAAGGATAGAAATTATATTTTGTGTAAAAATAATATAAATTATTACTTAATATATCTAAAATATGGTATATTTATAGTAAGTTAAACTTATATTAGGAGGAAAAGACATGGAAATAAAAGCAAAAATAGATGAATTAAAAGATTATTTAGGCCAATATGAAAGATTACAACAAGCTATTGGTATAATTTATTGGGATATGAGAACTAACATTCCAAGTAAAGCAGGAGAGTCAAGATCAAAGGTTTTAGAATATTTATCAGGCGAAAGCTTTAATATGATAACTAGTCCAAAAGTAGGGGATTTTATTAAAGATTTAACACCTTATAAGAATGAAATGAGCCTTGTAGATAAAAGAATGCTTGAAGAATTAGAAAGAAATTATAATGAAACTAAGAAAATACCACAAGATAAATACGTAGCCTATGTAGGCCTTTGTAGTAATTCTGAATTAGCATGGGAAAAGGCTAAAGATGCCAATGATTTTGAAATATTTAAACCTTACTTAGAAAAGGTAGTTGAATATCAGAAAGAATTTATCAATTACTGGGGATATAAAAATGATAAGTATGATACTTTATTAGATAAATATGAATTAGGTCTTACTACTGAAAAACTAGATAAGATATTCTCAAAACTAAGGGATGGAATAATAGAAGTATTAACTAAGATCAAGGGAAGTAGTAAAAAATTAAATCGTGATTTCTTATATGGACACTTTGATGCAGATAAACAAAAAGAACTATCTTTATTTATATTAAATAAAATAGGTTTTGATATGGATGCTGGTAGATTAGATGTAAGTGTTCATCCATTTACAACTAACTTTGGTAATAAGGATGTTAGATTAACTACTAATTATCATGAAGATGAGTTTACATCTGCTTTATTTAGTACAATTCATGAAGGGGGCCACGGTATATATGAACAAAATATTAGTGATGATTTAGAAGCTACTGGACTACAACAAGGTGCTTCTATGGCAATTCATGAATCTCAATCAAGATTTTATGAAAATATCCTAGGTAGAAGTAAGGAATTTTGTTCATATCTTTTACCTGTAGCAAAGAAGTATTTTGAAGACTTTAAAAATGTTACTTTAGATGAATTCTATGAAGCTATGAATTATGTTGAAACATCATTAATTAGAACAGAAGCAGATGAATTAACTTATGGACTTCATATTATAATAAGATATGAAATTGAAAAGGAATTAATTAATGGAAGAATTTCTGTAAATGAACTTAAAGATTTATGGAATAAGAAATATAAAGAATATCTAGGGGTAGAGCCTAAAAATGATACAGAAGGAATCCTTCAAGATATGCATTGGTCAGATGGATCCTTTGGATATTTCCCAAGTTATGCTTTAGGAAACTTATATGGTGCACAAATGTTCCATACACTTTTAAAGGAAAAACCAAATGTAATGGATGACGTTAAAAATGGAAATCTTACTGAAATTACTAAATGGTTAAATGAAAATGTACATGTACATGGTGCTATTTACACTCCAGGAGAGCTTATAAAGAGAATTACTGGTGAAGAACTTAATCCTAAATACTTTATAGATTATTTAAAGAATAAATATTATAAAATTTATGATGTAGAATAATATTAAAGATACTGGAATACATAATACAATCTGTATTCTAGTATCTTTTTATACTTAAGAGGAAAACTAAGGATAAAAATGTTATAATAGATAAAGAGATTTTATTTATGGAGTATTTAAATGGGAAAATTTAAAGAAATGTATATTAATTATTTAAATTTAGATAAAGAAAAAAGAGAATGTATTAAAGAATATTCTAAAGAGTATATATATGATAGAAATAACAAAAGGCTATTGTTATCACAATATATTTTAATGTCTAATAGTTATATATATGAAATTAAAGCTATTGAAGGCACAGCTCATCTTTGGACTTGGAGTGATTTTAAAGATGAAGCTAAAGGGAAAATATTAAGTTATAAAACAGAGGGAAATATAATCATAAGTCAGCTAATGGAATTCGAAAGAGAGCCAGATTTAGAATTATTAGATAAATATGGTCTAGAAACAGTTCATAAGTTAAATTAGTAATTGGGGGATTAAAAATGAATGAAACAATAAGTATAATTTTAAAAAGGGGATCATTAAGAAAATATGACGATAAGGAAATATCAAAAGAGGATTTAGATTTAATCTTAAAATCTGCAATGAGAGCACCAACTGCTGGTAATATGATGTGCTACTCTGTAATTGTTATTAGAAATAAAGAAACTATGGAAAAGCTTTCAGTAAGCTGTGATAATCAACCATTTATTAAAACCTCTTCTGTACTACTAGTATTTTTAGCAGATTTCAATAAATGGTATAAATACTATGAAATCAATAATACAAAGGATTTTATGAATAAGAAAGGCGAAAGTTTTGAGGGTCCAACTGAAGCAAATTTAATTTTAGCAACTCAAGATGCAATAATTGCAGCTGAAAATGCTGTAGTAGCAGCTGAAAGCTTAGGGATTGGTTCTTGTTATATTGGTGATATTATGGAAAACTTTGAGTATCATAAAGAGTTATTAAAATTACCAAAGTATGTTTATCCAGTTACTATGCTTACATTGGGATATTATCCAGAGGGATATAGTATACCTTTAAGAGATAGATTTAATCAAGAATATGTTGTGTTTGAAGAAAAATATAATGACTTAACAGAAAAAGATATAGAGGAAATGTTTATGGATAGAGATAAATTATTTGTTTCTGAAAATAAATATAATGCTAAAAATTATGCTCAATATCACTATAATATGAAAGTGAAATCACAATTTTCTAAGGAAATGACAAGATCTATAAAGTTAGTTCTAGATGAGTGGAGTGGAAATAAGATTTAAGTAATTTATTAATTGTAGCCTAAAGTTTATTATTATAAATTTTAGGCTACAATTATTTACTGGGAAATATTGTAAATTAATTATTCTATTATATATAGAAAATTACCTAGGTCTTAAATAGTTCAATTATATTGAATCATAAGTAAATACCTTCTATTATTTCTTATATGGAGGGATGTATTATGAAAGAAAAAAGCCTACAGGCTCATGAAAAGTGGAATGGGAAAATAGAAATTATAAGTAGATGCCCAGTAAATAATAGAGAGGACTTAGCAGTAGCTTATACTCCAGGGGTTTCATATCCATGTTTAGAGATAAAGGAAAATAGTGAAAACTCTTATAAATACACAAGAAGATCTAATTTAGTTGGGGTAATAACTGATGGTAGTGCTGTTTTAGGATTAGGGAACATTGGACCATTAGCTGCTATGCCTGTTATGGAAGGAAAGTGTGTTTTATTTAAAGAATTTGCAGATGTAGATGCTTTTCCCTTATGTATAAATAGTAATGAGGTAGATAAAATAGTGGAAACAGTAAAATTACTAGAGGGCAGTTTTGGTGCAATTAACTTAGAAGATATTAGTGCACCTCGTTGTTTTGAAATTGAAGAAAGGCTTAATGAAATTTGTGATATACCTGTATTTCATGATGATCAACATGGTACTGCTATAGCTGTATTGTCTGCTTTATTAAATGCTATGAAACTAGTAAAAAAAGATTATAATATGAAAATAGTTATAAATGGAGCAGGAGCAGCAGGAATTGCAATTTCTAATTTACTATATTCAGCAGGCTTTAGCAATATTGTAATTTGTGATAAATATGGTATAATCACAAGTAATAATGCAGGAAACACTTATCAAATAAAATGTGCAAGAAAATTCAACAAAAACACAGAAGGCAGTTTAAAGGAAGCTTTAATAAATTCAGATGTATTTATTGGAGTAAGTGCTGGTAATATAGTAACTAAGGAAATGGCAGAATCTATGAATAAAGATTCTATTATTTTTGCATTAGCTAATCCAGTTCCAGAAATAATGCCTGAAGTTGCAAAGGAAGCCAACATAAAGGTTATTGCTACAGGTAGAAGTGATTACCCAAATCAAATAAATAATTTATTGGTTTTTCCAGGCATAATAAAAGGTGCTTTAAATGCACGTATTAATAAAATAACAACTGAAATGCAATTAGCAGTAGCAAAGGGGATATCTAATTGTATAGATGAAAAGGATTTAAATATAAATAATATAATACCAAGCGTATTTGACAAGAGAGTTGTTAATTTAGTTTGTGACATTATTTATAGTTTTAAAAAGTAAGGGGTAAGTATGGAGAATTTAGCTAAATTATTTAATAAATTAACAAATAGCGAACAAAAGGTATTTACATATATCTATTCTAATCAGGAAAAAGTAATGAGAATGAAAATAAATGATTTAGCTAAAGAAACTTTTACTTCTAAAACCGTAATTATTAATTTAGCACAAAAGTTAGGTTTTGAAGGGTTTTCTGATTTAAAATATTATTTAAAATCTAATATAAATGCTGAAGATGATGTTAAGATAATAGAAGATTTGCAATATGAATTGAAACAAAATATTGAAAAAACCTTTGTTGTAATAGAAGGTGACTTATATAAAAGAATTTCAGAAAAAGTAATAGAAGCTAAAACTGTATATGTATTTGCTCGTGGTACAAGCAAAGCAGCTGGTTATTATTTAAATCACCTTTTACTTACTTTAGGAATTAAATGTATCTTTGTAAAAGACTATAATCTACTAACTTTAGTTAGCAAAACTTTAGAACAGGGTGAATTAGTTATTTTGATTTCTCTATCAGGAAATACTGAAAAGATCTTAGAAGTTGCTAATATTACTAAACTAAGAGGCTGTGAAATAATTGGCATAACTTCATTTGGAAATAATGAATTATCAAAAATTAGTGACTATACTTTACATTGTGTCTCAAATGAGACCGAAACTAAATATAACGATAGCATATCAAGGATAAGTATGTTTATAGTTATAGAAATGTTAATAAATTCAATTAAAAAATTTTATAAAGAATCATTAAAGCTCGAGTAGACCGAGCTTTTTTGTTTTGAAAAATTATAATTATGACCTAGGTCATTTTTGGTGACCTTTGTATTTATAAAGAAAAAGAGTATCAAGTACTTCTATTGAAAGATTTTATTTAAGACTTTAAAATAAACATTAAGAAGAGCGCTCTTTAAAGTAAAGGTATTCATAAAATAAATTTAATAATATGGGGGAAAATAAGATGTCAAAAGAGTTTAGTCAAAAAGTTCAACAATTTGGTAGAACTTTATTGCTTCCAATTGCTGTAATGGCACCTGTTGGTATGATTCTAGGTATAACTGGAGCTCTTGTTCAATCATATATGATTGCAAGATTCCCATTCCTTGGCAATGAAGTTTTAAATACTATTTTAGTTAATATAAGAACTATTGCTGGAGCTGTATTTGATAATATTCCATTAATGTTTGCTATGGGAGTAGCCTATGGAATGTCAAAAAAAGACAAAGGTATATCTGTATTTGCTTCAGTTATAGGGTATATAATTTTAATAATTTCTATGAATGTTTGGTTAACAGTAACTGGCAAGTTAGCTGCACCAGAAGTTATGAGTCAATTTGGTCAAATTAAAGTTCTTGGAATTCAAACCATGAATATTAATGCTTTAGGTGGTATTGTAACTGGATTAGTTGCAGCATGGGCCACAGATAAATTCTATAAACTTGAACTACCAATAGCATTTGCATTTTTCTCAGGTAAAAAATCAGTTCCTATTATTACAATGGGAATAATGATGGTAATTGGTCTAACAGTTCCATTCATATGGGAAGTTTTTGTTAAGTTACTAACTAAATTATCAGTAGTTTTCTTAAGTCCAGTAGGACCATTTTTTACAGCTGCTGGCGAAAGATTGTTTATTCCATTTGGGTTACATCATCTTTGGAACGCATTATTTAGGTTTACTGAAGCTGGTGGTTCATATGTAATTAACGGAGAAACTTTTGTTGGTGTAGTTCCTACATTAAATGAAGTTTTATTTAATCAAGGACCTAGTAGTGAATATTGGAGTATGATGCCATCATTAACAAGATTTATGGCTCAACAACAAATGCTATGTACTCTATTTGCTTTCCCAGCAATAGGATTAGCTATGTACAAAACTTCATATAAGGAAAATAAAAAGTTAGTTAAATCATTAATGTTAACTTGTATAATAACAGCTCTTTTAGGAAACGTAACTGAACCATTAGAATTTTCTTTCGTATTTATAGCTCCATTATTATATGTTGCTTATGCATGTATTATTGGTATAGGAGCAGTTGCTTTATCTTTTGCTAATGTAGGAATAGGCTATATTAGAGGAACAATATTTGACTTCACAATTTTTGGACTACTTTACGAAAAGACAAATTGGATATGGTTTGTGTTAATTGGTCTTATATTAGCTGTTGTAACTTATTTTGTATTTAAATGGACAATATTAAAGTTTGACTTAAAGACACCTGGTAGAGAAGATTCCCCTTCAGCAGATAATACTCTAATTAAAGAAAAGAGATATGATGAGATTGCTAAGATAGTAATTCAAGCTTTAGGTGGTAAATCAAACATAAAAAATGTAGATAATTGTATTACTCGTTTAAGAATAGACTTAGGAGAAGTAAATTTAATAGATCGTAAACTTTTGGAGACATCTGGTTGTACAGGAATATTCTTGCCTGCACCAAAGCATATTCATATAGTTTATGGACCATTAGTTGAATTTGTTAGAAACGAAGTGGACGAGCAATTAGAAAAAATGTAATTAATTATATTGATAAGTGGAGGGATACAATATGAGAAGTAGTAACATAATTACAATAACTGGAGCAGGTAGTGCAAGAACTCCCGCATTAATAGGAAGTTTAGTAAAGTTAAAAGATAGATTTCCTTTGAAAAAGATAATTTTTTATGATATAGATAATGAAAGAACTTCAAAAATGGAGGATTATATAAGATTAGTTTTAAAATCTTATTGTCCTGATACTGAAGTAATATTCACAGTAGATTCTGATGTTGCATATGAAAAAACTGATTTTGTTTTTTGTCAAATGCGTGCTGGTAAAAATGATATGAGAAGTTTTGATGAAAAGATTCCACTTAAGTATGGACTAGTAGGACAAGAAACCTGTGGTCCTGGTGGTTTTGCATATGGTATGAGGTCTATTGATGCTATGATAGAAATGGTTAAGGATGTTAGAAAACATTCAAAGGATACCTGGATACTAAATTATACAAATCCAGCAGCAATAGTGGCATTAGCTTTAGATAAAGTTTTTCCTAATGATGATAGAATTCTTAATTTGTGTGATCAACCATACTCTCTAATGAGGTCTTATGCTAAGATATTAGGAGTTCCTCAACAGGATTTAAGAGCTACTTACTTTGGATTAAATCATTTTGGCTGGTTTACTGATATTAGAGATATTAATGGAAAAAATTACTTTAATGAATTAAGATCTTATTTAAGAGATTCTGATTTTAAACCTTATAATGCAGAGCAAAGATCTCAATCTTGGTTAGATACTTATTTAAGAGTAAACAAATATATGAAGTTCTTTGATGAATATATACCTAATACCTATCTTCAATATTACTTTTTCCCTGAAGAAATAGTAAAGGAAAGTAATCCTAATTATACTAGAGCTGATGAGGCAAAGGATTCAAGAGAAAAGGAAGTTTGGGATATATGTTCCAAAGCAAAAATTGCTAAGTCAATAGATGAAATTGAATTAATTACTGATAGCGTGTTTGGTAACTTAATGGTTGAACTTGCTGAATCAATAGCATATGATCTTCACAATGAATTTATTCTAATGAAAAGAAACAATGACATAATTACTAATTTTAGTGAAGAAGCTATAGTTGAAGTTTCAGGAACTGTTGGAAAAGATGGAGCTAATCCATATAAATATGGAGAAATTAAGCCTTTCTATAAAGGCCTTATGGAGTCTCAATATGCATATGAACTACTTACAGTAGAAGCTTGCTTAGAAAAAAATTATACAAAAGCACTTCAAGCATTAACTCTTAATAGAACTATAGTTAATCCAGAAAAAGCTAAATTAGTTTTAGATGATTTAATGGAAGTAAATAAAGATTTCTGGTATTTAAAATAATATAATTTCCTAAAAATAAAGATCACTCCCTTAAATTAAAAGGCAGTGATCTTTTCTTAATTATTTTTGTTTTTAAAATAATTACCTTCTATAATATTATCTGCAATTTTAAATACATCTTTTAAGTGAGTTTCTTCTTGTTCATCCTTTGGAGTGCCCATTATCTCCCCATCATTTAAAATTGTTGCATTTCTATTTGTGTTCACTAAGATACGTCCCATAGAAGTCTCTACAAATTTTTCTTTATCTATTCCTAGTAAATAGGATATAGTAGGTAAAAAGTCAACTTGGCCACCAGCCTTAGAAATGGTAGCAGAATTTATATCTTTATTATAGATAATGAAAGGTATTTTTTTATGATTATCCTTCCACCAATCTCCTTCAAGTGGAGCATCTGTTATCATATCTTCGTAGAATTTATGAACACCACAGTGATCACCATAAATCATTATTACTGTATTATCTAATTGGCCATTTTTATCAAGTTCTTC
Organism: uncultured Clostridium sp.; assembly: GCA_934746015.1. Taxonomy (GTDB): domain Bacteria; phylum Bacillota; class Clostridia; order Clostridiales; family Clostridiaceae; genus Clostridium. The sequence continues at coordinate 14,033 of CAKVEW010000019.1, forward strand.
TAAGAATAGCTTTATTGCTTCATCTGTGTATCTTATACTTTGGAAATATCCACCTAACATATTTTCATCTAATTCTTTAGGTAAGTCTAAAAGCTTTTTATCATCTGGAATTTCAAAAGGACCATGACTTGTTAGGGTAGCTATAAAAGTATAATAAGGTTCTTTTTCATCCTTTAGCTTAGTAGCAATTTGCTTTAAATATGATTCATCTGATAAACCTGGTCCTATAACCTCATCTAAATTAAAATCTTTTTCTTCCCAAAGTTTATCTGTTTCAAAAGCTTTATGTGGTTCAGCCCAGTTCCAGCTTCCTGGTAGTTCTGCATGAGTTGATATTGTAGTATACCCTTCATCATTTAAAAGCATTTGAAGGCTGTTATACTTAGTCCAAGGGTATGTTGGAAAAGTACTATTATTTCTTACTGGGAAAATAGATGTATTAACCATTAAGTCTGCATCAGAGCTTGTACCAGAGTTATTTTGCTCATATATATTATCAAAATATAGACTATTTGATAATAACTTATTTAAAGTTGGTGTTATTTCTTGCCCATTAACTTTTTGATTTATAACAAAGTTTTCTAAAGATTCTACTTGTATAGCTATTAAGTTTTTTCCTTCTAGGTATCCAGCATATTCATTATCTTGTATATCCTCTTTGTTATCTTTAAACCAATTATCAATTTTTTCTACATCTGAAGAGGTTAATTTTTTATTAAGACCTGTATAATAAAATAAATCATATCCATGATATCCTAGTGGACTCATATCACTAAAAGTTTGAAAAGGTGCCCAGGATAATCTTAAAAATGATTGACTTGGTATAACAGCCTTAATATCGATATAATAATGAGATAAATAAATTAGTACTCCACTTAATACAAATATTGTCGCAGATTTTATTATTCTTAAAACTAATTTTGAGTTATCTCTATAATCCCTAATTTTGTTGAATCTAAATAAAATAAATAGAACTAAAAAATCTACAAAAAATAATAAATCTACTATTCTAAAGTTAAATAGATTTTTACCTATTGGATTAAATATTTCTGGATAAATTAAATGTCTTATTGATAAGAAAGTACCATTTGCTCTGTAGTACCAAATATCTAACAAAAATATAATAGATATAATTATATCTATAGTTAAGGCAGCTCGCATCTTTCCTTTATATTTAAATAAATAAATAATACTGAAAATAAAAATAATTATTAGTATATGTGCACCTATAGGTGGTACACCAAAATACATTGTGGCAAAATTAATACCTGATGAATCTGTTGTTCTTAACATTGAAAGTAATAACATTGATTTACCTTGTATTATTAAAACCATCATTACAAAAAGCCAGTTATTATACATTAACTTTTTAAAAAAATCTTTCATATAATTTCCTCCTAAAACAGTGTTGACTTTATTATTTTATATTAATTTAATAGTTATTGCTACATTTATAATGTTATGTAAATAAAAATTAATAAAGATTTATTTTTAAAAAATATATTGTTAAATTATAACAATATCATGATAAATATATATACTGTATTATTAATAATTAAAAGGAGTTTTATTATGGAAAATCCCTAAGTTAACCCCTATGATAATATTTGCATTTTGCTCAGCTATTAATGACAATTTAAATTATATTGATTATTTAAATAATCGATATAAAAAACAGTTATACAACATAAATAATAATGAAAAAGTAAATAGAATAAAGAAAGGAGCAAAAGATATTCTAAAAGATTTATTCAAATAAAGTTAAATTGGCCTTAGGAAATAACAATTCTTAAGGTCTTTTATAATTATTAAACAAATACATATTATAAAAAATATTAATATAATAAAATAGCAATTTTATTATATTATTTGCTACTATAATCCAAGAAATCCAATAATTATTTATTTTATAATATAGTTATTAATAGAAATATGATTATTTAATGATAGAGGTGATATGGTGTTTGGTAAAATAAAAGGATATGAAGTAACTAAAAATGAAATTACAATAAATTATGAAAAAATTAAAGCTACTATAAGTATTATTAATGAAGGAGTTGTTAATTTTTTTGTTCCACTGTATAGAAAAGAAAAAAACTCAAAAGCAGTAGAAGAATTTAATTATAGGAATGTAGATTTCTCCATTGAGGAAGAAGAGAGCAATATCATTTTAAAAACAAATAAACTAATAGTAAAAATATATGATGATTTTATAGTTGATATATACGATAAAGATGGAAATGTATTATGCAGAGATTATAGAGGTGAAAGAAATCCATTTATAAGACGTGGAAATGATTTAACCTTAGTAGAGGAAGAAGGGCATAGTCTTACTGGTCATGAAGAATATAAGATTTTTATTCCAAAGGTTATGGAAGAAAATATATATTTTTATGGCCTAGGAGAAAGAACAGGTTCACTAAATAAGAAAGGCTATCATTATAGGAATTGGAATACTGATGACCCAAGTCCTCATGAAGAAACCTTTCAACAGTTATATAAATCAATTCCATTTTTAATTTCTTTAAAGGATGATAATGCCTTTGGTATTTTTTTTGATAATCATTTTGAAACTCATTTTGATATGGGAAAAGAAAATTCAAATTACTATTATTTTTCAGCAGTAGATGGGAATATTGATTATTACTTTATATATGGCCCAGAGGTTAAAGAAGTAGTAAATGAATATACAAATTTAACTGGAAAAACTCCTCTTCCTCAAATATGGACATTAGGCTATCAACAATGTAGATGGTCATATTCTCCTAAGGAAAGAGCTCTAGAAATAGCAAAAGCTTTTAGAGATAAAGGAATCCCATGTGACACATTATATTTAGATATAGATTATATGGATGGCTTTAGAGTATTTACTTGGGATAATCAAAAATTTGAAAATCCTAAGGATTTCATTGAAGAACTAAAAAAAATGGGCTTTAAAGTAGTAACTATTATAGATCCTGGTGTGAAAATAGATAAGGAGTATAGTATATATTCTCAGGGCCTTAAAAATGATTATTTTGCAAAAGATAAAGATGGAATAGTATATAAAAATAAAGTGTGGCCTGGTGAATCTGTATATCCTGATTTTATGAATTCAAAAGTTAGAAAATGGTGGGCAGATAATCAGAAAATTATGATTGATACAGGTATTTCAGGAATATGGAATGATATGAATGAGCCAGCTAGCTTTAATGGACCTTTACCTTATGATGTTATTTTTAACGAAGATGGATTAGAAGTGACTCATAAAGAAATACACAATATATATGGGCATATGATGAGTAAAGCTACTTATGAAGGAATAAAAATTGCTACAAATAAGAGACCTTTTGTAATTACAAGAGCATGTTATTCTGGAACTCAAAAATATTCAACTGTTTGGACTGGAGATAATCAAAGTACATGGGAGCACTTAAGAATGTCAATTCCCATGCTGATGAATTTAGGTTTAAGTGGAATGAGCTTTTGTGGAACAGATGTTGGAGGATTTGGACATGATTGCAATGGAGAACTATTATCTAGGTGGGTCCAAGTAGGTGCATTTACACCATTATTTAGGAATCATTCTGCAATGAGTACTAGAGATCAAGAACCTTGGGCTTTTGATAAGAAAACTGAAGAAATAAATAAAAAATATATAAAACTTAGATATAAACTAATTCCATATCTATATGATTTGATGTGGAAAGGTGAAAATACTGGTGCTCCTATTATTAGGCCTCTTCTATTTGAATATCAAGATGATAAGAATACTTATGAAATAAATGATGAGTTCCTTTGTGGAGATAGTATCTTAGTGTCACCAGTAATAGAGCAAGGTATGAGACAAAAACTTGTTTACTTACCAAAGGGAAATAGATGGATAGACTATTGGACAGGTGAAAATTATAATGGAGGCCAATATATAATAAAGAACTCTCCATTAGATGTTTGTCCTATATTTATAAAAGAATCTTCAATTATTCCAATGGGGATTAGTCAAAATTATATAGGTGAAGTAACTAATGATGAACTAATTCTAAATATATACTTAGGAGAAGAGGGAAAAGAGTTTAATTATACCCATTATAATGATGATGGTGAAAGCTTTGACTATAAAGAAGGACTTTATAATCAATATGAAATAAAGGTTTCAAATAAGGATACTATAAATATTTGCTTTACAGTAAGTAAAAATAATTATATTAATAAATATTCTAAGGTTAAATTTATATTAAATAACTTAAAGGAAGAGAAATATATATTTATTAATGGTAAAGAAGTTACCTTAAATAATAATGTTGTAGAAATTAATATATAAGAAATTAATGCTAGTAGAACAAAAAGACTACTAGCATTTACTTATTTAAAGTGAATAATAAAAATCAATATTATTTAACGAATTCAGCTACATCATTAAAATTTCCTGTAAAAATATTATATATATTAAATAAATATTTTACAGGATAGTTGACTTAAATATTGAAAAGGTATAAGATTAATTTAATTGTATACAATTAAATTTAAAAAAATATATAAGTGGAGGAAAGTCAAATGAATTTTTATGATTTTAAAGCAAATAATATCGATGGAAAAGAAGTAAATATGAGTGATTACAAAGGTAAAGTACTTTTAGTTGTTAATACAGCAAGTAAATGTGGTTTTACTCCTCAATATGCTGATTTAGAAAAGTTATATAAGAAATTTAATGAAAGTGGATTAGAAATATTAGGTTTTCCATGTAATCAATTTATGGAACAAGAACCTGGGAATAATAATGAAGTAAAAAGTTTTTGTGAACTTAATTATGGGGTTACATTTAATTTATTTGAAAAGGTTAATGTAAGAAGCACATCTGCTCATCCAATATTTAAATTTTTATGTAGTGAAAAACCTTTTGAAGGCTTCGATTTAACTAAGCCAAATGGAAAGTTATTAAATAGCATATTAAATGAAAAATTCCCTGAATATTTAATTGATGATTCTATAAAATGGAATTTTACAAAGTTCCTTATAGATAGGAATGGAAATGTCATAAAAAGATTTGAACCAACAGTAGATCCTCTAGATATGATTGAAGATATAAAAGAATTACTTTAATAGGAGGATACTATTTATGAGTTTTTATGATTATTCCGCAAAAAATATAGATGGAAAAGAAAGATTAATGAGTAATTATTCAGGAAAGGTTGTTTTAGTTGTTAATACAGCAAGCAAATGTGGTTTTACTCCTCAATTAAAAGATCTTGAAGATATGTATAAAGAATATAAGGATTCAGGTTTAGAAATATTAGGATTTCCCTGCAATCAATTTTTAAATCAAGAGCCTGGAGATAATAATGATGTGAAAAACTTCTGTCAAATTAACTATGGGGTTACATTTGATATGTTTGAGAAAATAGATGTTAATGGAAACAATACTCATCCAATATATAAATATTTGAAAGATCAAGAAAAGGGATTAGTTACTAAGGATATTAAATGGAACTTTACAAAATTCCTCATTGATAGAAATGGGAATGTAATAAAAAGATATTCACCAACAACATCTCCTTTAAAAATAAAAGAAGACATAAAAAAAATTCTATAAAAGCAATTATATTTATACAATAGATATTGACATAAATGCTTTAAAAATGTAAAATCAATTTGATTTAATAAAATTAAATTTGATACTTATATCGTAGGTGAAAAAAATGAATGAATATAGTAGTTTAAAGTTAGATAATCAATTATGTTTCTCTTTATATGCTTTATCAAGAGAAATAATCAAATTATATAAGCCTTTATTAGACGAATTGAACTTAACGTATACTCAATATATTGTAATGCTTGTATTATGGGAAGAAAATAAAGCTAGTGTAAAGCATATTGGTAACAGATTGCATCTAGACTCTGGAACTTTAACTCCTTTACTAAAAAAATTAGAAGCTATGGAGCTTATAAAAAGGTATAGAGATAAAAGTGATGATAGAGTTGTTATAGCTGAATTAACTGAAAAAGGAGCTTCTCTTCAAGAAAAGGCTAGAGATATTCCAAAGAATGTGCTTTGTAATATTAAACTTACTGCGGAAAAGGCTAGTGAGTTAAAAAGAAACTTAGATGAAGTACTTGAAAATCTTGAATAAATTTTAAGGGCTGTTTTAAACAGCTTTTTTTTATGCAAACAAATTATTGCACAAAATATCATACTAGAGTACTATATTAAGTGCTTATTAAAATATCGGAGTGATTATTATGGAAGAAAGATTACAAAAGTATATGGCAAGATGTGGTATAGCATCTAGACGTAAGTGTGAAGAAATAATACTTAGTGGAAAAGTAAAAGTAAATGATAAGATTGTAAATGAGCTTGGAGTTAAAATAAATTCAGAAGTGGATGTTATTTCTTATGATGGTAAAATAATAAAACCAGAGGAAAAGAAGGTTTATATTATGCTTAATAAACCTGAAGGATATATTACCTCTGTAAAGGATGAAAAGGGAAGAAAAACTATTTTAGATTTAGTTAAAGTTGATGAAAGAATATATCCAATTGGAAGATTAGATTATGATAGTTCAGGACTAATTTTACTAACTAATGATGGTGAAATATACAATAAAATAATTCATCCAAGAGTTAAAATAGGAAAGAAATATATAGTATTATGTAAAGGTGAATTTACTAAGGAAGAGCTTAGTAGATTTGAAGATGGTATAGATATTGGTGGATATGTCACTGCAAAGTCTAAAATAGAAATTATTGATAAAGAAAAAGGCAAAAATAATTCTATTAATACCTTAGTGGAAATTACTATTCATGAGGGCAAGAATAGGCAAATAAGAAGAATGTGTGAAGCCCTTGGCCACGATGTAATTACTTTAAATAGAATATCTGTTGGTGAAATTAAATTAGGTTATTTAAAAAAAGGTCAGTGGAGAAACTTAACAGAAAATGAATTAAAGTATTTAAATTCATTATAGAGGTGTATTATGTTTAAGTATGTAGGTAATATTAGTGACTTATCTCATTATATAATAAAAGATTTTGTTGAAAATAAAGGAGTTGCAATAGATGGGACTCTAGGAAATGGCTATGATACAGATTTTTTATCTTCCTTATTTAATAAGGTATATGCTTTTGATATTCAAAAAGAAGCTTGTGAAAATTATATAAATAATAAAGGTAATGTTAACATAATAAATGACTCTCATCATTTGTTTAAGGTTTATGTTAATGAAAAAGTTGATTGTATTATGTATAACTTAGGATTTTTACCTGGTGGAAATAAAGAAATAACAACATTGCATAAAACTTCACTAGAAAGTATTAAAGTTGGGCTGGATATATTAAATAGTGGTGGAATCATGACAATTTGTATTTATAGGGGACATGATGAAGGTAAAATAGAGGAAACTTGCATTTTAGAGTATCTAAAAACTTTACCTAAAAATGAATTTGGAGTTATGGTTCAATCTTATTTAAATAGGCAATATAACTCACCTCTATTAGTTGTAATTGAGAAAAAATAGAATTGACAACTTGAAAATATAATTCAAGTTTTTATAGTAATAAACTAACAAAATGAAATAATTATTGATGATTTATTCAGAAAATGATAATATAGAATTAACAATTTTAGTTTGATTGAAAAGAAGGGATGCGGATGGATACAAATCTTAATGACAACTCAAAAGATTTAATGCGATTAATACAATCAAGGTTCCCAAAATTGAGTAAAGGGCAAAAATTAATTGCTGAATATATTTTAAAAAGCTATGATAAAGCAGCTTTTATGACTGCTGCTAAACTTGGTGTATCAGTAGGAGTTTCAGAATCAACAGTAGTTAGATTTGCAAATGAACTTGGTTTCTCAGGATACCCTAAGCTTCAAAAAGCTTTGCAAGAATTAATTAAAAATAAACTTACAACAGTTCAAAGATTAGAATTATCAAATGATTATATAAGTGAAGGATATGCTCTTAAAGGAGTTCTAAAAGCAGATATGGAAAATATAAGGGCTACCTTGGAGAAAATTAATTATAATACCTTTGAAGAAGTTGTTAAAAAAATATTCGAAGCAAAAAGAATATACATAATTGGACTTAGAAGTTCTACAGCTTTAGCAGAATTCTTAGGTTTTTATCTTAATATAATTTTGCAAAATGTAAGAACTGTTGGAAATGGAATATCAGATATTTTTGAACAAATGATAAATTTAGAAGAAGGAGATTTAGTTATAGGAATTGGTTTTCCAAGATATGCTTCAAGAACAATTGATGCTCTAGCTTTTGCACAGGATAGAGGTGCTAATGTTGTAGCTATAACAGATAGTCTTCTATCACCTTTAGCTTCAAAAGCTGATTATTCATTAATTGCACAAAGTAATATGGCTTCCTTTGTTGATTCTTTAGTAGCTCCATTGTCTGTTATTAATGCATTGATAATAGCTGTAGGAATGAGAGAAAAACAAAGTATAACTACCACTTTTAATAGTTTAGAATCTATTTGGAGAGAGTATAATGTATATTCTTATAATAACAAAAATGTTGCTGATGATTAAATATTAAAATGTATAATGACGACCATTACTTGGTCGTTTTTTCATTTTTAAAAGTTGAATTTAATAATTTTAAATGATATATTTATTAAGATAAAATAATGCTTGGAGGATTATAATGAAAAAGGTTATAGTAATTGGAGCAGGCCCAGCAGGTATGATGGCGGCTATAACAGCATCAAAAAATAATAAGGTTATTTTACTAGATGGTAATGAAAAGGTTGGAAAAAAACTATTCATTACAGGAAAGGGTAGATGTAATGTAACAAATAGTAAGGATATATCAGAATTCTTTGACTTTATTCCAGGAAATCCTCATTTTTTATATAGTGCATTATATTCTTACACTAATGAAGATACAATAAGTTTTTTTGAATCTCAGGGAATAAAGCTAAAAAATGAAAGAGGGGGTAGGATTTTTCCTGCTTCAGATAAATCCTCAGATATAATTAAAGGATTAATAAAAGAAATAAATAAAAATAATATAGAACTAAAATTAAATAGTCTAGTTACTAATATTAAATTTACCGACAATTTAATAGAATCTGTAGAAGTTAATAATGAATATTACATAGATGGAGATCATTTTATTATTGCAACTGGAGGAGTTTCTTATCCTCTAACTGGATCTCGTGGTGATGGTATAAGGTTTTCAAAATCTCTTGGACATAATATAATAGATTTAAAGCCATCATTAGTTCCAATTGAGTTAAGGGATAATTGGATAAAAGACTTAACAGGTTTGACTCTTAAAAATATTGAAATATCTCTATTTAATGATACTTCAAAAAAAGCTATATATAAAAATCAAGGTGAGATGTTATTTACAAGTTACGGTTTATCGGGACCTATTATTTTAAAAGCTTCACGATATATTGAAAAAAATAAAAACTATAACTTACTTATTGATTTAAAACCTGCGCTTACCTATGATGAATTAGATAAAAGAGTTCAAAAAGACTTTAAAAAATATATAAATAAAAATTTTAAAAACTCTTTGGATGAATTACTACCACAAAAATTAATTCCTATAATTATTTCCTTATCTAATATTAACGAAAATAAAAAAGTTAATGAAATAACTAAAGAGGAAAGAAAAAATTTAGTTAATTTAATTAAAGGTTTAAAATTAAGTATAAAGGGATTAAGACCAATAGAAGAAGCAATAGTAACCTCAGGAGGAGTAGATACTTTAGAAATAGATCCATCTACTATGAAATCTAAACTAATAGATAATTTATCTTTTGCTGGAGAAGTAATAGATGTTGATGCTTTCACAGGAGGATATAATGTACAAATTGCATTATCTACTGGCTATTTAGCTGGAAGTAATATATAATACTTGTTAAAAATATATAATAATAATATAATTTATATGAAAATGTTTTTCAAAGACGAAAGGTGGAATACTATTTTGAGAATATCAGTTGCTATAGATGGACCAGCTGGAGCTGGTAAAAGTACAATTGCAAAATTAGTTGCCAAAAATTTTGATCTAATGTATATAAATACAGGTGCAATGTACAGAGCTGTAGCTTTAGTAGCTAAAGAAAAGAACATAGGGGATACAGATGTTGATGCATTATGTAAAATAATTGATTCTTTTGACATGAAATTTGAAAATGATGATTTGATTTTAAATGGGGAAAACATCCAAGAAAAAATTACAATGCCAGAAATAAGTGCTATTGTTTCTAAATATGCTTCAATAAAAGAAGTCAGAAGCAAATTAGTAAAACTTCAAAGGGATATGTCAAAAAAATTCGATGTTATTATGGATGGTAGAGATATTGGAACTGTAGTATTAAAGGATTCAAAGTTTAAGTTTTTTCTAACAGCAACTCCAGAAGCAAGAGCTGAAAGAAGATATAAGGAACTAAAAAATAGAGGGTTATCAGTAGATTATTCTACAATATTAGAAGATATAATAAAAAGGGATTATATTGATAGCCATAGAGAAATTGACCCGTTAAAAAAAGCAGAAGACGCTATTGAAATAGATACAACTAGTCTTTCAATTGATGAAGTTGTAGAAAAGATATCCCTAAGTATAAAAAAATAAAAATATAATCTTAGGAGAATTAATATGAATAAAGTTATTTTAGCTGAAAATGCTGGATTTTGTTTTGGTGTACAAAGAGCTGTTGAAGAAGCTCTAAAGGTAAAAAAACAATATGATAAAAAGATTTATACATTAGGACCTCTAATACATAATAATGATGTTGTTATGTATTTAGAAGAAAATGATATTTATGCAATTGATTATAGTGAAATTGATAAATTAAATGAAGGTGATGTAATAGTAATTAGATCTCATGGAGTGTCTAAAGAAGTTGCTGAAAGCCTTGAAGCAAAAGGATTAATAGTTGTAAATGCAACATGTCCATATGTTACTAATATACACAAGAAAGTTAATAAGTACTCAGATTTAGGGTATAACATTGTGATTCTAGGCGATAACAAACATCCAGAAGTTATTGGTATTAATGGATGGTGTAATAATAGTGCTATTATCACTAAAGATGGTACTTTCGAAGAAAAATTACCCAAAAAAATATGTGTTGTATCTCAAACTACAGAAAAAGAAGAAACATGGAAAAAAACAGTAAGTAATTTATCTTCTAGTTCAAAAGAGTTATTAGCATTTAATACAATTTGTTCTGCAACAGAAGTAAGACAAAAAAGTGCTAATGAACTATCTAGAACTGTAGACACTATGATTGTTGTTGGTGGTAAAAATAGTTCTAATACAACTAAACTTTATCAAATATCAAAGGATAATTGTCCTAATACAATTCACATTGAGAATTCAAAAGAACTTACAAAGGAATTCATTGAAAGTAATAAAGGAAAAACTGTTGGGATTACTGCTGGTGCATCTACTCCTGACTGGATAATAAAAGAAGTAATCAATATTATGGAGGGAATAAACTAAATGGAAGATCAATTAAAACTAATGGAAAAAATGGATAGAAGATTTAGAATTGGTGATGAGATTAAAGGCGAAATTTTATCACTAGGAAGAGATGAAGTTACTATCTCCTTAGTTGGATATAAATCTGACGGTGTAATACCTTTTAAGGAATTAACTTCTGAGGAAAATTTAGAAACATATCTTGAAAAAATAAATGTAGGCGATGAAATTACTGCTAAAGTTATAAAATTAAAAAATGAAGATGGAAATGTAGTTCTTTCAAGACTAGAATATGAGAAAAAAGCAACTTTAAAAGATTTAGAAAATAAGTTTAATAATAAAGAAAACTTTAAAATCAAAATTAAAGATGCTATAGAAAAAGGATTAATTGGCTACTATGATGGAGTAAGAGTTTTTGTTCCTGCATCACAAGTAGATATTAGATTTTCTAATGATAGAAGCAACTTAATTGGAACAGAATTAGAAGTTAGATTAATAGATTTCTCAATAGAAAATCCTGTAAAAGTTGTTGCTTCAAGAAGAGTGATTCTTGAGGAAGCTAAAAAAGCTATAGAAGACGCAGCATGGGAAAATATAAAAGTTGGTGACGTAGTTAAGGCTGAAGTTAAAAGATTTACTAACTTTGGAGCATTTGCTGATATAAATGGTGTAGATGGCTTAATACATTTATCTCAAATATCATGGAATCATGTTAAATCAGCAGAAAGTGTACTTAAAAAAGGTCAAATAGTAGATGTGAAAATTATTGAAGCTGATAGAGAAAAGAATAGAATTTCTTTAAGTATTAAAGCATTAACTCCTGAACCATGGAACAATATAGAAGAAAAATACCCTGAAGGATCTGCAGTATTAGGAAAAGTTGTAAGAATTAGTGACTTTGGAGCTTTTGTTGAATTAGAACCAGGAGTAGATGGATTAGTTCATATTTCTAAAATAAGCAACGAAAGAATAAATAATCCAGCTGATGTATTAAGCATAGGCGATGAAGTAAAAGCTATAATTCTTTCTGTTGATTCAGAAAACAAAAAGATTGCACTTAGCATAAGAGATGCTAAATAATAAAATTAGGTCACATATATCTTTATATGTTGGCCTGTTTTTTTTATTTATTATTGTATTGACCAAAGTATCTTATTAGAAATATACTTATTATATAGTAATTAAAAGGGGTTATATGGTAATGTTGGAAAAATTGTCATTAAACAATATAAGTATATTTAAAGAAATATATAATAAAAATTTTAATCAAGCTAGTTATAACAAAGATTTCTTTAGATGCTATGAAGAACAGAATTTTTTAATTAAATATATTTATAGAAAATTTATACGACTTATAAAAGTAAATGATAATTATATAGGTTATATATGGTATGAAGGTGGTTATGGAAGATATATTAAAGTATGGGCTTTATATATAGATCTTAAGTATAAAGATTTAATTGATGATTCCACTCTATCATGTTTTAATAAAAATATTCTATGTTATGAAGAAATTGATTCAATAGGAACAAATCTATTATTAGAAAGATTAGGATTTATTAAGGAGAATTATACATTATTATTGAAGATGAATATTACTAATTACAGTTATACTGAGTTGAAATCAAAATTAGATAATGAAAATCAAAATAGCTTTAAATGTAAGATCAATACTGATAATTATAATTATCTTTCAATTAGAAACCTATATACAGGTAAAGATGAAATTCTACGCTGTAATATACAAAATGATATTTTTGCTCAATTAGATAGGAAACCACTAACTATTGATGATATTTATGCTGATATGGCACAGGATTATTTTATACAAGATCTTTGTTTTTTCGGAATGATCAATAATGATTATATAGGCTATGGGCAAATTATATTTAATAGAAATATGTATACTATTGTTAACTTTGGTATTGTAACTAAATATAGGGGCAATGGATTTAGTAAGATTTTTTTAAGCAAAATAGTTGATGCTGCTAAAAAATATGGTATTGATGAATTATTTATAAGAGTAGATTCAACAAACCTAAAAGCCCTTAATCTATATAAATGGATAGGATTTAAAGAGGTAAATAAAATTCTTGTTTGGGAAAGAAAATATTAAAAAGGTAAACTATTATCAAATTTTAATATATCTATTTAAAAAATTAAGTATTTTTATTATAATGTTACTGGAGAAAATATAATTCTATGAAGGAGAATACTTATGAAGGAAGAAATAAAAGAATTAAAGTATTATATTGAGACCTGGGGATGTCAAATGAACGAAGAAGATTCCGAGAAATTATCAGGAATGCTTAAAAGCATAGGTTATAGCAAAACAGATAATTTAAAAGAAGCTGGAATTATTATATATAATACTTGCTGCGTTAGAGAAAATGCTGAAAATAAAGTATTTGGTAACTTAGGTGAATTAAAACATTTAAAGAAGGAAAATCCTGATTTAATAATAGCTATCTGTGGTTGTATGATGCAACAAGAAGGTATGGCAGATAAAATATTAAAGAAATTCCCTCACGTTAACATAATATTCGGTACACACAATGCATTTAAGTTCCCAGAATATTTAAATAGAGTAAAAACTGAAGGTGTTCAAGTTAAAGAAATATTTAATAAGGAAACAGAAATTGTAGAAGGAATACCTGTAGATAGAGAAAGCTCAGTTAAAGCATTTGTTACTATAATGTATGGATGTAATAATTTCTGTACTTACTGTGTTGTTCCATATGTAAGAGGTAGAGAAAGAAGTAGAAAGTCAGAAGATATAATAAATGAAATTAAAGATTTAGTTTCAAAAGGATACAAAGAAATCACTCTTTTAGGACAAAATGTTAACTCTTATGGTAAGGGACTAGAAGAAGATATAGATTTTGCTAAGCTTTTAAGAAAGGTAAATGAAGTAGAAGGCCTTGAAAGAGTTAGATTTATGTCACCTCATCCAAAAGATTTAACTAAGGATGTTATATTAGCTATAAAAGAATGCGATAAACTATGTGAGCAAGTGCATTTGCCTGTTCAAAGTGGTTCAAATAGAATCCTTAAGAAAATGAATAGAAATTATACTAAAGAATCATATTTAGAATTAATTGATTTAATTAAGAAAGAAATACCTGATGTTACTCTAACAACAGATATTATTGTTGGATTCCCTGGAGAAACTGAAGAAGATTTCTTAGACACTTTAGATTTAGTGAATAAAGTTCAATATGATTCAGCTTTCACATTTATTTATTCTAGAAGAAACAATACACCAGCTGATATGATGTTAAATCAAGTTTCAGATGAAGATAAACATCATAGATTTGATAGATTAGTAAAAGCTGTTAATGAAAGTGTTATAAATAAAAATAAAGCTTTTGAAAATAGAACAGTAGAAGTTTTAGTTGAAGGTCCAAGTAAAAATGACGAAAGCAAATTCACTGGAAGAACTAGAAATGGTAAATTAGTTAACTTCTCTGGGGAAAATATTAATATTGGTGATTTAGTCAATGTAAAAATAGTAAGAGCTCAACCATTCTCATTAATAGGAGAAGTTGTATAATAACAATTTTAAAATACTTATTAAAATAATTTGAATTTTTATTATAAAATCTATTGAATAATTAAAAGATTATTATTATAATATTAAAAAAGTAATATTTTAAAGATAATGAGAAGGAAGAGTAATTTAACTAAACATTAAAGAGAGCTAAAGTAAGGTGAGAGTTTAGTATGGTATGTTAAATAAAGCAGCCTTTGAATCTCATATTGAAAAATAAGAATACATTTCTTAATTAGATACTGACGGATTTCTCCCGTTATAGAGAACTGAATATAATATATATTCATAATGAGTGAGTAAAATATTACTTATTAGGGTGGTACCGCGGAAGCATTGTCCTTCGTCCCTTTTTTGGGGGATGGAGGGCTTATTTTTTTATTTTTATGGAGGGATATAATATGGATGATATATTAGAAGTATTAGAGAAAAATAGTAGGTATAAAGATGAAGAAATAGCTACTATGACTGGAAAAACTGTTGAAGAAGTTAGAGAAGCAATAAGAGATTATGAAGAAAAAAATATTATTGCAGGTTACACGACTCTTATTAATTGGGAGAATACAGGTAAGGAAACTGTAACTGCATTAATAGAAGTAAAAATTACTCCTCAAAGAGGTGTTGGCTTTGACAAAGTAGCAGAGAGAATATATAAATTTAATGAAGTAAAAGCTTGTTATTTAATGTCCTCTGGAGGTTTCGATTTAACAGTTATAGTTGAAGGAAAAACAATGAAAGAAGTTGCTTTATTTGTATCTGAAAAACTTGCAATCCAAGAATATGTAACAGGTACAGCAACTCACTTTGTATTAAAAAAATATAAAGACAATGGTAGAATATTTAAAGAAAAGAAAACTGAAAATAGGGAGGCTCTATTTATATGATATTAGAAGAAATGATATTAGATAATGTTAGAAATATGCCCCCTTCAGGTATTAGAAAATATTTTGACTTAATTAATGAAATGGATAATGTTATATCACTTGGAGTAGGTGAACCTGACTTTGTTACCCCTTGGAATGTTATTGAAGCTGGTATTTATTCATTAGAAAAAGGAGAAACCCATTACTCTTCAAATGCAGGATTTATAGAATTAAGAAAAGAAATCTCGAATTACCTAAACAGAAGGTTTAACTTAAGATACAATCCTGATAATGAGATATTAGTAACTGTAGGTGGAAGCGAAGGTATAGATCTTGCTTTAAGAGCTCTTGTTGGCCCAGGAGACGAGGTTATTATACCTGAACCTAGTTTCGTAGCATATAAAGGCTGTGCAACTTTTTGTGGTGCAACTCCTGTAATTATAAATTTAAGGCAAGAAGATGAGTTTAAACTTACTGCAGACCTTCTGGAGAAAGCTATAACTCCAAAAACAAAAGTTGTTATAATTCCTTTTCCTAATAATCCAACGGGAGCAATTATGACTAAGGAAGAACTTAAAGAAATTGTAGAAGTTTTAAAGGATAAAGATATTATTATTCTTTCAGATGAAATATATGCAGAATTGTCTTATGATAAAGATCATTATTCAATTGCTAGTTTTGAAGAAGTTAAAGATAAAACATTAGTTATTAACGGTTTTTCTAAGGCTTATGCTATGACTGGATGGAGATTAGGCTATGTATGTGGACACCCAATTTTAATTGATGCTTTAAAGAAAATACATCAATATGCAATAATGTGCTCACCTACCACAGCTCAATTTGCAGCAATAGAAGCACTTAAAAATGGTGATGATAGTGTGAGAGAAATGGCTAGAGAATATAATAGAAGAAGGAGAATATTAGTTCAAGGCTTTAGAGATATAGGATTAGAATGTTTTGAACCTCTAGGAGCTTTATATGTATTCCCATGTATTAAATCCACAGGATTAACATCTGATGAATTCTGTGAAAGATTATTGCTAGAAGAAAATGTACTAGCTGTTCCTGGAAATGCTTTTGGAGAATGTGGTGAAGGCTTCATAAGAGCTTGCTATGCCTCTTCTACAGAGGATTTAATAGAAGCAGTTAAAAGAATCAAAAGATTTGTTAGTAAATTAAATATTTAAATTATTAGATTTATAAATATATTAATAAAAACATAGCTCTTTGATATAATAATATAAGTTTATGTATAAATTTACTAAAAAATAGTTGCAATTCTGACAATTTAATAATATAATTTAATAAAGTTAGTTTTGAACAAAGGCGTTCAATAGATGTTTTTCTATTGTGCGCTTTTTTTATAAATAAAAAGGGGGAAGTCATTATGTCAAAATACTCAAGAAACGATATTATTCAATTAGTAAAAGAAAATGGGGTAAAATTTATTAGGCTACAATTTACTGATATATTTGGATCTTTAAAAAATGTAGCAATTACAGACAAACAATTAGAGAAAGCATTAGATAATCAAATTATGTTTGATGGTTCATCTATATCAGGTTTTGTTAGAATAGAAGAATCTGATATGTATCTAAGACCTAATTTGGATAGTTTTGTAATTTTCCCATGGAGACCACAACAAGGTAAGGTTGCCAGATTAATATGTGATATATATAGACCAGAAGGAGATCCATTTGAAGGAGATCCTAGAAATATCCTAAAGAAAGTTTTAAAAGAAGCCGCTGATTTAGGTTATTCAATGAACGTAGGCCCTGAATGTGAATTTTTCTTATTAAATACTGATGAATATGGAAAACCTGTATTAAAGCCTCAAGATAAGGCAGGATATTTTGATTTAAGCCCATTAGATGCAGGAGAAAATGTTAGAAGAGATATAACTTTAGTATTAGAAGATATGGGCTTTGAAATTGAAGCTTCACATCATGAGGTTGCAGAAGGTCAAAATGAAATAGATTTTAAATATGAAGATGCATTAACTACAGCTGACAATATAATGACATTTAAATTAGTAGTAAAATCAATAGCTCAAAGGCATGGAGTATATGCTACATTTATGCCAAAACCTTTCTTTGGTATTAATGGCTCTGGAATGCATATTAATATGTCTTTATGTAAGGATGGTAAAAATGCATTTGTTGATGAAAATGATAAATTAGGCTTAAGTGCTACTGCCTATAGCTTTATAGCTGGATTAGTAAAGCATATAAAGGGAATATCTGCTATAACAAATCCACTTGTTAACTCTTACAAGAGATTAGTTCCTGGCTATGAAGCTCCAGTATATATAGCATGGTCAGCCAAAAATAGAAGTCCTCTTATTAGAGTTCCAGCATCAAGAGGAAATGGTACAAGAATCGAGCTTAGATGTCCAGATCCAAGTGCAAACCCATACTTAGTTTTATCTTGTCTTTTAGCTGCTGGCCTTGATGGAATTAAAAATAACTTAGTTCCACCTGAAAGTGTAGAAAAGAATATATTCAAAATGACTTTAGAAGAAAGAGACTTAGAAGGAATAGATAGTCTTCCAGGTAGCTTAGAAGAAGCAATAAAATATATGGAAGAAAGTGACTTAGTTAAGAACACTTTAGGGGAACACACATTTAATAATTATATAAAAGCAAAAAAAGCAGAATGGGATGACTATAGAAGTAAGGTACATGCTTGGGAACTTGAAAATTATTTAAACCAATACTAATTTTACTTGTAAGGGAGCAATGTAAATGGCAATAGATATAATAGTTGCACTAAATAACGAAGAAACTTCTCAAAAGATAAAAAGTATCTTAGTAGGAAATGGTTATAATGTTATAGCAGTGTGCAAATATGGGAATGAACTTATACGATCCATAAAACAGTTGTCTCCATCTATAGTAATTAGTGGCTATAAGTTCAAAGATATGAATTTACTTGATATCTTTGAGAATACTGGAGATGATTGTAGCTTTCTTGCTATTGTAAATGAACCTTATAAATCATTTGTACAAGAAGAAACAGATATTATTTGTATATCAAGCCCAATAAATACTATGTTATTATTAAATACTTTAGATATTATTTATCAAAGTGAAAGAAAAATAAATAGATTAAAGGAAAAAGTTAATAATCTAGAAGTAAAAATTAATGAAAGAATAATTATAGAAAAAGCTAAAGGAATACTTATGGATGAAAAAGGAATAAGTGAACAAGAAGCTTATAGATTTATTCAAAAAAATAGTATGGATTCTGGATTAAAAATGGTTGAATATGCAAAGGAAATTATATCATAGTTAATAATTAATTTTATGCTGTAGCAAAAAGATAAAAATATAAAATTTAAAGAATAGAATTATTGAAGTAGTGAAAAATAATATTTCAGTAATTCTATTTTGCAACTTAAAAAAGTCCTTTCTTTAATTTTATATTTTTCATTGTCAATTTTACATTGTGCCACAGCAACAATTCTTTAATAAATTATTCTAACGGAAGGATGATATTTATGCATAAAGATATAGGGTTATACAGAAGTTCTTTTGAACATGATGCCTGTGGAATTGGAGCTATAGTTAATATAGATGGAATTAAAACCCATAAATCTATTGAGGATGCTCTAAATATATTAATAAATTTAGAACATAGAGGTGGTACTGGAGCTGATGGTAAAACTGGTGACGGATCTGGCATACTATTACAAATACCCCATAGATTTTTTAAAGAAGAGGCTCAAAAACTTGGAGTAATTCTTCCAGGAGAAGGAGAATACGCAGTTGGTATGTTCTTTTTACCAGTAGATTCAACAGAACGAGAAGCTTGCATTAGCATATTTAAAAAACTATGTTATGAAGAAGATTTGAAAATTTTAGCTTGGAGGTCTGTACCTGTAAATAAATCAGTTTTAGGTGAATATGCAATATCATCTATGCCTTATTTTAAACAGGTAATTATTGAGAAACCTTCATATATTGATAACTATAGAGATTTTGAAAGAAAATTATATATTATAAGAAGAAGATTTGAAAAAGAATTAGTAACTGAAAAAGCCTATATATCATCTTTGTCTTCTAAAACTATTGTATATAAAGGTCTATTACTTGCAAGCCAACTTAAGAATTTTTATATTGATTTATCAAATGCTAAAGTTCAATCAGCAATTACAATGGTACATTCAAGATATAGTACAAATACCGTTCCAAGTTGGAAAAGAGCACATCCTAATAGATATATAATTCATAATGGTGAAATTAATACCCTAAGGGGGAATATAAATAGTTTATTAGCAAGAGAAGGTAATTTATATAGTGAAGAATTAGGAAATGATTTAAAGAAAGTCTTACCTATAATAAATGCAGAAGGATCAGATTCTGCTATTTTAGATAATACTTTAGAGTTTCTAATTATGAATGGAAAAAGTATAGAAGAAGCTATTATGATGTTAGTTCCAGAACCATGGGAGAAAAATAATTTCATTTCCCAAGAAGAAAAAGCATTTTTTGAATATAATGCTACATTGATGGAACCATGGGATGGTCCTGCAGCAATTGTATTTTCTGATGGAAATGTTATGGGGGCAACTTTGGATAGAAATGGCTTAAGACCTGCCAGATATTATATAACAAAAGATAATAATTTAGTATTATCTTCTGAAGTAGGTGCTTTAGATATAAGAAATGAGGACATAGTATCAAAGGGAAGATTAACACCAGGAAAAATACTATTAGTAGATACCTTAAATAAAAAAATATTAAGTGATGAAGAAGTAAAGAAGCAATACTATTCAAAGAAACCTTACTTAAATTGGGTTTATAATAACATAATTCCATTAGAAAATATAAAGATAAATTCAATTAATAATAATGACTTATTTAATACAAATCGAGATAAGCTACTGCAGATTTACAACTACACATACGAAGATTTAAAAAATACAATTTTGCCAATGTGTGAAAAAGGTGAAGAACCATTAAGTTCTATGGGAGTAGATACTCCTCTCGCAGTATTATCAAAAGAACCTCAGCCACTGTTCAATTACTTTAAACAGTTATTTGCTCAAGTAACAAATCCACCTATAGATGCAATTAGGGAAGAAATTATAACATCTACAACTATATATCTTGGCTCGTCAGAAAATCTATTAGGTGAATTAGAAGAGAATAAAGCAAAAATTAAACTATCAACACCAATTTTAACAAATGAAAATTTAAATAAAATAAGAAAAATTAATTATTCTAATTTTAAGGTGAAGACTATTAATGCTTCATATGGAAAGAAAGATGATGAGTATGACTTAGAATTAGCTTTGGATTCAATATGTGAGGAAGCAGAAAAATCTATTTTAGAAGGCTATAACATTATAATTTTAAGTGATAAAAATGTTAATGATAAAGTAATTCCAATACCATCATTATTATCATTATCTGCTGTGCATCATTATTTAATTAAGAAAAGGCTAAGAAGTAAGGTTGATTTAATTGTTGAAAGTGGAGAACCAAGAGAAGTCCATCACTTTGCTACTCTTATTGGATTTGGTGCCTCCGCTATAAATCCTTATTTAGTTTATGAATCAATTCTTAAGCTAAAAGAAGATAAATTTTTAGCTGAAGATTATAATGTAGCTGTTAAGAAATATAATAAGGCTATCTTAAAGGGACTAATAAAAATAATGTCTAAAATGGGAATATCAACTATCCAATCTTATAAAGGTGCTCAAATCTTTGAAGCAGTTGGGATAAATGAACATGTTATTAATAAATACTTCACTAATACAGTAAGTAGAATAGAAGGAATATCTTTAAAGGAAATTCAAGATGAAGTTCTTAGAAACCATAGAAATGCTTATAAAAAGAGTAATTCTAATTTTAAATTCACCTTTAATTCAAGTGGAAGGGATAAGTTTAGAGCAGAGAAAGAAGAACATTTATATAATCCATTAACTATTTATAAGTTACAACAAGCAACAAGAACTGGAGATTATAAAATATTTAAAGAATATTCTAAACTTATAGATAGTGAAGATTCTTTTATAACATTAAGAAGCTTATTAGATTTTAAATATTTAAGTGACCCAATTCCAATAGATGAAGTAGAAAGTATTGAATCAATAGTAAAGAGATTTAAAACAGGAGCTATGTCTTATGGTTCTATTTCTAAGGAAGCTCATGAGACTTTAGCTATTGCAATGAATAGAATAGGCGGAAAATCTAATACTGGTGAAGGAGGAGAAGACAGGGATAGATTTATACCAGATGAAAATGGAGATTCACGAAGATCTGCTATAAAACAAATAGCTTCTGGAAGATTTGGAGTAACTTCTGAATACTTGGTTAATGCTAGTGAAATACAGATAAAAATGGCTCAAGGAGCTAAGCCTGGTGAAGGTGGACAACTTCCAGCTAAAAAAGTATATCCTTGGATAGCAAATACTAGAGGTGCCACTACTGCTGTAGGATTAATATCACCACCACCACATCATGATATATATTCAATAGAGGATTTAGCTCAGTTAATATATGATTTAAAACAGTCTAATGATGAAGCTGATATATCTGTAAAATTAGTTGCTGAAGCTGGTGTTGGTACAGTAGCAACAGGAGTTGCTAAAGCAGGTTCAAATGTAATTTTAATATCTGGTCATGATGGTGGAACAGGTGCATCACCTAAAACATCAATACAAAATGCTGGATTACCATGGGAACTTGGAATTGCAGAAGCACATCAAACTTTAATTTTAAATAATTTAAGAGATAGAGTCAGATTAGAAGTAGATGGTAAATTAATGACTGGTAGAGATGTAGCTATAGCTGCTCTATTAGGTGCAGAAGAATTCGGATTTGCAACTGCACCATTAGTATCTTTAGGTTGCGTAATGATGAGAGTATGTAATTTAGATACATGCCCTGTAGGAATAGCTACACAAAATAAGGAACTTAGAAAGAGATTTAAAGGTAAACCAGAATATGTTATAAACTTTATGTATTTTATTGCTGAAGAATTAAGAGAATATATGTCTAAGCTTGGATTTAGAACTATTGATGAAATGGTTGGAAGATTCGATAGACTTAAAGAAAAGGAAAGTAAAAAAGGATTTAAAAGAAGTAAAGTTAATTTATCTTCATTATTAATTCAAGATGAAAGATTCTTTACTTCACAAAATAAATTTAATAAAAATTACAAAGAGGTGAAGGCTAGAACCTTAGATAGAAGCTTATTAATTCCTATAGTTGAAAAAAGTTTTAATGGCAATAACTCAATAAATATAGGTATAGATATAAATAATACTGATAGAACTTTAGGTACATTACTTGGCTGTTATATTACTAGGAAATACGGCTATAATACATTAGAAAATGATTCTATAGTATTAAACTGTACAGGCTCAGGCGGACAAAGTATAGGTGCATTTATGCCAAAGGGAATAACAATAAAAGTAAATGGTGATTGTAACGACTATTTAGGAAAGGGTCTATCAGGTGGAATATTAATAGTTAAAAATCCAGAGGATTGCAATATAAATCCAGAAGAAAATATTATAATAGGTAATGTTGCATTATATGGAGCAACATCTGGTAAAGTATTTATCAATGGAGTTGCAGGAGAAAGATTTGCAGTAAGAAACTCTGGTGCAACAGCTGTAGTTGAAGGAGTTGGAGATCACGGTTTAGAATACATGACAGGTGGAACAGTAGTATTATTAGGTAAATGTGGACTTAACTTTGCAGCAGGTATGAGTGGTGGTATAGCTTACGTATATGATAAAGATAATACTTTTGATAGTAAATTAAATAAAGAGTTAGTAAATATAGAAACAATAGAAAGTAATGATGAAGAAACTATTAAATCTCTAATAAAAGAACATGTTGAATTAACAGAATCTAAACGTGGTACTGAAATATTAGAAAATTGGAATGAAGAAATAAAGAATTTCAAAAAAATAGTTCCAAATGATTATAAAAAAATATTAACATTAATAGATAAGAAAAAAGCTGAAGGCTTAAATCATGAAGAAGCACTTCTAGCTGCTTTTTATGAAAGGAGTGCTATGTAATGGGAAAACCAACTGGATTTTTAGAATTTGAAAGAAAAGTAGGAGAAAATGATTCTGTTGAAGAAAGAATAACTCATTACAATGAATTTCATAACTTACTATCTAAAGATGAACAGGTAAAACAAGGTGCCAGATGTATGGATTGTGGAATTCCATTTTGTCAATCAGGATTATTAATAAAAGGTATGGCATCAGGATGTCCTTTAAAGAATTTAATACCTGAGTTTAATGATTTAGTATATAAGGATAATATAAATATAGCATTAGATAGATTATTAAAAACTAATCCTTTTCCAGAGTTTACTGGAAGAGTATGTCCAGCACCATGTGAATCTGCATGTACAGTCTCTATAAATGGACCTGCAGTTAGCATTAAGGAAAATGAAAGATATATAATTGATACAGCTTTTGATACAGGTCTTATGAAGGCAGAAGTACCTAAATATAGAAATAATAAAAAAGTTGCAGTAATAGGTTCTGGACCTGCTGGTTTATCTTGTAGTTACTATCTAAATAGATTTGGTTATCATGTTGATGTCTTTGAAAGAGAAGATAGACTTGGAGGATTACTAATGTATGGTATCCCTAATATGAAGCTTGATAAAGATGTAGTAAATAGAAGAATAAAGCTATTAGAAGATGAAGGTGTTAATTTTTTTACTAAATCAGATATATGTAAAGATGACAACTTAAGAAATAAAGTTTTAGAAGAGTATGATTCCATTGTTTTAGCTACTGGAGCTACTAAACCAAGAGATTTAAATGTTCCAGGAAGAAATTTTAAAGGAATTCACTTTGCCGTTGATTATTTAAAGGAAAATACAAGAAACTTACTAAATGATAATGATAATGAAAATTATATATCGGCTAAAGATAAAAATGTTTTAATAATTGGTGGTGGTGATACTGGTACTGACTGTGTGGCAACTTCAATAAGACAGGGATGTAAATCTGTAATTCAATTAGAGATAACAAATCCTCTTCCAAAAGAAAGACTAGAAAGTAATCCTTGGCCTGAATGGAGTAGAACTTTAAAAGTAGATTATGGTCAAGAAGAGGCAATTGAAATTTTCGGAGAAGATCCAAGAAGATACTGTACAAGTGTAAAAGAATTTATATCAGATGACTCTGGAAATGTAAGGGCAGCTAAAACTATTAAGGTAAATTGCTATCAAGATGAAATGGGCAGATTATCATTTAAAGAAGTAGAAGATAGCGAAGAAATAATTGATGTAGATATTGTTATGCTTGCCATGGGATTTTTGGGTACTGAAGAATATATCAGTAATAGTTTTGATCTTAAGCTCGACAATAGAGGAAATATTGATGCGGAATATAAATCATTTAAAACTAGTAAAGAGAAAATATTTACTTGTGGTGATGCTCGTAGAGGACAATCTCTTGTAGTATGGGCAATAAGAGAAGGATTAGAAGCTGCAAAAAGCATAAATGAATATTTATCAGGAAAATAAAAATTATAGTAAAAATTACTTCCTTTAATTATTTGATAAATTCATATACTAACAATATGAATATCTAAAAAGGAGGGCAAAAGATGATAAGATATTTAGCTTTACTTTCTATAATTTCAACTACGATAATATCATCTAATATTAGTACTTTAAAAACAGATGATATTAGATATAAAGGTAATGCATTAAGGGTATTTGGTGAATATAGTATAAATATAAGTAAAGAAGATAAATTTGATGACTTTTGGACTCCTAAAAATGAAGGATACCTTAATGAAACTCAGAAGGCAAAAATAAACTCTTTAAGGGAAAAAGTTAATGGTGGTGAATCCTTAACAATTACAGAGTGTAATGAGCTGAGAATAATTAAAGCAGATGTTATAAAAAGAAAGTTGGGAGAAGAAAAATTTAAAGAACTTGAAAAACTAATAAAGAGAAGAGAAGGTACTTTAGATTTAACTTTACCTGAAAGACAAAGGCTTTATGAACTAAATAAAGAAGCTAAAGAATAAATAAAAGATATTCATAACTTTTTAGGAGCTGCATAATCAGCTCCTAATTTTTTGTATTTAAAAAGATCTAATAACAAAATATTAGCAATCTATGAGAAATAATGTTAAAATTATAAAGACGTATATTTATTATATTTATATGATTAATATTTGTATTGGAAGGAAGGTTTGTTGTGGATAGATATAAAGAAGAATTTATCGAATTTATGGTTAATAGTGATGTTTTAAGATTTGGAGATTTTACTACTAAAAGTGGAAGAAAAACTCCTTTCTTTATAAACACTGGAAATTACACTACAGGAGCTCAATTAAAGAAATTAGGAGAATTCTATGCTAAGGCAATAAATAAACATTTTGGAAATGATTTTGATGTTTTATTTGGTCCTGCTTATAAAGGAATTCCATTAACAGTAACAACAGCTATTTCTCTAAATGAACTATATGATATAAATGTTGAATATTGTTCTAATAGAAAAGAAGTAAAGGATCATGGTGAAGGTGGCATTTTATTAGGAGGCTCTCTAAAGGATAATAAAAAAGTAGTTATTGTTGAAGATGTTATGACTGCAGGAACATCTATATATGAAACTGTTCCAATTTTAAAAGCTCAAGGAAAGGTAGATATTAAAGGCCTTATTATTTCAGTTGATAGAATGGAAAAAGGAAAATCAGAGAAATCTGCTCAAGAAGAAATTAAAGAGAAATTTGGAATTACTACTTATTCAATAGTTACTATGAAGGAAGTAGTAGATTATTTATATAATAAAGAACTTAATGGTAAAATATATATAGATGATAATATGAAGGCTTCTATAGAGTCTTATTATGAAAAGTATGGAGTAACATACAATATATAGAGATGGAACTGCCTAAGTAGATTGAAATTAGTAATTTAGAATGTAAATCATTTAAGAAACTCCTTGCAGAGTTTCTTTTTTATTTTTTATTTATATCTAAAAACTTAAGTACTTCAAATACTAAAGCAGTTATTTCAAATTTGTTGAAGCCACTAAAGTAATGAGAACCTGATTTTAATGTAAGTAGCTTACTTTTAACTTTATTTTCTTTTAATTTATTATATAAAGATTTTGCATTTTCATAGGGTACTATTTCATCAGTTTTACTATGTATTATTAGCGTATTAGGAGTAGAAGGATTTATATAATTTATAGGAGTAAAATTTTCTAAAATATCTGGCGAGTTAAGTATATTATCAATATCTTCTTTGTATTCCTCATCAATAGAAGAGGTATCTAATGTGTTTAGTTCTGTAGGGCCAAATACATCTAAAACATATTTCACCTTTGATGAATAATTTCTTAGTTCTTCATCACCTAAAAACTTATCATCTTTAGAATATGATGCCATTAAGGCGAGATGTGCTCCAGATGATATACCTATAATACCAATATTATCTGTATCAAAATTATACTTTTCTTTATTTTTATAGACCCATCTAATTGAATCTTTAACATCTATAATAGGATTTTCTATTGGAACATTTTTTCTTAAAAGCTCATAAGAAATACTTATGATTGTAAATCCTCTTTTATTAAAAGCATTTAATATTGGTTCCAATCCTTCAGGTATTCCGTTATCACCATAAACCCAACTTCCTCCATGGACGTATATAATAACAGGTGAAGGCTTATCATCTATTTCAGATTTATAAATATCTAAAAAAACATCCTTTGATAAAGTGTCTTTATACTTTATATTCTTAATATCCATAGTGGATGTTGTATAGTAATCTGTTAGCTTACCTAATGTTTCAACTGACTCATTTGAGTTTTTTAATTCATAATATACATTATATATAATCATAAGTGAGTTTTTAAAGTAAAATGCTAAGGAAAAAGTAGTAATTAGTATTGAAATTAGAAAAACAATAATTATTTTAAATACCTTCTTCAAAAAATCAACTCCATATAATTAATACTTATATTATTGACATAAATAAAAAATATAAATGAAACTAATTATATTTTTTTAAAATATGAATATATTTTATTAATGTTTAAATAAGGAGGAGGTCGCTATTAGTAATTATTTCACGCTTAATAGTAATAAAACATTATTAAATATAAATTATATAGCTAATGATATTTTAAATAATCATGATAAAAACCTACTATGTTATAAAATTAATGAAAATGAATTATTAGAAGTTATAATAGAAATAGTATCCTATTATCTATTTAAAGATCAACAAGTCTTAATTCTTACTGATTCTTATCAAGAATATATTCTTACTAATAATTTCTTTAAAGATCTTGATAAAAGATTACTAAATTTAGATAGCAATTATAGCCTTGTGGATTTAATAAATTATTTATTATTAAACTTACAGGAGCAAACAGGTAAAACAATTATAAGTAAGGTAGAATTACTCTATAGGAGCATTGACAAGAAGCAAGATATATTAAAACAAATAAGTGATTTTTTTAATAATTGTATTGATGATATTCCTTTAATAGAGAAATATATAAATACTAAAAGAAGGCTTGATAGTAATCATAATTATAATAAATATTATAGAACCTTTAGAATAAAGAAACCCTTTAAAAATTATACTTATAATGAATTAAAAGAAATATGTAATAACATAGTATTATCAGACTTAAGCAATCAATATATACAATATAGAAGATTTACAGATAATGATATATATCAATATTTAAAATTGCCTTTAGAATATAATTTAATAAATGATTCTATATATATAATAAATACCTTAATAGATAATAAAGATATTGACTATAATTTAAGTGTATCTATGTATACAGCGGATTTTATTGATGCATTTATTTCTAATGGCATAATTAATGAAGATTTTATTTTGTCATTAACCAACATTGTTAATTTAAAATACAATTACCACCTATTAAATAAGACAACTAATAAAAAATGGCTTAATATATTTAATAAATTTAATAAGATTAAAGAGGAAGAAAACTTAAATATATTTTCTAGAATAAATGATGAAATTTATGAGGAGTATATAAATAATTACAACTCAATAAAAAGGTTAAAAGAAAAATTATCATTCTTAAAATCAATTTTAAAAGAAGAAAAATTTAATGAAGCAATAAATAATATAATCAAAAATGGGAATGTTTACGAAAATCTTCTTTTTTATAAAAAGGTGCTTGATATAGCATATGAAAATAGATATGCTTTCAATGCCATTAATAGTCTTTCAAGTAGTCAAGAAAATATATTAAAGTATTGTTATGATGATTTAGAAGAAAAGAAATATATAAATGAATTAATTTCAATTATTCCAATATTGAAATGTTACTTAGATATAGAAGAAGAAGAGATTAAAAATATAAATATAACAAAACTATATAATGAATATGATAGTATTATCAATAACATTTATGCTGAAAACTCTAAAAAGAATGATCTGATTTCAAAAGCAATTAATAAAATATGGGATAATAAATTAAGAGAGGCTTCTACTTTATTAAAAGAAAATATAGAGAATATACCTGAGGAAGCTTTATCTAGTTTTTTCCCTTGTGCAATTTCTAGCATTTCTAATAAAGCTATAGAGAAAATAATTAATAAAAAACTTAATTATGATAAAATTATAGTTATATCTAAAGAAGAGAATAAAAAATCTTATTTTGATTCCTTAGAAAAGTTATGTAAAACTATAATATTTATAGATATAGATAATAACATAAAGGAATATAATTTCAATAAAGAAAGAAGTTGTTTAATTAAGGAATATAAAGAGTTACTATCAGAAATAAAATACTTCTTATTAAATAAAAATTTACCTTTAGATGTAATTATTAATGACACTTATATGGAAATAAAAACAAATGAATATAGAATAATACTTTTATTAAACAATAATTCAGTAAATGAAGATATTTTTCTATATAAATATTATAAAGATAATAATATTTATATATACAGGTTATGGTATAGAGATTGGTGGATAAATAAGTATAAAGAGCTAGATAAAATTAATGAGTATATAAAAGAATTGACAATAAGCAATAAATAAAATATACTATTATAGTAAATTAAATAAGACAGTTCGGAAGCCTCCTGTCTCTAAATAAAACTACGGTTATTAATTGCAATTTATATTAAGTGTGATTTATTCGTAGAGGGTTTTAATAAGTAACCCTCTATTTTTATTTCTATACCTAATATAGCTTTATTTTAATTAGTTTTTTTAGGGGCTGTTTTAAGACAGCCCCTTAATTTTTATAAACAATTGGAGGGAATTATTTTGAATAATAATTTAACATCTAAAATAGTAAAATCTGCTTTAATTGCAGCAATATATGCAGTATTAACTATAATACTAGCACCTATAAGCTATGGACCAATACAATTTAGAATATCTGAAATTTTAGTCCTTCTTGCTTTTCTAGATCCTATATACATAGTTGGATTAACCTTAGGATGTCTAATATCAAATATATTTGGTGGATATGGATTGATGGATATTACTTTTGGTACTTTAGCAACTTTTTTAAGTGTAAGTGCTATATCAATTACATCAAAATATATTAAGTCAAATTTAGTTAGTTTAATTATATCATCTTTATGGCCAACTATATTTAACGGCCTAATAGTTGGATGGATGCTAAGTGTAGTATCAAAAATACCTATGTTAATAACTATGCTACAAGTTGGAATAGGTGAGTTTGTAGTAGTAACTATAGTAGGAGTACCTATATTTAAGATTATTTCAGATAAATATAGAAATAAACTAGCCTTAGAATAAAAAAGAGTAAGCTTAGATACTTTATAGTTGTCTAAGCTTATTTTTTTAATTAAAATATACATATAAACTAATAGATAAAAATGAGGAGATTAATATGAATTTAATTACATTAGAAAATATAAATAAGACCTATAGTGAGAAAGTATTATTAAAAAATGTTAATTTAAATATTAATGATGGCGATAAAATTGGTTTAATCGGATTAAATGGAGCTGGGAAATCTACCTTACTTAAAATACTAACTGGTAGAGATGAGTTCTTTGATGGTAAGGTTATAAAAGGAAAGAATATAAGAATAGAGTATTTAGCACAAGAAACAGTATATGATAATAACTCAACAGTATTAGAACAAATATTTAAAGGCGATACACCAGAGATGCAGCTTTTAATGGAATATGAAGATTTATTAGAAAGAGTTACATTCGATACTTCTTTAAATGATAGATTGATACAATTACAAAGTAAGATTGACACTATGAATCTTTGGGATTTAGAAAGTGATGCTAAAACTATATTAACAAAACTAGGTATTAGAGATTTTAATCAAAAAATGTCTGAACTATCTGGTGGACAAAAAAAAAGGGTGTTTTTAGCTTCTTCTTTAATAACTCCATGTGAATTATTAGTACTAGATGAACCTACTAACCATCTTGATTCAGATTCTATAGAATGGTTAGAAGAATATTTAAATAATAGAAAAGGTGCCTTAATTATGATTACTCATGATAGGTATTTCCTAGATAGGGTTACAAATAAGATTATAGAATTAGATAGAGGATCTCTTTATCAATATGAAGGTAACTATAGTGACTTCTTAGAAAAGAAAGCTGAAAGATTACAAGTAGAAGCAGCACAAGAAGAAAAAAGGCAAAAGCTTATACTAAAAGAATTAAAATGGGTAAGAAGAGGTGCTAAAGCTAGAACTACTAAGCAAAAGGCTAGATTGCAAAGATTCGACGACTTAGTTAATACTGAAAATTTATCAGTTAATACAGATATAGATATGCCTTTTATAGGTAGAAGGTTAGGCAAAAAGATAATAGAAATAAATAATCTATCGAAATCTTATGGTGAAAAATCCTTAATTAAAGATTTAAGCTATATTTTTTCTAAGAATGATAGAATTGGTATTATAGGTAAAAATGGAGTAGGTAAAACCACATTAATAAATATGATAACAGGTCTTTTAAAGCCTGATTATGGAACTATTGAAGTTGGTGATACAGTTAGTATAGGTACTTTTTCACAAGATAATACTCATATGGATTTAAATCAAAGAGCTATAGATTATATTAAAGAGGGTGGAGAAAATATTCCAACTGAAGATGGGTATACCATAACTGCTTCTCAATTAGCAGAAAGATTTTTATTTGATGGTACATTGCAATATACACCAATTGAAAAACTATCTGGTGGTGAAAGAAGGAGACTTCATTTATTAAGAATCCTAATGGAATCTCCAAATATACTTATACTAGATGAGCCTACAAATGATTTAGATATTGAAACGCTAAAAATATTAGAAGATTTTCTTGATGAATTTATTGGTGTAGTAATTATAGTTTCTCATGATAGATATTTCCTAGATAGACTTTGTAATAAGATTTTCTCATATGAAGGTGATGGAGTAATAAAACAATATGTAGGTAATTATAGTGATTATTTAATTTACAAGGAATATGAGAAGGCTAATGATAATACAATAACTACAAATAACAATGATAAAAAGCAATTAGACAAAAGTTATAAGAGTAAAGATACTAGGCCGAAATTTACATTTAAGGAACAAAAGGAATTTGAAGAAATATATGATATTATAGAAAAGATAGAACATGATATAACTGATATAGAAAATAAAATGAATAAAAACTCAACAAATTACGGTGCCTTAAATGAATTAATTCAAGAAAAGGAATCCTTAGAAGAGGAACTTCTTATAAAATACGAAAGATTAGAGTATTTAGAAGATATTGATAGAAAAATAAAAGAATATAAGAAAAATTAATAATTACTTTTATGCCTATTATAAATATAGTATAATATTTGTGTAAAATTACTATAATTATGACTTTAAGGAGATAAGCATGAAGAAACTTTTGAAAGCATTAAGTATTTCAATATTATGTATTGCATTTATTGGATGTACAAATAATAAGACAAAGGGGAATGAATTAAAGGAAGGATTAACTGCAATGGATGTAGTTATGAATGTTGAAGAAAAGGCCCCAATGCAAATGCCTATGGAACTAGATGAAGAAATGGCTAAGGATTTAGCAAATCTTAACTTAGAAGATGTAGAGGACTATGGAATTATAAAGGCAATGATAATTAATTCAGCTGATATGGCAGTAGTAGTAAAAGCTAAAGAAGGAAAAATAGAATCCGTAAAAGCTTCATTACAAGAAATGTTAGATACTGAAAGAAATAGTGCATATTTACCTGATCAGAAGGAAAAAGTAGAAAAAGCCATTTTTACTGAAAAAGGTAATTATGTTATATTATTAGTTAATGAAGATGTGAAAGCAGCAAAAAAAGCTGTAGATGAGTGTTTTCAATAATTAGTTTTTTAGCTAGATAAGAATATTATTTCTTATCTAGCTTTTTTAGAAAGGATATTATGGTATTTAGTAGCTTAATTTTCATATTTAGATTCTTACCAATTTTTTTAATCATATATTTCTTAACCCCTAAAAAATATAAGAATTTTACTTTACTTATATTTAGTTTATTATTTTATAGCCTAGGGGAACCTGTATATTTTCCCCTTATGATTGCATCAATATTAGTTGATTACTCTGTAGCAATTTCTATAGAAAATAATTTTAATAATAAAGCTAAATGTAACTTTTTACTTATAATTTCTATATTTTTTAATATCGGAATGTTATTTTTCTTTAAGTATTTCAACTTTTTTATAGATAATATAAATTTAATATTTTCTACCTCATTAAAAAATATAAATTTATCATTACCTCTAGGTATAAGTTTTTATACTTTTCAAACCTTATCTTATTCTATTGATGTATTTATGGGGAAAGTAAAAGCTGAAAGAAATATAATAGACTTTGGTGCCTTTGTTTCTTCTTTCCCTCAACTTATCGCTGGACCAATAGTAAAATATACAGATATTAATAAAGAAATTAAGGAACGTCATAATT
The DNA here is from genome assembly GCA_934746015.1 of uncultured Clostridium sp. GTDB lineage: Bacteria > Bacillota > Clostridia > Clostridiales > Clostridiaceae > Clostridium. The sequence goes on from CAKVEW010000019.1 coordinate 47,815, forward strand.
CTTTAGATAACTTTGAAACAGGATTAGAAGAATTTGTAATAGGTCTTGGAAAAAAAGTTTTAATTGCTAATAATATAGGTATGCTTTGGAATGAAATATACTCTAAAAATATAAATGATATATCAATGCCTTTAGCTTGGATAGGAATATTATCATTTGCATTTCAAATATATTTTGATTTTAGTGGATACTCCTCTATGGCAATAGGTCTTGGGAAAATTTTAGGGTTTAATTTTCCTGAAAATTTTAATTTCCCTTATATATCAAGAAGTATTAGCGAATTCTGGCGTAGGTGGCACATAACACTTGGTTCCTGGCTTAAGGAATATGTTTATATACCATTAGGGGGAAATAGAGTTAATAAGAAGAGATTTTTCTTTAATCTTTTAATATTATGGTTTTTAACAGGCTTTTGGCATGGTGCAGAATATACATTTATACTTTGGGGTTTATATTTTTTCTTATTAATATATATGGAAAAGAGATTTCTTTATAAATTCCTAGATAATAATAAAGGCTTTTCTCATATTTATACTATCTTTTTCTTATTGATTGGATGGACTATATTTGCTATTGATGAAATAAGCTTGTTAATTATTTATATAGGTAGAATGTTTTCTTTTAACTTTACACAAGATTGGATTTACTATTTTAATAACTATATTGTAATTTTTATTATATGTTTTATTTCTTCAACACCATTAATTTTAAGAGTCTATATGAAGATGAATAAAACAATTAAATCAATAGTAATTATTACCATCTTCCTTTTATCAATAGCTTATTTAGTTGATAGTACATACAATCCATTTTTATATTTTAGATTTTAACAGGAGTTATTACATTATGAAAAACATAAAGAAATATCCTATAAGTTTCTCTATAATAACATTAATTGCAGTGGTTACTATAGTTGATATATTAAATAAAGATATAGAATTTTCTTTTTTCGAAAATAGATCCTTAGCACAAAAGCCTGAATTTGATTATGATGATTTTAAAGATGGAAGATACTTTAAAAACTATGAAAGATATATAAACGATCAATTCTTATTAAGAAACTCTTGGATAAATATAAAATCTTTAGCAGAGTTTGCTTTAGGTAAAAAAGAAAATAATGATATTATTTATGGAGATAAGAACTTTTTATTTGATAAATTTGAAAATATAGATGAGATAAATTTAAATAAGAATATTAATACATTAAAAGATTTTATATCATCAAATAACTCTGATTTTAATATTATGATAATACCAGAATCCTTTAGTATATATAAAGAACTATTGCCTTATGGTCTTAATTTAGCTAATGAGATTCAATATATAAATAATATAAATACGGAGTTTAATAAATTAAATAATACAAAAATCATTAATATAATAGATACACTTATTAATAATAAAGAAAGCTATATATACTATAAAACTGACCATCATTGGACTTCCCTTGGGGCATATTTAGCTTATAAGGAATTTGCAAATGAAAACAATATAATTCCTATGGATATTAGTGATTTAGGTGAAAATAGGGTAGATAATTTTCTGGGAACATACTTTTCGAAGTCTAAAAATTTTAATGTAAAAGAAGATTATATACTATATTATGATATTAATAATATTAAGGTAAGCATAGATGGAGTAGAAGTAGATGGATTAAATGATAATTCTAAGTGGAGTAGTAGTGATAAGTACTCAGCTTTTTTGAGAGGAAACAATGGTCTAACTATTATTAAAAATAATTCTTTAAAAGATAATTCGAAAATATTAGTTATAAAAGACTCTTTTTCAAATTCTTTTATACAATTTTTAATAAATAATTATAGTGAAGTATATGTAGTAGACTTAAGGAGTTTTATAGGTAGTTTTAATGATTTTTATAGTAATAATGATTTTAAAACAGTACTAATTATGTATAGTTTCAAGAATTTAGTAAATGATGTTAACATTTCAAGAATAAAATATTAATCTTTACATTTAGTTTATTGACAAGACTCTTATAATTTGATAATCTTTTAAAGGTTATTATATATACATACATAGGAGGACAAAATGGAAGGAACAAAAGAAGTAAAAATCTTAGTAGCTGACCCATCAGCATTAGGATTATTCGGACTAGCTGTAATTACATTAGTTGCATCATCTCAAAAGTTAGGATTAACAAGTGGAGTATCTTTAGTATTACCTTGGGCAATATTTTTAGGAGCGACTGCTCAATTATTTGCATGTATAAATGACTTTAAACATAATAATACTTTTGGTGCTACTGCTTTTGGAGCATATGCATTTTTCTGGTATGCAATGGGAATGACTTGGTTAATACAAAATGGTGTATTTGGAGAAAATTTAGCTCTTTCAGCAGACAGTAAGCAATTAGGTTTTGCTTTCTTAGCATATTTAATATTTACAATATTTATGACTATAGGAGCTATGGAAACTCATAAAGTTTTATTTACAATATTTGTTTTAATAGACTTCTTATTCATAGGATTAACATTAAATGCATTTAATATCCTGCCACATTTTTCTCATAATCTTGCTGCATATTCTGAACTTGGAATAGCTTTAGTATCTTTTTATGGCTGTGGAGCAGCAGTGTTAAATAAGCATTTTGGCAAAGTTTTCTTACCAGTAGGAAAGCCATTTAATATTTTTAAATAAATAATATGTAATATTTATAAAAATAGTGTTATAGTTGTAATATACTATAGCACTATTTTTTTATAAAAAGGAGAAATAATAAATGAAATTATATGTATTTTTAAAAGGCAAAAAAGATCCTGTAATATATGAGGGAGAAAAAATAGATGTAGTAGATTTCACTTTAAACGGAAATGACTATAAGCAAATTAGATACTTCAAAAAGGGAAGTTCTAAATCTGAATTAATTTTAAAAGAATTAATTACTAATATTAAGAATTAATTAAGTAAAATAATAAAAGTTCTAAAATTTATATACTTACAATAAAATAATACTGCAAAGATACTTACAGCACATAAATAAACGTATCTTGAGTAAGACACTAACAGCTTTAATTTATATTAAATTAGTATATATTATTATGTGTCTTGATATTTAAGGAGGGGGTTATGTCTGAAGTTTTAAGTAAAATTAGAAAAGAACTATATAAACTTTCTGAAATGGATTATGACCATGAAGAAGAGAGCTCTATTACAGCTATTGAGAGTTTTATTAAAGATATATCCTATTTAAGAAATGCTTCCGAAGAAGAAATAATAAATAGATTTAATGATATATTATTATTTAACTATGATGAAAGTTTAAAGTTTTTATTTTTTGTAAGAAGTATTAATAGTGGATTAGGGGAGAGAAGAATATTTAGAGTCTTATTAAAATATTTAGCAAAAGAGAATCCAAGTATGATAGAAAATAATATTAGAATAATCCCAAAATACGGAAGATGGGACGATTTATACGCTTTATTTGATACATCATTAGAAGGAAGAGTAGTTACTATATTTAAATCTCAAATTCAAAAGGATTTAAATTCAAAGAAGCCTTCAACTTTAGGAAAATGGTTAAAATCTGAAAATTCTTCATCAAAAGAAAGTAGATCCCTAGGATATAAAACAAGAGTACTATTAGATTACTCACCAAAAGAATATAGAAAATTATTATCTAATTTAAGAAGAAAGCTTAATTTAGTAGAAAGCAATATTACAACAAAGCAATACCAAAAAATTAATTATGAAAGCCTTTCTAAAATAGCTTTAACAAAATATAAGAAAGCATTTCTCAGAAATGATAATAAGAAATATAATTTCTATTTAAAAAATGAATATTATATCAAAAATTTTTCACCAACTAAAATAATTAGTTATTTAAATGCTGGTGTTGATTCAGAGATTTTAAATAAGAAAATTGAAAAACTCTTATTTGATATAATTATTAAAGAAGCAAAAATATTAGAGGATTCAATTATCATAAATGGATTAAAGGAAGATGAAAATTACGACATTAAAAGCTTACTTTTATTTACAATCGTTTTATACAAAAAAATAAATTTGAACGTATTTAAAAACTATTATATATCTTTTAAGAAAAATCCTAAATTCAATAAATTATCAGAATCGAATACTATTAATAATATTAAATCCATATATAATAAATACACAAATTTTAATATTAATTTAGATTCAGCTTTAGATTTACTTTTATTTACATTGTTAAAGAAAAACATTAATATAGATTCGGTTCCAAAATCAATATTATTTATTTATAATGATGAAGAAGATATAGAATTCCAAAATTCAGAAGCTTTCAAAGAAAAATGGTTAAAAGCTGGTTTCAAAGATCCTAAAATTAAGCTATGGAACTTAAAAAACTTAAAAGAAGGTTTTTCTATTGTAAAGGATGGAAATATAATTAGAATTTCAGGATATGATCAAAATATCTGGCCGTACTTATTAGAATCTAAACCTATAAGTAATTCTGAAATTATCATAAATAAATATAGAAAAGTGAACTTTAAAGATATAATTAATTAAGCAATGCTAAAATGCATTGCATTTATAAAATTACTTTACATAATATTTAATATGTTGTAACTATATTTTATAAAAAACCCTAAAAATTATTTCGCTAAATATACATTTAGTGTATTTCGTTATATTGAAAAAGTAAAATGGCTGTGATATAATAGAATCAAGGCTTAACAAGGATTTAATGAGGTGAAAAAAATGTCTAATGTGCGAAAAATAACATATAAATATAAAGATTATAAATATAGTGATGATGTAAACAGGCTTTTAAACGTTGAGTTAACTAATAAAGATAAGAAAAAAATCCATTTAATCTATTCAAACTATTATAATTTAGGTGTAGATCGTGGTTATGAATTTATAATTGAAGATCTTTATAAATTAGTTGAAATACATAAGTTATCTACTGACCAACTAGCAGAAATATATGATACTGGCGTCAGAAACATTCAAATATGGCTTAAGGAATTAGGAATTAACCGAAGTATTAAAAAAGGACAAAAATTAAAAAAGAAAAATTCTTCATCAAATCTTAATTTAAAATCTGACGAAAATTCAAATTTAAACAGCAATTCACTAATGAATAAATACGGTATAGAAAAACTTGAAATTAAAAATTTACCACAATCAATGATTGATTTTTTAAATTACTTAGAAACAATTAAAGGTAAATCACCAAATACAATTAAGGGTTATGAAATTGATTTATCTATGTTTTTTAAATTTCTAAAAATATATAAAGGTTTAGTTGTTGATCCTTCTCTAGAATTTCATGAAATAGATATTAAAGATATAGATAATTCATTTATAAGAAATATTAAACTAACAGATATATATGCATTTTTAAGTTTTGCAGAAAAGCAAAGAAATAATGGCAGCTATGCCAGAGCAAGAAAAGTTGCAGCTTTAAAATCTTATTTTAAATTTCTTCAAGGTAAGGCAAAAATTATAGAAGATAACCCTACTCTAGATTTAGAATCTCCTAAAATTAACAAAAGACATCCAATTTATTTAACCCTAGATGAAAGTTTAAATTTATTAACTTCCTTAGATAAAAGCAATAAAAATTATCCTAGAGATTATTGTATTCTAACATTATTCTTAAACTGTGGAATGCGTTTATCTGAATTATGCGGAATAAAAATGGATAAAATTAAGGGAGATACTTTAACTATTATAGGAAAAGGTAATAAAGAAAGAACTGTATATTTAAATGAAGCCTGTATAAAAGCTATAGATAACTATTTAAAGGTTAGAGATGACTCAAAATGTCTTCCAGAAGATAAAGAATACCTACTACTCTCCTCTCGCTACAAACCAATAAACAAAAGAACTGTAGAGCTATTAGTTAAAAAGCATATTTCTAATTCTGGATTAACAGATGAAAAATACACACCACATAAATTAAGACATACTGCTGCTACCCTAATGTATAAACACGGTAATGTAGATATTAGAAGCTTACAAAGTATATTAGGCCATGAAAATATTTCAACTACTCAAATTTATACTCACGTTGATGAGGACATATTAAGAGATGCTGTTAACTCTAACCCACTATCAAAAGTATAATTAGATTAGTAGACAAGCTATTCAGTTTATAAAAGTTAAAGGTAGGTATTAAATTTATATTCAATACCTACCTTTATTCAAACTATTTTTTCTTTAAAACTCTAAATCCAGGGAATAATTCTTCTGTAGACTCATCTAGATCTTCATCTAAGAAATCTAAGTCATCTATATACTCTATATGATCAAAAGCATCTACATATTCCAAATTATCATTTTCTTCAGCCTTATAATCATCTTCTTCTGACATATTTGCTTCTTCTTTTAAAGCTTCTAGCATACTCTTATACTCTGCTTCTAAAAATTCATTTTCTTCAACAGTCTTAGCTATATCTTCTATTTTTATGGCTCTAACATCTATTCCTTCTTCTTTTAGACAATCACCACAATTATCACATATTCTATTTGGATATATATCACATATATCATCATCAGTGTATTTATTTATATTCACGAAAACACCACCTATAATTTAATCTAAGTTTTAACGTAACTTATATTATATCAAATTAATATATAATAATCAATTTTTATTTGTATTTATCCTCTATAAAGAACATAAGTTTGATATTATATCCTTTTTATGATATAATATGCCTAATAAAGTGAGGTGTTTTATTAATGGAAGTAAGCGATAAGCAATTAGAAATCTATGAATTTTTAAAAATATATACAGAAAATAAAGGATATCCACCTTCAGTAAGAGAAATATGTGAAGCAGTAAATTTAAGATCAACTTCAACAGTGCACGGACACTTGAAGCGATTAGAGAAAAAAGGTCTTATTAGAAGAGATCCTACTAAACCAAGAGCGTTAGAAATCATAGAAATGTCTAATAATAAAAAAGAAATGTTGAATATACCTATTATAGGAAAAGTAACAGCAGGAGCACCGATCTTAGCTACTGAAAATATTGAAGATACCTTCCCTATCCCAATAGATTATATTAAGCACAATGATGAACTATTTATATTAAAAGTTACTGGCGATAGTATGATAAATGCTGGTATAAATGATGGGGATTATGCAATTATTGAAAAAGCACCAACTGCTGAAAATGGAGATATAGTTGTTGCTTTAATAGAAAATGAAGCTACAATAAAAACATTTTATAAAGAAAAAGATCATATAAGACTTCAACCTGAAAATGATACCTTATCTCCTATTATTGTAGAAGATTGTAGTATACTCGGAAAATTAGTTGGTTTATTTAGAGCATATTAAAAATTATGAGTCATACAATATTGTGTATGGCTCTATTTTTTTATTTTTTAGGAGGTAAAAATTGAATATTTCGTTTGCAAAAAAGAAAGATAATTTAACAGAAGACTCCTCAGATAATTACAACATAATAGATAAAGGAAACTATTCTTCTATAATATTTTTATTAAAAGTAATAGTAGCAACATCATACGCATTCGGACTAGGCTACAGTTTATTTTTTCTCGGTGATGATTTTATAAATGTAGGTAAACTATTTTTAGTTTTACTGATTATTTCTTATATCTTTATGGAATATCCATATGCTTTTATAAAGGCATTATTTTTACCAAAGGTACTAAAAAAGGATAATATAAATTTAGAAATAAATCCTTTTACTATGGCTATAGATATAAGATCAAAAGTAAAAATTTCTAAGGTAAGGATTATTTTTTCTTTAATAGTTCCATGTATAATTTTTGCTGTAATCCCTACAATAGCAAGCTATATGTTAGAATTTAATATATATTTGTATGTTATTGCATCATCAGCAGCAATTATATCTACTAAGGACATTATTTACTTACTTGTAATTCTAAAAAACTATTCTTTAGGTGATAGTATTCAATTAGAATCAAATGACTTTATTTTTTATAAAT
>CAKVEW010000020.1 GCA_934746015.1 uncultured Clostridium sp.
CTACTCAATATAGAAATCATCTTTTACTAGCTTCATAACCTTTTTTTACTGTGTCCTTGACATAGGGTCCACTTTATAACATTAGTTTCATTGGTCTTTTTTTATTTTTATATAAAAAATCTATTTACAATAAAACATTGTTACGATATTATATAAATATAAGTTATTTTGAATGTATATAATTCGAAGTTTAATGAAACATTGTTATGGTGGAGGGCGTTATGGAAAAATATGATGTGAAAATTGATGGAATGGGTACTATAAGTGAAGGTAAATATAAAAATATAAAGATAAATGGAATGGCAACTATCAAAGGTGAAACAGAAGCTGACTATATTAAAATTGATGGGAAAGCTAAGAGTTTAGGCAAAATTAAATGTGAAGAATTAAAAGTTGACGGTTATTTTACTTCCTATGATGATATTAATATTAATACAAATTGTGTTGTTAACGGATATCAAGAGGTCAAAGGTAGTATAAAAGGGAAGTATCTTGAATTGAATGGAAGGTTATCAACTGAAAAAGAAATTAATTTTGATAAAGTAAAAGTAAATGGTGAATTAATTACATCAGGAGACTGTCAATGTGGAGAGTTCTATTTAGATGGAAAAGCTAATATATTAGGTCTTTTGTCTGGAGATAATTTAGAACTGAATATTTCAAGAGTAAATGAAATAAAAGAAATTGGAGGAGAAAAATTATCAGTAAAAAGAAGTGAAAGTAGTTTCACATTTTTATTCTTTTCTAAAGAAAGAAAGGGAAAATTAATTTGTAATGAAATAGAAGCAGATGAAATTTATTTAGAGCATACTGAATGTAAGGTAGTTAGAGGAAGAGATATAGAAATAGGTGATGGTTGTATAATTGATACAGTAGAATATACAGGGAGTTTAAAGGAAAATGGAAATTCTAAAATAAATAATAAGGTGTATTTATAGGAGGCTATTATGAGTGAAAATGATACAAAAATTTTAGGAAATGGAACAATTGGAGCAGGAAAATATAATAATATAAAAATAATGGGCGATAGCACTGTAATGGGTGATATAGAATGCATAGACATAGTGATAATGGGGGATGGAGAATTTAATGGATCTGTTACAGCAAGAGATGTAAAAGTAATGGGAGATTCAATATTTAATGGAGTTGTTAATGCAAGGGAACTTAAGATTTATGGAGATGTAACTTTAAAAGAAAAAGGAACTATAGATATATTAAATCTTAAGGGGGATTTTAAAAGTAATTCCAAATTAGAGGTTAAAGACAAAGCTATCATTATGGGAGATGCAGAAATAGAGGAAGACTTTATAGGAAATTATATTGAAATTTTAGGAGATATGAAGATAAGTAAAAATATATATTTTGATAACTTAAAAGTATTAGGTAAAACAGAAATTAAAGGTAATTGTGAGGGAAATTATTTCTATAATAAAGGGGAAGTTAGAATTGATGGATTACTTTCAGCTGATAAAATTGAAATAGTCCCAAAAAGGTCAAGTATCATAGAAGAAATAGGTGGAAGTGAAATAATAATTAAAAAAGCAGGATATATAGATATCTTAGGGGGAAAAGTTACTTCAAAATTGATAGAAGGGGATAATATTATTTTAGAAAATACTATTTGCAATATAGTAAGAGGTCATGATATTAATATATTATCAGGATGCTCTATAGATAAAATTGAGTATACAGGAAAATTAACAATAGATAAAAAAAGTAAGGTAGGGGAGCAAATATGCTTGAGGAATTAATATCTAAGAAAGAACTTTTAGAAATTATGGGAATATCTTATGGTCAACTATATAGATGGAAAAGGAAAGATTTAATACCTGAAGAATGGTTTATTAAAAAGAGTGTATCTACAGGCCAAGAGACATTTTTCCCTAGAGAAAAAATAATTGAAAGGATAAATAAGATTATCGAATTAAAGGATGAAGCATCTTTAGATGATCTTGCATATATGTTTTCAAATAATATTAAGGATATTAGGATAACAAGAGATTATTTAGCAAATGTTTTGTCAGATGAAATACTTTCAATGTATGAAGGAATTATTGACATAAAGGATATATATGAAGAAAATAATATATTTTCTCTATTTATTTATAATAAACTTATTAGCTTAGGTAGTTTAAGTATTTCGGAAATAAAAGAAATAGTAGTATTAGCTAATAGGGACTATAAAAAAATAGATAATAGGGATTATGAGCTAGTTATTAAAAGAAAGTACGGTGTTTGTTATTATTATATAGTATTAGATAATATTGATATGTTTAATGATGATTATTCTATTGAACTTGCAAGAATAAATATTAATAAAGTTATTGAAGAAATAAAAAGCTTATAAAGAAATGATTTAATTCTCTGAAAATTCGTATATAATATAATTATTAAAAGGATTATATATGAGAGGGAGGATTAAATGGGAGCAATAGTGGAATTATTAAATGAGCTATGTAAAGACACTAATATAAAAATTAGATTATTAGATATTAACAATAATGAGATATACGATAATTTACCTTCAACAGAATCTAAGATTATGAGAAAGATATCTATAAACAATAAACCCTATAAAATTATATTAGAGCAAGAAGATATGAAAATAATACCTATAGTAGAATACTTATTAAATAAATACATTATAAAAGAAAATTTAGTACAAGAATTATTAGAAGGAAGAAAACAATGGGATGTTTTAAAGGAATTTGCCATTACAAAGTCTAATAAAATGTTATTAATTGAAAGTAATAATGAAGATGAAGTTTTAGAAATAGTTAAAGATACATATTCAGATAGCAATTTTTATGTTGGCGAGATATACGATAGAATAATAGTTGTTGGAAATTTAGAGGATGAAAAGGAGCATGCTTTTTCACTAAAAGAAACCCTTATACAAATCTTGGGAGTAAATTCAAGAATAAGTATAAGTGATTTAGATGGTACTTTTGAGGGATTTAAGGAGTCTTATAGAGGAGCTGTACAAGCTTTGGATATAGGTAGAAATTTTAAAATAAAGCCTGAAATATACTGTTTAAAAGATATGTATTTAGAAAGAGTTATTTATAATTTATCAAATGAATATTCTAAGAATCTTAAAGAAGATTATAAAGATGTATTTAAAGGCTTTAATTATGAATTGATACAAACATTAGAAGAAATATTAAAATGTGATTTATCATTAACAAAGGCAGCTAAGAATTTATATATTCATAGAAATACTTTAATGTATAGAATTGAAAAAATAAAGAAAGAAACTGGATTTGATATACGTAATTTTAAGGAAGCTACATTTTTATATATACTTTATATGAATAATAAAGTAGCTTGTTAAATAAAGAATTTTGGACTATCAAAAAACTGCTAAAAATAAAGAATGTAGAATTATTGATGCAATTTGTTTATAGTTACTAAAAATATATTGATTTTTAGTAACTAATTAAGGAGTTTTTTATCTTAATTCTACATTCTACATTATTCATTTTATATTGTGCATAGAATATTAATAAGCATTTTCAATAAATTCAAATTTATTTACATCAAATAAACCCTTATCAGTTATTTTTAGCTCTGGAATAACTGGTAGAGATAAGAAAGATAAAGTTAAAAAAGGATTAAAATCTATATCAGGTGCAACTTCATTTATGGCAAAGTGAAGTTTTTCTAAGTCAGAAATAACTTCTGATGATTCTCTAGAAGTTATAAGTCCTGCAATTTCTAGTTGAATTGATGCTAGAACCTTTCCATTTTTAACAACTATAATTCCACCATTAATTTTCTTAAGCTCTTCAATTGCAAATAATATGTCTTCATCGGAGGTTCCACAGGTTATTAAATTATGAGAATCATGAGCAACAGTTGTAGCTATGGCTCCAAATTTTAAATTAAGGCCTTTTACTACCCCAAGTCCAATATTCCCTGTGTTTTTATGCCTTTCAATTACAGCTATCTTTAATAAATCTAAATCTACATCTGATTTAAAACTATTAATATTCTTTAAGGTATTTATATTAACTTTTACATGATTACTTTCCAGCTTATTTGGTTTGATTTCAATTACATTTAGTGTTGTTTTTCCTTTTAAGTCTATTTCTAAGTCTCTTGAAGTAATATTTTTAGTATTAATATTATTTAATATAGGAAAATCGTATTTTGATTGGGAGATATTACATACTAATTTATTTTCTTTTACTACTAATGTACCATTTTTATAAACTGAATTAATTTTAAAATTAGATAAGTCATCTAATATTATAAAGTCAGCAGTATAGCCAGGGGCTATAGCTCCTTTATATTTTAAGTTATAGCATTCTGAAGGATTTAATGTACACATTTGTATAGCAGTTTCAGGTGCTAGACCATAAGAAACCGCAGTCCTTATAGAGCTGTCCATACTTCCATTTTCTATTAAGTCATCTATATGTTTATCATCTGTACAGAAGCAAATTCTTCTGCTATTAGATATAGAAGCTGATTTTATTAATTCCTTTAAGTTTTTAGCTACAGATCCTTCTCTTAGGTGAACATACATGCCTCTTCTTAGTTTTTCAATAACTTCTTCAGCTAAATGTGATTCATGGTCAGTAGAAATGTTAGCTGTAGAATAAACGTTTAACATATCATTAGTAAATCCAGCACAATGCCCATCAATAATAAAACCCATTGATTTGGCATCCCAAAGTTTATTAATCATGTCCTCAGAACAATTTATAACTTCAGGATAGTTCATAACTTCTGCAAGTCCTAATACATTAGGTTCATTATATAATGGATGTAAATCAGCACTTCCTAATATGGCACCAGAAGTTTCAAAAGAAGTAGCTGGAACACAAGAAGGAAGCATAAAATAATAATCAAATGGGGTATCTTTAGCAAGATCCATAATAAGCTTTATACCTTTATCACCTAGTACATTAGCAATTTCGTGTGGGTCAATAACAATAGATGTGATTCCATGTAATAATGCAGCTTTATAGTATTCCTTTGGAGTTACAAGTGACGATTCGATATGAGCATGGGCATCTATAAGACCAGGGCAAATAAATTTGCCAGTACCGTCAATTTCAGCTAGTCCACTATAATTGCCAAAGCCTACAATTACTCCATTTTTAATAGCTACATTATCTATAAAAGAATTATTTTGAAATACATCAACAATAGTTATATTATTAATAACTAAGTCGCATATTTCGGCTTTACTTGAAGCCTTAATTTGAGATATAAAATCTTTTTTATTCATAAATCCACCTCTGAGTATATTTAAATATAATAATAAACAACCTCACCTGGATTAGAACTTCTTAGTTATACTATTTACGGTAGTATAGTAGAGACGCCTGAACCATATTATCAAGCTTATATGAAGGTTATTTTTATATATTATATGCAATTGGAGACAAACTGTCAAAGGTAAAGTTATATTAATATATTATTATTCAATATAAATAAAGAACTAACATTATTAAAATATTGAATTTTATAATTAAAAAAGTTTATTTATTTTAAATTTTAGATATTTACATTTTAAAAATATAGTTATAATATATGTGAATATATTATAGGATTGGTATATGAATATGAAAGAATTAGTAAAGAGTAAATTAGATAAAATGGAGCTATTCAATAGTATTGCTGAAGACACAAAAGAAGACTTAGCTGATTTTGGGGAAATAAAATGCTATGTTAAAGGTAGCCACATATTTAGAGATAAGGAAAAGGTTAATAAGGTATATATAATTTATAGTGGAAAAGTAGCATTGTATAAATTAAACGAGTCTGCTCAAAAAAAGATAGTATTTATTTTAGGGAAAAATTCAATTATTAATGCAGTTGTTCTTGATGATTTACCAGCATCTATAAATTGTGAGGTTTTTGAAAAGGCTGAAATATTGGCATTTGATAAAGTGAAATTTGAAGAGATAATGAAAAATGATTTTGAATTAACAAAAATAGTTATCTCATCTTTAACTATTAAGGTAAGAAGATTATACAGACAGCTAAAAAATTCAACACCTATTAAAGTAGAAAAACGAGTTGCTGCAAAGCTATGGAAATTATCTAAAGATTATGGTGTTAAAGTTGAAAATGGAACACAAATAGATTTGAATGTAAGTATAACTTATTTAGCCGATATGTTTGGTGCACCTAGAGAAACTATATCAAGAGCATTAAAGCTTCTTCAAGAAAAAGATTTAATAATATTTGAAAAAAAGAAAATAATAATAAGAGATAGGGATAAGCTTTCTAAATTCTTTAAAGGCATATAAAATAAAAAGCAATAGAAAAAATAATTAACTGTGATTATCATCACAGTTTTTATTTTTGTTTCAGATTATAATAATCTTAAGAATTGTTATTATAATAACAATCCTAACAAGGAAAAGTTGATATCTAATTTAGTAATATGGTGTAGTCTATTTGTAGCAATACCATTTTTTATTATGTTAAGAAAGAAAAAAGTAAACTAAGAGGTGTTTGAAATGGGATATAAACTTAAAGTAGAGGAATTCAACAAGGCTTTTTTAGGAGAGCTTTTGAAAAAGTATAAGATATATGCACCAAAGGTTTTTGAAGGACAAGGTAAATTTTCAGATACAGATATCGTAAGATATGGTGAAGTATCAAAAATTGAAGAAGTAGAGTTTAATCAAAAGTCTAATTTTTCTTATAAAGAAGTGCTTCTTCCAATAACTCAAACTTTATTCTTCTTTACTGAAGATGAGGTTAAAGAACCTAATATAGATGAAAAATCAATATTAATATTTTTAAGAAGTTGCGATATGAACTCTTTAAAAAGAATTGATGATATTTATTTAAGAAACGGATTTGAAGATCCTTATTATAAAAAACTTAGAGAAAAAGCTAAATTTATTCTTATAGGCTGTGAAAAAAGCTTTGATAATTGTTTTTGCGTAAGTATGGGAACTAATAAAACTGATGATTATAATGCTTATGTTAAGAAAGATGGAAATGAAGTTTATTTAGATATTAAAGACGAAGAATTTGAAGAATTATTTAAAAATATTGATAATGAAGAATTTGAAGTAACTCCAGATTTTGTTGAAGATAATGAAGTTAAAGTAAATATCCCAAATAATTTAGATTTAAAGATAGTAAACTCAAAGGTATGGGATGAATACTCAGAAAGATGTATAGCTTGTGGAAGATGTAATTTTGTATGCCCTACATGTACATGCTTCACTATGCAAGACATTTTCTATAAGGATAATGGAAAAGTTGGAGAAAGAAGAAGGGTTTGGGCATCTTGCCAAGTTGATGGTTATACAGATATGGCTGGAGGTCATAGCTTTAGAAAAGAAAAAGGACAAAGAATGAGATTTAAGGTTCTTCATAAGGTTTATGATTATAAAAAGAGATGGGGATATCATATGTGTGTAGGATGTGGTAGATGTGATGACGCATGTCCAGAATATATTTCATTCTCAAATTGTGTAAATAAATTAGAAAAAGCTATGAATGAGGTGAAGTAATATGACTAAAAATGAATATATACCATTTATTTCAGAAATATTAGAAGTTATTAAGCATACAGAAATTGAATATACTTTCAGAATGGAATTTAAAGGCGATGTTAAGCCAGGGCAATTCTTTGAAGTATCATTACCAAAGTATGGGGAAGCACCTATATCAGTAAGTGGAATAGGTGAAAACTATGTTGACTTAACAATAAGAAGAGTTGGTAAGGTAACAGATGAAATATTCAATAATTATGTTGGTGATAAGTTATTCTTAAGAGGACCTTATGGAAATGGATTTGATATAAATAATTATAAAGATAAAGAAGTAATAGTAGTAGCTGGAGGAACTGGTCTTTCACCAGTTAAGGGAATAGTAGATTACTTCTCAAAAAACACTAAGGATTGTAAGAACTTTACTTTAATATCAGGATTTAAATCTCCTAAAGATATTTTATTTAAAGATGATATAAAGGAATGGGAAAAGAATATAGACCTTATATTAACAGTTGATGGTGCTGAAGAAGGCTATGAAGGAAAAGTTGGTCTTGTGACTAAGTATGTTCCAGAACTTGATATTAAAGATATGGAAAATGTTCAAGTAATTGTTGTAGGACCACCTATGATGATGAAATTTACAGTTTTAGAATTCTTAAAGCTTGGTATTAAAGAAGAAAATATATGGATTTCACAAGAAAGAAAAATGTGCTGCGGAATAGGTAAATGTGGTCATTGCAAAATAGATGATACTTATATTTGCTTAGATGGACCAGTATTTAACTATTCAAAAGGAAAAGAATTAATAGATTAGGAGGAGACACTATGGATATAAATACTAAAAAGCTGAAAAAGAATGCCTTTAGAGTTACTAAAAGAAGAGGGATGACAGCTTCTAGAATAAGAGTTCCAGGTGGATTCTTAAAGGCTGAATATTTAGGATTAAT
Organism: uncultured Clostridium sp.; assembly: GCA_934746015.1. Classification (GTDB taxonomy): domain Bacteria; phylum Bacillota; class Clostridia; order Clostridiales; family Clostridiaceae; genus Clostridium. Next base: position 8,420 of record CAKVEW010000020.1, read on the forward strand.
TCAAGAAATAGCAGACAAATATGGTGATGGAACAGTTCATTTAACAACTAGACAAGGTTTTGAAATACCTGGAATAGATATGGAGGATATTGCAGAAGTTAACATTCTCCTTCAACCTATAATAGAAGGATTAGAAATAAATCAGGAAGTCCCAGAAAAGGGATATACAGCTGCTGGAACAAGAAATGTATCAGCATGTATAGGAAACAAAGTTTGCCCATTTGCAAATTATAATACTACTAATTTTGCAAAAAAAATTGAAAAGGCAATCTTCCCAAATGATTTACATTTTAAAATAGCATTAACAGGTTGTCCAAATGATTGCATTAAAGCAAGAATGCATGACTTTGGAATTATAGGAATGACTGAGCCTCAATTTGATAAGGATAAATGCGTATCCTGTGGAGCTTGTGTGAAGGCATGTACTAAAAAATCAACAGGAGCACTGCATCCTGAAAACTATAGACCTGTTAGAGATCATAGCAAGTGTATAGGTTGTGGGGAGTGTGTAATTAACTGTCCAACTGGTGCATGGACAAGAAGTAAAGAAAAATATTATAGATTAGCTATCATGGGTAGAACTGGAAAGAAAAATCCTAGATTAGCTGAAGATTTTATAGTATGGGTTGATGAAGAAAGTATAGTTAAAATAATTTTAAATACTTATAAATATGTAGAAGAATATATAGATAAAAATGCACCAGGTGGAAAAGAACATATTGGATATATAGTAGATAGAACTGGATTTATGGAATTTAAGAAATGGGCTCTTGAAGGAGTAACACTTTCTGATAAAGCAGTAGTTAAAAATAATATTTATTGGAGTGGTATAAGATATTAATATAAGCAAATACCTATAAGTAAGATTATAATTATCTATTAGACAAACAGTATGCTAAATATGTAAAATAAGTATATGAAGTTTTAAGACCGCTATAATTTAAGTAGCGGTCTTATGTTAGTTTAGAATGATAAAAAATTGACAATGAAATGAAAATGAAAAAAGTAATTAATAGGAGTATAATAAGGGTAATATAATAAAAAGACATAATTATATTAAGTTTAGGAGTAGAATTATGATTCAGCTTTTAGGAATTAAGAAGAATACTGGAGTAGAAATAAGAGAAAAGCTATCTTTATCTCCAAAAAAGAAAAAAGAATATACAAAAAAATTACTTAAGCATTTTGATGAGGTAGTTATTTTAAGTACATGCAATAGAACGGAAATTTATTATACTGGCTTATTAAAAGGCGAAGAGAGTATATATAAAATCTTTGAAATATTAGAATGGAGTATTAATCTTAAAGAAAATTGCTTTTATTTAGAAGAAAATAATACAGTAAAGCATCTAATGGAAGTAGTTTGTGGATTTCATTCAAAAATATTAGGAGAAGATCAAATATTAGGTCAAATAAAAGAAGCATATTCTTTAGCAATGGAAGTTGAGTCTATTAACCATGAATTGCAGAGGCTTTTTCAAGAAGCTATTACTTGTGGTAAAAAATTTAGAACAGAAGGAAAGTTATATGAAATACCAGTTTCATCTGCCTCTATTTCTGTAAGTGAAGCAATGAAAAATGATGCTAGAAAAATAATGGTTATTGGGTATGGTGAAGTTGGAGGCCTCGTTGTAAAATATGCTCTTTCAAATGATATAGAAGTTTTAAATCTTGTAGTTAGAAATGTGGATAAGGTTACAGATATATCAGATAATAGGGTAAAGGTTATGAAATATGAGGATGCAAGAGAAATAATTAATGATATGGATTGTGTTATTTCATGTACATCTGCACCACATTTAATTATAGAAAAGAAACATATTAATGAAATAGGTAAAGATATTATTATTTTTGATTTGGCTATGCCTAGAGATATAGATGAAAGAATTAAGGAATTTAATAGAGTAAAACTTTATGATATAGATGAAATAAGTTCTATAGATGATGAAAATAAGAACTTAAGAAAAAAAAGAATGCTAGAGTTTAAGTATATAACTAAAGAATATATAGATAATTATATTGAATGGAAGAGTTTAAGAGAAGTATCTATTGTAATAAAAGATATGAAGAAAAACAGCTCTAAAGTTATTAAAGATAGGCAAAAGACATTACAAAATAAATGTAGAGATAAGAAGGATATAGAAATTGCTGAAATGCTTATAAAGAGTACTTCTGATTATTATGTTAATAGAGCTATAGAAGTTTTAAAGGAAGAGCAATTAAAGGGGCAAGGAGAAGAATGTGTAAAGATATTGAAAAAGATATTCTTAAAGAAAATATAGACTATACTTATCTTTCATTAATTTCTAAAAAAACTAATGTAGGTGTAATAGGTGGAGGCAAGGTTGGATATATAAAGGCTAAAAATTTTATTTCTAAAAATTGTAATGTAGAAGTATTGTCTTTAGATTTTATTAAAGACTTTGAAGAGCTAGATAATATTAAGCTTATTAAAAAAGGTTATTATAAGAATTTTATAAATAATAAGCATATAATTATAATAGCAACTAATGATAAGAGCTTAAATGAAAGAATTAAAAAAGATTGTGATGAAGCTTATAAAATATATATATATTCAGAAGATTATTTAGAGAGTATGGCAATAGCACCAGTACAAAGAAGTTTAAATAATATAAGCTTTGCTGTAAACACTAATTATGGAAATCCAAAGGGCTCATTAATGATAGCAGAAAAAGTTATTGAAGAGTTAAAAGAATATGACGAATTTATTGGATTTTCTTCTTTAATTAGAAAATCAGCTAAAAAGATAATTAAAAATAAAAGCCATATAATTAACTTTGTATGTAGTGAAGATTTTAAATATATTTATGACAAGAAAAAAGATAAAGTAGTTTTAGAAATGTTTTTTGGAAAAGAAGTTTTAAATAAAATATATAGGGATTTGTAGGAGATATGTATGGAGATAATAATTGCAACTAGAAAAAGCAAACTAGCTCAAGTTCAAGCTGATAGAGTAATAGAACTTATTAAAGAGAAAAATAATATAGATTCAAAAAAATTATTAGTAGTTACTGAAGGAGATAAAAGGCTAGATGTAACTTTAGATAAGATAGGTGGGAAGGGCTTATTTGTTAAGGAAATAGAGTATGCTCTTTTAAATAGAGAAGCACATGCAGCAGTTCATAGTATGAAGGATGTTCCTTTTCAACTGCCAAGTGGATTTGAACTTGTTGCAATTCCAGAAAGAGAAGATATTAGAGATGTATTTGTATCTAGAAATAATGTGAATTTTGAAGAATTAAAAGAAGGAGCGGTAATAGGTACTAGTAGTATCAGAAGAGCAGCAATGCTAAAAAGTTTAAGAAAAGATTTAAAAATAGTTCCTATCAGAGGTAATGTACAAACTAGACTTCAAAAGATGGGAAATGAAAATATGGATGGAATAATTTTAGCAGCAGCTGGATTGAAAAGACTAAATATGGAAAGTTATATTACAGATTATTTTGATCCTAAAATATTTTTACCAGCCATAGGTCAAGGGGCTTTAGGTATAGAAGTCCTTTGCAATGGAGAATATAATTCCTATTTAAAAGAGTTAGACAATAAAGAAGTAAGAATAGCTGTAGAAGCTGAAAGAAGCTTTATGAAGGAATTAAATGGTGGCTGTCATAGCGTAATAGGGGTTTATTCTGAAATTAAAGATAATGATTTATATATGATAGGTACATTTGATATTGGTGGTGGAAGAATAATAAAGAAAGATATATTAGGACATAAAGAAAGCCACATTGAAATTGGTATAAAGTTAGCAAAGGAAATAATGAAAGGATAATAAAATGTGTAAGGTTTATATTATTGGAACAGGACCAGGAGATGAAGAACTATTAACTTTGAAAGCAGTAGAAGCTTTAAAAAAATGTACAGCAATTTTATATGATAGATTAGTTTCAAATAACATATTAAATTACTTAAATGATAATTGTGAAATATATTATTGTGGGAAAGAACCTGGCTCTCATTATAAAACTCAAGAGGAAATAAATGAATCTTTAATTGAATTATCGAAAAAAGGTCATATAGTTGGAAGGGTAAAAGGCGGTGATCCTTATGTTTTTGGAAGAGGAGGAGAAGAAGTATTAGCCTTAATAGAGGAAAATATTGAATTTGAAGTGATACCAGGTGTAACATCTCCTATAGCTGTATTAAATTATGCAGGTATTCCAATTACTCAAAGAGGAATGGCCCAAAGCTTTCATATAATTACAGGAATGACTGCAGGAGTACAAAATATTAATTGGGAAGCAGTTGCAAAGGAAAAAGGAACCTTAGTATTTATGATGGGGCTTAATAACCTTAATGAAATAATAAAAAACTTAATTGATAATGGTAAAGATGAAAACACAAATGTTGCTGTAGTAATGAGAGGAACCTCATCAAAGCAAAAAAAGGTGGTAGGAACATTAAAGGATATAGAAGGAAAGGTTAAAGAAGCAAAATTAAAATCTCCATGTATAATAGCGATTGGGGAAGTAATTACCTTAAATGATAAGCTTAACTGGTATGAGAAAAAGCCATTGTTTGGGCTGAATGTTTGTGTAACAAGATCAAGAGAACAATCATCTAATTTAAAAAAGAAATTAAGAGAATTAGGAGCTGAAGTTACAGAAATTAATTCAATAAAAATTGATCCTACTAAGGAAAATTTAAATGAAGTAAAAGATAAACTTTCTGAATATAATCATATTATATTAACTTCAGTTAATGGAGTAAATATCTTCTTTGATTATATAATAGATAATAAAATAGATTTAAGAGAAATAAAAGCAAAATTTTCTGTAGTTGGAAAAGCAACTAAGAGAGCACTTGAACAAAGAGGAATTCAAGCCTTCATTATGGGAAGAGAGTTTGTTGGAGAAGGCTTATTTAAGTCTCTTAGACCACATTTGTTAAAGGGTGAAAAAGTTTTGATTCCATGTTCTTCAGAAAGCAGAAGCTATTTAAAAGATGAAATAGAAAAATTAGGTTTAATAGTTGATAGAATTCATACATATAATACAGTTTGCGGAAAAGTAAAAAATGAGAAGGCCTTTGAAGAAGTTGATTTTATTTTATATACTAGTCCAAGTACAGTAAATAATATGCTAAGCTTATTTGGAAGTGATAAGATTAAAGAAAAGTATAATATAGCTATAGGACCACAAACACTTAAAGCCTTAAAAGATAATGATCTTGAAGGCTATGTTTGTAGAAAACATTCAGAGGATGGTTTCTTAGAAGAAATAGTAGAAATATATAAAGCAAATAGAGAAAGCAAAGGTGAATAAAATGATTAATAGGGGAAGAAGATTAAGAGCCAGTTCAGCAATTAGAGACTTAGTAAGGGAAAATAAATTAACTTCAGATGATTTTGTTTTCCCAATTTTTGTTGTTGAAGGTGATAATAAAAAAGAAGAAATTTCATCTATGAAAGGAAATTATCATTGGTCAATTGATAGACTTCCAGAAGTAATTGAGGAAGTGAAAGAAAATAATATAAAAGGTGTAATTTTATTTGGAGTTCCAAATCATAAGGATGATTGTGGTTCAGAAAGTTATAATGATAATGGAATTGTTCAACAGGCAATAAGAAAGGTAAGAGAAGTTTCTAAAGAAATATATATAATTGCTGATGTTTGTATGTGTCAATATACTAGTCATGGTCATTGTGGAATATTAAATGGAAATGAAGTAGATAACGATAAAACTTTAGAAGTATTAGGAAAGATAGCCTTATCTTATGCAAAAGCAGGTGCTAATATGGTAGCACCTTCAGACATGATGGATGGAAGAATAGGCTATATAAGAGAGGCTTTAGATAGACATAACTATGAAAATGTAGCTATTATGAGTTATGCAGCTAAATATTCTTCTGCCTTCTATGGACCTTTTAGAGAAGCTGCTCATTCATCTCCACAGTTTGGAGACAGAAAAACCTATCAAATGGATCCTGCAAATTCAGAAGAAGCTATAAAAGAAATAAAGTGGGATATTGAGGAAGGTGCGGATATTATTATAGTTAAACCAGCAATGTCCTATTTAGATATAATAAGAGGAGCAAAAGAAAAAGTAAATGTACCTATTTGTGCTTACAATGTAAGTGGTGAATTTGCTATGGTTAAATCAGCAGCAGAAGCAGGACTAATAAATGAAAAGGCTGTAGCTTTAGAAATGCTACTTTCTATGAAAAGAGCTGGAGCTGATATGATAATAACATACTTTGCTTTAGATGCAGTAAGATGGTTAAAGGAGAATTAAGCTATGAGAAATGATGTAATATTCCATGAATCTAAGAAATATATGCCTGGTGGAGTTAATTCTCCAGTTAGATCATATAAGAATACTGGAATGACACCGCCTATTATAAAGAGCGGAAAAGGTGCAATAATATCAGATGAAGAAGGTAAGGAATACGTTGATTTTGTATTAGCCTGGGGTCCTATGATATTAGGACATTGTGATAATGATGTGGTAAATGCTATTAAAAAGACTTCTGAATCAGCAATAGCTTTTGGAGCACCTACAGAATTAGAACTTGTTATCTCTAAATTTTTATGCAAAAACCTAGATAATGTTGATATGGTAAGAATGGTTAACTCAGGAACAGAGGCAACCATGAGTGCAATAAAGCTTGCTAGAGGCTATACTAAAAAGGATAAGATAATTAAGTTTGCTGGATGTTATCATGGACATTTTGATGGCTTTTTAGTAGAGGCAGGCTCAGGAGTATTAACTAATGGTATCCCAGGTTCTTTAGGAGTACCAGAAGATAGCATAAAAAATACATTAATTGCAGTTTATAATGATAAAGAAAGTATAAAATCACTATTTGATAAATATGGTGATGAAATAGCAGGAGTTATTATAGAGCCAGTTGCAGGTAATATGGGAGTAATTAAAGCTGATGAAGATTTTATGAATCTTTTAAGAGAGCTTTGTGATAAATATAATGCTTTATTAATTTTTGATGAAGTAATGAGTGGCTTTAGAGTTTCCTTTGAAGGAGCACAAAAATTATTTGATGTTAAGCCAGATTTAGTTACATATGCCAAGATAATTGGAGGAGGTCTTCCATGCGGTGCCTATGGTGGTAAAAAAGAAATAATGGAATGTTTATCACCCTTAGGAGAAGTCTATCAAGCTGGAACTATGTCAGGAAATCCAATAGTTATGGCAGCTGGAATAGCAACCTTAAATAAAATAAAAAAGAATAAAGAAGAATATTATGAAAAGATTAATTACTTAGGTAAGTTATTAGAAGATGGAATATTGGAAATTGCAAGGGAAAAGGAAATACCACTTACTATTAATAGACAAGGTGGAATGTTTACTATATTTTTCACAGATTTAAAAGAAGTAAAAAGATATGATGATGTTAAAACTTGTAATGAGGAAATATTTAAAAAGTATTTTAAACATATGATAGAGAATGGGATTAATATACCACCATCACAATATGAAGCATTATTTTTAAGTGTTGTTCATACAGAAGAGCATATTAATAAATTCTTAGAAGCTTTTAGAAACTTTAGCATATAGAAGTGAGGTTTTTATGTCAAAAGCAATTGTAATTGTTTCTTTTGGAACAGCTAACTTGGACGGAATAAAGGTTATAGAGGATTTTGAAAATGAAATAAGAGATTGTTTTAATGGAAATTATCATGTTTGTAAAGCCTTTACTTCTAGTAGTATATCAAATATTTTATTAAATAAATATGGGATAATAGTACCTAGATTAGAAGAGGTATTATTTAATTTAATCAATGATAGATATAGTGAAGTATATATACAACCATTACATATAATTGAAGGTAGTGAATACTTGTCTATATTAAAAATTATAGAAGAATATAAGTACTCATTTTCAAAATTAACTTTAGGTAAGGTTATTATGGGAAATGATGAAAATGAACTCATAAAGGGTTGTAAATTAGTAGTTGATTCTATGGAAAAAGAATTAAATAAAGATACAAACTTAGTTTTGATAGGTCATGGTTCAAAGACTATAGATACAGAAAGTTATAATTATTTAAAAAAAATTTTTGTAGAAAGAGGATTTCAAAATCTTTTCTTAGGAACTTTAGAAGGTGAAAATAAAAAGGATGATATACTTAAAGAACTTTTAACTAATAACGTTAAAGAAGTTTCAATATCACCTATACTTATGCTTCCAGGAAATCATATAGTAAGAGATATTTTTGGAGAAAAGGATTCGTGGCAAAGTTTATTTCAAGAAAATAATATAAAAGTAATTCCTATAAAGAAATCTTTGTTAGAGTATACTATGATAAGAGAGTTTTATATCCATTTAATAAGGTGTAATATTTGATAAAGTAAAGTTTTAATTGCAAAACTTTATTTTTCATTGTAAAATATTTTAGGAAAAAATAAGTTACCTAAGAAAAATATATGGATGATGTAGTGGGGTGTATCATGTACAGTAAAGAAATTAATAGCTTAGCCCATTCAGCTGAGGTTAAAAGTAATTTATTAAAGAATAGTAAAGCCAGGTACATTGTAAGTTCAATGCTTGGAAGCTTATTTGTAAGCTTAGGTATTATGCTTATTTATACTATTGGTGGAATAATGCATCATAATGGAGTAGATACATACAAAATTCTTATGGGAGCATCCTTTGGAGTTGCTCTTAGTCTAGTTTTAATGGCAGGAGGAGATTTATTTACCAGTAATGCCATGATTATGACTATGGGTGCTTTAGAAAAAACTGTAACTTGGATAGATGCACTTAAAATCTGGTTTGCAAGTTGGATTGGTAATATTCTTGGAGGTATACTTGGAGCTAGTTTATTTATTAGTGCAGGTTTAACAAGTGGAAAAAGTGATTACATAGGAGAATTTATTGTAAGCAATGCTTTGGCTAAGATAAATACTCCAGCACAACAATTAATAATAAAGGGGATATTGTGTAACATATTAGTTTGTTTAGCAGTTTGGATGTGTTATAAATTAAAAGAAGAAACAGCTAAAATATTAATGATATTTTGGTGCTTATTTACTTTTATAACAGCAGGATTTGAACATAGTGTTGCAAATATGAGCTTTTTAGCTATGGGTTATTTAATAGATCCGTCTACAATAACCATAGGAGGATATGCATATAATATTATTTTAGTTTCCATTGGTAATTTTATTGGTGGAGTGGTATTCCTAGCTTTACCATACTATTTCATCACAAATGGACACGATAAAAAATAGAAAATATGGTGTTTTAGCACAATGTAAAATGAATAATGAAAAATGTAGAATAAAAGAAGAAACTCATTAATGAGTTTCTAAAGAAATTTATTTTTAGTAATTTGGAACAAATTACTTCAATAATTCTACATTCTACATTTTTAATTTGGAGTTGTCATAGACAACTCCTTTCTATATTTCAAAGACCCAGCCTTCTGGTCCTTCAATATCACCAAATTGAATTCCACAAAGAATTCTATAAAGTTCTTTTATAACAGGTCCTACTTCTTTTTCACTATAGAAAACATGAAGTTTATCTTTATATTCTATTCCTCCAATTGGAGTTATAACAGCAGCTGTACCACAAGCTCCAGCTTCTTTAAATTCATCTAAATTATCTACATAAACATCTCTTTCATAAACAGGCATATTTAAATAATCTCTAGCTATATCCATTAGTGAATATTTAGTTATACTTGGCAAAATTGATGGTGATTTTGGTGTAACAAATTCATTGTTTTTAGTTATTCCAAAGAAATTAGCAGCACCAACTTCTTCAATCTTAGTGTGAGTTGCAGGATCAAGGTATATGCAGTCTGCAAATCCTCTTTCAGCAGCCAATAGATGAGGTTGTAATGAAGCAGCATAGTTTCCACCAACTTTTTGTCCACCGGTACCATGTGGAGCAGCTCTATCATAATCAGCAATCATAAAGTTACATGGTGATAAACCTTCTTTAAAATATGGACCTACTGGAACTGCAAATACTGAAAATATGTATTCAGGTGCAGGTTTAACTCCAATATTATCTCCAACGCCTATCATAAATGGTCTTAAATATAGTGTTGCTCCTGAGCCATATGGTGGAACATAATGTTCATTAGCTTTTACAACTTGCATACAAGCATCTATAAATTTTTCTACTGGTATTTCAGGCATAAGAAGTTTTCTTGTGCTTTCATTCATTCTATTAGCATTTCTATCAACTCTAAATAATTGAATTTTACCATCTTTTCTTCTATAAGCTTTTAACCCTTCAAAGCATTGTTGACCATAATGCAAAGCAGTAGATGCCTCACTTATTCTTAACATATTATCCTCTGTAAGCTTACCCTCGTCCCATTTTCCGTCTTTCCAAACTGATATATATCTATAATCAGTTTTAATATAGTTAAAACCAAGGTTATTCCAATCAATATTAACATTATTTTTCATATATAATACCTCCTCATGGTTTTTATATTATTTTATCACTTGTTAATATAATAATAAATGATTATAAGGAAAATATGCAAATTTTTTCATATTGCAGTTTATGCTAAAAAAATGTATAGTGAAGTAGAGGAAAATATTGTATTATAAAAAATATTATGTAAAAATTAAGCTATTGAAAGGACGTGCATCATAGTGCAAAAAGAAATTATTTCAACAACTAATGCCCCATCAGCAATTGGGCCTTATTCTCAAGGAATTAAGATAGGAGATATGGTATTTACATCAGGACAAATTCCAGTTAATCCAGCTACAGGAGAAGTTGTTACTGAAATTAAAGCAGCAACAAAGCAATCATTAGAAAATGTTAAAGCTGTTTTAGAAGCAGCTGGTAGTAGCTTAGATAAAGTAATAAAAGTAGTAGTATTTATTAAAGACATGAATGATTTTGCTGAAGTAAATGAAGTTTATGGACAATACTTCACAGAAAACCCACCAGCAAGAAGCTGTGTAGAAGTTGCTAGACTTCCAAAAGACTGCGTTATTGAAATAGAAGCAATAGCAACAATATAGGCAAGAGGTAAGGAGTAATAGTGAAGAGTGAATAAGTAATAGAGAATAGTTAAGAGTTAATTATTGGAAGATTGTTAATAAAAGCTAATTTTTATTAAGACCATTTTTAATTTATTAATGGTTTTGCGAAGCAAAATAACCAAATCTCTTACTTCTTACCTATTCACTCTTACCTAAAAAAACTTCATACCTCTTCACTATTACTTATCTTTTATTTCGGTGAGATTCTTCCAGTACCTTTTAGGCATCATTCTTTTTTGAAGTTTTGGATTACTTCTTTCTTTTATTGCAGTAGAAACAAAGTAATTTTTCCAAAGATCTTCAAATTCATCAGTATAATCCTTTAAAGAATTATAAATATCTTCATTCATTTCTGTTATTTCCCAGGAAACTTTATTATAAACTGAAGCTATATTTCTTTTAACATCATGAATAATCCAGTATTCATTAGAAAACCTATTCTCAAAGTGAGGAGAAATAAGCTGTAGTATATTATTGTCAGGCTCAATAGATGAATATAAGAATTTATTATTAATTAAAGAAAATCTAACCAAGCCAGTAAATCTGTGAGCTTCAAGAGATACCCTTCTTTCAACTAAATCTATTTCATCAACCACATCTAAATATAAGTGATTATGAATATTACTTCCAATTTTAAAAGCAGTTTTTAAATATTTATAACATAAAATTCCTTTATCTTTATAGTTAGATAAGTAAAGGGTATATACTTTGTTTAATGCTAAAGGATCAATTTTAGTTACAATAGCATTTTTAACCTTTTTATATTTTTCTACATCAGTTTCTAAATATCTAACTGTAGTTAACATATCAATATCAGTATAAGTATCCGAATCTATAGAAATTATTTCATCTTTTGAATAAAAAGCATAATAAATTGCAGTTAAAAAGCCTTCAAAGGAATCTTCATATATTAATTTCAACATTTTATCACCACCTTATATTTCACCAGTTATAGAAGTATGTTTATCTTTGGGTAGAGCTATAGGGTTACTATCAGGAAGAAATATATTGCTTTTAGATTTAGTATAGATATTATCAAAGAAAGACATTTGTTCTGAATTTTCATCATCTATTTTTCTTTTATCCATATAAAGTAATCTTGCTCTTATGACTTCATCATTGAAGGATATACCTCCATAATATTTTCCTTTGCAGGTGATAAAATACTTGGCTCTTTTTAAGACTACTCCAATTTTTTTTAAGTCCTCAAAGGAAAGAGAGTGTACTCTTCTAGAAATTATTATTTTTCTGGCTGAACGAACTCCTATACCTGGAATCCTTAGTAATTCATCATAGGAGACTTTATTTATTTCCATAGGGAAGTTAGTAATATTATTTAAAGCCCATGAAGTCTTAGGATCAAAATTTAAATCAAAGTTTTCATTTTCATCCTTTAATAACTCTTTTGCTTTAAAGCCATAGAATCTTAATAGCCAATCTGCTTGGTAAAGTCTATGTTCTCTAACTAAAGGCGGATGTATTAAGTCAGGTAGTGCCTTCTCATTTTTAACTACAGGAACATAGGCGGAATAATAAACTCTTTTTAAATCGAATTTTTTATATAGGTTTTCTGATAAATGCAATATTTTATAATCGCTTTCTGGAGTAGCACCCACAATAAGCTGAGTACTTTGCCCACCAGGAACGAAGAGAGGAGTAGACTTTATATTTCTTTTTAAATCTTTAGTTTCAATTATAGAATTTTTAATAATACTCATAGGAGCTAATATATTTTCTTTAGTCTTTTGGGGTGCAAGGAGTTTTAAGCTTGAAGCAGAAGGAAGCTCTATATTTACACTCATCCTATCTACATACTTTCCAGCTTCTTTTATTAAAGATTCATCTGCACCAGGGATAGCTTTTAAATGAATATATCCATTGAATTTTTCATTTACACGAAGCTTTTTAACCACAGACAGTAAAAGTTCCATTGTATAATTAGGACTTTTAAAAATTGCAGAACTTAAGAAAAGACCTTCAATATAATTTCTTTTATAAAAATTAATAGTTAAATCCACTACTTCTTCAGGGGTGAAGGCTGCTCTAGGAACATCCTTAGAAGAAGCATTAATACAATATTTACAGTTATAAATACAGTAATTAGTCAATAATATTTTTAATAGGGATATACATCTTCCATCTGCAGCAAAGCTATGACAAATGCCACTACTATCTGCATTTCCTAATCCATTATTAGTATTTTTCCTGTTAGAACCTGAAGAAGAACAAGAAACGTCATATTTAGCAGCTGCTGAAAGGATATTAAGTTTTTCTTTTATATTCATAAAACCACCTACTTAAAGAACTTATTATAATTATTATATAGAACATATGTTCTTAATTCAATAGAAATATAAAATGTTGAATTTATAATATAAAAGCTTTATATTATAAAATATAAAAATATACAAAAGATATAGGGAAAGGGTTAATAATTTAAAATGATTATAATAAAATTAATAGAGGTATAATATATTTTTAGTATTAACTACTTTAAGCAAGTAATACTTTTTGTATAAAGTAACTTTGAATATAAAATTATACTTGCAATAAATATAATACACTTTATAATTATTGCTAAGTAACTATTACAGATGAAAGGAAGATAATTCATGAAAAAATCTATTAAGATTTCTGCTTTAGTTTGTAGCTTAATACTAGTTTTTGGACTTTTTGCAGGATGTAAAAAAAGCGATAAGAAAACTATAAATGTTCTAAATTATGGTGAAAATATAGCAGATGGAATAATAAAAGAATTTGAAGAAAAGTATAATGTAAAAGTTAATTATAAAACTTTTGATGATATGGAAACAATGTACATAGAGGTTTCTTCAGGAAAGACAAATTGGGATGCAGTCCTAGTAGCTGACTACATGGCTGATAGAATGATAAAAGAAGGATTACTTCAAAAGATAGATAAGGATAAAATGCCCAATTTAGCAGAAATGAATGAAAGTGACATGGGTAAACCTTATGACCCAAATAATGACTATACTATACCATATATGAATGGAACAGTAGGTATTATATACAACAAAGATTTAGTAGATGAGCCAGTTGATAGCTGGAATATAATGTGGAATGAAAAATATAAAAAACAAATTTTTGTATTAGATGCACAAAGAGATGCTATAGGAATGGCATTAAAGAAATTAGGATATTCATTAAATTCAACTAATGAAAAAGAGCTAGAAGAAGCAAAAAAAATATTAATTGAACAAAAACCATTAGTTTTAAAATATGGAGCTGATGAAGTTAAAGATTTAATGACTTCTGGTGAAGCAGCTATAGCAATGATATGGTCAGGTGAAGGATTAACTCTAGTTGATGAAAATGAAAACTTAGAATATGTAATTCCAAAGGAAGGCGCTAACTATTGGTTAGATTCTTGGGCAATACCAGCAAATGCTAATGATAAGTCAACAGCTGAAGAATTTATAAACTTTGTAAGTAGTAAAGATAATGCTTATAAAATAGCTGAAGAAATTGGATATACTACACCAAACAAATTAGCTATGGAAGAGCAACCAGAGGAAGTAAGAAATAATAAAGGTGCATATATGCCTAAGGAAATTATGGAAAAATGTGAAATTTATGAATATCTGCCACAAGATAAGCTTAAATTATATGAAGAAGTTTGGAATGCTGTAAAAACAGCTGATTAATTAAAAAATGATAAAAAATTATTAATATTGAATTAAGTTAATAGAATATAAAAGCTAATAATAGTATAATATTAATAACATCTATTAAGAATATAGGAGTTGATTGATACTATGGATAGAATTATAGATTTTAATGAGATTAAAAATAGAGTGAATGATAAAGATATAGATAAATTTGAATCATACATTTATAATTTATATTATGATATGTCTTCTGGAAAGCTGAATATGTCAGATTTCACAAAAAAGATGATGGAATACATGGAAGAGAACAACATATCTCAAGATAAGTTTCTAAAGATGCAAACAAAACTTATGGAAAGGTATGGATTTGATGCTTCAGGTATAGAAGAACAACTTAAGACATTAGGATTAAATAATGTTATTCCAGGCGCTGAAGATGTTGAAAAAATAAGAAAGAATATGAGCTTTCAAGAAAAATACAAGGATAGACTAAGAGTTTCAACTGTTAATAATTATTATATTTCTAACGATAAAAACAACTTAAATATTATAACAGAAGATGAAAAAGTTATATTAACAAGCCAAGGGAAGATAGACTTAAGTGATATAGAATTAAATGAATTTTTATGTTCTTATAAGAAGGTAGTTAATGATAAGAATTTAAATATTACTATCTGTGAAAATGTTAAAGAATATGAATACTAAAATTGCTAAAAAAAATCTATTTATTTTCTTAGATTATAGTTTATAATAAGTAAGGTGTGAAGGTTTCATGCCTTATTTTTATGTTAAAAAATTATTATAGAAATTTAATTATTAAATAGATACAAATGTGGGAGGATAATAAATGAGTGTATTAACAGTTAAAGATATGAGCCATGGATTTGGTGATAGAGCTATATTTGAAGATGTATCTTTCAGATTATTAAAAGGGGAGCATGTTGGCTTAATTGGTGCTAATGGTGAAGGAAAATCAACCTTTATGAGCATAGTTACTGATAAGCTTATGCCAGATGAAGGAAGAGTTATTTGGTCTAATAATGTTAGAGTTGGTTATATGGATCAACATGCAGCATTAGAAAAAGGACAAAGCATTAGAGATGCCTTAAGAGATGCCTTTAAATATCTTTTTGATTTAGAAACAGAAATGAATTCTCTTTATGAAAAAATGGGAGATTGTACACCTGAAGAATTAGAAAAGATGTTAAATAGAACAGCAGTTATACAAGACCTTTTAGATCATAATGGATTTTACATAATAGATGCAAAGGTAGAAGAGGTTGCAAAGGGCCTTGGACTATTAGACTTAGGTTTAGATAGAGATGTAGATGATTTATCAGGAGGACAAAGAACTAAGATACTTTTAGGAAAGCTATTACTTCAAAATCCAGATATACTACTTCTAGATGAGCCTACTAACTACTTAGATGAAGAACATATTGAATGGCTTAAGAGATATCTTCAAAATTATGAAAATGCATTTATTTTAATTTCTCACGATATACCATTCTTAAATTCAGTAGTTAATTTAATTTATCATGTGGAAGAAAGAAAACTAACTAGATATGTTGGAGATTATTACGAATTTAAGAGATTATATGATGAAAATAAAAAGAGATTAGAAGCAGCTTATGAAAAGCAGCAAAAGGAAATAGCTAGACTAGAAGACTTCGTTGCAAGAAACAAGGCAAATGTAGCAACAGCTAATATGGCTAAATCAAGACAAAAGAAACTAGATAAGATGGAAGTTATAGAGCTTTCTAAAGAAAAACCAAAACCAGAGTTTAACTTTAAAATAGCAAGAACTTCAGGAAAGACAATATTTGAAACTAAAGATTTAGTTATAGGATATGATTCACCACTTACAAAACCATTAGATCTTTATATGGAAAGAGGACAAAAAATAGCTTTAGTTGGAGCAAATGGACTTGGTAAATCTACATTATTAAAAAGCTTACTTGGAAAGATACAGCCTTTAAGTGGAGAAGTTCACTTAGGAGACTATCAACACATTGGATACTTTGAACAAGAAGATAGAGAGAAAAATACAAATACTTGTATAGAAGAAGTATGGCAAGAGTTCCCAAGTAAAACACAATACGAAATAAGAGCAGCTTTAGCTAAGTGTGGATTAACAACTAAGCAATTAGAATCAAAGATAATGGTATTATCAGGTGGAGAAGCTGCAAAGGTAAGACTATGTAAGATATTAAATACAGAAACAAATATATTAATCCTTGACGAGCCTACAAACCATTTAGATGTAGATGCAAAAGAAGAGTTAAAGAGAGCCTTAAAGGAATATAAGGGATCAATTTTATTAGTATCCCACGAACCAGAATTCTATAAAGATGTAGTAACAGAAATTTGGAACTGCGAGGATTGGACTACTAAAATCGTGTAACGATTTAGTGAATAAGTAAGAAGTAAATTTAATTAATAACTAAGAAGTAAAAGTGAAGAGTTATGGATGAAATTCATTCTGAATTTCTTTTAATTATTGAAGAGTTAGTGTAAAACTAACTCTTTTTTCTATTATTTTATTATAATGATTAATTGAGAGGTAAGTATAGATAAGGATGAAATAATAAGAAGGGTTAGAAGCTTATATTTAGATTTGAATGAAATATGGGTTACCTCAAGTGCTGCATTAGTTTTACATGGAGTTAAAAAGAATGCAAGATATATAGGGTGGTTCACTTATTTATGGAATGAGTTGATTTTAAAAGATTATAATTATAAACAATTTGAAAATGAGAGTAAATTATTTGTTGGTTATTTCTTTCTGGTTTATGTTTGTTAAAAAGGATATAATTAAAATATATTATTCAAGGCGAAAAACATTAATGGAGGGATTAAAGATGAATTTTAAGGATAATTGGAATGAGATGGCTAAAGCTTATGAAGATTTTACTGAAAGTGAAGATTCCTATAGTTATTCTATTGAATGGCCATGCATAAAAGAAATGTTACCTAATCTAAATAATAAAGATATATTAGATCTAGGTTGTGGCACTGGAAGATTTACATTTTTACTTGAAGAAAAAGCTCCAAAGTCAATAAATGGGATAGATATTTCAGAAAAAATGCTTGAAATAGCAAAAGAAAAAGCAAAAACTAAGAAGTCTAAAGCTGAATTTATAGTAGGTAATATATCAGATATAGATAAATATAAAGGGCATTTTGACTTTATATTTTCTTCAACTACTTTTCACTATATTAGAGATATTAAAAAATTGTTTAGAAGTATATATAATGTTTTAAATAACAATGGAATATGTATTATTTCTTTAATCCATCCAGTTTATTCTGCCAATTACCCGATAGACAAAAATGGAGAATTTCCTAGAGATGATGAATGGCAGGTGCGTTATTTAGATAAAAATTTACGCTCATACATTCAGCCTTGGATTGAATATAATGAAAATATAGAAAACTATCTAAGTACAAGCTATCATCATACTTTTTCAGATTATTTAAGTGCAGCACTTGAAGCTGGGTTTAGTGTTGAAAAAGTAGAAGAACCTATGCCTCCAGAAGAGTGGAAGGATAAATATAAATATAGATATGAAGACTTTATTCAAACTCCAAGTTTTTTGATAATCAAGTTGAAGAAGTGTTAACAAAGTGAGTTTATAATTGCATATTTAATGAAAAAATATTATATATAAAATGTACAATATAAATAGAAAAAGGTATGAGGATAAACTTCATACCTTAAATAATGATTAATAATTAATACCAGCTTCTTTTATATTATTAATATCACTTTGAGAACATGGAGTAACTGCATAAGTCATTTTACAATTTGGGCACACAGTTACAAAAGTCTCCATTGTAACATCTTCACCACATGAACATTTTATTGGATAAGGAGTAGTTAATTTTAAATTTGCTTTTCCTTTTAATCTTAGTCTATCAACAATAGCTTTTCCATCATCTTTATTTGTTCCACAACCACAACTCATAATTTTACCTCCTAAAGTTTTTACTTAATATTATCACAATAATAATTATACATAAACTATTAATTTAGTATGTAACAATAGTTACCAATTAATATTTTTAAAGAATTTTTGGTTATAATTTCTAACTTAGAAAAATACTAGTTCAAATTTCTCCTTAAGCTTTTAACTTGATAATATATTCTATAAGTGATAGTATGATAATACTAACTAATTAATAATAATTAGTTAGTAATAATTAATTGATAGTAATTGATTGGATAATATAAATTTAAAGATTTAACTAAGGAGGATTTATTAATGGGACGTTTAAAAGATAAAGTGGCTATTATTACAGGGGGAGCACGTGGAATGGGTGCATCTCATGTGCGACTATTTGTAAAGGAAGGTGCAAAAGTTGTCTTTACAGACTTAAATGAAGAGGAAGGTAGAACATTAGAAGAAGAACTAGGTGGCAATGCAAAGTTTATTAAACAAGATGTTACTGATGCTTCAGGTTGGGATAAAGTTGTAGAAGAAACTGAAAAAATATTTGGACCAGTTAATATTTTAGTTAATAATGCTGGAATAACTATGAATAAATCTATTTTAGAAATTACTGAAGAAGAGTATAGAAAAATTGTAGATATAAATCAAGTGTCAGTTTTTCTTGGAATTAAAGCATTAACTCCTTCTATGAAGAGAACAGGAACAGCTTCTATAATAAATATTTCATCTATGAATGGAATGGTAGGTGGAGCAATTGGTTATACAGATACGAAGTTTGCAGTTCGTGGAATGACAAAGGCAGCAGCACTTCAATTATCACCATTTGGAATAAGAGTTAACTCAGTACATCCAGGTGTAATAGAAACACCAATGGTTACAGAAGGAGATTCATATGAATTAATCAAGAATTTTGCTAAGCAAATTCCAATGAGAAGAATGGCTAAACCTGAAGAAGTTTCAAATTTAGTTCTTTATCTTGCTTCAGATGAATCAAAATATTCAACAGGATCTGAATTCGTTATAGATGGTGGATTAACTGCAATGTAGATTCAGCATATGATGTCTAAGGAATAGTGTAGTTATTTACTATAATATGTATATATAAATCACATATTTAACTTTCTTTTGGAAAAGATGAATTGATATATAATAAATAAGAAAAGCTTAGTGTTATATCACTGGGCTTTTCTTTATCATATTTATTCCATTACTTTGTTTTCTAAGTTGCTACGTCTACAATCTAGAGGATTTAAATTTATGTGATGTACAAATTCTGATTCATTAGGATTCATTATAAGTTTATCTAAATGAATTCTTCCTGCAGGTGTATTTGCAATAACCATAATTGTTCCATTTTTCTTATATTCAACCCAGCTAAACTCGTCAGTTATAACATTATTTAAATCTTCAGAAGAAATTAATGCCTTAGAATTAGGAATGCCGTATTTATTAGTTAGTATTATAGCAGTAGTGTTATCATCAACTTTTTCATATTGATTTTTTTGATTCCTTTGGATTATTTCTAAATTATCTTTTCTGTTATCTAACATATTTCCATTAATATGTTTAATAGGAGCTTTTGGACTAGTATTTAAAATAACTGTTTGAAGACTCTTCTTTACAGGTTTAGTTCCTTTTGACTTACTTATGTTTTGAATTGTATAGGCATTAAAATCTTTATGCCATTCAGCAAACCAAGTTCCCATGGATTGTATTCTTTCAACATCATCAGCATCTATTTGGAAAACCAATTCTACACCATCTTTCTTTAAAGCAGTGGCATAAGCAATTTGATCTTTAACATCAAATTTATTTCTAAAATTTTTATAATTCATTAAATATGTACCTTCTTTCATAATAATCTAAATAATTTAAATTTCTAATAAAATATTTTAAAAAATAAAAAACCTTACATTAAGAGTAAGGTTTTGGTTGCGGGAGCAGGACTTGAACCTACGACCTTTGGGTTATGAGCCCAACGAGCTACCAACTGCTCCATCCCGCGATATTAAGTTTACATATTAGCTTTGCTAACTTGTATCTTTAGTATAGCCTTAGCATAGATTAATGTCAAAGTGCTATAACACCATATTATGGCATAGGGCAACAAGAGGTGCCTCATCATATCAGATAATATAAAATACTATAAAATAGTAATTTCCTATAAATCAAGTTAAATTATATTTAGTAGTAATTGTAATTTGTGGTTTTTAATACTAATGTTGTATAATAAATGTTTTTAATAAGTTATTAACTACAGAGGGATATAATAACCGAGTGGGAGTTATTACTTTTGTGGATATAACACAGTACAAATAAACATGGAAATAAGAGTTAGCGTAAAAACTAGCTCTTTTACTATATTTTTGCTATTTTGTTTTAATCAATAATATTTTAAACTGAAAGAAGTTTGTCTTATATGGGTTTTTATGTTAATATTGTATAAGTATAGTGTAATTATAATATAATTACACTATTAAAATAATATGGTTTTTAGTGAGAGTTGTTTCTCGCAAAAGAGTAAGGAGGAATTTTTATGAAAAAACGTATTATGTCATTTCTTGTTTGTTGTTTTATGCTAGTTGGATTGTTACCAATACCAACAGTTGCTGAAGAAAGAGCAAGAAATGAATATGTGATTAATCCGAATGGAAGTTACTCAACAATTCAGAGCGCAATTGACGAAATTCAAAAAAAATATAGTGAAGGTGAGTCCTATCTTATTACAGTACCAGATGGTGAATTTGATCGTTTTATTGTACCTCATGGCATTTCTAATATAACAATTCAAGGAAGTGATAATACTGTGATCAAGACAGGAGAAGGTACTTCTATTCCTAACTTTAAATATGCTGACGACCAGGACACAATGGGTATTATTGTCTGGGGTGCTGATATTACTTTGAAAAACTTAATAATTGATTGTGATTTTGATGATAGCAAATGGTATAATGCTGCTGTTTCTACACATGATTCTCATGCTGGTGCAGCTGATGAAAAAGATACCCAAGTAATCTTGAGTGGATGTACATTACGTGGAAATGGTATGGGCATTGGATTTATGCCACAAAGAAATTGCTTTACAGTAGAAAACTGCAATATTTCTGGTTTTGAACAAGCAATTTATTTTGCAGGTGATGGTTATGTATCAAATGACACAAGTATTACTGGAACTACAATTTCAGATTGTACATTTGCTCTTCACGGCTATTATGGTGGTGAGGGTACAGTAAATCCTATGAATATTAGTGACAACACAATTATTGGTACTAACGAAAGATTCGCAATTATTGCAATAATGGATCAAAATAATACTGGATCACTAAAGGTTTCTATGGATAACAATAATTTTCAGTACACAATTGTAGGAGGTATTAATCTACGTAAGGAAGGTGATGTCATCCAAGGCAGTCTTCAAGCTTTACAAAATAACAATAATTTTAACAGAACAAGTTTTATTGCTGATGCATATTGGTATAATGCTAATGAATATGGTACTACTTATTATGCTCCTGAAATTGATGGCTGTATTGCAACATGGCATGCTAACCCATTAATGGAAGGTGGAAATATTGATGGATTGAAGGATAAAATAGAAGAAGCTCTTGAAGCTGCTGGAACTACAGGAAATGTAGTTGTATTAAATGCACCAGCTCAAGAAACATTTACACTTTCTAAAAATGCTATTCTTTTAAAAGAATATATAGATTTAGGTAATCTTGTTATCAAGAAGGAAATAGCAGGAGATTTAGCTAATAGTTCTGATGAGTTTAAATTCGAGTTATTGCTTACAAATGAAAATGGCGAAGCATTAACAGGTACTTATGATTATATTGATGTTGATGGTAATGTTAAGCAATTGAAAGATGGAAAACTTGAATTTACATTGTCTGGGGATAAACAAATTACAATTAAGAATTTGATGCCAGGAATAAAATATACAGTTAAAGAAGTTGACAGCAAGGGATATGCTAGTGAGCCATCTGAAGGATATAATGGAGTCATTGAGGCTGGGGAAAATCTTGTTAATTTTAAAAATACTTTAAAGACAGAACCTACAACACCAAGTGAGCCTAAAGATGATAATACAACACCAAATGAATCTCAAAGTAATAAAGTTACTAGTGGTACTAAAGGTATAGTTTTCACTGGTGATAATTCCAATACGTATATATATATAGTTCTTGCAGCAACAGCACTTATTATAATTGGTATAGCTGTATTTATGAATAAAAAAAATAATTCCGTAAAATAAAAAAATTAAATTAGAGGAGCGATAGCCTGTAAGGCTGTGGCTCCTTTATCTGTTTTATTAAATTGCTTTTATTTACTTAAAAACTCATCAATAGCATTAGCAGCCTTTTTACCAGCGCCCATTGCTAGAATAACTGTAGCTGCTCCTGTAACAGCATCTCCACCAGCAAATACTCTTTCTCTTGATGTTAAGCCTGTTTCTTCTTCAGCTATTATACATTTTCTCTTATTTACATCTAACCCATATGTAGTAGATGAAATTAATGGATTTGGTGATGTTCCTAGGGACATAATTACAGTATCTACATCTATAATAAACTCAGAGTTTGGAACTATTACTGGTTTCCTTCTTCCTGAGGCATCAGGTTCTCCAAGTTCCATTTTTACACATTTCATTCCATTAACCCAACCATTTGCATCTGTTAATATTTCTACAGGATTAGTTAAAAGATCGAAAATTACTCCTTCTTCCTTAGCATGATGTACTTCTTCAGCTCTTGCTGGAAGTTCAGATTCAGATCTTCTATAAACTATATGTACCTCTGATCCTAGTCTTAAAGCAGTTCTAGCAGCGTCCATAGCCACATTTCCACCACCTACTACAGCTACTTTCTTTCCAACTTTAATAGGAGTAGAGTAGTCTTCTTTAAAGGCCTTCATAAGATTATTTCTTGTTAAGAATTCATTAGCAGAAGATACTCCGTTAGCATTTTCCCCTGGAATTCCCATAAAGTTTGGAAGTCCAGCTCCTGATCCTATAAATACAGCTTCATAATCTTCCTCATTCATTAATTGATCTATAGTTACAGTTCTTCCTACTATAACATTTGTTTCAATTTTTACTCCAAGCTTTTTAACATTTTCTATTTCATGCTTAACTACAGTATCCTTAGGAAGTCTAAATTCTGGAATACCATATACTAAAACTCCACCTGGCTCATGAAGTGCTTCAAATATAGTAACATCATAGCCTTTTTTAGCTAAGTCACCTGCACAGGTAAGTCCAGCTGGACCACTTCCTATTACTGCAACTTTTTTATTTTTATTAGGTACTACTTCAGTTAAATTTACATTATTTTCTCTTGACCAATCTGCTACAAATCTCTCTAGCTTACCTATAGCTACTGCATCACCCTTTATTCCTAGCACGCATTTACCTTCACATTGGCTTTCTTGAGGACAAACTCTTCCACAAACTGCTGGAAGAGCACTAGATTTAGCAATGATTTTTGAAGCTTCCTCTATGTTATTATTTTTAACTTGATTGATAAATGAAGGTATATCAATAGATACAGGACAATCTCCAACGCACCTTGGATTTTTACAGTTTAAGCATCTTGAAGCCTCCTGAAGTGCTTCATCTAATGAATATCCTAAACATACTTCTTCAAAATTTCTAGCTCTTTCTTTTGGATCTTGCTCTTTTATTGGTGTTCTTATCATTCTATTCATTATTTTAACCCCCTGTATTCATTTAAGTACATAATTATTATTAATAATTAATGACTTCCACAGCCACATCCACCATGATGATGAGTACTGCCTTCTTCTTCTTTTAATATTTTTCTACCTTCTTCTGATTTATACATAGCTTGTCTTCTTATAGACTCATCAAAATTTACTAAATGCCCATCGAATTCTGGGCCATCAACACATGCAAATTTAACTTCATCACCTACAGTTACTCTACAAGCACCGCACATTCCAGTGCCGTCCACCATTATTGGATTTAAACTTACTATAGTAGGGATATTTAATTCTTTAGTGAGAATTGTTACAAATTTCATCATTATCATTGGGCCTATAGCTATTATTAAATCATATTTTTTCCCTTGATTTATTACTAATTCTTTTAAACAATCTGTTACTAGTCCTTTAAAGCCAGAGGAACCATCATCTGTAGCAATATATACATCATTAGCTACATTTTTAATTTCTTTTTCTAGTATGACTATATCTTTATTTTTAGCTCCTATTATAACATCTGCCTTTATGCCATTTTGAGAAAGCCATTTAACTTGTGGATATACTGGGGCAGTTCCAACACCACCAGCTACAAATATTATATTTTTAGACTTTAAGATTTCTAAATCTTCATGAACCATTTCAGATGGTTGTCCAAGTGGGCCAACAAAGTCTGCAAAATATTCACCTTCTTCATATTTAGCCATTGTTTGAGTGGACTTTCCTAAAGTTTGAAATACTATTGTTACTGTACCTTTTTCTCTATTATAGTCACATATAGTTAGAGGAATTCTTTCTCCCTTTTCATCCATTTTAACTATAACAAATTGGCCAGGATAACAAGACTTAGAAACTCTTGGAGCTTCTATATCCATTAGATAAATATTTGATGTTAATAAGCATTTTTTTACTATTTTGTACATTTTTATTCCTCCGTAATTTAAGATTGATTAAATTAAGCTAATTAAGTTATTGTAATAACTTGTAATGCTAGTAATAACTTTTATTGCTTTTTATAGAAGAGATTTATCTGGAGTTACTAATATTTTTACATGCTTTTTCTTTTCTGGGCCTGTTAATGCTCCAAAACCTTCTTCTACTACATCATCTAAGTGAACTTTCTTTGTTATATAACCATCAGCATTTATTCTTCCATCACACATTTGAATAATAGTTGATGGGAATTCATGTCTATAAGCTATAGTTCCTATTATTTTCTTTTCACTAAATACTAAAAGATTTGGATTAAAACTCACTTCATTTTCCCATATGCTAGTTATTACTAATGTACCTTCAAATTTTAAGCTGTTTAGTCCTGCATCAAAGCCTATTTTAGCTCCTGTAGTTTCAAAGGCAGCATCTACACCAACACCATCTGTAAGTTTTTTTACTTCTTCGGCAATATCTACTTCATTTGGATCAAGCACTACATCAGCACCAGCTCTTTTAGCATATTCTTGTCTTATTGATTTTCTTTGAAGAACAATTACAAGACTAGCACCAGCAGCCTTTAAACATTCAATAGTAGCTAATCCTATAGGACCTGAACCAAGTACTAAAGCAGTATCTCCAGTTTTAAAGTTAGCAACTCTTATTGAGTGTAATGCTACTGCAATAGGCTCTACTAAAGCAGCCTTTTCATAAGACATAGTATCAGGAATTTTATGAACATATTCTTCAGGGAACACAGTATATTCAGCAAGTCCACCGCCGCTTCCACAAAGGCCATGGAAACCTAAAGAAGAACAAAGATTATATTTATGCTCTAAACAAGCAGGACATTTCCCACAGGCAACAATAGGTTCTACTATTACTCTATCACCAGGTTTAAACTTAGTTACTCCATCACCAATTTCTACAACTTCTCCAGAAAACTCATGTCCTAAAACTACAGGAGCTACATTTCCGCTTAAAGGGTGAGGTTGTCCAACTGGAATAAATATTGGTCCACTCAAATATTCATGTAAATCTGAACCACAAATTCCACACCATTTAATTTTTATTTTTACTGAACCTTTTGTTATTATTGGTTCATCAATTTCTTCAATCCTTACATCATTTTTTTTGTACCATAACGCTGCTTTCATAATTAATCCTCCTAAAATATATATAAATATTGTTATTTTATTCACGAATATATTTAGCAATAATCATGCCAATCTTTTTAAAAGTTTGGAAATATATTAATAATTATCATATCATAAGCTGAATTATGTATAAAAAATAACAATCCTTATAAAAATAATTGATAAATAATATACAAGTATAAATAAGGAGATTTTCTTAATAAATGAAAAATGTATCATAATGACACAAAATTAATGTGTCATTATGATACAAAAGAAGAATAAATTCTCAATTTGATACATTTTATTTTAAATTAATCAATTTGAATATTATATTTTTTGATTTTCCTATATAAAGTAGATCTACTTATATTTAAGATTGTAGATGCTTTAACTATATTTCCTTTACAGTTAATCAATGCTTGTTCAATATTTTGTTTTTCTAGAGATTGTATAGATAGTAGGGGAGGGCTTTTTTCTTCTTTATAAGTAGGGTTTTCTAGAAGAACAGTTTCTGTAGTATTATCATCTATAGTTGAAGTGGTCACTAAATCTCCATCACTTAAATAGTAGTCTCGTTCCACTACATTTCTAAGTTCTCTTACATTACCCATCCAATAATATTTTACTAATTCATTTATATAACTTTTTTTCACAGTCTTATTCAGATGACTATTTTTTATTGATAAAATTTTTACAAAGTGTTGTACTAGAACCTCAATATCTTCTTTCCTTTCTCTTAAAGGAATAGTATTTATGTTCATAACATTTAATCTATAGTAAAGATCTTGTCTAAAGTTTTTCTTTTTTATTTCGTCCTTTAGAATTCTATTAGTAGCACCTATAACTCTTACATTCAATTGCTTTTCATAGGTACTCCCAACCCTTGTAACTTTATTGTTATCCAATACTCTTAGAAGTTTTGTTTGTATATCTAAAGGCAATTCGCCTATTTCATCTAAGAATATAGTACCTCCATCTGCTAACTCAAATTTTCCAGGATGACCATCTTTAGAGGCACCAGTAAAGGCACCTTTTTCATAACCAAAAAGTTCACTTTCTACTAATTCTCTAGGAATAGAAGCACAGTTTACAGCTACAAAAGATCCAGAGGATCTATTACTATAATTATGGATAGATTGAGCAATAAGCTCTTTTCCAGTTCCACTTTCACCTTGAATTAAAATATTACAATCACTTTTAGCTGCTTTTTTAGCAAATCTAAGCATAGCTTTCGTTTTTTCATTTTTAGTAATTATATCCTCAAAAGTATAAGAAGCCTTATATCCAACAAATTTGTTAACTAGTTTATGAAGATATTTAGCCTCTCTAAAAGTTATTACAATACCTACAAGCTTTTCATTAACCTTCATAGGTACAGCATTTATAATACACTTAATTCTATTTACTTTTATACAAAAATCACACTCTACATTGTTAAAGGTTTTATTAGTATTACAAGTAATTTCATTTAAATTAATGCTAGACAAGGTATTTATAATATCCATATTTATTGCTTCTTCAATTTTTATATTTAAAATTTCCATAGCTCTATCATTGATTTTTTTTATTTTAAATTGTTCATCTAAAACAATCATACCTTCTGAAATAGAGTGAAAGGTTATATTCATAAGATTATAAGATATTATAAGAGCTAACTGTTTTTGTATGGATTGAGCTGCTGATGTAACAATGCCTAAGGTATGAGAATGGGCATTATAAGAGTTACCAGACATATTAATACAACCTATTAAATTGCCATCTTCATCATGGATAGGGGAAGCGGAACATGTCCAAGAATGCTGATTTCTTCTAAAATGCTCTGCACCAATAGTTTGGATAGGTTTATCTAAATAAAGTGCCGTGCCTATAGCGTTGGTTCCAACAGAGGCCTCTGTCCATAGTTCTCCTTTAACAAAGTTTAACTTATCAGCTCTTTCCATTATGTCTGTATCACCAATTACCTCTATAATATATCCATCTTTATCAGTTAAGATTATAGAAAAACCAGAACCAGAAACTATACTATATATACTCTCCATTATAGGTTTTGATATAGAAATAAGATCTGCATTTTCACTTATTAAGATATTAGGATCTTTATAGTTGTTAACACCTTTGCCATTCACTGAATCTACACCATAGTTTCTACATCTTCTCCAAGAATCTGCTATTATATTTCTTACTTTAGGATGAATATTACCTGTATATATAAAATCTTGCCAAGCTTTAGCTATAAAATTTATATAATCCTCCATAATCTTTACCTCCTGTAGCTAAACAAATTATGTACATTTAAATTATACAATAATACTAATAAAAGTTATAACAAATTTTATTCTTTATAGCTTTAGGAGTATAATTAAATTAATATAGAATAGTAGAATAGGTTAAAAGGTGAACTTATATGAATAAAGAAAATATTGATATTACTATATCACTTGGAATAGAAGCAGATATAGATGAAATAGAATTACTTTATAATAATATAAATGATTTTCTAGCAAGAGGAGTAAATTATACTGGCTGGAAAAAGGGGATCTATCCAATTAGAGAAGATGCAATAAAGGGTATTAATGAAGGTGGTTTATATATTGCAAAGTATAAAGATAAAATAGTAGGAACAGTTATTTTAAATCATGAACCAGAGAATGCATATTATAATGTAAAATGGAAGAGTGATGATAACTACAAAGAAATAATGGTTATTCATACTTTTGTTGTAGATCCCAATTATTTACGATTAGGAATTGGAAAAAAGTTAATAGATTTTGCATATAGCTTTGCAAAAGAAAAAAATATGAAATCAATAAGATTAGATGTATATGAAAAAAATGAACCTGCAATTAGATTATATGAAAAGTGTGGATATGAATATATTGATACTGTAGATTTAGGATTAAGTAATTATGGCTTAGATTTTTTTAAATTATATGAAAAGTTGATATAGGAATTAATATATAATTATTCAAAAGGGGATAAGATTACTATGAGTGATATTACAATTAAATTGCTAGAAAAAGATGAGTTTTAAGGTGGTTGGAACCTATAAAAAGTATATATTATTAAATGGTAAATGGTATGATAGCATAATTTTTGAGAAATTATTGGATTAATAAAATATAGAGTTAAGAATAAAAGCCTAAGAGAGATTATTTAGCTTTCCTAGGCTTTTTGCTTATATGACAAAAGAAATAGGACAAAATTACCTTTTTATTCATTTATAAATATTGATATAATAAGTGTTAATCAAATGATAGGGGATATATTATTTTTATATAATATGGAGATGAAAAAATGGAAAGTTATAAGATTTTAGGCATTGATGAAAATGCTTCAATGGAAGAAGTAAGACAAGCCTATGAAAATAAGCTAAATGAAATAAGAAAAGAAATATTAAATGAAAAAAGAGCTAAGGCTTTTATAGAGGTATTTGATAAAGCCTATGAAGAGATAAAAATAGAAAAAGAAAAAATACAAAGTCAGGAAACTACAGTTATAAATATTAGAAAAATAAATTCAGAACAAAACTCTAAAAATGATATAAGCACTAATAAGTTTGAAGAAAATGAAGGAAACTCTAAGATTAATAAGAGAAAGAATAAATCTTCTTCAATTAATTCATCAAGAAATAGTAATAATAAATCTATAAAAAGTGGTAATAAAGATAAAAAAGATAATATAAAGAGAAGAAACAATAATAAGAAAAAAGAATTAAAAAAAGAAGATAATTCATCTATAGGCACATTAATTCAATTTATAATAAAAGTATTAGCATTACCAATAATAGTAATTTTAACAATAGTAATATTTTTATGTAAGTTAATAAATTTAATTTCTTGGATTGCTAGTAAAATCATTATAGTAGGATCAATAGCAGCTGCATCTATACATGGGTATCAAGTTTATATTGGACAACCTATTTATTATGCTATATTTGTAGCCTGTGCTGTAGCATTTTTAACTGCTTTATTTTTGCCAAATATATTAAAAATAGTTCCATCAATATTAGAGAAAATAAATAATAAATTAAAAGATTTTGTCTTTTAAATCTAATTTTAAGTGTTAACGACCTTTCTATATAATAGAAAGGTCGTTTTTTAGATAAGATATGGAATTATATTTTCATTAACAACTTTTTATGTATATTTTAAATGTATATTATAATAATATAATAAACTTATAGAAAAAAATAACATATAAACTATACAATTAAAAATATTGTCGAATTTGTTTTCATGTGTTAAAATAATAACGGCTTTGCCAGGAGATGTAAAATTATTTGAAATTATGCTATATGAGTGGTAATAAATGCATTGTATATGCGTATTACAGATATGTTATATCCAGGTAAGTTTATGAAAGCGATTAATATTGTTAAAAAAGTCGCATTGAAATCAACATTATACTAGGGGGATCACAATGGCTAAGGAAAGCAAATGGGAAAAGTTTTTAAGCAGTATTAAATTATCAAGACGTAGCTTTTTAAAAGTATCAGCTGCAACAGCAGGTACTGCTGCATTAACAACTTTAACAGGTTGTTCAAAGAAAGAAGAGTTTGAAGAGATAACTATTCCAACTAATAGTAAGCCAGAAAACTTTACTGCAGGCGGAGATTGGAAGAAAAACGTATGCCCAAGGAATTGTCATGATACTTGTTCTATTAAGACACAAGTTATCGATGGAAAAGTAATTCGTATAAAGGGAGATGATACAAACCCTTATACAAGTGGAAATGTTTGCGTTAAAATGAATCACTATGTAAATTATTTATATAGTCAAGATAGACTTATGTACCCAATGAAAAGGGTTGGTAAGAAGGGTGAAGGTAAGTTTGAAAGAATATCTTGGGATGAAGCTTACTCTGAAATTGTTAAGAATACTAATAAGGTCATTAAAAAATATGGATCAAATGCTATTCAACAATATAATTATTCAGGTAATCTTGGATATATTCAAAACTACTCAATGCCACAACGTTATTTTAATAAGTTAGGTGCATCAGGAGTAATAGGGAATATATGTCTTGCTACAGGTAATGCATCAATTCCATATACATATGGAGCAAACTTAGGATTGGATCCAGAGCAATATGCAAAAACAAAAATGTATATATCATGGGGAACCAACGAATCAGCAACATCTGTGCACTCAGTTAAGTTCATTAAGCAATGTCAAGAAAATGGAGGTAAAATTGTTGTTATAAATCCAACTCCAACTCCAGTTTCTGAATTTGCTGATTTATATATAAGACCTCTTCCAGGAACTGACACTGTATTAGCTTTAGCTGTTGCTAATATATTAATAAGTGAAGATCTTTATGATAAAACTTTTGTTGAAAAGTATACTTTAGGATTTGAAGAATTAAAAGTTGAAGCTGCTAAATATCCAGTTGAAAAGGCTTCTGAAATAACAGGAGTGCCAAAGGAGCAAATTTTAGAGTTTGCAAGAATGTATGGTAATACAAAACCATCAATATTACGTATTGGATATGGTATTCAAAGACATCTGAATGGTGGACAAATAGTTAGAGCAATAACATTCTTACCAGCATTAGTTGGAACAATAGGAGCAGGAGAAAACTCAGGATATGTATTCTTTAATGATGCTTATTGGGCAGTTGATTGGAATAAGATTGGAGCAGCTCATCTAAATACTAATAAAGATTCAAGAGCAATAAATTATACAGAATTAGGTAAGACTTTAAATGGAGAATTAGAGACAACTAAGAAGAATCCAATTAAGCAATTATTCGTATTTGATGGTAATCCAATGGCATCAGTTCCAAATACTGAATTAATAAGAAAAGGCTTAGAAAGAAATGATTTGTTTACTATAGTAGTAGATTTATTCCATACTGAAACTGTTGATTATGCAGATATTGTATTACCAGCTACATCATTCTTTGAACATGAAGATATGAACCAAGATTATTTAGCATGGTATATAAGATATAATGAACAAGCTATAGAACCATTAGGTGAATGTAAGTCAAATTATGATATATTTAAAGAATTATCAGCTAAAATGGGATTCACAGATAAAGAGCTACAATTAACTACAGGAGAAATGATAGCAGAAACGCTAGAAAATGCTTCAGAGATATATGGAGGAATAACTTATGAGCAATTAAAAGAAAAACATTGGCATAAGTTAACACCAGCAGTACCTTTTGCTGATAAGCAGTTCAATACACCATCAGGTAAAATTGAGTTCTATTCAGAAAAACTTAAAGAGGACTATGGATATCATCCAGTAGTTGAATATGTTATACCAAAGGAAGCTAGAGGTGGAGATGCTGAATTAAATAAGAAATATCCATTACAATTTATGACTCTTCATACGAAGAACTTAATTAATGGACAACTTTCTCAATTACCACATATTCAAGCCATAATGGGAGATAGTTTAGTTTTCATTAACCCACAAGATGCAAAGGAACGTGGAATTAATGATGGAGATATGGTTAAGGTTAAGAATGATCGTGGAGACTGTACTTTAAAAGCTAAGGTAACAGAAGAAAAGGTATTACCAGGAGTGGTTTTAGCTTATGGATGTCCATGGGGTAAATTACAAGAAGGAGGGAGAGGGGTAAACTCTACTACACCAGATACTTTAACAGATATGGGTGAAGGATCTTCATTCCATTCAAACTTAGTTGAAATAGAAAAAGTATAGCATTTAGAGAAAGGCAGGAAATATAGATGGCAAATCAATTAGGCTTTTTATTAGACCAAAGATATTGTATAGGATGTCAAGGATGTCAAACAGCTTGTGAAGCTAGAAATTATTCTGATCCATCAGAATCATTAAGAGTAGCAGAAAGCTTTGAAATAAAAGAAAAAGGACCATACCTAACATTAGGATGCTCACATTGTGAGAAGCCAATATGTGTTGAAGAATGCCCAGTAGGTGCTATATCTAAAGATGCAGAAACTGGTATAGTAAGCACAAATTATGGTATATGTGTAGGATGTAAACACTGTACAGAGGTATGTCCATATCATGCACCTAAATATAGTAAATCAAGGAAAGTTTCAATGAAATGTGACTTCTGTAAGGAACGTTTAGAGGCAGGTGAAAAACCAGCTTGTGTTGAGGCATGCCCTATGAAAGTTTTAA
This sequence comes from uncultured Clostridium sp., assembly GCA_934746015.1. Lineage (GTDB taxonomy): Bacteria > Bacillota > Clostridia > Clostridiales > Clostridiaceae > Clostridium. The sequence goes on from CAKVEW010000020.1 coordinate 41,906, forward strand.
CATATGGGGAACTTTCAGATTTAGACAAAGTTGGTGTAAGGGAAGGACATGGATTTACAGTAGAAAGTACTAATCCATCAATTAGATTTATACTTAGAAAATAATTTAAATTGGATAAACGTGTAATTCGCGTTTATCCAATTTAAATAATAAAAAATAAGAGGTAAATATGATTAATGGAATTATTTCTAAATACTTAATAGATAAGATAACTACACAAAAGATACCTACTATAAATAATAAGAAGTGCATAAATAGAGTACAAAAAAGGTATAGATGTGAATTATGTAAAAGTTTATGTAAAAATGGAGCAATTTCATTAGATAAAGAAGTATCTATAGATAAAGAGAAATGTGATAATTGCAATGTTTGTGCGTCAATATGTCCAACTGGTACATTGGTTCCAACTTTGGAGGTTATAGAGAAACAATATAATAAACTTTCTAAATATGAGGATATATCAATTTCTTGTAACGAAGAAAGTATGGTTTCGGATTGGTCTGTTCAATGTTTAGCAATGATGCCTTGGGAGTTTTTAGCTTATATATGTTTAGAAAATAAGTTGTACATAATAGGAAAGAATTGTTCAAAGTGTAAGTATAAGGAATTAGCCGAAAACTTAAAAGGAAACTTAGATAGATTAAGAATATTTTTAGGAGAGAAGACTTATAGTGAAAATGTTATTTTCATTAAAAATGATAAGGATATACCTATAAAAGAATTTTCTAGAAGAGAGCTATTTAAGATTTTAGGAGAAGAGTCAAAAAGATTATTTACAGATATTGTACCAATTAAATTTGAAGAAAACACAAATGCAAGAATATATAGAAGTCTACTGGTTAATAAGGTAAAAGAAATAAGTAAATCAGAAAAAAATATTATATATGGATGGCATGGCTTACAAATTACTGAAGAGTGTTGGGGATGTGGAATGTGCCAAAGAATATGTCCTCAATCAGCAATATCAATTACCTTTGATAATAATGGACAACGTAAATTTTCACATGATTACACAAGGTGTACTCATTGTGGATTATGTAAAATAGTTTGTAGAGATGATGCTATAGAAAATGTAACAACATATAGAAATATAAATGAAAAAGAAGAATGGAATATATCATCATTAACATGCATTGAATGTAATGATCCAATCAGAGAATCAGATGGTGAGTTATGTATATCATGTAGATTAAAATAACAGTTTATTAAAAAAGGGGGAGGTATATTGTTAACACAAGATATGTTAAAAGAGTATATGGAGTATAGATGTAGCATTTATTATTGGTTAAAGAACTTATATATTACTGAGCCAACCATTGAAATATTAGAAGATATATCTAAGGTTTGTAAGATACATTCTAATTTTGAAGAATCGCCTAAGTATGAAAGAAGATTTATTGAGTTTTTTGCTGATTTAAATGATACTGAAAATTTATATAAAGATATCAAAGTAGAGTATGCAAGATTATTTTTAGGTCCTAAAAAGCCAATAGCGTCACCTTATGAATCAGTATACACTTCTTGTAGGAAGCAAATATTTGGTGAATCTGCATCTTTGGTTAAAAAACAATATGAAGAAATGGGATTAAAAATTCAATCAAAGGCACATATACCAGAAGATTTTATTGGATATGAACTTGAATTTATGTATTATTTATCATATTTCACTGTAACACTTTATGATGATAAAAACTATGAAAAAATTAATGATATTATCAAATATCAACAAAGATTTTTAGAAGATCATTTAAAAAATTGGATTGATGAATTTACTACAAAGATTACTGAAAATACTAACATGGAGTATTTTAAGATATTAGCTAATTTTACAAAAGAATTTATAATAGATGATTATAATAGTATGTCAGAATTAATTTATAAAAATAATTAGAGTATATTGGAGGAATTTAAGATGTTTGGAAAAATAGGTGCTGGAGAATTAATATTAATATTATGTATTGCTCTTGTTATATTTGGGCCATCAAAACTACCGCAAATAGGAAAATCAATGGGCCAAGCTATTAAGGAATTCCGTAAAGGGGCAACACAAGCGCAAAAAGAAATAAGCAGTTTAGTTGAAGATGATGAAGTATCTAAATAATTGTAAAAGTATATAAGTTAAGGGGGGCAAATTAAATGAGTAATAAAAATAGTAAGTTAACTATTTTAGAACATTTAACAGAACTTAGAAAAAGACTAGTGAAAATTGCAATAGTTAACCTTATTGCCACTCTTATATGTTATCAATTTATACATATTATAATGGAACTTATATTAAATCTTAATACTGGAATGAATTTAGTTTATATATCTCCATCAGAGTTATTTCTTGTATATGTAAAGATATCTATAATTTGTGGAATAGTATTAAGTTCACCATTTACATTATTGCAAATATGGTTATTTGTTTCAACGGGATTATATAAGAAAGAGAAAATTTATATTATTTTATCCTCTATTGTAGGAATAATATTTTTTGTAGTTGGAGTAATCTTTTGCTATATAGTAGTGTTACCAACTACATTGAATTTCTTTATTAATATATCAATATCAGATATAGAACCGATGATATCAATTAGTTCATTTGTATCATTTATAAGTACAATGTTAGTGTCATTTGGGGCAGTTTTTGAAATACCGATAGTAGTATTTCTATTATCAATTATAGGACTACTTAAACCTCAAATGCTTATAAAAAAACAATCATTAATAATACTGATTATATTTGTGGCAGCAGCTTTTATAACTCCACCAGATGTTATATCATTAACATTGCTAGCTATACCAATGGTAATTTTATTTGAATTAAGTATTGGTATATGTTGGGCTGTAAATAAGGTTAAAAGCAATAAAAAACATAATTAAAAGAATTATAAAGCTTACTACTATTCTATAAGTGAAAGTAGTAAGTTTTTTATTTTTAGAAATAAATTACTTATTGATAATTTTAAAATCATAATTATAAAACTAATAAAGTAGCAGATATAGTAAATAATTAAAATATAATATATTAAAAGATTTTGTTTTTTATCAAAATTGTATAAATTAAGGTTAAATAATAATTAATTACCATAAGAAATTTGTTGACAATATTTCATAAAAAAATATATAATAATTCCAAGAAAACTAGTCCTTTAAATTTAGTCCAGAGAGACTAATAAGGTCGGAGATAATACGGCAGATAGAATAATTAGATACTATAAATTTATTTTATATATCTAATTTTATGTGTTAACGACCTTTCTATATAATAGAGAGGTCGTTTTTTTATGAAATAATAAGTACTGGTTTTCCTTAAATATATAATTTAGGGGGATTTCAAAATGGAACAAACAATAATAGCAGAAGAAAATATCAAGAAAAGTGATCATGATTATGAATTATCTCATGTAGAGAAAAGAGATAAAAAAGGATTCCTTTCAATGTTTGTAGTTATGCTTGGATTTACATTCTTTTCAGGAAGTATGTTGACAGGTGGAAATTTAGGAACAGGTTTACCATTAAAGGATTTCTTTATAGCAGTACTTATAGGAAATTTAATACTTGCATGTTACACAGGAGCATTAGCATATATAGGAGCAGATTCAGGGCTTTCAATGCACTTGCTTGCTAGATATTCTTTTGGTGAAAAAGGGTCATACTTAGCTTCATTTATAACTAGTATTACACAAATAGGATGGTTTGGTGTTGGAATAGCAATGTTTGCAATACCAGTGGCAAATAGATTTAATATAAACTTATATTTATTAGTTGCAATTACAGGAATACTAATGACAGCTACAGCTTATTTTGGAATTAAATCTTTAACAATATTAAGTGCAATAGCAGTGCCAGCAATAGCAGTTTTAGGTAGTACATCAGCAGTAATGGCAGCAAATTCTGTAGGTGGAGTTCAAGGGTTAATGAATATAGAGCCAAGTAATAAAATGGCATTAGTAACTGCAGTAACTTTATGCGTTGGATCATTTATAAGTGGGGGAACAGCTACACCAGATTTTACTAGATTCTCAAAAAATAAAAAGGTAGCAGTGTCAACTACAGTAATAGCCTTCTTTATAGGAAACTCATTAATGTTCTTATTTGGTGCAATAGGGGCAATGGTTACAGGTAATTCAGATATAGCAGATGTTATGTTTTCACAAGGTTTAATATTACCTGCAATATTAGTACTAGGATTAAATATTTGGACAACTAATGATAATGCAATATATACAGCAGGACTTGGTCTTTCAAATATAACTAAGCTGCCTAAAAAGAAACTAGTAGTTATTAGTGGGTTAATAGGAACCGTAGGGGCTATATGGTTAAACAATAACTTTACAGCTTTCTTAACTTTTCTAAATTCAATGTTACCTCCAGTAGGTGGAATAATTATCGCAGATTTCTTCTTTATTAAGAAAAGAAAATATGATAATATTGAAAACACAAAATTTAAAAATGTTAATTGGATTGCTATAATAGCATTCTTATCAGGATTTATAGTAGCAAATGTTGTACAAGTAGGAGTTATAGCATTAAATGCAATAATAACAACAATGTTAGTTTATATAATAGGAATGAAAATAACTGAAAAATAAGGTGATGATAGTATGTTAATTAGAAAAGTAAGACTTTTAGATAAAGAAGGATTATTCGACCTAAGAATAATAGATGGAAAGTTTACAGAAATAGATGAAAATCTTACTGTATTAGAAAATGAAGAAGTAATAGAAGGAAATGGAGTATTAGCTTCAGCTCCTTTTATAGAACCTCATATTCATTTAGATACAACTCTTACAGCTGGAGAGCCTAAGTGGAATAAAAGTGGAACTCTTTTTGAAGGAATAGAAAGATGGTCAGAAAGAAAAGAATTTTTAACTAAGGAAGATGTTAAAACTAGAGCAAAGAAAGCCATAGAATGGCAAGTAGCTAATGGAATTCAATTTATAAGGACTCATGTAGATGTTACTGATGAAAGCTTAATTGCATTAAAAGCAATGGTAGAAGTAAGAGAAGAAGTGAAGGATTATGTAACATTACAAATAGTAGCTTTCCCACAAGAAGGAATACTTTCATATCCTAATGGATTAGAGTTAGTTGAAGAAGCTATAAAATTAGGAGCAGATGTAATAGGGGCTATACCTCACTTTGAGTTTACTAGAGAATATGGAGTAGAATCTATAAATAAGATTTTTGAATTAGCTAAAAAATATGATGTATTAGTAGATGTTCACTGTGATGAAATAGATGATGAGCAATCAAGATTCTTAGAAGTAGTTGCAACTAAAGCTTTAGAAACAGGATTAAAGAATAAAGTAACAGCAAGTCATACTACAGCAATGGGATCATATAATAATGCATATACATATAAATTATTTAGATTATTAAAAATGTCAGGAATAAACTTTGTTTCTAATCCTTTAGTAAATACTCATCTTCAAGGAAGATTTGATACATATCCTAAGAGAAGAGGGATTACAAGAGTTAAGGAACTTAATGAAGCAGGAATCAATGTATGTTTTGGTCATGATGATATATTTGATCCATGGTATCCAATGGGAACAGGAAATATGTTAGAAGTAGTTCATTTTGGATTACATGTATGCCAAATGATGGGATATGATGATATAAATGAATCATTAAAATTTATATCAAACAATAGTGCAAGAACCTTAAATATTGAAGATAAATATGGAATAGAAATAGGAAAGCCAGGTAATTTAATTTTATTAAATGCTGAAAGTGGTTATGATGCTGTTAGAAGAAGAGCAGAAGTATTATATTCTATAAGAGAAGGAAAAGTTATTGCTAAGACTGTACCAAGTAAGACCTTTGTAAGTATAAATGAAGAAAAAGAAGTTACTTTCAGAAGATAGTATAATAAAAGTAATTAAGTTATAATTTTTATTGAAAGCGATAGAGGATTCATACCATTAGTACATAGGTATGAACCTTCTATGGCTTTTACTTGTTTATAAAAGAAAAATGGAGAAATGGCAAGTAGTAATTATATGTATTTATATACAATAAATAACAATGGTGCTATGATTAATATAGCAACATCAAGGGGGCGATTATTTGGTTATAAAGTTAGAAGAATTTAATTATAAAGAAATTACTAAATTAATTTCTTGGAAGGTAAAAACTCAATTGGCTAAAGATTATAACTGTAGCATTGAAGACTTTGATTGTAATGAAAATTTAATAACTGATTTAAAAGTAATAGAGGGCACTAGAAAATATAATGATGATGAAGAAATACTAAAAATACTTATAATTAATGGGAAGCTAATAATGTCCGCTGATAAATGTATAAAAGAATGGTGCATTGAAAGTTTTAAGAGCTTTCCTGGAGAATGGCTGTTTTTATATTCAGTTTTAAGAAGAATAGATAAAAAATTAAATGAATTTGGTTATGAGATTGAGGATACTCATCATTACTATTTACCAAAAGATAATAATTATTCAGAGTATAAAAATTTTAATTTAAAATGGTATGAAAAAAATGATATATTACAATTTAAAGATGATTATAGATTTGATGAAGCCTTTGCATTTAATAAAAATTATCCAGATGTATTAGCAGTTGCAGCTATAGATGATAAAGGTAATATTTTAGGAATGGCTGGGGCTAGTGAAGATTCTGATATTATGTGGCAAATTGGTATAAATGTTTTACCAGAAGCTAAAGGAAATAGGGTCGCAACCACAATAGTACAAGCTTTAAAAAATGAAATATTAAAGAGAGGAAAGATACCTTTTTATGGGACTGTAGAATCTCATATAATATCTCAAAATGTTGCTTTAAAATCGGGATTTTATCCAGTATTTGCAGAAGTGAAAATAAGAAAAATTCCCTAAGTTATTATTAAATTTAATATAAATTATATGAGAGGGTTGATAAAAATGTTTATGATGTCAGATATGATGCAAAGAGTTGATGTTAGGAATTTAACTAATGATACTATAACTGGTATTCAATTAACGCATGATGGTAAGTGGAATGGAAATCATAAAGAAGTAATAAAAAAACTTAAAACTAATGAATTAAAAGAAATATCATTATATACGCAAAGAGTAGAGGAAAATTGTAATTTAATTTTAACTTATACGTATAAAGATATAAGTAATACTATTGTTGTATATGATAAATTAAATAGAAAAGATTTAAGACTAATTACCCTTGAATTAAAAGATGTTGATGGAGCAATTGAGGTTAATACAATATTAGATAATGATTTGTGGTCTTAAGTAATAAAGTAATAATGGGATTTATTTTCCTATTATTATTTTGATTTATGCCAGCATTAAATATTACTGCTAAAAATTACTTTACTAAAGAATCATCTTTTAGGAAGAATATAATTAGGTATTATTTTTGAAAGGATGATTTATATGAATAGAGAAGAATTCCAATATTTTAAGAATAAACTTAATAAAGAAAAAAATAGAGTTAATAAAATTATTAATCAATTAGACGAAAATGGAATGACCAAATATAATGCTGAAACTGCAAGTGAATTATCATTTTATGATAATCATCCAGCAGATATAGGAAGTGAGACCTTTGAAGTTGAAAAGGGTAGAGCACTTGAAGCAAATGAAATGTCATTATTAGATAAGATAGATGATGCATTAAAAGCTATAGATGATGGAACATACGGTAGATGCAAGTCCTGTGGCAAAGAAATTGATAGAGGAAGGCTAGAATTTCTACCTTATGCAGTAAATTGTATTAAGTGCCAAGATAGTATTAGTGTTGTTAAAACTTATAATTCAAATCAAAGGGTAGTAGAAGAAAGTGTAATTGGTAAAACCCTTGCACATAGTTATCAGCATGGAGATAAAGATGAAATAGGATTTGATGAAGAAGATAGTTATCAATCTGTTGGAAGGTTTAATGAAGTTAGAAATTCACCAGAATATGACTATCATTATGATGATCATTATGATGATAATAGTTATGTTGAAGATATTGAAAAAATAAGTAATGAACAATATAGAAATCAATTACCTGATTAAAAATTATTATAGTTAATATAGTAGTAGCTAATACAAATTGCATTTAGCTACTATTTTTATTATGTAATTAACTTCATTTATAAAATGTGTTTACAAATTTATACAATAGGCATACTATTAAATAGTAAGTAGTAAGTAGTAAGTAGTAAGTAGTAAGAAAATGTAAAATATTAACTTTATATAAATTTAAAGGGGTTTTTATTTATGAGAGAATTAAAATTATCACAAAGATTTTCAATGATTGCTTTAAACGCAGAAGATAGCATTAATATGACAACAACCAAAAAAGTTTCACTCCGTTGTATAGCCGCAGCAGTTGTACTTGAAACTTATTTGGATAATGAGTTAACCAATGAAAAGGGTAAGTTATATTTAAATAAGTCTTTTTTAGATAACTCTAATATAAGCTTATATAAAGAAGTTATTTTTAAGACAATTTTTAGTAAAAGTGAAGAAGTTGAAGAAAATTTAAATTGGTGGTTAGCTAAAGTTTCTAATTTATCAAAAAAACATTTTAAAGAACTTGAAAGAGCAATTACAGATTCTTTAAAGGGATACGGCTATATGGAGGAGATTCCTAATTTGCTGGGTTGTGATATGTATTATAAGACTGCTGGTTTGTCACTTAAAGAGTATAGAAGTAATATAAATGAATATCCTAGAGTGGTTGAAGGTCTTAAAGCTGAAGTTCTTGAAGAAGGGGAATTAAATTATGAAAGTATGTTTATGTTGTGGCTTCTTAGAGAAAGTGGATGTATGTCAGAGGTATTTTCTAAAGGTGACTTAGAATTAGTAATTAAAAATATGCAAAATTTAGCATTAAAAAATAATTTTTTAAAGAATCTTTTTGATATTCATATTTATCATGGAGTTGAAATAGCTGTAAAGGGTTTTTTAAATATGAAGAGAAATGCAATTAAAACTCCAACAGGAATAGGTATTAACTTCGTATTTCCAGTAATTGAAAGATCTCAATCTATATTTATTGATACAGAAGAATGGTTTTCTAAAGCAAAAGAAAGATTAAATGATGTTAAAAAAAGATTAGAAGAGAATGGACACACATACACAATAGTACGTGAAGGAGATGTCCCTTTAATTAAAATAGATAATATATTATACGAAGCTATACCAGAAGCTATTATAGGTAGAATTCCAATACATGGAGTACGCCTTAGAAGGTATCCAAGTTAAAGGAGTTGTAAATTAATGTCTAGACAACGTTCTATAGAAAAAATATTAGAATCTGAATATATTACTATTGGAGAGCTTGTTAGAATTACTAATTCAAGATATAGTACTCTTAAATTTTATACTGAAGAAGGCATGTTACCTTTCTATCAAGAAGATGAAGGACTAACAAGAAGGTTTAAAAGAGAAGAAGCTGTAAAAAGAATTGAAAAAATAAAGGAATTAAAAAGATGTGGCTACAGAGTAGATGAAATAAAAGATTCCTTTAATGAAATAGAAATAAGAGAATGATAAATTTTTACATTTAATTTTAAAGGGGAGAAATATAATGCTAGCTTGATCTGGAAATGTTCAAGTCACACTAGCATTATATTTTTTTATTCTTTTAATGAAGTGGCTTTTCCAACAGTTCCACCAAGCTTTTTCCAGAAGTAATTATGTTCTTCTACAGCTTGAGAGAAATCGCTATTTTCCCATCTAGTAAGTACTTCTAACATATAGTCTTTATCTTTATAATCAACTTTTTCAATTAAAGTTTTTAATGAAGCAATATATTCAGGGTCCATTTCAATTTTACCCCAAATTTGATTATCTTCAGCAATAATTTTTGTATTACTCATTCTATGGAGTATATCATAAATATTTTCAACTGGATAATATTCACTATCTTTAACTTCACTAGATTCATCTTGAGAAAGTTCTTTATCTATTTTTTTTATATAAGAAATATTTGACTTAGCTTTAAAATTACCAGAATCAATTTGTTTGTAAATTATATATGAAAATAACCCCACAACTATTATGGAAATAATCACAAAAATAGTAATAAATATTTTACTTTTAAATATATTTTTCATGAAATCACCTCAAAATTATTTCTTTATAATTACATTATATTCCAAATGCTATATGATTAAAATATATATACAAAAATTAACAAGCATAATTGAGTATGTAATAAATATATAGTATAATATAACTTATTAAATGGTACCAAAAGAAACTCCTGGGAGGTATTATAATGAATGTAATAGAAATTAAAAATCTTACTAAAGATTATGGAGATAAAAAAGGAATATTTAATATAAATTTTTCGGTTAAGAAGGGAGAAGTACTTGGATTTCTTGGACCAAATGGAGCAGGTAAAACAACAACAATTCGTCATTTAATGGGCTTTTCAAAAGCAGATAAGGGTAGTTGTAGTATTAATGGATTAAATTGTTTTGATAATTCTAGTGAAATACAAAAGTCACTTGGATATTTACCTGGAGAAATTGCTTTTTTAGATGATATGACTGGAATTAAATTTATAAAATTTGTTGCAGAAATGAAGGGGATTAAGGATTTATCTAGAGCAAATGAACTAATAGAAAGATTTGAATTAAATCCTAATGGCAAAATAAAGAAGATGTCTAAAGGGATGAAACAAAAAATTGCTATTATATGTGCATTTATGCAAGAACCTGATATTTTAATATTAGATGAGCCAACTAGTGGATTGGATCCACTAATGCAAAATGAATTTATAAAGTTAATATCAGAGGAAAAAGAAAAGGGAAAAACTGTTTTAATGTCTTCACATAGCTTTGAAGAAATAGAAAAAACTTGTGATAGAGCAGCTATTATAAAGCAAGGAGAAATAGCAGCAGTAGAGAATATATCTACATTAAAAGAGTCAAAGCAGAAGATTTATAATATAACCTTTGAAAATGAAGATATGGCAAGAGAGTTTATGAAGGAAGGGTTCAAAGTTAAAGAAGTAGAAGGTAATAATATTACTATAACTATTAAAGGAGATATTATGCCATTTATTAAAACTTTAGGTAAATATAAAGTTTTAAACTTAGAATCTTCTTCCCAGAGCTTAGAAGATTTATTTATGCACTTTTATGGGGGTGAAAATAATGATTAGTATTCCACTTTTAAAAAGAGAAATTAAATCAAATTATAAGCTTTTTATAATTTTTGCAGCAGTATTAACTATGTATATATCAGTAATAATTCCAATGTTTGATCCAGAAATAGGTGAGGCTTTAGCTGAATTTGAAAAAGCTATGCCAGAGATGATGGCTGCTTTTGGAATGAGTAATCCAGGAACAACATTAATAGAATTTATAAATACTTATTTGTTTGGATTCTTATTTATTGTATTTCCAATGATTTTTGAGATAATAATAGCTAATAAGCTAATTGCAAAATACGTTGATAGTGGATCAATGGCTTATCTTTTAGCCACTCCAAATAAAAGAAGTAAAATTGCTATAACCCAAGGGATTTTTATGTTACTTTCTGTTGCAACTTTGATATTATTTATTACTTTAGTTGGAATAATTTCAAGTGAGGTATATTTTCCAGGGGATTTAGATATTAATAAATATATTTTAATGAATGTAGGACTTTATTGCCTACATATTGCAATAAGTGGATTAGGTTTTTTTGCTTCTTGTATTAGCAATGATACTAAATTTTCTTATTCTATAAGTGCAGGTATACCAATTGGATTCTTTATAATTCAACTTTTAGCTAATATGGGTGGAAAGCTAGAGAATTTTAAATACTTTACAATTTTTTCTTTGTTCAACACAGACAAGCTGATTAATGGAGAAACTTCTGGAATATGGATGTTTATAATCTTACTATTAATAGGAGTAAGTTTATATATTATTGGAATATTAAGATTCAATAAAAGGGATTTGCCTTTATAGTGTTAAAAAGGGGGTATTTAATTGAGATTTGGGGATATAAAAATAGTATTAATAGATTTTTACTCTTATGAAATAGGTGTTTTAGAAACTTACTTGGAAGAAATGGCATTAAAAGGGTGGATGTTGGAAAAAATTTCAAAACTTTATATTAAGTTTAGTAAGATAGAACCAAAGAATATAAAATATACAATAGATATTGTTGATGGTATTTCAGAAAATGGAGATTTAGATGAAAATTTAGCTTTAGAATATAAAGAAAAGCTTTTGAATTTAGGTTGGAATTACTCCTGTGAATTTAATAAATTACAAGTTTTTTATAAAGAAGATGAATATGAGAAAAATAATGTTAGTAAAAAAGAAAGGGCTGAAAAACAATCTATTTTATGGATAAAATTTAAAGGCATTTTAATTACTTTAATATTTTTATTTGCTGTAATTGTATTTACTATTTTTCTTTTTGATAATAATCAAAGGGACTTTAATATTAAATTATTTATGTTTTCTTCTTTAATTGGAGTATTATTAGTTCTTTATTTTCTACAAAATAAAAAAAATACTATAAAAAAGAAGCTATCTATTGCAACTTGCTTTGCTGTTGCAATTGTGTCAATTCTTTTGATAAATAATTTTATAGTTTCAAATATATTTAAAAATAAAGGTAATGGATTAAAAAGTAAACAATACTCATTAAGTTTAAAAGACTTTAATGATGAAGTTAGTAGTGAAGAGGATATATATGTTGATGAAGAAAGTAGTTTTATAGCTAATAAATTATTTTATACGGCTAATGGTAAAAAAATGAAGTTATCCTATGAGCTTTTTGAAAGTGATTATAAATGGATGATAAACTGGAATTTTAATAAAATGATGAATTGGTTTGAAAAACAAGGAATTTCTTATAATGAAATAAAAATTAATTTACCTAATGAAGTTAAGGTTTATACAAATGATAAAAAGAATAATTACATTATGCTTTCATCTAATAAAGTAATAGAAGTAATTGGCATTGATGAAATAGATAATAAAGAAGAAGTGTTAAATATAGTTTATAATAAGATTTTTGTTGACAATAAGGAGGAATTAATTTGAAGAATACAAAGGTTAAGAAATGTCCAATTTGTGGGGAAATTATGAAAGAATATGAATATGCTTATGATAACAATCAGTATGGTAAGAAGTATTATAAATGTATGGAATGTGGACATAAAGAAAATACAATGGAGTAATTAATTTAGGAGGTTATAATGTATAATGATTTTAATTCTTTTGGTACTTTTTCAGGGATATTCAGTTTAGTATTTATTTTAATATTTGGTATGATTATATTTTCAATAATCAAAGGGATTAGTGAATGGTCATCTAACAATAAACAACCTATTATACCAGTAGATTCAACAGTATCAGCTAAGAGGATATCTGTTTCTCATCATAATCATAATACTGGAGATAATATGATGCATACTTCAACTTCTACTACCTATTATGTAACTTTTGAGTTCGAAAATGGTGAAAGATTAGAACTTAAAGTATCAGGAAAAGAATATGGGTTAATTTCAGAAGGAGATAAAGGAATTTTATCTTTTCAAGGTACTAGGTTTATAAGTTTTGAAAGAAAGTAAAAAAAGAGGTATATCTAAAATGGTACCTATGAACAGGACACTTTGAAAAAAAGTGTTTCGTTTATAGGTATTTTTTTATGTATAATATTAA
>CAKVEW010000021.1 GCA_934746015.1 uncultured Clostridium sp.
CATAAGAATACTTTGACATAAAAAATACACCTCCAAATGTTAGATATTGTGTCTAACATTTGGGGTGCACTTCAAAACAGCTCCTTATTAATCTTTATTGTGCCTTAGCACAGCTATTCTCTTATTAAAACTTTTTCTACTTCTGCAATATATAAAGTATGATAGTCCTTTTCTGGATAGCATAGCTTTTCAATATTAGCATCTATAAAACATTCTGGTTTAAATTCTTGAGCATATAATTTTTTGCATATTATAGTAAGTTTTGATTCTTCGAAAGCTGGTGTGTTATCAACATAAGAAACTGTTAATTTGGTTTTAGAAAGTTTATCTTCATCCCTTCCAGAAACTGTTCCTAGGTAGCTTAAATCTTTTTTATAACTTTTATCAAAGAACGTAAGTGAAAATGTTGAAGATGCATCTATGAATTCTTTAGTAAATCTTTGAGGTCTTAAAACTATATAAACTACATTCTTATTCCACATAATTCCGAAGCCACCCCAAGACGCAGTCATAGTATTTACCTTATCAACCTTAGCTGCTGTAATAAGCATCCAGTCTGTTCCTATTAGTTTAAATGCACTTTGATCTAAATTTTCTGGTTTTATTTCTCTAAAATTATTCATAATTTATCCCCTTTATATTAATAATAAATATATTATATTTTAAACTTATTTATTAAAGTAAAAAATATTACTTCCATATAATATCTTGTGGCATAGTTTCAATAATATTATTTAAAACATCTAGGATTGTTTCCTTTTTTACATTTGATGAAGATAAAAGCTGTTTATATTTTTTACTTCCTTTTTGACCTTGAAACAAGCTGTGAAGAGGAGATACTAATGCATGAACACTATTTCCCTTTTCAAGTTCTTCAATTATGTAAGGAATATAGGATTTAATAATATTTCCTCTAGATATTGGTTTTCTATCTTCTAAATCTTCATAAAGCTTATAAAAGTTTGCTAATAAATAGCAGTCTTCGTATGCTGATCTTCCAATCATAACACCATCTACTTTTGTTAAAGCATCTTTAATTGAATCAATGGTTTTAAATCCACCATTAATTTCAATATTTAAATAATCAAACTCTTTTTTTACTCTATAAACCATATCATAATCAAGTGGTGGAATTTCTCTATTATCTTTAGGACTTAAGCCTTTTAAAATAGCAGAACGAGCATGAATAGTATATCTATCAGGTTTAGCTTTAGAAATAGTACTTAAGAATTCTAGTAAATCATCATATCCACTCATAATAATTTTACTCTTTTTATCTTCTATTATGCCAGTTCCATCTATACCAATTCTATGCTTTATAGTTACTGGTTTTTTAGTAGCTTCTTTCATAGCAGAAAGTATTTCATAAACTAAATCCTTTGATGACATTAATGCAGCCCCCATTAAATTTCCTGAAACTCTATCAGAAGGGCAACCACAATTTAAATTTATTTCACTATAATCAAAATCCTCAGCAAGCTTAACAGCTTTATAGGCATCTTCTGGATTAGAAGCTGCAATTTGAAGAGCAACTGGACCTTCCTCTTTTCTAAAATATAATATCTTATCTCTATCTCCATTAATTATTGATTGAGCTGTAACCATTTCTGTATATAAAAGAGCTTCTTTTGTTAGAAGTCTTGAAAAATATCTAAAGTGACGATGCGTTTTATCTACCATAGGAGCTATACTAACCTTTGGAGTATTAACATTTGAAATATATTTTTCCATCATTTGTTTCCTTCCTTAATTATTTCATTTAAAAGTTATTATATCATATAAATAAAAAAATCGTACCAAAGTAGTACGACTTTATTTATTATTAGATTCTAATAAAAGTAAATTTACAAATAGAGCTAATAATATTCCTCTAGCAATATTGAATCCTATTATTCCTAAAGATAAAAAATCTATAAGGACATAAGCAAATATGTAAATAGCACAACAGATAATTGTCCAAATAACTTTTTCTTTAGTTGTTTTTCTAACTTTAATTTTAATAGTTCCATTATTTATTAAATATTTTAATAAATAATTAAATATTAAGCTAGAAATTATAAATGATAATAGAAGAGTTATTATATTATTCAAATTTATTTCTCCTTTCAAGGTTATAATGGTATTATAACATTTATTAGAGCTTTAAATTGTTATTTTATTTTAAACTATTATAATTCCAATAACATCTCATATTGACCAATATAATTAGCAAAACCAGTAGAAAGAGTATTTTAACAAGAAGGTAATAACTATAATCTACATTTATTGAAAATATTGACAAAAAGATAACAATAACATATACTTTAACTAATATTTATAAATTAAATACATTTAGTGTAATTATAGCAGCAATTAATTATTTTTAATTATATCAAAGTATAGATTAATATATATACCTATAAATAGATAAAAATAACATAAGTGAGAATCTAAATTTTAATTTAGTAATTCGAATTTACAACGCTGACAATAGGAAGGGTTGTTACATAAGATATGATAGTTTGATAAGTAACAAACTATATATAGTTATAAGTAGTTTATTAATTTAATAATAAATATATTTAGGAGGTATTATATATGAAACTTTGTGGTAAGGTTGCTGTAGTTACAGGTGCAAGTTCAGGTATGGGAAGATCTATTGCTCTTCTATATGCAAAAGAAGGAGCTTCGGTTGTTGCAGTTGCAAGAAGAAAAGAAAAACTTGATGAATTAGTTGAAATGTCTAAGGATTATGATGGAAAAATAATTGCTATGCAAGGTGATGTTTCTAAAAAAGAAGATAATGAAAAAATGATTGAACTTGCTATTGAAAGCTTTGGAAAAATTGATATTTTAGTAAATAATGCAGGGGTTATGGATGAAATGATGCCAGTTGCTGAAGTTCCAGATGAATTATGGGAAAAAGTAATGAGTGTTAATTTAGATGGTCCGTTTTATGCATGTAGAAAAGCTGTTAACTCAATGTTAAAGCAAGGTTCTGGAATTATAATTAATGTAGGATCTATAGGTGGATTAAATGGTTGTAGAGCAGGAGTTTCATATACAGCTTCTAAATATGCATTACTAGGATTAACTAAAAATATTGGATTTATGTATGCTGATAAAGGCATAAGATGTAATATAATATGTCCTGGTGGGGTAGAATCAGAAATTGGAGTTGGTATAAGTCATCCTAGTGAGTTTGGATTTTCAAGAGTAAGACTGGGAATGGGGAATGTACCAAGGTCAGGTTCACCAGAAGAAATAGCTACAATTGCTTTATTCCTTGCTACTGATGATTCTAGTTTTATAAATGGAACTGAAATTGTTGCAGATGCAGGATGGACTGCGTTTTAATATAATAACTCTTATTGGCGTGATTTTTTGTATATAATTAAAGTCAAATTTAAATTAGCAATATAATATACAATTCTAATAAGTATTTAATTGAATATAGTATATAGATATAGGGTAGTTAGTTAATAATCATTCCTATATCTTTTTTGTATATTATAAATTTTAAAGGGGTAAATTATTGGAAAATTTCAAATTTTGAAAAATACTAGTGTATCTCTATATATTATAATTGTTATATAGAGATAAAACTTTAATAAAATAATTAAAAAGTATAGATAAAGGGAGGAAGAAATATGGGTTTTAGAAAAGATTTTCTATGGGGTGGAGCTACTGCTGCGAACCAATGCGAAGGTGGATATAATGAAGGTGGAAGAGGTTTGGCTAATGTAGATGTAGTTCCTATAGGAAAAGATAGATTTCCTATTATTGCAGGAGAAATGAAGATGTTTGATTTTGATAATGAACATTTTTATCCAGCAAAAGAAGCTATAGATATGTATCATCATTATAAAGAAGATATAAAATTATTTGGAGAAATGGGATTTAAAGTTTATAGATGTTCAATTGCTTGGAGTAGAATTTTTCCAAATGGTGATGATGTGTCTCCAAATGAAGAAGGCCTTAAGTTTTATGAAAATTTATTTAAGGAATGTCATAAATACGGAATGGAGCCATTAGTAACAATAACACATTTTGATTGTCCAATGAATCTTGTTAAAAAATACGGGGCATGGAGAAATAGAAAAATGGTAGAATTCTATGAAAATCTATGTAATGTTATTTTTAATAGATATAAGGGACTAGTTAAGTACTGGTTAACATTTAATGAAATAAATATGATACTTCATGCACCATTTATGGGAGCAGGAATATGCTTTGAAGAAGGAGAAAATAGAGAACAGGTTAAGTATCAAGCAGCACATCATGAGTTAGTAGCAAGTGCTATAGCTACTAAGATTGCTCATGAAGTGGATCCTAATAATATGGTTGGTTGTATGTTAGCTGCAGGAGACACTTATCCATATACTTGCAATCCTAATGATGTTTTAAAGGCTATGGAGAGAAATAGGGAAAATTATTTCTTTATAGACGTACAATCAAGAGGAGAATATCCAGCCTATGCAATTAAAGAAATGGAGAGAAAAGGAATTCATATTAATATGGAAGAAGAAGATAAAGAAATAATAAAGAAACATACTGTAGATTTTATATCTTTCTCTTATTATTCTTCAAGATGTGTTAGTGCAGACCCAGAGGTTAATAAGTTAACAGAAGGGAATATCTTTGCATCATTAAAAAATCCTAACTTGAAAGAAAGTGAATGGGGATGGCAAATAGATCCAATTGGACTTAGAATTACTCTTAATTCATTATATGATAGATATCAAAAACCATTATTTATAGTGGAAAATGGCTTAGGAGCTGTTGATGTCCCAGACCAAAATGGATATGTTGAAGATGACTATAGAATTGAATACCTAAGGGAGCATATTAAGGCAATGAAAGAAGCTGTTGAATTAGACGGCGTTGATTTACTTGGATATACTACTTGGGGTTGCATTGACTTAGTAAGTGCTGGAACTGGAGAAATGAAAAAACGTTATGGCTTCATTTATGTAGATAGAGATAATGAAGGAAATGGAACATTAAAAAGAAGTAAGAAAAAGAGTTTTCATTGGTACAAGAAAGTTATAGCATCTAATGGTGAAGAACTTTAATTAAATATATTAGATTATAAATAGGCTATTCAAATTGATTTTGAATAGTCTATTATAATTTTTAATAAAGATATATAATATTAATAATTATAAAAGAAGGCTAGTTATAAAATAAAAGATAAACTGTAGGGGGTAAAATGGAAATATTAAGTCATGGATGTACTTTAGATTGTTTTGATTGCTGTAAATTTAATATATATGTAGAAGATAATGAAATATTAAAAATAGTAGGTGATAAGAATCATCCCTTTACAAAAGGATTTGTTTGTAAAAAAGGTCTAGCCCATTTAGATAGATTACATCATAAAGATAGAATATATAATCCAATGATAAAGATTAATGGGGAATGGAGAGAGATATCCTTTGATGAAGCACTATCAATAATAGCAGAAAAATTAAATTACTATAAAGATAAATATTCATCAAAGTCTATACTATATTATGAACAATATGGAAATGGTGCTTTACTTAAAAGTATGGGAGATTTATTTTTTAATTTCTTTGGTGGAGTGAGCAAATCTAAAGGTGGGCCATGCTGGAGTGCGGGAATAAAAGCACAGACTATAAATTTTGGAGATGTAAGAAGTCATTCTTTAGAAGATATGCTGAATAGTAAGTCTATATTTATATGGGGGAAGAATCCTGCTTTTACATCTGTACATACCATACAATGTATAAAGAAAGCAAAGGCAAAGGGAAGTAAGATAGTAGTTATAGATCCTATATACACAAAGACAGCTGAAATGGCAGATAGATATGTTAGAATAAAGCCTAATGGTGATGGAGCTCTAGCTCTTGCTATGGGGAAGATAATAATTGAAAAAAGATTATATGATGAAGAATACATTAATAAGCATGTTAATGGTTTTGAGCTATATAAGAACTATTTAAGCTCTTTAAATCTAGAAAATTTAATTGAAGCTTCTGGAGTAATCAAAGAGGAAATTGAGGAATTAGTTTATCTATATACAAATAAATATTCAACAATTTTACTTGGATATGGAATGCAAAAATATAAAAATGGAGGCAATACTATAAGTCTTGTAGATATATTAGGTGCAATAACTGGGCAAATAGGATTTAGTGGCGGTGGGATAAATTATGCAAATAAAGTTTATCCAAATGTAATTAATTCAGATCCATATAATAGCGAAGAATGTTGTGAAAATAGATTTTTTTATGTAAGTGAAATGGCAGAATTTATAAAAGCTTCTCTAGAAGGTAAAGACTATTATAATGATGAAAATATTTATATAAAAGAAAATAATTCAAAAGGTGAATTAAGGAAATTTGATGTCCCTATAAAAATGGCTGTTGTTACTAAAGCTAATTTGTTAAACCAACTTGCTGATCTAAATGAATTAAAAGGCGCTTTCTCTAAAATTGAATTTAAGGTTTGTTTTGACATGTTTATGACAGATACCGCAAAAGAGTGTGATTTATTTATTCCAACTACTAGCACCTTAGAAAGTGAAGATATAATTTATAGTTCAATGACAAATCCATATATTATATATAATGAAAAGGCAGCAGAGCCTAAGGAAAGACTAATGGATGAATATGAGTTTTTTAAAGAACTTGCAAGAATTCTTAATATAGAAAAATATCCATATGTAGATAAGAGAGAATACTTGACTAAAGTAATAGAACCTTTAAAGAAATATAATAAAGAAATAAGTATTGAGTACTTAAAGGATGACTATTTTACTATTCATAAGCCTGTAGCTTGGGAAGATAAAAGGTTTGAAACTACTTCAGGTAAATTTGAAATTTTCTTTAATAATAGGTTGTATAGAGATAATATTAAAGATAATCAATTTATATTATTAACAAATCACACAAGAGATAGCTTATCTAGTCAGCATATGATGGATAAAGAGGGGATTTCAATTGCATATATTAATGAAAATATGGCAAAAAAACTAGAATTATTTAATGATGAGATAGTAACATTAAAGAATAAAAATGGTGAAATAAAAGTAAGACTAAATATTGATAATATGGTAGCCGATAATGTGGTGTTAATGTATGTAGGTTGGTGGACTAAACATGGAAATCCAAATTATTTGACTGAATCAGGGATATCAGATATTGGTGGACAAGTAACCTATAATGAGACAAAAGTAGAAATAATAAAGAAGTTAACGGTAGAATTATAATAGAATCCAATAATAAGAAGAAAAATTAATATTATATAACTTTTGATGAACTAATTCATTTTATTTAGGAGTTAAGAAAAATGAAAATGCTACTTCAACAATATATTGAAGCAGCATTTTGTTTATTTCTAGGAATTTATAAAAATATTACCCTTTGAATAAGTTCTTTATTCGCCAAGATAAGCACTTTTGATACTTTCATCATTTAATAAATCTCTTGCTTTTCCAGATAAAACAATTTTTCCTGTTTCTAATACATAAGCTCTATTTGCGATTGATAAGGCCATATTAGCATTTTGTTCCACAAGTAGAATTGTTGTACCAGATTTATTTATTTCAACAATAGTATCAAATATATCTTTTACGACTAAAGGTGCTAGACCCATGGAAGGTTCATCTAAAATTAACATTTCTGGTCTGTTCATTAAAGCACGACCTATGGCTAACATTTGTTGTTCACCACCAGAAAGAGTACCAGCTATTTGTTTTTTTCTTTCTTTTAATATTGGAAATTTAGAAAATACCATTTCCATATCTGATTTAACTTCACTTTTATTTTTCTTTAAATAAGCACCTAACTCTAAGTTCTCCTTTACAGTAAGGTTTGCGAAAATCTTTCTACCTTCGGGAACATGAGATAATCCAAGAGAAACTATTTTGTGAGAAGGAACTTTTTTTAAGTTCTCATCTTTATAGGAAATAGTTCCTGATTTAATAGGCTCAAGACCTGATATAGCTCTTAGTGTTGAGGTTTTTCCAGCACCATTTGCACCTATTAAAGTAACTATTTCACCTTTTTTTACTTCTAAAGATAAATCTTTTAGGGCATGTATGCCTCCATAATATAAGTTTATATTGTCTAATTTAAGCATATTCTAAGCCCCCTCTCCAAGATAAGCTTCAATTACCTTAGGATTATTTTTTATCTCATCAGGTGTACCTTCTGCAATCTTCTTACCATAGTCAAGAACAACTATTTTTTCGCAAATACCCATAACTAACTTCATATCATGTTCAATTAAAAGAACAGATATATGAAACTTATCTTTTATCCAATTTATTAAATCCATAAGTTCAATTGTTTCTTGAGGATTCATACCAGCAGCTGGTTCATCTAATAAAAGTAAGGATGGATTTGTTGCAAGTGCTCTTACTATTTCAAGTTTTCTTTGATCTCCGTAGGAAAGATTTTTAGCAGTTTCAGTAGCCTTTGCATCTAATGAGAAAATTTTAAGAAGTTTTAAGCTCTCTTCTTCAATTTTCTTTTCTTCTTTTCTAAACTTAGGTGTCCTTAAAATAGAATCAAATAAAGAATAGTTTATCCTATAATTAAAGCTTATTTTTACATTATCCAATACTGTAAGATTAGAAAATAATCTTATATTTTGAAATGTTCTTGCTATCTTTTTCTTGGTTATATTGTAAGGCTTAAGACCATTAAGATTTTCTCCAAGATAACATATAGTTCCATTTGTTGGAGTATATACACCAGTTAACATATTGAATACAGTAGTTTTACCAGCACCATTAGGACCGATTAAACCAACTATTTGAGATTCATCAATGCTTAGATTAAACTCTGATACAGCTTTTAATCCACCAAACTCAATTGATAAGTTTGTAACATCTAACATAGATTAAACCTCCTTTCCTTTATCAGATTTTTTCACTTTATTAGAAGTTTTTTTGAATATCTTCAATGATAGCTCTTTATCACCTAAAAGTCCTTGTGGTCTAAATATCATAAGAATAATAAGAGCAAGAGGGTATATAATCATTCTATAATCAGCAAAGCTTCTAAGTAGTTCAGGTAAGAATGTTAATATTATAGTAGCTATAATTGAACCTGATAGTGAACCCATACCTCCAAATACAACATAAGTTAAATAATCTATAGACTTAACAAAGTTAAAATTAGAAGGCTGGATATATCCCATATAGTGAGAATATAAAGCCCCAGCTAATCCTGCAAAAAATGCACCTATAATAAAGGCCATCATTTTATATTTAAAAGTGTTTACCCCCATAGCTTCAGCAGCAATTTCATTTTCACGTACAGTTATCATTGCTCTTCCTTGAGAAGAATGAAGGATGTTATATATTATTAAAACAGTTAAAACAGCAAATATAAAAGCAATAGTAAAGTCGGTCTTTTTGGGGATGCTTTTAAGTCCTGTAGCACCACCCACAGCTTCAATATTCATTATAACAACCCTAATTATTTCACAAAAAGCCAAAGTAGTAATAGCAAAATAGTCTCCTTTTAATCGTAAGGTTGGATAACCTATTAATGCTGCAAAAATAGATGCAATAATAGCACCAATTAATAAGGCCAGAAAAAATGGAATATTTGCGTCTTTAGTAAGCATAGCCGAAACATAAGCACCTATTGCCATAAAGCCAGCATGTCCTAAACATAATTGTCCTGTGAATCCAACTATTAGATTTAGTGAAACAGCTAAAATAATATTAATTAATGTTAAAATAATTATTCCATTATAATAAGGTTTAATAATTTGAGAAGTTGTAAGACCAAATAAAATACCATAAGCTAAAATAATAGATACTAATATTAATAATGTCTTTTTACCAAAAAAATCTTTCATTGCAATCACCTACACTTTCTCATTAGTCTTTTTACCTAATAGACCAGTAGGTTTAATTAGAAGTATTACTATTAATATTCCAAATACAATAGCATCTGAAAAAGTAGTTGAAATATATGCTTTAGATAAAGTTTCTAATAATCCTATTGATAAACCACCAATTAATGCCCCAGGTATACTTCCGATTCCTCCAAGTACTGCTGCAACAAAGGCTTTTAATCCAGGCATTGTACCTATATAAGGAGTTATGCTAGGATAGGAAATTGCAACTAGAACACCAGCAATACCAGCTAATGCTGATCCAATAGCAAAAGTAAGAGAGATAGTGTTATCTACATTAATTCCCATTAATGAAGCAGCTTCTATATCATAAGAAGCTGCTCTCATTGCTTTTCCAACCTTAGTTTTATAAACAATAAATTGAAGGAGAAGAACAAGGAGTGCAGAAACTGCAAACATTAATATGGTTTTCCAATCTAATTGAAGCCCCAAAAAAGTAATTGGTTCAAGGTTTATAAGTTCAGGAAAATGTTTTGGAGCTGTTCCAACAAATTTACTCATAATGTTTTGTAAAAATAATGATACACCAATAGCAGTAATTAATAATGCTATCCTTGGTGATTTTCTTAAAGGCTTATATGCAATTTTTTCTATTAAAACACCAAGTAGTGCAGAAGCAGCCATTGCTACTAATAATGTAGGTAGTAAAGGTAATTTTAGTACACTTGATGCATAATATCCAGAAAAAGCACCAATCATGTAAATTTCACCATGAGCAAAGTTTATAAGTTGTATTATTCCATAAACCATTGTATAACCTAAAGCTAGGAGGGCATATACGCTACCTAAAGCTAAGCCATTTATTAATTGTTGTATAAATTCCATAATTACTCCTCCTTATATAAAAACATTAAGGATTTAATTTATCAGCTAAAACCTTATTTTCACCCTCTAATTTAATAACTGCAGCACCTTTTATTGCAGATCTTTCTTCATTAAAACTAATTTTTCCAGTAACAGTTTCTATTTCTGTTTTAGCTAACTCATCTTTAATCTTTGTACCATCTGTGCTATTAGCATTTTTAATTGCTTCAACTAAAATTTTTGCAGAATCATAACCTAAAGCTGCAAATGCATCTGGTTCTTTGTTATATTCTTTTTTGTAAGAATCAACAAAATTTTTAACTATTTCAGAGGTATCACCTGAATAGTAGTGATTGATATAAATAGCACCATCTACTGCAGAACCACCTATATTCACTAACTCTTCAGATTCCCAACCATCGCCACCTAAAAGTTGAGAAGTAATAGAAATATCTCTAGCTTGTTTAGCTATAAGACCAACAACATTATAGTAATCAGGTAATACAATAACATCAGGATTAGATCCTTTAATCTTAGTTAATTGTGCCTTAAAATCTGTATCTCCATCATTGTAGGATAAGTATTCAACAACTGTTCCACCATTTTTTTCTAAGGTTTCTTTGTAAGCTTTTGCTATACCGATAGAGTAATCAGAACCTGCATTGTATAAAACAGCAGCTGTTTTCATGTTTAATTTTTCTGTAGTATATTTAGCTAATATCTCACCTTGGAAGGAGTCTATGAAACATCCTCTAAACATATATTCTCCACCTTCATTAGTGATTGAAGGTTCAGTTCCTGTTGGTGTAATCATAGGAATTTGTCTTTCTGTTGAATTTTTAGCTATAGCTAAAGTAGCTCCAGAAGTAACTCCTCCTAATATAGCACATACCCCATCTTTATCTACTAATTTATTAAAAGCTTGCATTGCTCCATCAGCAGTAGCCCCATCATCTTCAAATACAAATTCAATTTTTTTACCATTTATTCCACCAGCGTCATTAATTTCTTTTACTAATAAAGATGCCCCTTCTTTAACAGAATTACCGTAAGTAGATGCGCTACCAGTTAATGGTCCAATGCCTCCTATTTTAATTACTTCGCTTCCAGAATTAGAACTTCCACATCCAATTAATAGTGACGTAGACATTATTGATGCTATAAGTCCTGAAAGTATTCTTTTTTTCATAAAAAATCCCCCTTTAAATTCATTGTTGTTAAAATGTTAAATTAATAAATAATTTATTAATAAATTAATTCTAAATAAACAATTATAATATTGATATAGTAACATAATTAGATAAATATTACAATATAGATATTTAATGTTTTGAAGAAAAAATATAAAAATGGAATGAATGGTGTATGTATACAGTAATATTATGTAAAAGAAACTGATTAGGAACTTTAAAATATTAAATTGGAAATAACATATTATGTTAATGTATTATAAATAAGAAAGATAAAGAATATATACACTAAATCATAATATAGGTTAGTTACTGTATATAGAGTAAATGTAGATTTTGCTTATGATAAAGCAAAGCCTACATTCTTTTTTTATCTAAAAATATAAAAGACTAGGCTTCATAAAATCTTCATAAATTCTTTAATATTTCTTGTGAATTTTAATTAAAAATATTTAAATTTCATGATTAAAATTTATTATATAGAAGATAAGTTGTTAGATGGAGGTAAGGAAGATGAAAATATTAATTATAGTTCCTGCTTATAATGAAGAGAAAAGTATATATGATGTAGTTTCTTCTGTTAAATTAAATATTCCTTCTGCAGATGTTCTAGTTGTAAATGATGGCTCCACTGATAACACGTATAGTGAAGCTATAAAGGCAGGGGCAAAAATTATAAATTTAGCTAATAATTTAGGAATAGGTGGGGCAGTTCAAAGTGGGTATATTTATGCATATTTAAAAGAATATGATATTGCGGTTCAATTAGATGGGGATGGGCAACATAATCCAAGAGATTTAAAAAATCTAATTAAGGAAATAGAAACAGGTAATGCTGATATTGTAATAGGTTCAAGATTTGTTGAAAGAACTGAATATAAGCCAAGTTTTTTTAGGAAAATAGGAATAAAGTACTTTTCAAAGTTAGTTTCAATTTTATGTGGAAGAAATTATTATGACACAACATCTGGATATAGGTTAGTAAATAGAAGAGGAATAAAACTTTTTTCAAAGTATTATCCTAAAGATTATCCAGAAGTAGAGACAATAGTATATGCATGTAAGCATGGTTTAACTATAAAGGAAGTAAAAGTTCAAATGAATAATAGAAAAACTGGTAAATCTTCTATAACTCCTATTAGGAGTATATATTACATGATAAAAGTAACAATAGCCACAATAAATGTAGCACTTTATTGTTATTGTATCAATAATAGATATCTTAATAAGAAAGGAGCTGAAGTAATTAGATGAAAACATTGATTACTATAATTATTTTAATATATATCTTATATGAAATCTTTGATATAAAAAATAGGCTTATAAAGTTGACACAAGAAAATGCGATTCTTTTAGAACTATTAAAGGAGAAAAATAATAAATGATGTATATATTGATATTTATAAATATTAGTCTATTGCTTTTAGGACAGGTTATATGGAAATTAGGTACAAAAACTATAAATTTTGAAATGACGTTAAAAGGCATATTTAATTTATTATTTAATCCATATGTACTAGGTGGAGGAATAATATACGTAATAGCAAGTCTTCTATGGATTTATATATTATCAAAAGAAGATTTAAGTAAAGTATATCCATTACAAAGTCTTTGTTATGTATTCGGTGCTGTTATTGGGATATTTATATTTAAGGAGAACGTTAGTACACTAAAGATATTAGGATTAGTTCTGATAGTTAGTGGAGCCTTTATAATAAGTTTAAGTTAGGGAGAGAAAGATATGTTTTCAATAAAGAAAGAGGAAAAGAATATAAAAGTAGCACTTCTTTTAATAGAATTATCATTTGCTTTAGTTGGATTAATATATATATTAAAGCTCGGAGATAAAACTTTGTTAGGTAGTTTAGAAAAATTTGATAATGATGATGTTAAGTATATAAGAAGTGCATGGAACCTAGTAGAAAATAAGATATTATCCTATGAAAGTATATATGAACCATCAGTATATATAATGCCAGGATTAACTTTTGTATTATCATTTTTTGTTATCTTATTTGGTAAGTTTAATGCAATAGTAGCATTTAGGATATTTCAGATTTTTATTCAGTGTGGATCTCTATATTTAATATTTTTAATAGGAAGAAAATTATTTAATAGTAGAATTGCAATAATTGCATGTCTAATTAATTCATTATATATAGTGGAATTTTATGTTCCAAGTTTAATTCTTATGGAAACTATTTTTAAGTTTTTACTACTTTTATTAGTTTATTTAAGTATGTATGCAATTGAAAGAAAAAGTACTAAGCTTTATATAATAGCAGGAGTAGTATGGAGTATAGCATGTTTGTTTAGACCTACCATTGCAGCCTTTCCAGGGGTAATATTATTGGCTTGGATAATAAAAAAAGAATACAAATTGAAGGATATGTTCAAATATGCTAGTATTGTTTTAGGAATATTTTGTATAATTATGTCACCTTGGTGGATAAGAAATTATAAGCAATTTAATACTTTCATACCTTTTACTGCTTCTAGTGGAAATCCTTTTTTACAAGGTACATTTATAAATTATGACCAATCTAATGGCTTTGGAGTTCTATATGAAAAAGGGGATAATTATATTGAAAGTAATAAAAATGAAATTAAAGCAGGAATAGAAAGACTTAAAACTTATGGTAAAAAAGAACCACTTAAATATTTAAGTTGGTATACTCTAGGAAAGACTTGGTATTTTTGGAGAATACCATTTTATTGGAATGGAATAATAGGATTTATCTTAGCTCTAATTCAGCATTACTTCATATTAATCACATCTATATTGGGCATAAGATTAAGTGTAAAAAAATCAATCTTAAGGGCTAATACACTTATTATTTTAGGTACTATAATAATTTTTAATATTGCTTATTTACCATACTACACATTTGAAAGATATTCATATCCATTAATTTCATTGCTTACTATTTTTTCAGGATACATAATTGATAGTTGGATAGAAAAGAAGAAGACAGTAAGAATTAGTTGAAAGAAGGGTGTAATGTTATGGAGGAGAAAAGAACAATATTAGTAGTAGATGATGAAAAGGATATTCGAGAGATAATTGAAATTTATTTAATGAATGAGGGATATAATATTGTTTTAGCCTGTGATGGAATAGAGGCCCTAGAAAAATTAAAGAAAGAAAAAATAGATTTAATAATTTTGGATATAATGATGCCAAAGCTTGATGGAATTAGGACTTGTCTTAAAATAAGAGAAGATAAGAAGATGCCTATTATAATGCTTTCGGCTAAAAGTGAGGATAGTGATAAAATATTAGGGCTAAACATAGGTGCTGATGATTATATTATAAAACCTTTTAATCCATTAGAATTGGTAGCAAGAGTTAAATCACAATTAAGAAGAATCACTAGCTTTAGTGAGGCTAAAGAAATTAACAATGAAGAAATATGTATAGATGGACTTAGAATTAATAAAGCAAATAGAGAAGTTTATGTAGACGATAGAAACGTAAGGTTAACACCTAGGGAATTTGATATTTTAAAACTTCTTGCTAGCAATAGAGGAAGGGTTTTAAGCACAGAACAAATATATGAAAAAGTATGGAATGAACCATTTTATAATTCTGAGAATACAGTTGCAGTACATATTAGAAATATAAGAGAAAAAATAGAGATTAATCCTAAGGAGCCTAAGTATATAAAGCTTGTGTGGGGAGTTGGGTATAAAATTGAAAAATAGAAAGTTTTTAAGAGGAAGTTTGAAAAAGGAATTCTTATTATTAAATATAATTAGTTTTATTATAATAGGTTGTGGTATTGCGTATAGCATTAGTATAGCTAAAAATAATGATACTGTAAGTTTGATTAACAGATTTAATAATGCATATGTAGAAATAATAAAATATGTTAATAGAAATGATGCTAATTCTAAAGAATATTTGATAGAAGTAAGTGATTTATATAATATTAATTCAGCTATCATAGATAATGAAGGAAATATATATATGAAGTCAAAAGGTGTATTAGAAGAAAAGATTGATGTTAATATGATAAAAAATATTTTTCAAAATAAATACACAGATGGTAACTTTTATCAACAATATGATATACGATTAGATGAGGAAGATTATAAATTATTAATATGGAAAAATCAAGGTAGTAGTGCAGTTATAATAAAAATATTTCTAGGTATTTCAGTAAGTTTTTTATTGGCCATATTAACCATATATTTATACACATATAAAAAGGTTAAGTATATAGGAAATCTAACTAAAGGAATAAATGAATTTTCATCTGGTAACTTAGAATATAGGATAACAGAAAAAGAGAATAATGAATTAGGATTTTTAGCTAAAGGAATGAATTTAATGGCTAATAATCTAAAGAATAGTATAGAAGCAGAAAGAAATCAAGAAAAATTTAAATCAGAATTAATTACAAATGTTTCTCATGATTTAAGAACTCCACTAACATCAATAATAGGATATTTACAGCTTATAGATAATGAAAAAACTACAGAAGATAATAAGAAAAGATATGTTAAAAGTGCAATAGAAAAGTCGTATAAGCTAAGAGACTTAATTGGAGATTTATTTGAATATTCTAAGCTACAGTCTAATTCAGTTTCTTTACAAAGGAGTAATGTAAATGTAATAGAGATAATAGAACAGAGCATTGGCGAGTTATATGTAGAGGCTATGAAGAAGAATATAGTATTTATTAAGAATTATGAATATTCAAATATAAATTTATATATTGATTCTAACAAAATAGGTAGAGTTTTTCAAAATATATTATCAAACACTGTAAAATACAGCGTTGAAAATAGTAATGTTTTAATTGATATAAATGAAGAAAAAAATGATGTAATAATTTCTTTTGAAAACGAAATAGAGCAAGAATCATTAAAAGATGTAGATAAAATATTCAATAGATTTTATAGATGCAATGAATCAAGAAATTCTGAAATCCCTGGTTCTGGGCTGGGCTTAGCAATAGCAAAGAGTATTATAGATCTTCATAATGGAGATATTTATGCGAAATGTGAAAATAATATCTTTAAGATATATGTTAAATTGATAAAATAAATAATATATTTTTATTGATAGAAAATAATAAGATTGATGATGTTAATAATTGCTTTTTATATTATAAAATATTATAACTAATTTAAACACAAAAATCTCCTTTCAATAATTAGTAAAGTATTGAAAGGAGATTTTATCTATATTATAAGAAAAAATTCTAAGAGTTTATCTAAATTATAAAATTTATGTTATAATTAGCCACGAATAAAACTAGTAAATAATAAAAATTAATAAGCAAGAAGAATATATTAATAATTTGGAGGTCAGTATGCAGATTACATATTTAAAAAGTATAATTGAAGATAAAAAATTCTTGAAAAAGACTATTGCAATCAGTATTCCTATTGCTATGCAAGCACTTTTAAATACAACATTAAATCTTGTGGATACAATGATGATAGGAACACTAGGGCAAAGTACTATAGCTGCAGTGGGACTTGCTAATAAAGTGTTTTTTGTCTTTACATTATTATTATTTGGAATAGTTAGTGGCTCATCAATATTAACAGCACAATATTGGGGGAAAAGGGATATAAAAAACATTAGAAGAGTTCTAGGAATTTCTCTTATTATAGGACTTGCTGGGGCAATTCTTTTCATGTTAGCTGGACTTTTTATACCAAGTATTGTTATGAGAATATTTACTCCAAGTGAAGGAACTATAGCTATTGGAGCCTCTTATTTAAAAATAGTAGCATTAAGCTATCCATTAACAGCTATTACTAATTGTTATATTTCATTATTAAGAGCAACTAATAAAGTAAAGGCACCAGTTTTTATTAGTGTAATTTCAATTTTAGTTAATGTTGTTTTAAATTATACTTTTATATATGGAAACTTTGGTGCACCAAGGCTAGGAGTACAAGGCGCGGCAATTGCTACAGTAATTGCAAGGGTGGTTGAGTGTACATCTATTTTAGCTGTAGTATATATAAGTAAAGGGCCTGCTGCAGCCAAAATAAAAGAATTAGTTAATTTTAATAAAGATTTTATAAAAAAATATTTTGTAACTGTATCACCTGTTATAGCAAATGAATTTATGTGGGGACTTGGGGTTACAATGTATTCATTAGTATATGGAAGAATGGGAGATGTGGCAGTAGCATCAATTACAATAACTCAGAATGTTGAACAAATTTGTGTGGTTTTATTCCAAGGTCTTAGCTCAGCAACGGCAGTTATATTAGGAAATGAGCTAGGGGCAAATAAGTTAAAGGATGCTGAAAGACATGCAAAAAGTTTTTTTGTGCTGCAATTAATTCTTACAGTTGTTATGGGAATTGTTTGTATTATAATTAGAAAACCATTAATAAATCTATTTTCAGTTCAGCCAAATGTAGCTGAGGATATTACAAAGTGTTTAACTGTTTTTGTATGCTATTTACCATTTAGAATGTTTAATTTAGTTAATATAGTAGGAGTTTTAAGAAGTGGTGGAGATACAAAAGCCTCTCTTCTATTAGATATAACAGGAGTTTGGTGTGTAGGAATCCCCTTTGCATTTTTAGGAGGAATAGTTCTTGGTTTACCAATTTATTATGTCTACGCTATGATAACTATTGAGGAAGTTTATAAATTTATTTTAGGATTTAAAAGATATAAGCAAAAAAAATGGCTTAATAATATAGTTGGAGCTTAAATAGGTATAAAAATACAAATAATTTTGTGTTGAAATAAAATAATTGTTTGTGTATAATAGCAATAAGAATTAAAGAACTCGTATATCATCGGTAATATGGTCCGAAAGTTTCTACCTGCTAACCGTAAATTTGCAGACTACGAGGTACTATGTTTTGAATTAAAGGTAAGTTATTTATATAAATAATTATTTTACTTCTGTTTTTAAGACAAGCACCTCGGGATCGAGGTGCTTTTTAATTTAAACAAAGGAGGAAGAAATAATGGAAAACTTACAAAAAAATGATGGAATCGAATTAAATTATAAAGTTGATGACAATCCATCAATAGCAGAAAAAATATTATTTGGAATTCAGCATATATTTGCAGCATTTGGTGGGATAATAGTAGTTCCACTAGTTATATCTAGCGCCTTAGGCTTTGATGCTAAAACATCAACAGCATTAATAAGTGCATCTATACTTGCAGCAGGAATAGCAACTATTATACAAGCTAAGGGGGTAGGACCAATTGGAGCTAAGGTAGCTTGTATAATGGGAACTGATTTTACCTTTGTGTCACCTTCAATTACAGTTGGTTCAGTTTTAGGCTTACCTGGAATAATTGGAGCAACAATATTAGGATCAATTTTTGAAGTTGTACTTAGTTATTTTATAAGACCACTAATGAAGTTATTTCCACCAATAGTTACAGGAACAGTTGTATGCTTAATAGGACTAACTTTATTGCCAGTTTCAATAGACTGGGCAGCAGGAGGAAGTGGAGCTTCTGATTATGGCAGTTTAAAAAATATATCTATTTCAATGGTAGTGTTATTTGGGACTTTGTTATTGAATCGTTATGGAAAAGGAATGCTTAGTAGTGCATCTATTCTTATAGGAATGGTAATAGGATATATTGTATGTATACCACTTGGATTAGTAGATTTTACAGCAGTTAAAGAAGCCAGTTGGGTATCAATTCCTAAAATATTTGAGTATGGTGTTACTTTTAATCTTAAAGCACTTATTGCATTTATACCAGCATATTTTGTTACAGCAATAGAAACTGTAGGCTGTTTAAAAGCAGTAGGAGAAGTATCAAATGTTGAAATGACTGAAAAGCGTATAGGGGCAGGAGTATTATCTGATGGAGTTGGAAGTATGATAGGAGGAATTGTTGGGACACTTCCAAATACAACTTTTAGTCAAAACGTTGGATTAATACCATTAACTAAAGTTGCAAGTCGTTATGTAGCAGTTATGGCTGGAGTTATACTAGTTTTATTAGGATTTTTACCAAAGATAGCAGCTATAGTTAATAGTATCCCTCAGCCAGTACTAGGGGGAGTTGGGATAGTTATGTTCGGTACAGTTGCAGCTGCTGGAATAAAAACTTTAAGCAAAGTAAAAATAAATGAACGAAATCTTTTAATAATAGCTACATCTATTGGATTAGGTCTTGGAGTAACCTTTAGACCAGAATTTATTTCTCAATTACCAGAAGGACTAAAGATGATTTTTGCTTCAGGTATATCAACAGGAACAATTACTGCATTATTATTAAACATAATATTAAAAGAAGAAACAGTATAATATAAAATAAATTTTTTAATAGCAACTTATATATTTATAAGTTGCTATTTTCTTTTGAAAGTTGAATAGTAGGGTATTATAAGAATAGGTAATAATATTATAATTACATTACATGTGAGAGGACTATTTATCTTGCGAGGATGGCAATTCAGGCTTTTTTCCAATAATAAAGATCGCTGCAAGCGACCTTTATTATTTAGCTTTAAATTTTTTTCTCTTAAATAAGGCTACAAAGATTATACTAATCAGTAAAAATGTAAAATATCCACAGAATTTTAATATAATCCATTTTAAATTTTCTTTATTGATAGGTAAATTATTATTTTTATTAATCATATCTTCTGGATTTATATTATTATTTTCATTAGGTTTATTCATTTGAGTATTTTCATTATTAATATTAGGTTTTTGCATTTGACCTTTATTAGTATCATTATTTTCTAAACCAGCACTAGTAGTTGAATCTACATTATTATCCATGTTTTTATTATTCATGCCTTGGCTACCTAAAGTAGTCAAATTAACTGTAGTTTCTATATTACCATAGCTAGTAGAAGGCTGACTTCCGTCAAGTTGTGCAGATATACTTTTTGCTCTATCTATTCCAAAGTTTATTAATTCTGGAAGAGAAGCTGTATATTCTTCATAAGTATAAAAGGCAGTAGCATCATTTTTCACATAATCTGATATAAGTGAATTTACTTGTTTTATAGTATTTTCGTAGGTTCCATTATTAACATAATCAACTATTTCTTGAAGATATTTATGATAAGTTTCTTTATACTTATCAACCTCTAATAATTTACCTATTAAGGGACTGTTTTCAAGAGTATCTGTAACTGGGCTATCTATTGGGAAATTAATAGCTTTACTAGCAGTTCCTATATTAAAGGCACCAAAGGAAAGGTTATAGTCCCAAGGAATTATTTCAAATACACCATCTTTTTCATAAAGATAATAATTATGTTTCATATTAGAAGCATAGCTATCTAAATTAACAAGGAAGGTATTTACTGCAAAATATCTAAGAATTTCATCTACATTAAGATATTCTTCTAAATTAGTTCCTTCATTTAGATTTTTTATCATCTCAATAACCTTATCTTCATCAGATTCAGTAGTTGTTTTAAATACATTATTATCAAATATATCAGAATAAGATTCTTTATTATCATCAGTATAAACTAGGTTTCCACCATTAGTAGCCCCCATGCCTCCACCAATCATACCACCTCTGAAGCCCTTATCTTTAAGATCTTCACTGACTTCAGTATTATTATTTTCTCCACCTTGAGAATTACCGATATTAGGAGGAACCATATTATCTCCAGCATTTTGAGGATTATCCATATTAGGAGGAGCCACATTTTCTCCACCTTGAGCATTACCCATATCAGGAGGAACTATATTATCTCCAGCATTTTGAGGATTATCCATATTAGGAGAAGCCACATTTTCTCCACCTTGAGCATTGCCCATATTAGGAGGAACTATATTATTATCACCATTTTGAGGATTGTCCATATTAGGTGGAACCATATTATCTTCACCTTGGGCATTATTAATATCAGGAGGAATCATATTTTCTCCATCATTCATATTAGCCTTCATATCTTCGTTATTTTTATCTTTGCCACCAATTTCATTTCCTTCAGGTTTATATAAGTTTCCAGATAAAGAACCATAATTTCTTTCAATAAACTCTTCTTCAATGACTTCTACAGCAAAGTATAATCCCCATTCTTCACCATTTACTTTTATATTTGTAAAGGCAAAGGCAGGAGTAGGAACCCCCATTTTTTCTAGCAAATCGTAGGAAAGATATTCCTTCATATAAGTTGCATCAGACATTACATTATTTAAGGCAATTTTACTTAATCCATCTAAAGTTTGTCCATCTACATATTCATCAAATTTTACTTTAAAGCTATATCTATCAGTAGTATCATCACTAGCAACCATAGATAAACTTGAATTTCCTTTTGCCCTAATACCAACATTATTATATTTAGTTCCATTAACAGTAATATTTGCATATATATATTCTTCATTTATAGCATTTTCTAAAAGAGAATTCCAAGTATCTTCATTAACTTCTAAATCAATTTCTGTTACTTTTTCTTTATTAAAGACAGTATCAATATAAGTAAAATTACTAGAAGAACTTGTAGTCTTAGCAGTAATATTTTTAGAATTTACATAAAGTAAAGTAGTAAAAAGTAAAGCAATTGCTGTTAATGTGGCTATAATAGCATTTATATATTTATTTGAAATCATTTTTTACACCACCTTATGGGCTAATTCATATAGTCTCCATTATAGCTTACTAATACTACATTATTTATCCCTTCTAAATTATTGATTTCATTTACAAACTTAGTTGACATTTCCTTTAATTTTATTTCAATAGTAATTTCTATGCCATTACTAGCAGATACAGTTTTAGATTTTATAACATGTTTCTTTACAGATTTATTAATATGATCCATTGCTAAGATTTCACTATTTTCATCATTACAATTTATTATTAATATGTAAGGATTATCTGAACTCTTTTTATTTACAAATATAAGTAATATAATTCCTATAAACACAGAGCCAAATATAGCTAGAGGAATAAGACCAGCTCCAAGAACTATACCAATACTTATTGACCAAAAAACAAAAGCTATGTCTAATGGTTCCTTAATTGCTGATCTAAATCTTACAATTGATAAAGCACCAACCATACCAAGTGATAATACAACATTTGATGTAACTGCTAGGATAATAAGGGTTGTTATTAAAGTCATAGCAATAAGTG
Source organism: uncultured Clostridium sp. (assembly GCA_934746015.1). Lineage (GTDB taxonomy): Bacteria > Bacillota > Clostridia > Clostridiales > Clostridiaceae > Clostridium. The sequence goes on from CAKVEW010000021.1 coordinate 22,942, forward strand.
ATACACCAAAGTTTTCAGAGTACATAACACCTCTAAAAGTCTTTTTATAAACTAGGAATATAAATAGACCAATTACAAATGCAAGTCCAAGGGCTATAACCATATCAAGAATTGAGAATGAAGAAGCTTTTTCTAAAAAGCTAGATTTAAAAATATCATTAAAAGTCATTTTTGTTACCTCCAAAATATAAATTATACTGTAAATAATCGACAAGCTGCATATTTGGATACAGCAGTTTGACTACGAATATTAGTTTGAATAAGATCTCTTATTATGTCAGGAAGAAAATTATCATATTTAATTTCTAAAATTATTGGGTTTTCATTTATTAAACCTAAGGTTGGAAGATTAGCATCAAAGATATTTGTAGAGTATAGACCACCCTTAAGATTGCTATCGATTGTTATTCTTACATTTCCAGCGTTAAAAATATAAGCTTCCCTAGTATAATCAACTATAGTCTTAGGTTTAAGACATTGATATTTTAACTTACAATAAAATTCTTTTAGGACATCATTAGTAGAGTCTCTTAAAAATTCAATATCTCCATTTAATATTTTTTCACATTCTTCCTTAGTTAATGGAGCAGAAGATTTATAACATAACCCATTAGCTTTACTTTTCTTTTCAAGCTTAATAAAGGAATGGTTATGATTATAAAATCTAATTCTAAATTTTTCTCTATTATTAAATCCATTAATTTTTTCCATTAAAGCTTTATCAGAATAATTATCAAAATATAAGCTCCTTATATGATAAATACCATCATTTCCTGCGTTCCTATCTAATGTTGCAAAATGTTTAAGCCTATTTTTTATAGAAATATAGTCAGAGTAATTAATAAAAACTTTAATTTCATGTCTTGGCTTTGTCATTAAATTTTCACCTCCTGTCAAAATAATACTATTATATAAACCTTAATTTAGTCTTAAATTTAATTTTATTTTAAGGTTTCTGTGGTAAAATTTTGTTATGTAATAATAAGAAAAGTGAAATAGCAAAAACACTTTAATTATGGAGGTAATAATATGAAACTACTTTTAATTGAAGATGAAATAGAATTATCAGAAGCTTTAGTTCAGATACTAACTAATAATAAATATACTGTAGATGCAGTTTATGATGGGGAAGATGGGCTAAATTATGCCCTAACAGATGTATATGATGTAATAGTATTAGATATAATGCTGCCTAAGTTAGATGGATTAAGTATATTAAAAAAATTAAGAAAAGAAGGGATTCTTACTCCAGTAATTATGTTAACTGCAAAGACTCAAATAGAAGATAGGGTTCTAGGCTTAGATTTAGGAGCAGATGATTATTTATCAAAGCCTTTTGCAGCTGAAGAATTATTAGCAAGGCTTAGATCCATAACCAGAAGAAAAGGGAATGTAATAAATGAAAATATATTAACTTATGGTGATATAAGATTAAATATAAATACCTATGATTTAGATTCAAATGATGAAAGTATAAGATTAACTCTAAAGGAATTTGAAATAATTAAATATTTTATGGAAAGACCTAGATGTGTTGTTAGCAAGGATGATTTAATAACTAAGCTTTGGGGATTTGATTCAGAAGTTGAGTATAACAACATAGAAGTTTATATTTCATTTATTAGAAAGAAATTATCTTATTTAAAATCTAAAGTAAATATAGTAACAATAAGAGGTGTGGGATATAGATTGGAGGACTAATTTTGTTTGATAAATTAAAGAAAAAATTTATATTAATTAATATGTCTTTATTAACTATGGTTTTTGTTTTGATTTTTGGAACAATCTACATATCAACTTCTATAAGTATGGAAAAGGATTTAGAACATGAATTAAAGAATACTATATCTAATCCTAGGAAGCCAGGACCAAATTCACCAATGATAAGTAGTAGTATAATTGTTGAATTGGATTCTGATAACAATATAGCAAAAGTTACGAGTTATATGGAAATTGATGAAGATATACTTCAAGAAGCCATTTATACAATAATTAAAAGTGAAAGTAATTCAGATAAAATAAAAATAGAAGGAAGTAGTTATGGATATTTAAAAGAATACAATCCTAAAGGAATGAAAATAGTTCTTATGAGTAGAGAACCACAGATTAATGTATTAAATAATCTATTAAAAGTATTTATAGGAATTGGAAGTATAAGCCTTATTGTATTGTTATTTATAAGTATTTACCTAACTAATAGAACTATTAAGCCTATAAAAGAAAGTTTTGAAAAGCAAAAGCAATTTATAGCAAATGCTTCACATGAATTAAAGACACCACTAACTATTATTAGGACAAATACATCATTAGTTTTATCTAATGGGAGTGAAACAGTAGAAAGTCAAAGTAAATGGCTTAATTATATTAACAATCAAATAGAAAGAATGTCTAAATTAATAGATGAAATGCTATCATTAGCGAAGCTAGATACAGGTAAGGAATTAGAAGAATTCGTAGACTTTGATATTAGTAAATTAATTAATAATGTATTGCTTACTTTTGAAGCAGTATTGTTTGAAAATAATATTGAACTATCATCTAATATAGAAGAAGATGTGATCTTAAAAGGAGATAAAGAAAATATAAAGAAAGTATTTATAATATTGCTAGATAATGCAATAAAATATACTAATAAGAGTGGAAAAATAGATGTAGAATTAAGGCAAGATAAAAATAAAGTAAAGCTTAAAGTGAGAAATACTGGAGAAGGCATAAAAAAAGAAGATTTAGACAAAATATTTGAAAGATTTTATAGAGTAGATACATCAAGAGCAAGAGAAACAGGAGGATATGGTTTAGGTTTATCTATAGCTAAATCAATAGTTGAAAGTCATAAAGGTAAAATATATGCTGAAAGTAATATAGGAAAGGATACAACATTTATAATAGAATTTAATCTTTAATATAACTTAGTAGTATGTAAATCAGATTAACTTTGGTTGAATTTATTATGGCAAAGAGTTAAAATTGTATTTATTAGAATATGTTTGGTATATTAAGTACCAACATATATATTAGATATTGGGAGTTTATTATGAATGATAGAGATTATATAGAAAAAGAAACAAGAATACTTTACAAGTATATATTAGAAGATAATGAGAAGTTTGATAACAAAAAACAACTATATGCAAGAATATTTAATAATATAAAGTATACATCCAAATGTGATATAGGTGGACTTGAAACACTAGATTTATCAGTAAATGAAATAAAAGACATCATTAAAGATGTAATAGAAAGTTATTAAAATAATATACTTAATAGTTATAACAAAGAAGAAACTAAGCAAATGCTTGGTTTCTTCTTTGTTATGGTTATAATATCATGATAAAGGTACCTATTGTAATAAATATTCCACCTATAACAGTTTTAAAGCTAGCAGCTTCTTTTAGTATTACAAAGGCTAAAATCATAGTTATTACAACACTAAATTTATCTATTGGTACTACTTTAGAGGCTTCACCTATTTGTAAAGCCTTGTAGTAAAATAACCAAGAAAGCCCTGTTGCAATACCAGATAAAATTAAGAATATCCAGCTTTTTTGAGTTATGTTACTAATTTGACTTATACTACCATTAATTAATACTATTCCCCAAGCCATTATTAATACAACAACTGTACGGATGGCAGTAGCTAGATTGGAGTTTATGTTTTCAATTCCTATTTTAGCTAATATTGAAGTAAGTGCTGCAAAAAGAGCAGATAATAAAGCATAAATAACCCACATATGAATAGCTCCTTTAAAATTAATTTTTTTTAACAATATAAATTTCCTCCATCTATAATGTAATTATAATTTTATTATATAATATCAATAAAGATAAAGAAAGGTGATGATAAATTATGAAAGTAGGGATTATTTCCGATACACATGATTTATTAAGAGAAGAGGTAATAGATAATTTAAATCAATGCGATTTAATTATACATGCAGGAGATATATGTAATAATGATATATTAGAAAGACTTAGTAGAATAACTAGGACTATAGCTGTAAAGGGAAATAATGAAAAAGGTGAACTTGAAGGTATATTAAAAGAAGAAGAGTTTATTGAGGTAGAAGGTAAGAGGATTTATATAGTTCATGAAAAAAATAATATTAATGCTAATTTAGAAGAAGTAGACATAATAATATATGGTCATTCTCATAAATATAACTTAGAAATCAAGGATAATATCCTATATGTTAATCCAGGAAGCTGTGGTAAAAGGAGATTTTCTTTGCCACTAACTATGGCAATTATGAATATTGATAATGAGAAAATAGATATTAAAAAAATCAATATTAATAGTTAAAAACATACATATAATATACATTTGAAACATTATATATAGTAAGAGATAAATTTAAATTTTAATTATAATTTAATAATATTTAATGCTTAAAAAACTATTAATATTAAAGAAAAAAAGAGGAGAACAGCATGACAATATAGAAATAGTAACTGTATATAATTATATGGAGGGGGTAGTATGCTATTATCAACTAATCCGGCAGTTAGACTATATGAAATTTTAAGTAAATCAAAAGAGTTTTGTAGTAATAATGCTAACAAACAAAGTAGATTTAGGACAGTGGAATCAGTTCTTGCTCAAGTTTTCGATTTAGATATAAACGATGATGAAAAAATATTTAAATCTATCATACAAGTTATTGAAATGATAAAAAGTATAAAAAAACTTACTAATAAAATTGAAAGTCACTCAAAAGATGAATTAGTAAAATCACTTACTAATTTTGAAAAAAGGATTATGGCAGTAGGATTAGATGATGATATACACAAGTTAGACAGTATAATCACAAAGGAAATATTGATATCTATAAATGGGTTAGCAGTAGCTTTAGATGTATGTAATCAATATAGAAATATTGAAGAAGAAAATTTGATTAAATTTAAAGAAAAAATACAAGTATTAATAAAAGAGCTAGAAGAATTAGAAGTAAATAGTGAACTAAAGTCCTTCATAAATAGCGTGCTTAGTGATTTATATGATAAGATAGAAGAATATAAGATATATGGAATAGATGGACTAAAGATATCTATAGAACAAGGATTAGGAAGCATAATGTTAAATAAAAATATTTGTGAAGAAGCTTCTAATAATAAAAGTTTTAAAGAAAGCATAAAAAAGGTATTGAGCTTACTTACAAGTATTAATACAACTATTTCCTTTGTTAAAAATATAATACCAATTGCACAAGGCACAAATGATATAGTAAGCAGACTTTTAGATTAATAATATTAAAAAATACCGCTTATATTATAAACGGTATTTTTTTGAGCTTTATTTGTTTGAAAACTTTTTTATTGTTAATCCATGTTTTTTTACTATTTCTAAATATTTTGGTTTATAAGTTTCCTCAAAGTCCTTTACAATATCCTTTAAACTAGGTGACATAAAAAGAAGAAAAGTTGGAACAAGGCTAACCTTTTCAGAATTACTGTCGTATGTAACGTAGGCGTAACCAGGTAATGAAGAAAAATTAGTATCTTCCACATCTTCATAAATCGTCATACTTAGTTTTTCGTGATTTTGTGTATAAATTTCAATGTCAAATTTATATATATTGTGATTTGAAAAATAAAGATCACGACTTGCCTTATAGAATGTTGCTTTTTTTATTTTAGCTAAAGCGATTTGTTTTTTTGAAAGCATTCTATAAATAATAATTGTTTCTATATTATTTTTTATAAAGCTTAATAACAAATAAACAATAGTAACAGTAAGAATAAAGCATATTAATATACCTATAAAGCCCCAATTAGTATAAAGGATAATTATATTATACATTCCATACAGAAGAAGTGCTGTAAGTAAAAATAAAATAATTAAAATATAGTTAATTCTTTTTTGAATTGCAAGAAACACAAAAATCGCTCCTTCCTATTAGTCATCACTTGCATCATGTTTTTTTCTAAATTCTGGTGTTCTGAAATCCATTATTTTATTCATTTCATAATAAAGTGGATGTGATTTCTTGGAATTAAGATCAGTAGAAATCACTTCAGCTATTAATTGAAAGAATGCTAAGTAATATAGGCATGTAAATGGCTCGTCACATGAATTTTCAATGTGCAAAACATTATTATGATTTATATTTTCAGGTGTAATTATGTAGGTATTTGGAACAGCTTTTAAAAGTGCAGTAAAAGTTTGTAATGCATGGTCCTTTGTATCATCACCATTATCTATTAAGAAAACTGTATAATGAGGTGATAATTGTAAAGCTGGTCCATGTAAAAATTCATCTTGTTCATAGCCAACAGCGAGAACTTTAACTGTTTCACCAATTTTAAGTGCACCTTCTAATGCTGTTCCATAGTTAGATCCACATCCTAAAACATAAACACGATCCATTTGCATAAGGTTTTGATAGTGATTATGAATAAATAGCTCAGTATCCTTGCAAAGAATTTTATGATTTTCCATAGCCTTTATAATCTGAGATTCACAATATTCAATATAATCAATAGAAGTTATTTTTTTCTTTGCATAAACTGAAAATAATTGTAAATATGCAATTAAAGTAACAACACCTAAAGTTACATAGCCCATGGTTTCAATACCACAACCCCAATCTAATATATAATCAGCATATTTAGAGCAATCACCATTTACATTAGCTGTTAATACAATTTTTTCATGATTGATCTCATGTAGCTTTTTTAAAGCAGAGATACAATTAGTACTAGCACCACTCTGACTTACAATTACTACAAAGTGGTCTTCTTTTACATAGCGATAATCATATTCTGCAAAGGTGTATGGGTTAATAATTTTAATATCAGTATCCAGCATTTCGCATAAGAATCCCCTTGCACATTGAATTGCAGTATAACTTGAACCAGATGCAACAAAGGTTATTTGTTTATATTGTTTTCTTGTATATAGATTAACTATCTCTTCTGTTAAAGTTTTAGCTCTAGAAACATTAGCTAGAACTTTTTCTGGTGTGGAATAAATATAATCTTTCATTGTAACTAATTTCATATTTGCCTCCTTAAATTGTTACTGTATGTTTAGATACACCAGTAGGTTTATCAGGATTATAGCCTCTAGAGATTGATAATAAGCAAGCAAACATTTGAGAAATTACTGCACATACAAAGACAGCCTTTAATCCATCATATTTTTCAGGTATTAAGATGGAGGCATCACCTAAGTTTGCAATTTCATGGTTGTTTGTTATGATAAGAGAATATATATTTTTTTCTTTTTTTAATCTTTGATGTAATTGAATAATACTTTCATTTGTTTTTTTATCAGCAATAAAAAATATTGTTGGAACAAAAGGTAATGCTGTTGCGATAGGACCATGTTGATAATCACTTGCAGCATAACAACGAGCATCTAAATAACTTGTTTCTTGTATTTTTAATTCACTTTCTAAGGCTAAAGCATATAATAAACCTCTTCCGAAAATTAATAGATGTTCACTGTTTCTAAATAGAGGAATAATATCATTCACTTGATTTTCAAGAGCATAAGATTCCTGAACTATCTCAGGAAGTTCATTAATTAAATGAAGTAAATCTTGATTTTTTGAAATATATGCAGCTAATGATATTAATATTGTTAATTGAGTAATATATGATTTACCAGCTGTAATACTTTTTTCTATTCCACAACAATTATTAATTTTATAATCTCCAATAGTAGACATTAAGCAATTAGGTTCATTTGTAATAGAAATACAAAGACCACCATCATTAACACATTTCTGCATAACTTGATAAATATCTTTGGCACCACCAGATTGACTAATACCAATTACCATAGTATCTGAATAGTTGATATTGCCTTCATAGCAAGTTACGACTGAAGGTGAAGAAATACTTGTGTGGATGTCTGTATAAATTTCAAAGACATATTTTGCAACCTGTGCTGCATGTTCGCTACTTCCTCTTGCTGCAAAAACAATATTTTTAATCTTTCTTTTTTCTACATCGTTTGCGATTTCTTGTATTATACTTAGATTGCATTTTAAACATTCCTTTATGCAATCAGATTGTTGGTGTATTTCTTTCCAAAATATTGATTCATTTAAATTCATTTAAATATCATTCCTTTCTTAGATTATCAATAATTGTTGAATAAGGCTTATTTTTATGAAATAATGCACTTGTTCCTAAGATGAAGCCCTCTACACCAATTAGTGATAATTCCTTTATTTTTTCAGGAGAACATGCACCATCAATCATTACATGATAACCACCATATAATGGAGCATGTTCAACAAACTCTTGAAATTTAGGAGTAATAAAGTCTAAATAATGTTGGCCAGAAAACCCTGGATTTACAGTCATAACAATAACATAATCACATAAGTATAGTAAGTTTTTAATAGACTCAAAAGATGTTCCTGGATTAACTGCTATGCCAGGATGTGCACCTAAGTCTTTAATTTTTTGTAGTGTTCTGCAAGCCTGAATATCAGCTTCAGGGTGAATATAAACAATTTCACATCCTAAATCAATGAATTTTTCTATATAATGTTCAGGGTGATTTATCATTAAATGTACATCACAAGGCTTATGAGAATTTTTGCAAATAAATTCAATATCTTGAAGCCCCATACCGAAATTTGGAACAAAATTCCCATCCATTACATCTAAATGGAATATATCGATTTTAGCTTCTTCCAATAATCGAATCTCTTGCCCTAAATTAGCATAATTTGCACACATCATAGAAGGACATAGAATTTTTTTCATTTCGCTTCCTCCTTTAATATATTAATAATCTCAAACAAATCTTTAACTATGAAGTCAGCTTTTGTTTGGTTATAACCAAATCGTAAATCTTCTTTTGCTATACAAGTTAATCCTGCTTTTTTAGCTGCTGTAATACCATATTCACTATCTTCAATAGCCATACATTCCTGAGGAGATAACCCTAATTTTTTCACACAGGCTAGATATATTTCAGGGTTAGGTTTAGATTCCTTAAAATTCTCTCCACTTATAATGAATTCAAAATATGATTCAATATCACAGGCTTTTAAAACATTTCTTATTTCATATTCTTTTGAACTTGATGCGAGAGCAATAGGATAATTATGATTTGTTATCCAATCCAAAACTTCTCTTACATTAGGGAAGAGAAGCTTTGGATAAGGAACAGGATTTCTTTCATAATTAAGGTTGCAATAATTGTCAAATGCATCTCGTGGTACATGTCCCTTTTCAAGAAGAGGATTAACAACTTGGTCATAATGATTAGTTGAACCTCCAGCAAGTGGGATTAAGTCAGCAAAAGTAACTTTTATGTTAAAGTGTTGAAAACATTTTATAAGTTCACTTTGATAATAAGGTTCACTGTCGATAAGAACACCATCCATATCAAAAATAATAGCTTTTATCATAATTCTGGCATAATGTCTTTAATGCTTTCAGTTTTTGAATCAGCATATTCTTTAAAATGCGCAAACATTGGATGCTTATTCCATCTATTTAAATCAGTAGTTGCTTGATGCGCGATGATTTGGAAGAAAGGTAATACATATAATGGTGATAATAGTGGTTCCTTAATATCAAAAGGTAAACGTACTGAATATTTATCGTCAATAGCTGTATTATTTGTAATTGCAAATACTTTATCACTTACGCTATGAGCAGCTTTATAAATTTGAATTAATCTGTCGCTACCTACAGAGAAATCATCAATAAAAAATAATGTGTAGTTAGGAGTTAATTGAAGATTTGGTCCGTGGATAAATTCTTCAGCCTCATAAGCAAAACTAGGAATCTTAATAGTTTCACCAAGCTTAAGAGCTCCTTCGGTTGCTATACCATAGCCTTGTAGAAAACCACAAGTATAAGATACATTCATAGAAGTTAATATAGCTTTATTTCTTTCATAAAAATCCCATGTTTCATTTTGAACCACTTCGTGTCTTCTAGGAACATCTTTGAGTTCATTTAATACTTCGTTATAGATATCTTGAGATATTGTTCCCTTTGCTAAAGCAGCTTCTAAAGCAAATAACATTAAGAATTGAGCAAGGGTAGTAACTCCTTTTGTAACATATCCCACTGTTTCTATTCCTACTCCATAATCTATAATAGGATCTGAATAATCTTTGAAATCAGAATTTATATTTCCTGTTATTCCAATAGGTGGATATCCTAACTCCTTTAGTTTATTCAAAGCAGCAATAGAGTTTGTAGAACATCCACTTTGCGAAATTACAAAAGCTAGATCATTTTCTTTTAGTTTATTTTCTGTATAAACAAAAGTACTAGGAGTAACGATTTTAATATCACAATTCAAATACTTCATCATAAATGGTTTAGCGCATTGAGAAGCATTAGAACTTGAGCCACAAGCTATAATCCATATAGTTTCATAATCTTTCTTTAAATAAAGATTTACTAAAGATTTAGTTAACTCCTTAGAACGAGCAGTATTGATTGATAATTGTTCAGGTGTTTCTTTAATATAGGTCAGCATAGTAGGCACGTTTTCTTTTTCCATTTTAAAATCCCCCTTTTTATAAAAAAATAAGTGTTGTACTATTTATTATTACAATTCAATAAAATTTGTAATAACAACATTACAAATATATAATAACAAATTATTCAGAGAAAATAAAGAGAATTTTCTGATAAATGAGATATAGCTTAATATTAATAGCATATAAACATAATAATTTATAAGGTTTAAATAAGAAAATATATAAGTTGTTCAGAAATTTGAGATAATATATTGACAAATATAATGGATAGTTTTAACATAAAATATATAGAATTTATAGAAAAATTATACAGATAATCAAGTGAAAGGAGGTGAATAATATGAGTGAACCAAATATCGTACTTGCTAGAATAGATAATCGTCTAGTACATGGACAAGTTGGAAATTCCTGGGTTGGTGCAAGTCAAGCAAATTTAATTCTTGTTGCAGATGATGAATGTGCAAATGATGATATTCAAAAATCTGTAATGAAGATGACTGCAGATTCTGCTGGAGTAGGAATACGATTCTTTTCATTACAAAAAACCATTGATATTATTCATAAAGCAAGTCCAAAGCAACACATCTTTATTGTTTGTAAGACACCTGAAAACATGAGAAAGTTAATGGAAGGTGGGGTACCTATTAGAAGTGTTAATATTGGAAATATGCACGTTAAACCTGGTAAAAAAGTTTTACATGAACAACATGTTTATGTAGATGAAAAAGATATGCAAGATTTTGAAGCTATGAAGAGTATGGGAGCAGAAGTATATATTCAAATAGCACCAGGAGATAAAAAGTACAAAATTTAATATGTACATTTTAAAGGGAGGTATTATTTATGGAAATAACATTAGTACAAGGTTTGTTACTTATGCTAGTAGGATTTATATGTGCAGTAGACCAAATTTGGGAAGCTTTTTATTGGTTTAGGCCAATGGTAGTTTCTTTCTTTGCAGGGATAGCATTAGGAGATGTATCTTTAGGTATTGCCTGTGGAGCCGTAGCAGAACTATCATATCTAGGTTTATTAACTGTTGGAGGAACAGTTCCTCCAGATCCTTTGATGGCAGGTATGATGACAGTTGTTATAGCATATACAACTGGACAATCTGCTGAGACTGCAATTGGATTATCATTACCTTTTGCTTTACTAGCTCAATGGGTTGGAATTTTCTTTAATACTGTTTATGTAGGTATAGCACATAAATGTGATGAGTATGCTAAAGAAGCTGATACTGAAGGATTTAAAAGAATTGTTTACTTAGGAGTGGTTATCAAAGCTGTAGCAGTAGCTGTTTTAGTATTCTTATGCTCATATGCTTTACAAGGACCAATACAATCATTTGTTAATGCATTCCCAGAATGGCTAGTTCATGGTTTTGAAATTGCAGGTGGTTTATTACCAGCCGTTGGATTAGGTTTACTACTAATGGTAACATTAAAGAAAGAAAATGCACCATATTTATTCTTAGGATTCATTATGGCAACATTCTTAGATATGCCAAATGTAGTTCCTATCGCAATTGTTGGTGTAGCATTAGCATTTATTAATTATATGTATGAAAAGAAAATTGATAGTAGTGCCGCAGTGAATACAGTGAATAATAATGGAGGTGACGAAGATGGCATCTAAAGGTAAATTAACAAAAAAAGATATTACAAAGATGGGTTTATATTCAATTATTGAACAATCTTCATTCAGTTTTGAACGTATGCAAGCACCAGGTTTTACTCTATCAATGTTACCTGCTTTTAAGAAAATCTATGGTGATTCTAAAAAAGATTTATCTGAATTTATGACATATAATATGGAGTTTATTAATACCGAACCTCATATGGCAACATTCTTAATGGGACTTATACTTTCCATGGAAGAACATGGTGAAGATAGAAAGTTAATTGAAGGTATTCGTAATGGTTTATTTGGTCCTTTTGCTGGTCTTGGAGACGCTATATTTTGGTTCACTTTACTTCCGATTTCAGCTGCTATTTCTTGTTCATTAGCACAAGAAGGTTCAATATTAGGACCTTTGCTATATATTGCAATTTGGTTAGTAGCTGCTATATCTCGTATATGGTTTGCAAGATTTGGTTATAACTTAGGGGTAAAAGCTGTTACTACAATTTCAGAAAATACTAAGTATTTAACAAAGGCTGCAGGAATCTTAGGCGTAATGGTTGTTGGTGGTTTAATTCCTTCTTATATTAGCTTTTCATTTAGCGAAGCTTTAAAATTTGGTATGGGTGAAGGAACAACTGTTCAAAGTGTCTTTGATAATATTTTACCAAATATATTACCATTAAGTTTTGTATTCCTAATTTATTGGTTATTCAAGAAAAAGAATGCTAATGTACTTGTACTTATCTTAGGAATCATAGTGTTTGGTATATTAATGTCATTCCTTGGATGGATGTAATTATATTTAATTTATGGAGCTACCTTAAGGTAGCTCCATATTCAAAATATAGACTTAAATTCCTAAAGGGGTTTTTCTTTAATTTTATTATATATTTTATATTATTCAAGATCACCATATTCAAAAAAATAGGGGGAAAATAAAAATATGAGAAATTTTAGCATGGATAAAATTCTAAAAGCTGTTATTTTTGATATGGATGGTGTAATTGTCGATAGTGAATCATATTGGTTGGATATATTTGAAGGATTTTTATTAGAATATGGAAAAAGATTAAGTGATACAGACAAAAAAGAATTTTATGGTTGTTCATTGGAAATGGAAAATGAAATTTTATCAAGGTATTTAGATATGTCTTATGAAGAGATTTCTAGATTGAAAAAAGATTATAGTAGTATGAATCCTATTTATTATAAGAAACATCTTATGCCTGGAGTTAAAAATTTAATTTCCTATTTAAAATCAAAAGATATGAAATTAGTCATTGCATCATCAAGTGAATTACAAAATATTAATAGAATGGTTAATGAATGCGGATTTAATGGAGTGTTTGATTATATTGTAAGTGGCGAGATGGTAGAAGAATCCAAACCTAATCCACAAATTTATAATTATTCTGTTGAACTATTAGGTATACCAAGAGAAAATATTTTTGTTATTGAAGATTCACAATATGGAGTTAAGGCTGCTACTGAAGCAAACTTAGATGTTTTGGCATTAAGGAATCCATATTATAATTTTGATTTAAATGAAGCTATGTTAAAGTTTAATTCACATGATGAAATATTAAAGTTTATGAAAAAGATTATTTTTAAGGAGGAATAAAATGATTGGTTTAATTGTAACTGGACATGGAAATTTTGCAAGTGGATTGACTTCTTCATTGAAGTTAATTGAAGGAAATAATTTAAATAATTATGAGTTTGTTGACTTTGAAGTAACAGATTCTGTTGAAGTATTAGAAGAGAAATTGAATAAAGCTTTTGATTCTTTAAAGGATTGTGATGGTATTTTAGTTTTATGTGATTTGATTGGAGGATCACCTTTTAAATCGGCAACAATTATAGGGGGAAAAAATGATAATGTAGAAATTGTTGCAGGAACAAACTTGCCTATGCTTATAGAAGTGAATATGCTTCGTCAATTTCAAAGTGATTTAAAATCATTAACAGATCAGGCAATTGAAGCAGGAAAGTCAATGATTAGTAAATATGTTTATGAGGCTTATGTAGAAGAGGAACCAGATGAGGGGATTTAATCAAAATACTAATTTAAGAAAAATAAGCATTTAGAGTAAATAATATATAGAAATATTCATTCAGTATGATATAATTTAAGGAGGAAAAGAGTAATGAAACTTACAAAAAGTGAATTAGCAAACTTGTTTGATCATACTTTATTAAAAGCCTATGCAACTGATGAAGACTTTATAAAGCTTTGTCAAGAAGCAAAGGAAATAGGAGCTGCAATGGTAGCAATTAACAGTGCTCCTGTTAAATTTTGTAAGGAACAGTTGAAAGGAACTAATGTCCATGTAGGAGCTGCAATATCTTTTCCTTTAGGACAAACTTCTTTAGAAATAAAGGTGGCAGAAACTATGAAGGCTATTGAAGACGGTGCCGATGAAATTGATTATGTTGTAAATATAGGGAAAGTTAAAATGCATGATTGGGAGTATATTCAACATGAAATGGAAAGAATAGTATCTGTATGTAAAGAAAAAAATGTAGTTTCAAAAGTTATTTTTGAAAATTGCTATTTGGAGAAAGATGAAATTAAAAAATTATCAGAGATTGCTAAGGTGGTTAAGCCAGATTTTATAAAAACAAGTACTGGCTTTGGAACTGGTGGTGCAGTGATTGAAGATGTTAAACTTATGAAAAGTATTGTGGGAAATGATGTGAAGGTTAAGGCAGCTGGGGGAATAAGAGATTGGGATACCTGTGAAAAAATGATTGAAGCAGGGGCAGAAAGAATCGGAACAAGTAGTTCTTTTGAAATTCTAAGGGGGTTTGAAAGGGCTAGTAAGTAAAAATAAAAAAGTTCCTTTATGATGCACTTGTGTTCAAATTAAGGAGTGAGATAATGGGGAGTTTTCCTAATGACAAGCGGTATGTTTATTTAAATAGAAACTCAGCATTACCGTTATATTATCAATTAAAAGAACATATTAAAGATGCAATATTAAAAGGACAATATAAGCCCAACGATAGATTACCAACTGAAGAAGAATTATGTAAACAATTTTCTATATCTAGGCCAGTGGTGCGTCATGCTTATGAAGAATTAACCAAAGAAGGTTTAATTGGCCGTAGAAAGGGAAGTGGAACTTTTGTTAAACAACAATCATATAAAAGTTCACTTTTCGAGGAGTTTATTGATTTTTCTTTTGAGAAGAATATTATTGAGATAGAAAAGAATTCTAAGATTATAAAAAGGAATACAATAGTTAATTCTAATATAAGTTCAAGAATGAATATACCTGAAGATAGTGAACTTTTGAACTTAAGTAGAATTATATATAATAATGGGTATCCAATATCTATAATTGAATCCTATTTACCCTGTCATTATTTTTTAAATATTGATAATTATATCCAATTTCCATTTGCAAAAACAATTATCGAGACTGTAGAAACAATGTACGGAATTTATATACAAAAGGCCATTAGAAATTTGACTGCAGTACAAATCTCTGAAGAAAAAGTAAAGTTTTTACAAGGCAATTTAGGTGAGTTAGCATATGAAATAGAAACAAAATATTTAGATACTTCTAATAGAGTAGTTATATTAGAATATGTTACAAGTTTGATAAGTAAAAATCAATTTGTAGTGGAAATTAATAGAGAATAAAAAGATAGTTAAAGTAAAGAGAAGATATTAACAGTATTTTTTTAGAACTATAGTAAGTAAATGTATTTACTTTTTATTACCAGAAGTTTGGTTTCTGGTAATATTTTTTTGCTTGTTTATAAATAGTAAATTATAATAAAAAATAATAGAGTATAATTGAAAAAATTTAAATTAAGATATATAAAAGTATTATATATTTGAATAAATAGTATTAAAAGAAGGTGAAGAAAATGGATTCAAAGAAGATTTTCATTATAGAAGATGATGGGAAAATTAGAAATGAATTATGTGCATTTTTAAATAAATATGGCTATGAAACTACATATTCACTAGATTTTGAACATGTAGTAGATGAAGTTTTAGAAGGTAAATATCATTTAGTTTTATTGGATATAAACTTGCCTTATTTTGATGGATATTATATTTGTAGAGAAATAAGAAAGAAAAGCTCAGTTCCAATAATGGTAGTAACTAGCAGAGACAGCGAAGTTGATGAGTTAATGAGTATGAATTTAGGAGCAGATGATTTTATAACTAAACCTTATAATACAGAAATTCTTTTAGCAAGGATATCTTCATTATTAAGAAGAACTTATAGTAATCAAGAGTCAGAAATATTAGAATATAATGATCTAAAGCATAACTTATCCACAAGTGAAGTGGAATATAAGAAGGAAAAAATAGAACTAAGTAAAAATGAAAGTAAAATTTTATATGTACTTATGAAAAATAAAGGGAAGATAGTATCTAGAAATGAGATTATTGAAGCGTTATGGGAGTCTGATGAATTTGTTGATGATAATACATTAACAGTAAATATTAATAGACTTAGAAAAAAGCTAGATGAAATAGGAGCAGTAGACTTTCTAAAAACTAAGAGGGGTCAAGGTTATATAATAAAATGAGTTTATTAGATTTTTTTAAAGAAAGAATATTATTTATATTTTTTAGTGTAATAATATTAATATTTACTTCAATTTTACTATTAGCTTTAAAAGTAGATTTTTATGCAGTAATATTTATATTTTCAATAAATTTCATAGGCATTTTGCTTTACCATATCTATGATTATTTTAATAGAAAAAAGTACTATGATGAGTTACTTATGAATTTAGAAGCTTTAGATAAAAAATACTTAATTTCTGATGTTATAGATGAAGGAAACTTTTTAGAAAGTAAAATTTTATACAATGTTATATGTGAAGCAACTAAATCAATGAAGGATGATATTTCAGAACTAAAAATAAATAGTAATGAATATAGGGAATATATTGAGCTTTGGGTCCACGAAGTAAAAACACCAATAGCTAGTAGTAAGCTTATTATAGAAAATAATAAATCAGAATTAACTAAAAGTATCGGTGAAGAAATCACAAAGGTTGAAAATTACATTGAGCAGGTATTATTTTATGCAAGGAGTAATGCCTTAGAAAAAGATTATATTATTAAGGAACTGGATTTAAAATCTAGTGTAAATAAAGTAATAAGAAGAAATTCAAAAGTTTTAATTGAGAAAAAAATAAAAATTGAAATTTCAGAATTAGAAAAAATAGTTTACACTGATAGCAAATGGTTAGAATTTATTATAAATCAAGTTTTATCAAATTCTATTAAGTATATTGATGATTCTAAAAAAGAAAATAGAATAAAATTCTATACAAAAAATATTGGGGAAAATGTAGTTTTATATATTGAAGATACTGGAATCGGAATGAATGAAAAAGATGTTATTAAAGTTTTTGAAAAAGGATATACAGGTGAAAATGGAAGAAAATTTGGTAAATCCACTGGCATGGGTTTATATCTTTGTAAAAAGTTAACACAAAAGCTTGGATTAGGAATTAATATAGAATCAGAAATAAAAAAAGGAACTAAAATTTCTATTATTTTTCCTATAAATAAGATGATGAAATTTGAATAGAGGGATAAAATATGATAATTAGATTAGCAACTATAAAAGATAGCAATGCATTGTTAAAAATATATTCTCAATATATAGATACTGCAATTACATTTGAATGTGTACTTCCAACAGAAAAGCAATTTGAAGAGAGAATTGCTGACATTATTAAAGATTATCCTTATTTAGTCTGTGAGGAAAATGGAGAGATTTTGGGATATGCTTATGCACATAGGCATATGGAACGAGAGGCATACCAGTGGAATGCAGAATTGTCAATCTATTTAGATAATAATTTCACATCAAAGGGAATAGGAAAGAAATTGTATTCTATATTGATTGAAATATTGAAATTACAAGGGATAAAAACTGTATATGGTGGGGTTACTGTTCCAAATAAAAAAAGTGAAAAACTTCACTTGAGACTAGGATTTAAAAGTATTGGCATTTATCATAATACTGGGTACAAGAATGGTAAGTGGCTTGATGTAGAATGGTTTGAAAAGCAAATTATGCCATATAGTATAAAGCCAGAACCCTTTACGCCAATTAATAAAATAGATAATGAAAAGATTCAAGAGGTTATAAAGAGTTTTTAAGTTTTAGGAGGTAAAATTATGAGTGATTTTATTTTTTCAGCTTTGCCATGGGTGGTTTTGGGAATTACAGTTGCAATAGTATTAACTAATATTAACAATAAAAAGAAAAAAAGAAATGTTACTGAAAATCAAGATGATTTGGAAAATATAAATACAATGAATAAAGAAGAAAATACAGAAGATTATATGTCAACTGGATTAAGTTTAGGAATGGGCTTTGGAGTAGCAATAGGTTCATCACTTATACCGAGATTTGGAGAAAGTGCCCTTACTTATGGAATCTGCTTTGGAATGTTGTGTGGTATGCTTGTAGGAATGTATGTAAAGAAAAAATAAATATAAAATATTGTGGAATATATTTACATTTGAATCTGTAATTGTTATTATTTGATATGATACCAATTGTTGATTTTGTAAAAGTATTAAGATTATAAGGAGGGAAGTCATAGGCTAATTGGCTTAATTTTAGGGGTTAAGGAGAAATATATATGAATAATAATGTTACACCAAAAACAAATGAAGTAATTTCAGAATCTAAGAGCAGAAGAAAAAAGATAATAATTTTAATAGGATTAGCTTTAGTAATATTAACAGCATCTATATTTATTTATGTCAATTTACAAAATAGAAAGCTGGTAAATAGTTATGAGGATAAGATATATCCAGGAACTTTTGTTTTTGATAAAGATGTTTCAGATATGACCAAAAGTGAATTGCATACAGTTATAGAGGAAATGGTAAGCGGTATTTCAGAAAAGAAGATAAATATTGCAGTTGGAGAGAATAGCTTTGAAAAAAACTATATAGATCTTGATACAACAATAGATTATGAAGCTTTTGAAAATGAAGTTTTAAGTTTTGGAAAAGATAAGACTTTTAGAGAACAACTTAATTTAATAAAAGAACCTGAAAGTAGAACTTATGAGTTTAAAATTAAATATAGCGAAGATAAATTAGTGGAATTTTTAGATACAATATCAGAGCAAGTTAATATAAGTGCACAAAATGCAAGTATAAGTGTAAATAGTGGAGCAGTAAATGTAACACCTGGACAAGTAGGATATGAGTTAAATAAAGAGACATTAGTCTCTAATATAAAAGCTGTATTAGAAGATATTAATAGTGCGGATGTCGCTTCAATAGATGGACAATTAAGTGAGGTTAATCCTTCAATAACTACAGAAGCTTTACAATCAGTAGATAAAATGATATCTAATTATACAACTTATTTTGACCCAGGTCCTAGTGGTCATAATATTCAAGTAGGAGCAAGTATGATTGGAAATGTACTGCTTATGCCTGGAGATTCATTTTCAACCGTAGATGCTATAGGCCCTACAACTAAAGCAAATGGATTTGTAGAAGCTAACACTTATCTTAACGGTAAAGTTGTACCAGGTCTTGGTGGAGGAGTATGTCAAATATCTAGTACAATATATAATGCTGAATTGAAAGCAGGTATACTTCCAGACTTTAGAACATATCACGAAATGGTGGTTAAGTATGTTCCACAAGGTTTAGATGCAACTATAGGTGATGAATGGCCTGATTTAATATTTACAAATCCATTTGATTATCCTATAGTAGTTAATGTTTATTCTAGTGGAAGCTCAGTGACTGCTGAGTTTTGGTCTAATAGCCAAGCTACTGGAGGAATAACATATGTACCAAAAGCTTATCAAACAGGGGCATTATCTGCAGATGCTTACTTATATGGATATAACTCTGCAGGAGAATGTATATCAGAGGTATATTTAGATAGTAGTGTTTATAAACCATTTAATTAATGTATATTAAAAATATTATGAAAAACCGTATTGCCTAAAAAGTATATACGGTTTTTTTATTTATAATCTACTTACTATAAAGCTAATTAATAGATTTATTGATGAGAATATTATTGAAATTATTAATACATTAGTTAAAAGTAAGTTATATTTAATTATATTTATATGTGACAATAAATCTAAATTAAATACATTAAAGATAAATAATACCATGAAAATAAATATAACACCTGTAAATGCTCCTTTAATATCTGCTGTACTTAAAGAGATGTGAGAGCAGATGCTAAAGACTAAGTATAAAAATAAATAAAATTCTGGTCTCTTAAAATTGCTTAATGAGAAGATGCTCTTTAAAAATAAAAATATGCCATTAGTACTTAGCAAATTATTAGTAGTTTCTAAAGAAGATGGTATAAATATTTTAAGTAGCAAAATAATAATTAAGCTTCCACATATAATAGGAGCTACACCTATAAAGAAATTGCCTATTTGATGATAAATATTCCTAGGGTTATAGGAATGATTTACATATCCTAAAGTTCTATTTTCATCGTTAACTTGAAAAAATTTCACTTCTTTAATTTTATGTCCAAATAATAAAGCTATTACAAGATGGCTAAGTTCATGAAGTGGAACGCCTACAATACCTGTAATATAAATAGCTTTTCTACCAAAGCTTTTTTGATAGTTACCCATAGATGTGTTTCTTAAAAAGCCTAGTATTAATCCAGCTATAACTATAATTCCAATAAACCAGGATAAATCTATTAGTGTCTTTAATAATATATTTTCAATTTTCATAAAGTAACCTTCTTTCCTTAAATAGATTCTATAATACTATTAATTTTTAGTCCAATCTTTATTTAATAAGAGAATGGTATAATTATAAATATTAATATTACAAAACTGTAAGTTTAATGTTATATACTTCAATGGATAGAAGATTAGAAATGAAATACAATATTCCTATAGTAAGAAACAGGAGGGATTAAGTTATGGGAAAGGAAATATTAAGAGTAGATAATATAGAAAAGTATTATGGAAGAAAAGGTAATGTTACTAAGGCTATAAATAATATAAACTTTACTGTAGAAGAGGGAGAATTCATCGGCGTAATGGGAGCCTCTGGTAGTGGTAAAACTACATTATTAAATTGCATATCAACTATTGATAAGGTAAGTAGTGGACATATATATATTTCAGGAAATGATATTACCAAGCTAAATTCTAAGAAAATTTCTAAGTTTAGAAGAGAAGAACTAGGATTTATATTTCAAGATTTTAATTTACTAGATACTTTAACAGCTTATGAAAATATAGCTCTTGCCTTAACTATAATGAAGGTTAATCATAAAGAAATAGATAAGAGAGTAAAAGATGTGGCTAAAAAGTTAAATATAGAAGAGGTTTTAAATAAGTATCCTTATGAGATGTCAGGTGGGCAAAAACAAAGAGTTGCATCAGCTAGAGCTATCATAACAAAACCTTCACTTATTTTAGCAGATGAACCAACAGGAGCTTTAGATTCTAAGTCTGCTAAGATGTTACTTGAAAGTATGGAGGATTTAAATGAAAGTCTTAATGCTACTATTATGATGGTTACTCATGATGCATTTTCAGCTAGTTATGCAAGAAGAATTTTATTTATCAAGGATGGTAAGATATTTAATGAATTAATTAGAGGAAATGATTCAAGAAAGGAATTCTTCGATAAGATAATTGAAGTCATTACACTTCTTGGAGGTGATGAAAATAATGTATTCTAAGTTAGCTTTTAGGAATTTAAAGAGAAGTTTTAAAGATTATGCAATATACTTTTTAACATTAGTATTTGGAGTTTGTATATTTTATACCTTTAACTCTATACAATCTCAAAGTATTATGCTTGAGTTAAGTGAAGTTCAAGCTTCTGCCTTTGAGCAAGTGGAATCAATAATGGGATATGCTTCAGTATTTGTAGCCTTTGTCTTAGCATTTTTAATTATTTATGCAAATAACTATTTAATAAAGAGAAGAAAAAAGGAATTTGGTATATATATGACTTTAGGTATGGACAAAGGTAACTTATCTACAATAATATTTTTTGAAACACTATTAGTTGGGATAATATCTTTAATAGTGGGATTAGGAATTGGTGTGGTTTTATCTCAAGGATTATCAGTTTTAACTGCTAAATTATTTCAAGTTAACTTACTTAAGTTTAAATTTGTTTTTTCTTATAATGCAATGATAAAAACTTTAATGTCCTTTGGGATTATTTATATATTAGTACTTATGTTCAACTCAATATCAATTAGAAAAATTCAATTAATAGATTTAATTAATTCATCAAAGAAAAATGAAAGTATTAAGGTAAGGAATGTTTGGGTTTCTGTATTTGTATTTATTATAAGTTGTGTAATGATAGGATCAGCTTATTATATGGTGCTTCATAGAGGAACTTCAACTGTGGGTATAAATGTAAATGGCACAAGTATTTTACTTGGGATTGTTGGTACGTTTTTATTCTTCTTTTCACTATCAGGATTTTTATTAAAACTTGTTCAGTCAAATAAAAGATTCTATTTAAAAGATTTAAATATTTTTGTCTTAAGGCAAATTAACAGCAAGATAAATAGTGTATTTATATCAATGTCTTTTATATGTATATCATTATTTGTAGGGATATGTATGCTTGCAGGTGGACTTGGAATTAATAGTGCATTAAATGCTGACTTAAGGGACTTAACTCAATATGATGAGACTATTTGGAATTATGAAGGTGTAAATATTGAGGAATATTTAAGGGAAAGAAATTTTGAGATAAGAGATTATGCAAAAGATTATGTTAGCTATATAAATTATAAAGGTGGAATTACTTATAGCGATTTATTATCAGCTGAAGACATGAATAAGTCAAAGGATTTATATCCTATTGCAACAGATAATGAAGTTCAAATTATTTCATTAACAAAATTTAATGAAATAATGCAAATGTTAAATAAGAATCCTATAACATTAAATGATGGAGAATATGCTTTATTTTCAGATATAGATACTTTAATAAATCCATTAAGTAATGCACTAGAGGATAACAGAGAAATTAATATTAATGGTAATACTTTAAAGCCAGGCACTAAAAAAACAATAGAAGTAGTAGCTTATAACCAAATGATGAAAAGTAATCTTTGTACTATAATAGTAAAGGATAATATTGTTAATGGTCTTACTCCATGGACATCATATTTGAATTTTAATTTCAATGAAGATGATGGAAATATTGTTAATGAAAAGCTAAATGAAGTTGTTAAAGAAATAAAAAAAGATAGGGATAGTTTAGTTTTTTCTATTACTAAAGAAGAGTTAATTGCAGAATCATCTACCTTTGGAGCTATAGTATCTTACTTAGGAATATATATTGGAGGAATTTTCTTAATTGTTTCTGCTGCAGTATTAGCTCTGCAACAATTATCTGAATCCACTGATAACATTTCAAGATATACTTTACTTAGAAAGATTGGAGTAGATGATAAGATTATTAATAAATCTTTATTAACTCAAATAGCAATATATTTCTTAATGCCACTATCATTAGCATTGATTCACTCAATAGCAGGCTTAGAATTTTCAAAAAGAGTTATAACTCTTTTTGGTAGCATTAGTATTATGAAAAATATTTTAATTGCATTAGCAACCTTAGTTATAATTTATGGAGGATATTTTATCGCAACTTATCTAGGAGCTAAGAAAAATATAAATAATGTAGTTTAGACTTTAATTTGGAGTTGTTTTTAAACAACTCCAAATTTTATTATCCAATAATATCTGCTAGATGAATAGGGTTAAACTGTAAAATATGTTATAATAATCTTGTGAATTGACTATATATTTTATATAGATAACTAGAACTATGTGTTATTTTTAGTTAAATTGGGGAGATGAAATATATGAAAAAAGTTTATAGAGTATTATTGATTTTACATTTATTTGTTGGTATAGGAGCTATTGCAGGAGGAAGTATGGCTATTCTTAATCCTTATAACCCAGGAGGTATGGCTACCGATGCTTTGAAAAATTCACCATTTAGTAATTTCCTTATACCTGGAATTATATTATTTACAGTAATTGGACTTGGGAATATATTTAGTGCTGCAGCAATTATTTTTAAATCAAAATATCAAGGTTATATAAGTAGTGTTTTTAGCTTAGCCCTAGTAACATGGATAATAGTTCAATGTATAATGCTAAGAATGGTTGTACATTTACATGTTATATTTTTTATTATAGGTTTAATACAAGCAATTTTATCTATTATTATATTGTTTAAAAAGAATTTGTTCCCTACAAATATTATTTTAAATATTATAGGAAAACTAGAAAAAAAATTTCCTAATAGTATTATTGTGAAGTTTATAAATAAAATAGAAAATAAATTATATGAATTATAATTGAGCTTTTTCAGAGTTTATTATTTAATAAGTTAAGTAAATTTTAACTTAAAAGGGTGTATTAGAATTAAATAAATTTAACATTAAAATATCACATTATCATTATATGAGTATGTGGTATTTTTATTTAAGTAAAAATAATTAATACTTGAAAATATTTCTCAATAGACTATAGTTTATAATAAGAATAGAAAATACATATTAAAGGAGGTATTTATATGAGTATTAAATTAAGTGCCTTAGATCAGTCTCCAATAGGAGAAGGTTCAACTTCTACTGAGGCATTAAGAAATACAATTACTCTAGCACAAGAGTTAGAAAAGCTAGGATACTATAGATTTTGGGTATCAGAACACCATGATACAAGAAGTTTAGCTGGATCAAGTCCAGAGATACTTATTTCTAGTATTGCAGCAAAAACAAATAAAATCAGAGTTGGTTCAGGTGGAGTAATGTTACCTAATTATAGTCCCTATAAGGTGGCAGAGAATTTTAAAGTATTAGAGGCTTTATATCCAAATAGAATAGATTTAGGAATAGGTAGAGCACCAGGTGGAATGCCTTTAGCAAGTAAGGCTCTAATGCAAGGAAGAAGTATATTTAGTGATAATTATGAAGAAAAGGTATTAGACTTAGTAAGATATATTTATGATATAGTACCAGAAAACCATGAATATAGTGGTCTTAAAGCCACTCCATTGGTAAATACATATCCAGAAATTCATATACTTGGTTCTAGTGGTGGAAGTGCAGGACTTGCAGCTAACATTGGGGCATCTTATGCATATGCTCAATTTATAACTGGAGGTATGGGAGTAAGCTCAGTAAATTGGTATAGAGATAAATTTAAAAAGTCAATTGTTTCATCATCACCAAGTACTATAATTTGTAGCTTTGTAATTTGTTGTGAAACAGAAGAAGAAGTTAATAATCAAGCTGCAATGATGGATTTAACTTTACTTTTAGTTGAAACTGGGAAATCCTATGGAATGCCTTCAGTAGAAAGAGCATTAGCTTATAAATATTCTGAGGCAGAAATGCAAATAGTTACAAGAAATAGAAAAAGGATGATAGTTGGAACACCAGATAAGGTGAAAGAACAAATAATAAATATGAGTAAACTTTATAATACGGATGAATTTATGATAATTAATTTAAATACAAATTTAGAAGAAAAGATAAAGTCTTATAAATTAATTTCAGATTCCTTTAATTAGAGGTTACTTAGGTAGACTCATTCCTTCTTTATAATATAAAGTTTTATGGTAATATATAATAAGTAACAAAAGTATTTTAGGAGGAGTTATATGAAAGTTTTAATTACCAATGATGATGGAATTTATGCAAGGGGAATATTAACTTTAGCTAAAGAAATTTCTAAAAAGCATGAAGTTATAGTTGTAGCTCCTAGGGAGCAGAAAAGTGCAGCTAGTCATTCAATTTCAATTCATAATCCAATAAAAATAAGAGAAGAAAAAATAGATACAGACTTTAAGGCATATAGTTTAGTTGGAACTCCTGCTGACTGTACTCAAGCTGGATTATCATTATTATGTGAAAATATAGACTTAGTTATATCAGGTATAAATAGAGGTCTAAATTGTGGGACGGATATACTATATTCTGGAACAGTTTCAGCAGCAATAGAAGGGGCTATATATAATGTTCCATCAATTGCTATTTCTATGGAAGTTAATTGGGAAAAGTATGATGAAGATTATAGTAAAGCAGCTAAATGGATAAGTAAGATAGTAGATATAGCTGAAAAGAGTTATTTAAGAAAAGATGTAGTGTTAAATGTCAATGTTCCCAATATACCAGAAGATGAAATAAAGGGTCTTAAGGTTTGTAAGCTTGGTAAATCAACTTACAAAACAGATTATGTTTTAGTAGAAGAAAATGAAGATAAGGTTTATAAAACAAAAGGAACTAGAAATGAAATATCAGAAGGAGATTCTGATCTTTATTACTTATCACAAGGATATGTAACTTTAACGCCTTTACATTTTGACTTTACTAATTTCAAAATTTTAGATGAGGTAAGAAATACATTTCAAGATTAGATAAATTAGTTTTGAAAAAAGATGTTGTTGTCGCACTAATTTTTAGTGCGACAACAAATTTAAAGATTTGAAAACTTAAAAATGAGTTTTTTTATTAATTATCCATTATTAATTAAAAATTATGCACTATACTAGCTATCTTTTCTTTAGAATTGTAGTTTTATTTTCTTCAATATAAGTTAATAAAGCATTTTTAATAGCGAGTGCAATTACATCTTGCCCCTTATCAGATTTTAAATATCTTTCATCAGATGTATTACTTAAAAATCCTAATTCTAATAATACGGGGATGCTTGAATTTAACTCTAGTACGGCTAGAGCATCTTCGGTATTTTTATAAGTTTTTATATTTCTATTATCTGTATAGTTTGCATTGATTAATGCATTTTGTATTGTCATAGCTAAATTCTCACTATTATCATCCTGTGATTTATACCAGGTCTCAACACCTTTTGATTCTTGATTTGTGTAGTCACTATTGCAATGAATAGAGACAAATAAATCAGATTTTAAAACTTCTGGTATCTTAATTCTTTCCTTTAGGCTATCATTAGCAGTATCAAGCCAAGACAATGAATCATTTGTTCTTGTGTAAATAACCTTTATCCCATTTTCCTCTAATAGTTTACCAAGTTTTAGTGAAATATCTAGGACTATATCTTTTTCAAGAGAGCCAGATAAGCCTTTTGCACCAATATCCCAATCTCCATGACCTGGATCTATACAAACTACTATTTCATTATTATTATTGTTTGAAGATACAATATTTTTGTTAATTGCAGACTTTTTATTAAATAATAAAAAAGTGGAAAATAATATAATGCAAATAAACAAAAGACTAAATCGAAATACTAATTGTCTTCTTCTTTTACGGTTATAGAGAAGTTTTCTTCGGTATGAAATATCGAATTTAGGTTTTTCCATAGAATAATCCTCTTACTTCTTAAGAATTTACATAATATAATTATACTAGTAATATTACCTTATGTAAATAAATGGAAAAAAAAGTAAGCAGCAGATCATTGGTTGATAATATATTAATATTGATATAAACTATAATAAAGGAGTGAAGTGCCATGCCTAAAATTTTACAAAATCCAAGGGAAACAATGCTAAAAGAAGGTTATAAATTATTAGAAGATAAAGGTTATAAAAATTTTAGCATGAGAGAACTTGCTAATAGATGTGAAATTGGACTAGGGACAGTATATAATTATTTTGAAAATAAGATGTCTTTAGTTAGAGAAATATTTAATGACACCTGGATACAGATAATAGAGGATTTAAGAACTGTTAAAGAGAAAAATATATCATTTGAAGAAAAAATAAAATTAATATATTTAGGATTAGAGAAATTTTTAATATACCATAAAGAAGTCTTCTTTGAACTAACTAAGGAAGAAAAGTTAGATAGTGATAAAAAATCTCATTCTTGTACTAAATATGATGTATTAGATGAATTATATGTAATTGTTGATGAAATAATAGAATTACATAAAGAAAATAAAGATATAACTATGAATATTGAAACTAGAAAATTAACTTCTTTTTTAATAAATAATATGATAACTCTATCTATGAAGAATACAGACTTTTCTATAGAAGACTTATTATATATAGTGAGAAATAATTTATAAAGGAGATAGCTATTTGTATGAATTGGTTAAATAAACTAGAAAGAAAGATAGGAAAGTTTTATATAAAAAATCTAATGTTAATTGTTATAAGTGGAACTATTCTTATTTATGGATTTACTATATTAAGCAATGATTTTACTTTAGTTAATAATATAACTTTAGTACCATCTAAGGTAATGCATGGAGAAATTTGGAGACTTGTAACTTTTATATTTGTTCCATCAAGTTATTCTATAATTTCTTTTATATTTTCAATGTATTTTTATTATTTAGCTGGTACTGGATTAGAGCATGAGTGGGGAGAGTTTAAGTTTAACTTTTATTACCTTGTTGGAATGATTACAACTATTATTGTTTCAATGATAACTGGAGCAGAAGCTACTGGAACATTTATTAACCTTTCATTATTTTTGGCATTTGCAAAAGTATATCCAAACTTCCAAGTGTTATTATTTTATATAATACCAATTAAGGTTAAATACTTAGCTATATTTAACTGGCTTATGATAGGATATAGCTTCTTATCAGCAGGATCAATAGGAGATAAAATACTAACTCTAGTTCCATTACTTAACTTTTTCCTATTCTTTGGAAAAGATATATTTACAGGAACAACTACTGGTGCAGTAAATTATAGAAGACAACAAAAATTTAGAGCACAGGTAAAAGAAAGAGAAGTTATTCATAAATGTGAAGTTTGTGGAATTACAGAAAAAGAAGATCCTAAAATGGACTTTAGATATTGTTCAAAATGTTCAGGTAAAAAGTGTTATTGTGAGAATCATATAAGAAATCATGAGCATAAGTAATAATAAAGTGTAAATTATTAGATATGTATTAAGGTAAAGGTATTTTAAGATACTTTTACCTTTTTTGATTTTAAAGGAGATGTAATTGTTTTTATTGTAAATTCTTAATAATAACTATTAAATAATAATGATAGTAATTATTGATTCCATGATGTATAATGTAATGGAATAAAAATTGACTATTAATTGAAAAATATAGAGTAAATTCATAACTAAGAAGGGAAGAAACATGGAAAATAACGAGTTAAAAAAGATATATGATAATCCACTGCATATAAGATATATAGATAATCCAAGTGAAGATTTAGTATTAGAAGCAGTTAAGAAAAATGGATTGGCAATAAAGTATATAAAAAATCCAAGCAATAATGTTAAGGAAATAGCAATTAAAAATAATCCACTAGCTGTTGAATATATTGAAGAATTAGATGAGGAAAATTCTATTTTAGCAGTTAGATTACTTTGGAATTCATTAAAGTATATTAAAAATCCTACAAATAGAGTTAAATTAGAAGCAGTAAATGCTAAGGGATGGGCTATTCAATTTATAGAAAATCCTACTGAAGAAATTCAATTAAAAGCAGTATCTAAGGATTATGATTCAATAAAGTATATAAAAGACCCATCAGAAGAAGTTCAATTAGCAGCAATTAAAAAATACTGGTCTGCTATAAAATTTATAAATAATCCTTCTTTAGAAGCTAGAAGAGAAGCTGTTAAGGGTAATGAAGAAGCTATTAATTATATTAACTTTAACTTAGATGAACTAAAAGTATTAATTGGAGATAATATAAAAATTGTAAAATATGTTTATGATTCAATTGATGTAGATTTCGTAGTTAATGTTGTTATAGAAAAAGTCAAAGAAGATTCAGTTGATGAAAAGTATATAAAGGACTTTTTAGAATTAGAAATATTAGAAATGAATAAAATTAACTTTATAAGGGAGTATGGAAGTAAAAAGGCTAAAGTCCTATTAGTTGATTATAAACTTTCAAGATAAAAGAGGTGATATTATGAAGTTTTCAGAAGCAATTAATACTGTTGAATTGGTATTAGAATCAGGTAGTGTTCCTTTAATAATTGGTGAGGCAGGTATAGGAAAGACTTCCTTAGTAAAGAGGATATGTAATGAAGAAAATTATTATTTAGTAAATATAGATGCTAACCTTTTAAAAGAAGGTGAAATAGGTGGACTTCCAATAGTTGATGGTGGAAGAACAAGATATGCAACTCACTATAAGCTATTAGAAATTGAAAAAGCAGTATCAGATAGTAAGTATAATGGAGTCCTACTATTTATAGATGAGCTTAACAGATGTGAACATGCTGTTCAACAAGAACTTATGAATTTAATATTAAATAGAGAAATTAATGGATATAAACTAAATGACAATGTGAAAATAGTAGCAGCAATGAATCCTTCTAACAAATATGATGGCTTTGAAGATAGTGATTATCAAGTTGTTGACATGGATAATGCACAAGAAGATAGATTTGTTTGGATAGAATTAAGTTCAGATATTAAGGAATGGATAAAATGGGCTATGGGTGATGAAGTAAGTGTGCATGATCATATTATAGAATTTTTATCAAGTTTCCCAGAATATTTAAATGTTACAAATTCAAATGAATCAATTAAGGCTACACCAAGAAGCTGGGAAAGAGTAGCTAAGGCCTATAATGTATATTTAAAAAATACAGAAGCCTATTCAATAGATACTTTTTACAATGTAGTTAAAGGAAATTTAGGAGTAAGTATTGCAACTGATTTTATTAATTACATTAAAAATATAAAAAATCCATTAATTAAGCCAGCAGATTTATTCTCATATATGATTTTACCTATTGAGGTGAAAGAACAAATAAGAGGGGAAAGCCATTCAAGATTATATATACTAGCTAAAAATTCTATAAGATATTTAAATGAAAATAATAATGAAGTAAATAGAAAGTTATTCTCAGACTTGTTAACTTGCTATCCAAAGGATTTAAGACTTGGAATTATGAAAGAGATAAAAGGTGATGTTAAAGAAGAAACTTATAGGGATTTATTAAATGAAGATATGTTCTTAGATTCATTCTTTAACATATATGAATAGGATGAAGTCTTATGGTATTTGAAGAAAAAAGAGATGCTTTATTAAAGAAAGCTTATGATATAAAGGAAAATGGAGAAGTTCATAGTAGATTTGAAAGAGAATTTTTTTCACTAGTTGAAAGTGTAATTATTGATATGCTTGAAGGCGAGGACAATTTCTTTGGACAATTTTTAGTAAGAATAGAGAGAAGTATTAGATTTAATATTACATGGCCATTGGCAACAGTGCCTAAAATGCAAGGCTTTAAGATGTATTTTAATCCATTACTTTTCCTATATTGTGATAAAAGAGAAATGCAAGCATTATTTAAACATGAAATTTATCATATTATGTATGGACACTATGAAAGAGAAAGAGTTCTTAAACAAAAATATACAAATCTTGCAGTTAACTTAGCCTTAGATATATCTATAAATCAGTTTATTAAGTATCTTCCAGGATATAGCTATAAACTTGATAGAGTTAATATAGAATATAGTGCTAATTTAGAAGAGGATAAGCCTATTGAAATTTATGCAGAAGAAATCGAAAAGGCTATTAAATCTAAGATAGGCGATAGTATTAAGGATGACAAAAATAATGATATAGGTGAAATGATAGATATTTCTAAAGCACATGATGTATGGGAAGAAAGTACACTTAATCAAGATTCAATAAAGGATATGACTAAGAAAACAGCAATTAGTTCTTATAATGAAAAAGCTCCTAAGGATATAGTAGGAATAATAAATTCTTATTCAGAAAAGGCTGAAATATCTTGGCAGGATGCACTTAAGAAGGTAATACCATCATTAAGAGCAGGAGAAAAGAAAACTATAATGAGAAGAAATAGAAGACAACCTGAAAGATTAGATTTAAGAGGAAGCCTTCCTAATAATGTTCCTGAGGTTATAGTTGCTTTAGATATCAGTGCTTCTATGAGTGAAGAAGAATTTAATAAGATATTAATTGAAGTCTTAGAAATAACTAGAACTAGAACAAATAAAATAACAGTAATAGAATGCGATAATGAAATAAGACGTATATATGAAATAAAATCTAAAAATGATATTAAAAAGAGATCTGCTAAAAATGGATCAACAAAGTTTTCTCCTGTATTTAGATATATAAGGGAAAATAAATTAAGAAATTCAGTACTTATATACTTTACAGATGGAGTTGGAGAAAAGGAATTAGAAGTAAAACCTTTTAAACCTAATACAATTTGGGTAATAACTGGAGATGAAGATTTATCTTTAGAAGAGCCCTATGGAGAAATAAAGAGAATTTCTATAAAAGTAGAAAAGGGTGAAGGTGGGACTGCTGGATTAGAAATGATAAAGGAATATCAACAAGAGCATGGAAGATATTTCTAATACAATTTAAAAGTAATATTGGAATATAAAGTGTATTATTGTTTATATAATATGAAATAATTATAATAATCAGTTTTAGGGGCTGTCGCACTAAAAGTTAGTGCACAGCTCCTTTTTTGATAAAATAAATAAACCCCAGACTTTAAAAGTCTA
>CAKVEW010000022.1 GCA_934746015.1 uncultured Clostridium sp.
ATATGGAGCCATCTTAGGGTTCCATCTTCTTGTTTGATGTCCAAAGTGAACACCTGCTTCTAATAATTGTTTCATTGATATAACTGACATTTCCTTACCTCCTGGTTATTTCCTCCATTATCTTCTTATAGAGCTTCCTTTTAGGCACCATCTCTATAAATTGGATAATGTGTGTATTTCTTACCTTTGTTAGTATATCATAAGCTTTTAACAGTATCAACATTTTTTTAATACAAATATTAATAAATTAGATAATTATTCTAAAATTAAAAAACGTCAAATTATATTATTAATTTAACGTTTTTAGTTTATGTTAATTTATTTTTTTTAATTCATCTAATAATTTATCATTTAAAATCTTAATATGAGTTCCCTTCATTCCAAGAGATCTTGATTCAATAACTCCTGCACTTTCAAACTTTCTTAGTGCATTAACAATTACACTTCTAGTAATTCCAACTTTATCTGCAATTTTAGATGCAACTAAAAGTCCTTCATTTCCTTCTAGTTCTCCAAAAATATGTTCAACTGCTTCAAGTTCTGAATAAGATAATGTTCCAATAGCTAGTTGAACAACAGCCTTCTTTCTAGCTTCTTCCTCAATTTCAACTTGCTTAGATCTTAATATTTCTAAACCAACTATAGTTGCACTATACTCAGCAAGAACTAAATCCTCGTCTGTAAAATCTTCTCCAAATCTTGCAAGTATTAATGTACCTAGTCTTTCTCTATTCCCTATTATTGGAACAATAGTAGTTATTTTATCTTCCATAATGCAATTTCCTTCGCCTTCAAAAACGCACACACCTTGATTAGATAAATTAGCTACACTTTCATGAATATTTAGCAAATAATCATTAAAATCTTTTGGAAATCTTTTTTCATCTAGTACTTGTTTCTTCATTATATCGCATTCAAAATTCTTAGAAAATGTATATCCTAATACTTTACCTTTTCTACTAGTAACATATACATTACATGATAAAACATCACTTAATAATTCACATATATCTTCAAAAGCAACCGGATCTGTTCCTGACTTTTGTAATATCTTATTTAACATTCTAGTCTTATTTAATAATGCTGACATTCACTCTTCCTCCTATGAATAAACCCTTGAATTTTTAGAAAATTTAAAATTATATAAATTTTCCAAAAATATATTTATTTCTTATTTATACTATCATAGGATTTTTTTATTTTCAACAAAATTCTTTGTAATTTCGACATTTTCTCAAAAAAAATTATATTTTTAATACTTTATCAATCTGTAATCAATTTCTTTTTCTTATTCCTCATCTTTAGCCTTGTTTATATTAACAATTTTGTTACAATTAGAATTTGAACATTGAGCATAGTTTCCTTTAGTTTTACTATATTTTAAAACCATATATTCACCACAATCTGGGCATTTATCTTTTAATGGTTCGTTCCAACTTACAAAATCACAGCTAGGATAATTAGAACATCCAAAGAATTTTTTACCCTTTTTGCTTTTTTTAGCAAGTATCTTTCCACCACACTTTGGACAAGGTGCATCAATTTCTTCTACTATTGGTTTAGCATTTTTACAATCTGGGTATCCAGGACAAGCTAAGAACTTTCCATATCTACCTCTCTTAATTACCATCATCCTACCGCATTTATCACATGGAACATCACTTACTTCATCTTCTATTACAACTTTAGATATTTCTTTTTCTGCTTTTTCTAAAGCTATTTTTAAAGGAGCAAAGAATTCTTCTACAACTTTTTTCCACTCTTCTTTACCTTCTTCAATATAATCTAAATTTCTCTCCATTTCTGCTGTAAAATCTACGTCAACAATTTGTTCAAAATATTCTCCCATTATATTATTAACTATAAATCCAAGTTCAGTTGGTACTAAGTTTTTCTTTTCTCTATTTACATAATCTCTACTTAATAAAACAGAAAGTGTTGGAACATAAGTACTAGGTCTTCCAATGCCTTTCTCTTCTAACAATTTTACAAATGATGCCTCCGTATATCTTGCTGGTGGTTGAGTAAAATGTTGTTTTCCTTCTATATTAACTTTATTTAATTCGTCATTTTCTTCTAATTTAGGTAATGAAACATCTTCATTATCCTCTTCTGTCATATATTCATAAAGCTTCATAAATCCATCAAATTTTACAGTAGATCCACTTGCTTTAAATTTATAATCACCATTCATTATTTCTATATTATTAGTATTTAGTTCACAAGAAGCCATTTGACTTGCCATAAATCTATTCCATATTAAAGAATATAATTTATATTGTTCTGTAGTTAAAGAACTTTTTGCAACCTCTGGAGTTATTTCAATTACAGATGGTCTAATTGCTTCATGGGCATCTTGGATATTTTTCTTACTTCTATAAACTCTTGGTTTACTTGGTGAATATTCCTTACCAAAATTAGAATTTATATAGTCAAGAGCTTTTCCTTGAGCTTCATCAGATATTCTAACAGAGTCTGTTCTCATATAAGTAATAAGACCTACTGTTCCATGTCCCTTTACCTCTACTCCTTCATATAACACCTGAGCAATAGACATAGTTCTTTTAGTCATAAAATTCAACTTCTTTGAAGCTTCTTGTTGAAGTGTACTAGTAGTGAATGGTGGCAATGGATTTTTTGTTTTAGTTCCTTTTTTTACTTTTGTAACGATAAATTTATCTTTTTTTAATTCTGCTATTATTTTATTACTTTCTTCCTCTGAATTTATTTCTATTTTCTTACCCTTGTATTGTGTTAATTTAATAGGAAATTTTTTTCTATCCTTTGTTGCAATACATTCTACAGTCCAATATTCCTTAGGTTCAAAAGCCTTAATTTCTGTTTCTCTATCACATATTAGCTTTAATGCTGCAGATTGAACCCTTCCTGCACTTAATCCCCATTTAACATTTTTCCATAAAATAGGGCTAATTTCATAACCAACTAATCTATCTAAAACTCTTCTTGCTTGCTGAGCATCTACTAAATCATTATTAATTTGCCTAGCTTCTTTTATAGATGCTTTTACAGCACTTTTAGTTATTTCATTGAAAACAATCCTACATTTTTTATCTTCTGGTATTTTTAATATATTGGCTAAATGCCAAGATATAGCCTCACCCTCACGGTCAGGGTCAGTTGCGAGAAAAACTTTATCAGCTTTTTTAGCAGCCTTCTTTAACTTAGCTATTAAATCGCCTTTTCCTCTTATAGTTATATATTTTGGATTAAAATTATCTTCTATATTAACGCCTAATGTACTTTTAGGCAAATCTCTAACATGCCCCATAGATGCTTCTACTATATAATTTTTACCAAGATACTTACCTATAGTCTTAGCCTTTGCTGGTGACTCTACTATTACAAGATTTTGTCCCATATATCACTAACTCCATTTTATCTGGAGTTTACACCCCCCTTAATTTATATTGATTTAGCATAATAATTGCCTGGAAGACAAATAATTTCATTTCTATTTTGCATTTCAAATAATAACTCAAATAATACCCTTCTGTCAACATTTACAGATTCTATAATATCATCTAAGTGTATTGGCTCGTTATTAATCACATTTAAAATAGTGGATTTATAAGTATTTTTTTCTTTATTTTTATATTTTTCTTTAATTATACTTAAAAAATCATATAAATCTTCTATTTCAGTAAAAGGTTTTGCTCCATCTCTAATTAATTTATTACATCCTTCACTATTTCCATTAAAAACTGGTCCAGGTATAGCCATTATATCCATACCTAATCCTAATGCATAATTTACTGTAATTAAACTACCACTTTTAACAGTTGCTTCTATTATAATTAATTTACTACTTATACCACTAATTATTCTATTTCTTCTTGGAAAATTATAAGAAATAGGAGGAGTACCTGGTAAAAATTCTGAAATTATTAACCCATCATTTTTCAGGATATCTTCATATAGCATTTTATTATTCTTAGGATAAATTACATCTATACCACAGCCTAAAACCCCTATAGTTCTTCCAATATAATTTATAGCACTTTTTTGAGCAATTGAATCTATTCCTGCCGCTAAACCACTTACAACTGTAAAATTATTTTCACTAATTTCTTTTGCTATTATTTTAGCAACTTGAGCTCCATAACTACTATATTTTCTAGCACCTATAACAGCTATTAAATTACCCTTTAACAATTCCAAATTACCTTTATAAAAAATCACATAAGGTGGTTCACTTAAGTGTTTTAATTTTTCAGGATATTCTTTAGATTTTATAGTTATATAACCTATATTATTTTTATTCATATATTCTTTAAAAGTTTTTATTTTTTCTTCTGTTATTTTTTCTATATTCGCTTCTCTTAATTCTTTTATTATACTACTATTTTTTCTAATATTCTTTTCATCACAATATTTTCTTATCAATTTAATTCTCTTATCATTAGAAAGTTGTATTAATATAAACCAAATTTCATTAGTATCCATTATAATCTCCTTCTATACTATTTCCCCTTCTATATTCTTTCTATATCCTAATGCTTCAATAATATGATAGTCACATATATTTTCACATCCATCTAAATCTGCGATAGTTCTTGATACTCTTAACAATTTATCATAACCTCTCATAGTCAAATCAAAATTCTTATAAAAACTCTCAATTAATAGTTTTGAAGATTTTGATATGTTGAATAAATTATCGATATCTTTTCCCTTAACTTCAGAATTATAACTATATATTGTATTTTTAAATCTAAATTTTTGTATTTCTCTTGCTCTAATAACATTTTCTTTCATTTTTTCTGAACTTATATTATTATTTCTATTGTTTATTTCATCATATTTTATTTTAGGAACAAAATTTAGTAAATCTATTCTATCTAATAATGCCCTAGATAATCTAGACATATATCTCTTTCGTTCACTCTCACTACAAATACACTTATTTTCATGAGTTCCACCTAAATACATTCCACATTGGCATGTATTACATGCAGCTATAAGCAAAAAATTGGATGGCAATTTATGGCTACCATTAATCCTAGTTATATTTATAACCTTTTCTTCTAATGGTTCTCTTAAGACCTCCAATACTTCTCTTTTAAATTCTAATATCTCATCTAAAAATAAAACTCCATTATGAGCTAAAGTTATTTCACCAGCCTTTATTTCCTTACCACCTCCAACTAAAGCAGTCCTTGTTATAGTATGGTGTGGATTTCTAAAAGGTCTAATTATATTGTTATCTCCTGAAAATAATCCTGAAGCACTATATATTTTAGCTATTTCTATTACTTCTTTATTTGATAATGGTGGCATTATGGATGGCAATGCTCTAGCAAGCATAGTTTTTCCTGCACCAGGTGTACCATATAAAAGTACATTATGTCTTCCCGCAGCAGATATTTGCATAACTCTTTTTGATGTATTTTGCCCAATAATATCTGAATAATTAAAGTCATCTTTTTTAATAATTTCCTCTTTGCTATCAAACATATAAGGTAATAAGTCTTTATTTTCAATAAAGGAAATTACCTCATTTAAATTATTAAAGGGATAAAAATTACCAATATTAAAATACCTTAATTCTTTAAGATTATTTAATGGAAATATAAAATTTTTCTTTTTTCTACTATCTCCTTCAAATATAATAGGTAAAATTCCTTTTATCTCTTTTAGAGCCCCTCCTAGAGATAGTTCTCCAAAAATAATAAATTCTTTTAAATCTTTAGTTTTTATTTGATTTGATTTCATAAGTATTCCTATTGCTATGGGTAAATCTAATAAAGAACCTATCTTTCTAATATCAGCAGGTGCTAAATTAATAGTTATTCTTCCAAGGGGAAATTCATATCCACTATTAACTATTGCAGATCTTACTCTTTCTTTAGATTCTTTTATTGATGTATCAGGTAAACCAACAATATTAAAACTTGGCATTCCCTTATTAATATCTACTTCGACAGTAACTAACATCCCGTCTAAGCCATTATGTGTAGCACTTATTATTTCAATTGACAAACAACTCACCTCTTTAAGGATTATTGACAACAAAAAATAATTATTAAACATATCTTAAAGAATTATTTATAATATTTTAGTCAATATTTTAAAGAGGTGATTTTATGAAAAAATATAACAAAGATATAGGTTCCTATGGAGAAGATTTAGCTATAGATTATTTAATAAAAAGAAATTATACTTTATTATCTAGAAATTTTAGAAACAAATCTGGTGAAATAGATCTGATTTGCAAAGATTCAGAAATAATAATATTCATAGAAGTAAAAAGTAGGTACAGTTATCACTTTGGATTACCCCGTGAGTCTGTTACCTACTTTAAGCAAAAACAAATTATTTATATTTCTAAATATTTTTTATATAAGTATAAATTATTAGAATACAATTGTAGATTTGATGTTATTGAAATATATTTTAATAAAAATAATAATTCATATTTTATAGAACATATAAAAGATGCATTTAGACCCTACTAAAAATTATAATATATTTTTTAAAAAGGACATTCTATGTATATCACAAGTTCCAAACTCCTTAATTCCTTCAATATGTTTAGTAGTACCATAACCAGCATTTTCTTCAAAGCCGTAGTATGGATATTTCTTAGAATAATCTTTCATTAAATTATCTCTATAAACCTTAGCTAATATAGATGCTGCAGCTATAGATGCTGATTTCGCATCTCCTTTAATTACAGATTTATTTTCTATATTAATTCCTTTAACCAAATATCCATCTGATAAAACTAAATCTGGTTTTATATTCATTGAAGTACAGGCTTCTAAGAATATACTATTATTACAATAAGCTATACCTTTTTCATCAATTTCAACATTAGATTTTTCTGAAATATAGTAAGCCAATGCTTTATTTTTAATTTCATTGGCTAATTCTTCTCTTTTCTTTTCAGATAGTTTTTTTGAATCATTAAGCCATAGTATAAGTTCATCATCTATTACATTCAAATCTAATATAACAGCACAGGCAACAATAGGGCCTGCTAGAGGTCCTCTTCCCACCTCGTCTACACCTGCTATATAAGTATAATTTCCAAATCCCTTATCAAAATTATACATTTTCCTAACTCTTTCACACTCTGACTTTAATTTTTCTCTTTCTTTTTTTATTTTATCACTTAGAGCTTTCACATTTTTTCTTTTATCTAAGGCTAATTTATCTATTAAATAAACAAGCTCTGCGTTATTCTTTTCTTCTGCTATGTTTATTTCATCAACAAATTTTTTTACCTCTTTATAACTTAAAGCTTCTATATCTTTATTCAACAAATCTAACATACTAATCCTCTTTTTCTTTAGTAGGATATTCTAAAGAAATATTACCTACTTTTCCCCCTCTAAATTCATCTAATAGTATAACAGCAATACGGTTATAATCTATTTCTCCACCTTTTATTAAACAACCTCTTTTTCTAGCAATACTATTTAATGTTTCTAACGGATCCTCATTTACATCTTCTATTTTATATCTTTCAATAAGATTAGTTTTGTAATGCTCTTGTAATCTCTTTACTAAGTTATATGAAAGCTCTTCTATATCCATAATTTCATCTTTTATAGCTCCAGTAAAGGCTAAGTTTAATGCAGTTTCATCATCTTCAAATTTAGGCCATAAAACTCCAGGTGTATCTAACATTTCAATATCCATCTTAGTTTTTATCCATTGCTTACTCTTAGTTACTCCCGGTCTATCACCTGTTTTTGCAATATTGTTCTTTGCCATCTTATTAATAAATGTAGATTTTCCAACGTTTGGAATACCAACTACCATAACTCTCATTTGAATCTTTACTAATCCTTTAGATTTTAATCTATCATGCTTTTCCTTTAATAAAGCTTCCAAAGTTGGTTTAATTTGATTTAACCCTTTACCACTTAAACAATTTACTTCTAAAACCCTTACAGTTTCTGATGATAGATGATCTATCCACATTTTTGTAACTCTATTTTCTGATAAATCACTTTTATTTAAAAGTATAATTCTAGGTTTTCCTTCACAAAGCTTATCTATATCAGGATTTGCAGAACTTCTTGGTATTCTAGCATCTCTTATTTCAATTACTGCATCTACTAATTTCAAATTTTCTTTAATTTCTCTTTGAGTTTTTTTCATATGCCCTGGAAACCAGTTTATTGTACCCATTATTTATCTCCTCCGTAAAACTTATTTATTATTATTATATCAAAATTTAAGTTTATAAATCTTAATTAAAAAAGAAAAAGGGACTTAAACAAGTCCCTTACTTAGTAATTAGAAATTATCTAACGTTTAATTCTTTAACTTTAGCAGCCTTACCTACTCTATCTCTTAAGTAGAATAACTTAGCTCTTCTAACTTTACCTTTTCTTACAACTTCCATTCTATCAATGATTGGGGAGTTCATAGGGAAAGTTCTTTCTACTCCAGTTCCATAAGCAACTCTTCTTACAGTGAAAGTTTCTCTTAATCCACCATTTTGCTTCTTGATAACTGTACCTTCAAACATTTGAATTCTTTCTCTTGTTCCTTCTTTGATCTTAACGTAAACTTTAACAGTATCTCCTACGTTGAAGTTTGGAAGATCATTTCTTAATTGTTCAGCTTCTATAGCTCTTATTATTTCGTTCATTGTGTAAGTCCCTCCTTAATAATTATTAGACGTTCTTAACAAAGGCTTGACAGAGGACCGCCCGTACTAACACAAAGGTAATTTTAACATAATTATTCTTATAGCACAATATTTTATTTATATTTTTCTAAACTTTTTTTGTCTTCTTTACTTAGTATTATTTTATCATATAAATCTTTTCTTCTTTCCTTTGTAATAAGTAAAGATTTTGCTCTTCTCCATCTTCTTATATTTTCATGATGTCCTGAAAGCAATATTTCTGGAACCTTATCCCCTTCAAAATCTTCTGGTCTTGTATATTGAGGGTATTCTAATAAGCCTTCTGAAAATGATTCATCTTCATAACTTTCTTCTTTCCCTAAAACGCCACTCTTTAATCTTAAAATTGAATCTATTACAGGAATAGCAGCCATTTCTCCTCCTGTTAAAATAAAATCTCCAAGGGAAATTTCTAAATCTATGTATTTATATGTTCTTTCATCTATTCCTTCATAATGTCCACATAAAAAAATAAGTTCTTCTTCTTTAGCTAATTCCTTAGCCATTTCTTGATTAAAGGTCTTCCCTCTAGGGCCTAGAAAAACTACCTTACCTTTATTATTTTTTTTACAATGTCTAATAGAATCTACAATAGGCTGAGGAGTCATTACCATGCCTGCCCCACCACCATAAGGGTAATCATCTACTTTTTTATGCTTATTTAAAGTAAAATCTCTTATATTTATCGTAGTAATTTCTACAATCCCCTTATCCTTTGCTTTTCCGATTATACTATGATTAAAAATATCAAACATCTCTGGAAATAATGTAAGAATATTAATCTTCATCTTGCCATTCTCCTACAGGTCTTATTGTTATTTTTTTATTTTCCACATCAATATCTGTAACTATATCTAATAACACAGGTATTAAAAGTTCTTTTGGTTTTCTAATCCAATACACATCATTATTTTTAGTTTGAATTACATCATATACTTCTCCTAAATCTTTTCCATTTGTGTCGAAAACATTACAACCAATAATATCAGCAATATAATATGTATCTTCTTCTAAAGGAACAGCATATTCCCTAGGTATCTCCATA
The DNA here is from genome assembly GCA_934746015.1 of uncultured Clostridium sp. Classification (GTDB taxonomy): domain Bacteria; phylum Bacillota; class Clostridia; order Clostridiales; family Clostridiaceae; genus Clostridium. The sequence continues at coordinate 9,711 of CAKVEW010000022.1, forward strand.
TATTTATTTTTATACTTTTCAGCTTCCTCTATGGAATTTATACCTTCAATTTTAACTATTACTCTATCTTTTTGGTATTTGCATCCTTGAATTTTTCTTTCAACACCATCTATTATTATAAATTCTAAGTCATTATATCTTTTAGGATCATCTGTTAATGGTATAACCTTAACTTCCCCCTTTAGCCCATGGGTATTTACTATTTTTCCAACTCTTAAAATATCCTTCATCTTACACCTCTTATTTTAATTGATAATTAATAATGCACAATGCATAATTTATGTTAAAATTCAGCTTTATTCTGAATTTATTAATTTTATAATCTAGCTTAGCTAGATTATTCCCTTATTTATGCAGTATATATTAAACATTGTGAATTTATAAATAAACTTAGTTTATTTGCTATTTAATTAGTAATTTAAAATATATTAATATTTCTAATATATCTATTATTATATAGATATATTAGAAGTATTACATTTTATATAAATTTATGTTTAAAAAGAGTTAGGATAATCCTAACTCTTCTTATCAATAATTTCAACTACTACATTTTTATTTTCTCTCATGGCTGCTGCTTTTACAACAGTTCTAATAGCTTTCGCTATTCTTCCCTGTTTGCCTATTACTTTTCCCATGTCTGCAGGAGCAACCTTTAGTTCCAGAATAATTGATTGCTCTCCTTGTACTTCATTTACATGAACTTCATTCGGATTATCCACAAGGGATTTAGCTATATTTTCAATTAATTCCTTCATAAACACCTGTAATTATTAATAATTACAGAGTCCACCTCCTAAAAAATTACTTATTTAATCCTGCTTGAGTAAATAGTCTCTTAACTACGTCTGTAGGTTGAGCTCCATTTTGTACCCATTTAGTAGCTTTTTCTTCGTTGATTTTGATTTCAGCTGGTTCAGTTAAAGGATTGTAGTATCCAATTTCTTCAATGAATCTACCATCTCTTGGTGCTCTTGAATCAGCAACAACTATTCTATAGAAAGGAGCTTTCTTAGCACCCATTCTTCTTAATCTGATTTTTACTGCCATGTTTTTTCACCTCCTTTAAAAAATATAATTTATCTTAACTCATAAAAGGTAACTTACCAAAGAATCCTTTTTTAGATTTCTTTGTCATAGATTTCATTTGTTTCATTTGTTTTCTCATTACTTCAAATCCCTTAATGAGTTTATTAACATCTTGCAGAGATGTACCTGCTCCTTTTGCTATTCTCTTCTTTCTTGAAGAAGAACCAGCAATAAGTTTTGGATTTCTTCTTTCCTTTGGAGTCATAGAATAAATAATAGATTTTACTTTGTTTAGCTCTTTTTCACCAGCTTCAAAATCTACATTTTTCATTTCCTTAGGTATTCCAGGTATCATTTCCATAATTTTGCTCAAGGAACCTAATTTTTTCATTTGTTCCATTGCAGATAAATAATCTTCATAAGTAAAATCATTTTCTAGCATTTTAGAACTTAGTTCTTGAGCTTCTTTGTCATCAAAAGCTTGCTGAGCCTTTTCTATTAAAGATAAGACATCTCCCATCCCTAATATTCTTGAAGCCATTCTATCTGGATAGAAAACTTCAAAGTCGCTCATTTTTTCTCCTACACCAATGAATTTAATTGGTTTTTCTGTAATATGTCTAATTGATAATGCTGCACCACCTCTAGTATCACCATCAAGTTTTGTTAAAATAACACCAGAAATATCTAAGGTATTATTAAAACTTTCAGCAACATTTACTGCATCTTGACCTGTCATAGAATCTACTACAAGTAAGATCTCTTGAGGTTTAACTTCAGCTTTTATAGACTTTAATTCATCCATAAGATTTTCATCTATATGTAGTCTACCAGCAGTATCTATTATTATTACATTATTTCCATTTTCTCTTGCATGAGCTATTCCTGCCTTTGCTATATCTACAGGACTCACTTTATCACCCATTTGAAAAACTGGAATATCGATTTGCTTTCCAACTACCTCTAATTGCTTTATAGCAGCTGGCCTATATATATCACAGGCTACTAATAGAGGTTTTTTATTTTGCTTTCTAAGTTGTAATGCAAGTTTTCCACTCATGGTAGTTTTACCTGCCCCTTGTAGACCAACCATCATTATTACAGTTGGACCAACTGAGTTAAAATTCAACTTGCTTTCGCTACCACCCATAAGTTCAGTAAGTTCTTCGTTAACAATTTTTATAACTTGTTGAGCTGGAGTTAAGCTTTCTAGCACATCATTTCCAACGCACTTTTCACTTACTCTTGAAATAAATTGCTTAACAACCTTAAAGTTAACATCAGCTTCAAGCAAAGCTAATTTTACTTCCCTCATGGCTTCTTTTATATCTTTTTCAGTTAGCTTTCCTTTACTTCTAAGTTTTTTAAAAGCTTCCTGCAATTTATCGGATAAACCTTCAAAAGCCATATTATCCCCTCCTATGATTTTATAACTCTTCTAATATACTTTTGTACTTTTCATAATCCTCTTCAGTAATAGAATATTTTTCTTTTAACTCATTAAGAAGATTATTAATTATTACTTCTTGCTTAAAACTTTTTTCAAGCAAATTAAGTTTCTCTTCATAGGATAGAAATTGTTTATAACATCTCTTTATTAAATCATGGATAGCTTGACGACTTGTGTTATTCAATTCAGCAATTTCAGCTAAGGATAAATCCTCATTATAATAAAGCTCCATAATTTTATACTGTTTTTCTGTTAATAATGGCCCGTATAAATCCATTAATAATGAAATCTCAACCCTATCTTCCATTTCATCACCTTACCCACAAATGAGATTTTAGCAAAACAATTCTATGCTGTCAAGTACTTTTACTTAACACCCTATAAAAAAATTTTAAAATTAAAAATGTAGAATGTAGAATTAAGGAAATAACTTAGCTTTGCTAAGTTATAGATTTTAATGTAATTCATCCAAAGCTGAATTTGCACCTTAATTTTACATTTTTCATTTTACATTCTTCATTCTAAAACAGCGCTTCTGCAAAGCTTTCTGCATCGAATTCTTGAAGATCATCTATTCCTTCTCCTACTCCTATATATTTCACAGGAATATTTAAAGAATTTTTAATAGATATTACCACTCCACCTTTAGCAGTTCCATCTAATTTAGTTAGTATTATTCCATCGATTGGACAAGCCTCCATAAATTGCTTTGCTTGTATCACTGCGTTTTGTCCAGTGGTTGCATCTAAAACTAATAATGTTTCTTTTTTAGCTCCTTCAAACTCTCTATCTATTATTCTACCTATTTTTGATAATTCATCCATAAGATTTTTCTTATTGTGTAGTCTGCCTGCAGTGTCACATATTAATAAATCTATATTTCTTGCTTTTGCAGCATTTACAGCATCGAATACTACTGCTGCTGGATCTGATCCTTCACTATGTTTAATTAAATCAACACCAGCTCTCTCACTCCATACTTCAAGCTGATCTATAGCTGCAGCTCTAAACGTATCAGCAGCAGCTAAAATAACTTTCTTGCCTTCCTTTTTATTTTTCGCTGCAAGTTTACCAATTGAAGTAGTTTTTCCTACTCCATTTACTCCTATAACTAATAATACTTTTTTCCCTGTTTCATCTTCACTTATTGTTTCTTCTGTTCCTTCAAGTAACATATCCTTAATAACTTCTTTTAATGCAGGATATACCTCACTTGGATCATTTATTTTTTCTTTTCTAATCTTATCTTTTAATCTATTTATAATTTCTATAGTTGTATCCATTCCAATATCAGACATAACTAGTATTTCTTCAAGCTCTTCGTATAGATCTTCATCTATAGTTATAGCTAATTTTAATGTTTCATTAATTTTATCTGTTAATGCATCCTTAGTTTTTGAAAGTCCATTTTTTAAATTATCAAATATTTTTCCGAATATAGCCATGATTTACCTCCTAATTTTCTTTACTTAAGTCTACTGATACTACTTTTGAAATTCCTTTTTCCTCCATTGTAACTCCATACATAACATCACTAGCTTCCATGGTTCCTTTTCTATGCGTTATAACTATAAATTGTATGTTCTCAGAAAACTCCCTTAAGAATTCAGCATATCTATATACATTAGCATCATCTAGGGCAGCTTCTATCTCGTCTAATATACAGAATGGAGTAGGTTTCATCTTTAATATAGCAAATAATAATGCTATTGCTGAAAGCACCTTTTCTCCACCAGACATTAAATTAATATTTTGAAGTTTCTTGCCTGGTGGCTGAACATTAATTTCTATATCTGCTGTAAGTTCATCACCTTCACCTAAAATTAATTCAGCATTACCCCCCTTAAATAAATCTTTAAATGTTTCATTAAAATTTTTATTTAATACTATAAAGTTTTCTCTAAATAACTCTTGCATTTTTATAGTCATTTCATTTATAACTGTCATTAGCTCTTCTTTAGCTTTATTTAAATCTTCTTCTTGAGAAGACATGAATTGATATTTTTCACATACCTCCTCATATTCTGCTATAGCAGCTAGATTTACTGTTCCTAACTCAGTAATTTGATTCTTTATTTTAAAAATCTCATCTTTTACCTTAGATACATTATCAATTACTACAGCTATTTCTATAGCTTCAGCTAAAGTTAAGTTTAATTCCTCATTTAACTTAATATAATAATTTTCTCTTTCACTTTCTAGTTTTGCAAGGGATATTTCTTTTCTATTTAACTCATTTTCCAATATTCTTATTTCTTCAATTATTAAATTTGATTCACTATCTTTTATTTTTAGCTTATCTTTTAAACTTATTCTACTTGCTTCATCAAACTTAAAAACATCTTCTAATTCACTTAATCTTTTATTAACATTAGAAATAAAGACTGTTTTTTCTTCAATTAGTTTTCTTAAATAGTTTATATTATTATTCTTTTCATCATTATCTTTTTTAAGAGAAATAATTCTATCTTCTTTTTCTTTTTCTTCCTTTTCTTTTCTCCTAACATCTGATTGCCTTGAATAAACTATTTCATCTAATTTAGCTTTTTCTATCTTTATTTGAATATTTTCATCTTTTATCTTATCGAAAGCTTCTTTCTTTTCTACAAGATCTCTTTGAATATCTTTAACTCTTTCATTATTCTTATATTTAGTATCTTGTAATAATTTTAACTGATTCTCTTTTTTAACTATTTCTTCTCTTAATTTTACTAAATTTTCATTATTCAAATATATTTCTTTTTTTGAAACTTCTAAAGCATTTTTCAGCTTTAAGCTTTCATTTTCTAAAGCTCTCATTTCACTTTCAAATCTTGTTATATCAATATTTTTCCCGTGTATATCATCACTTTTATTTAGTATATCTTCATCTATCTCTTTTATTTCATCTCTTATCTTGTTTAAAAGTTTTAATTCAGAATTATAATTACTCTTATTTGATTCTATTGATTCTTCTAATTCTTGAATTTCTCTCCTTCTACCTAAGATACTTGAATTATTTTTCTTATATATACTACCACCAGTTAAGGCTCCTCCAGGACTTATTACTTCTCCATCTAAAGTTACTATTCTTAATTTATAATTTCCTAATCTAGATATTATTAAAGCTGACTCCATATTTTCTGCAATAATAGTTTTCCCTAAAGAATAATCCATTATTTCTTTATACTTGTTATCAAAGGTTAGTAAATCAGATGCTAGTCCTATATATCCTTTTACATTTTTTATATCATTAGAAACATTTATTCTGCTCCCCTTAATTATATTTAAAGGTAAAAAGGTTGCCCTTCCTAAGGAATTCTTCTTTAAATATTCTATTAAAAGTTTTGCAGTATTTTCATCTTCAGTAATTATATTTGATATTGCTCCACCTAAAGATATTTCAATTGCTGTTTCATATTTTCTATCAACAGAAAAAATTTCTCCAAGCACATTAGCACCTTTACCGTAAGGTATTTGGCCTTTTTCAATTCTCTCCATTAACTTCTTAATAGATAATTGATAGCCTTCATAGCTTTTTTCTAAATCTTTAAGAGTAGTTAGTTTACCATCTAATATATTTATTTTCTTTGCTACTTCTCTAATAAATCCTTCTTTTCTAGTTACCTGACTATTTAATATGCCTATTCTTTTTCTATTTTCTAAAATACTAGCTTGAACTTCTTCTTTTAATTTTCTTAAAGTGTTAATTTTCTCGTTAATACTTGATATAGTTGCTATATTAATGCTTATATTACCTTCAATGGACTTTAAATTATTTTCACCACTTGTAGTAAGTTCTTCTTTATTTATTATTTCTTTATTAATAATAGCTATATCATTATTAATTTCTGAAGTCTTTCTTAAAAGTTCAAATTCTTCTTCTTTAATTTTTGTAGAATCTTCTTCTAATTTTTTTATCTCATTACTTAACTTATAATTAGTTGACTCAAATTCCTTAATTAAATTTTCTTTATTAATTTGATCTTTTATTTTTTCTTCAAGTTCTATTAATAATGAATCCTTTTCTTCTCTTGACTTTATTAGTGCTTCTTCTAAATTACAAATTTCTTCATTATCTTTTTTTATAATTTCTTCAAAGTTTTTTATTCTTTCTTTATAAATCTCAATATCATTTAAACATTGATTTACTTCTTCCTTTTTTGTATAATACTCTGTTTTTTCAGTATTATTTTTCTTCTCAATTTCTTCAATATTTTCTTCTAAATTAAGAATTTCTTCTTTTAGCTTATTTAATATTTCTCTTTTTTCTTTAATATTTTCACTTCTAGTGTTTATTTCACCATTTACTGCTTCAATGTCCTTATCTATTCCATTAATATTATTTACAAGTAAAGAAACTTCTCTTATTCTTAAATCTTCTGAAAGAACATTGTATTTTAAAGCTTTTTCTCTCTCTTCTTTTAAAGGTTCAATTCTTTCCTCATAGGTAGAAATTATATCTCTAATTCTTGTTAAATTATTTTCAGTATTAGATAATTTTCTTTCTGCTTCTTCTTTTCTAGATTTAAATTTAACAATACCAGCCGCTTCTTCAAGAAGTGCTCTTCTATCATCAGCTTTTCCACTTAATATAGCCTCAATTTTACCTTGCCCTATAAGTGAATAACCTTCTTTACCTATTCCTGTATCCATAAAAAGACTATGAATATCCTTAAGCCTACATTTTTGATTATTTATTAAATATTCTGTTTCTCCAGATCTAAATATTCTTCTAGTTACAGTCACTTCTGAGTAATCAGTATCTAAAGAATTATCAGAATTATCTAAGGTAAGTGAAACTTGTGCTAATCCTACTGGTTTTCTAAATTGTGTTCCAGCGAAAATTACATCTTCCATTTTTCCGCCTCTTAAAGTTTTAACACTTTGCTCACCAAGAACCCATCTTACAGAGTCAGAAATATTACTCTTCCCACTTCCATTTGGACCAACTACTGCCGTTACACCTTTTTTAAAGTTTAAATTGGTTTTATCTGCAAAAGATTTAAAACCTCTTATTTCTAGGGATTTTAAAAACATAGATACACTCCTTAACTAATCAATGATACTAGTAAGCTAACTGAAAGCATAATAGCTAAAACTATTGTTATTACTTGCATGAGCTTTTGTCTTGTTTTCTTTTTCATAATCAACACTCCTGTCCTATTTTAGTTTATAGTAAAGATAATAAAATATCAATATAAGGTAGGCAAAATATTGCCTACCTTATACTTATCTCTCTAGTTCTCTTTACAACTATAATATTAAGATTGCCTCTTTTTAATTTATCTTTAGTATTAACTAATATTTTACCTTTATGATTGTTTTTTAAGTTATTGAAGTAAACTTTTTTGTTTGCATATAGTTTACTAAGATCTTTAGAATTAATTTCTATAATTATATCTTCATCTTCATTAATTTCACTTTTAATTTTATCACATATTAAGCTTCCTTCTACAAGTTCTCTAAAAGCTGGATGAAATGGTCCATCTACCAAATCTCCGCCCCATGTAATATTATCTGTAGGTTGTAGGCCTATTCTAATTATATTTACACCTGCATTTGTATATAGCTTATATAATTCCTTTGAAACACTTACTGCATCTTCTAATGAATAAGGTTTATATTTTCCTCTTTTATACATTAATTCCATAGGAGTATCCTTTATAACTAAAGCAGGATATATTCTACATATATCTGGTTCCATAGCTATAGATTTTCTTACAGTTTCAATATCTTTTTCAAAAGTATCTCCTGGAAGGCCTGGCATAATTTGATGTCCTAAAGTAAATTTATACTCTTTTATCAATTTGGAAGCTTCTTCAACATCCTTTGCTGTGTGGCCTCTACCAGATAATTTTAATATTTCATCATCCAAAGATTGTACTCCAAGCTCTATAATATCCACATTATATTCTTTCAAATAACTTAAAATATAACCATTTATGGCATCAGGCCTAGTGGACATTCTTATTTTATCTATTAATCCCTTATCCTTATATTCTTTTGCTACTGAAAGTAATTCCTTTTGTTTATTTACATTAATAGCAGTAAAAGTTCCTCCAAAAAATGAAACTTCAACAGTTGAATTGTTATGATCAATTGTTTTTAAATACTCCTCAATGGTATTTCTTACATCTTTATCTGTAACTTCCTCTTCTACTTCCTTTGCAATTTTATCCTGATTGCAAAAGACACATTGATGTGGGCACCCTATATGAGATATAAATATAGGAATAATATAATGTCTCTTATTCATTTTATCCCTCCAAAGACTTTAGTGCATCCCTAGCTGCATTTTGTTCTGATTCCTTTTTACTATATCCTTCTCCTGTTCCAAGTTCTTTATCTTCAACTATAACAGAAGTGTAGAACTTTCTTCTATGAGGTGGCCCCTCATATCTTAAAAGTTCATATACTATGCTAACTTCTCCAGACTTTTGCATTTCTTCTTGAAGTTTAGTTTTATAATCTAAAATAATATCATTATTTATAGCTTTTTCTATTATTTCGCTAAAATGACCTAGTATATAATCTTTAACAAATTCTAGTCCCTTATCTAAATAAATTGCAGCAAGTAAAGCTTCAACAGAGTCAGCTATAATAGAAACCCTCTCTCTTCCTCCAGTTAATTCTTCACCCTTACTCATTCTAATAAAATAACCTAAATTTAATTTTTTTCCTATTTCATAAAGTGAATTTTCACAAACTATTAAACTTCTTATTTTCGTTAATTCACCTTCGCTTTTATTTTTATAATTTAAAAATAAATATTCAGTAATACATAACTGAAGTATTGAATCACCTAAGAATTCAAATCTTTCGTTATATTCTTCATCTTTATGTTGATTTGCATATGAACTATGAGTTAATGCAGTCTTAAGTACTCTCGGCTCATTGAAACTCACTCCTATATACTCTTCAACTTCACTAATATTAAACTTTGCCATCTTTACAACTCCTCAAAGTTTATTCTTCAATTTGCTTTTTTATAAAAGCTTATAAAACAAATTCAAGAATAAACTAATTTAATTATAATTTTAAATATAAAATCCCGCACTTTTGCGGGATTAAATTACTCTTCTACGTGATTTTTTAAATACTTAACAACATCACCAACAGTTTTAAAGCCTTCTGCTTCTTCATCTGGTATTTCAGTATCTAATTCATCTTCTAAAGCCATCATAAGTTCAACTAGATCTAATGAATCCGCATTTAAATCATCTAAGAAAGAAGAGTCCATTGTAATTTCATCTTCATTAATACTTAATTTTTCTGATATAATTTCTCTAACTTTTTCGAACATCAAAATCACCTCCTATATACATCATTTAGATAATATTATATATTATTTATCTAGTCAATATACATATTGGTATTTATTATATATTATTTTGTATCTCTTCTTTAATTTTTTCAAGAACACCATTATCATAAAAAGTTTTTGTTTGTCTTATAGCATTTTTAAATGCCTTTCCATCTGAGCTTCCATGAGCTTTAATACAAATACCATCTACACCTAAAAACGGAGCTCCACCTACTTCTTTATAATCAAATTTAATCTTTAATCTTTTAAAGACAGGTTTTAATAATACTGCTCCTATTTTACTCATTAGTCCACTTGATAAAATCTCTTCTTTTATCATTTTTAATAATGTAGATGCAACACCTTCATACATCTTCAATAGTGTATTTCCTACAAAGCCATCACAAACTAAAACGTTTGTATCACCCTTTGAGGTATCTCTCGGTTCTACATTACCAACGAAATTTAAATCCTCTTCTTCTTTTAGAAGTTTGTGAGCAGCTTTTGTTAATTCATTTCCTTTTTCTTCTTCTGCTCCAATATTAACAAGGCCTATTGAAGGATTCTTAGCTCCTAAAACTCCTTGATAATATATCTTTCCCATCTTTGCAAATTGGACTAAATAATTTGGCTTACAATCAACATTTGCACCAGCATCAACTATCATAAAACTTCCATTTTTACCTGGCATTATAGGAGCAAGGGCTGGTCTTTCAATACCTTTAATTCTACCTACAACTAGTGTACAACCTGCTAAAAAGGCTCCTGTGCTACCAGCTGATATTACAGCATCACATTCCTTGTCTTTAACAAGTTTTAACGCCTTATATAGACTAGAATCCTTTTTCTTCTTTAAGGCCATTACAGGATGTTCATTTGGTGAAATTACTTCCCTAGCATCTACTATATTAATTAAAGATTTATCATATGTATAATTCTTTAATTCCTCTTCTATTTGTTCTTTTGGTCCTGTTATATAGTATTCTATTCCTTGGTATTCATTAATAGATTTAATTATTCCTTCAACTACAGCCTTAGGTGCATTATCTCCACCCATCCCATCTATAGCTATTTTCATAAACCTTCACCCCTTTTCCTTATATATAAAGAAAAGAAAGTCTAATGACTTTCTTTATTCTTCTACAGAAGCAACTACTTCTTTACCTTTATAGAATCCACAGTTCTTGCAAACTCTGTGAGCTAACTTCATTTCATGACATTGTGGACATTCAACTATTCCAGGTAAGCTCGCCTTAAAAGTTTGAGCTCTTCTTGAATTTCTCTTTGCTCTATATGTTTTTCTCGCAGGATTTCCCATTACTACACCTCCTTATTTCCAAATAGCTCTTGTAACTTTGCCAGTCTTAAGTCTACATCATTTGTTTCACAATGACAAGAACCTTCATTAAGATTTTTACCACATTGGTAGCAAAGTCCCTTACAGCTATCTGCGCAAAGTCTCTTAATAGGTAAGGTTGAAATAATAATATTTTCAACTGTTTTAGCAATATCAAAAGTATCGCTATCTACAAAAATAATTTCTTCATCATTTTGAAGTTCCTTATTATTTGTAAACCTTTCTTCTATATCAATATCTATTGGATAGATAAAGGCCTCTAGGCACCTTGAACAATGCAGTTTCAATTTCGTTTTTATTGAAGCTCTTAGAGTTAAAACATCTCCAACAGAGTTAACATCTCCAACTACATTTAAATCTTCTACAGATTCTATTTTTTCTCCATCAAAATAAAGTGGAGCTAAATCATATGTTACATTAACTTCTTTTTTTCTATTTTTTGATGAAATAAGATCTGAAAATTGTATAATCATATGTAATTGCTCTAGACCCTGTCCTCATATCCTTCTGGATACATTATGTACTTTATGTACATAGCTTGAGCCAAGCTTTATTTCACTCCTTAGATAAATATTTGCCGAATAAACACAATTTATTATATAAAGTGCATGATTAAAAGTCAAGTGATTTTACATAAATAACTCAACTAATAATTATGCACTTAGTAAATTAATTATTTAATTAATTCAACTGTATCTCTTGCTATAACTAATTCTTCATTAGTTGGAATTACAAATGCTTTAACTTTGCATCCTTCTTTTGAAATTTCTCTTACTTTTCCTCTAACGTTATTTCTTTCTTTATCTACTTCAACACCAAGGAATTCTAAACCTGTAAGTATAGATTCTCTAGTTTCTGGTCCATTTTCACCTACACCAGCTGTAAATACTATTGCATCTACTCCGCCCATAATAGCGGCATAAGATCCAATTGTAGCTCTAACCTTATATTCAAATATAGCAAGAGCTAATTTTGCTCTATGAACATTTTCTTTAAATGCAGCATCTTCAATATCTCTAAAATCCGAACTAATTCCTGATATTCCAAGAACTCCTGATTTCTTGTTTAATAAGTCATTTACTTCATCAGCTGATAAACCTTCTTCTTTCATTAAGAAAGTTACGATTGCAGGATCTATATTACCAGATCTTGTTCCCATAGCAACACCTTCAAGTGGTGTGAATCCCATTGAAGTATCTATAGAAACTCCATTTTTAATTGCAGCTAAGCTTGCACCATTTCCTAAGTGACAAGTTATTATTTTTAAATCTTTTATGTCTTTACCCATAACTTCTGCTACTTTTTGAGAAACATATTTATGAGAAGTTCCATGGAATCCATATTTTCTTATTCCATGTTTTGTGTATAAATCATATGGAAGAGCATAAAGATATGCTTCTTCTGGCATTGTTCCATGGAAGGCAGTATCAAACACAGCTACCATTGGAGTATTAGGCATAAGCTCTTCACAAGCTTCTATTCCTATCATATTCGCTGGATTATGTAAAGGCGCTAACTTAAAGCATTCCTTAATATAATCTTTAACTTCTTTATTTATAAGAACTGAAGATTTGTATTTTTCACCACCATGAACAACTCTATGTCCTACAGCTGTTATTTCATCCATTGAAGAAATAACTCCATTTTCTTTATCTACTAATGCATCTAAAACTAATTTTATTGCAACTTTATGATCTGACATTGGTTGCTTAACTATATATTTTTCTCTACCTTCTACTTTTTGAGTTAAAACTGAACCCTCAATTCCTATTCTTTCTACTAGACCTTGAGCTAAAGACTCCTCCGTTGACATATCAATTAATTGATACTTAAGCGATGAACTACCGCAATTGATAACTAAAACTTTCATTTGTATTATACTCCTTCCTAATGGATATTATTTTTGAGCTTGAGCTTGAACTGCTGTTAATGCAACAACATTAACTATATCGTCAGAACTACATCCTCTTGATAAATCATTTATTGGTTTTGCAAAGCCTTGGCACATAGGTCCAATAGCTTCTGCATTTGCAAATCTTTGAACTAATTTATATCCTATATTTCCACTTTGTAAATCTGGGAAAATTAAAACATTAGCTTTTCCAGCTACATTGCTATTTGGTGCCTTTTGAGCTGCTACTTTTTCTACTATAGCTGCATCTAATTGTAATTCACCATCTATTTGTAAATCTGGTCTTAATTCTTTAGCAAGTTCTGTTGCTTTTCTAACTTTATCAACCATTTCGTGATCTGCGCTTCCCATAGTTGAGAAAGAAAGCATAGCCACTCTTGGCTCCATTTTGCAAAGATTTTTTGCAGTATCAGCTGTAGCAATAGCTATAGCAGCTAATTGTTCATATGTTGGATTAGGGTTAACTGCGCAATCTGAGAATAATAACATACCCTCTTCACCATATCTTGATCCTGGAACCATCATAATAAAGAAACTTGATACTACTGAAACACCTGGAGCTGTCTTTATAACTTGAAGACCTGGTCTTAATAAATCTCCTGTAGTATGTACTGCACCTGAAACCATTCCATCTGCATCATTTAGTTTAACCATCATTGTCCCAAAATATAATGGATCTCTAACTATTTTTTCTGCTTTTTCTAAAGTCATACCTTTATTTTTTCTTAATTCGTAAAACTCGTTTACATATGCTTCTAGTCTATCTGATTTATTTGGGTCTATTATTTCTATACCGTCTAAATTAACAGCTAATGCTTTCGCTTTATCCTCAATTTTGTTTTTGTCTCCAACTAAAGTTACATAAGCTAAACCTAGCTCTTGTATCTTTTGAGCTGCAACTATAGTTCTTTCCTCATCACCTTCTGGTAGAACTATCTTTCTTCTATCAGCTTTTGCTGATTCCCATAATTTTTTCATCAGTTCCATAATAAACTTCTCCTTTCAAAAAAAAGTACGAACCTCTTTCCATAATCTAATATACTCCTAAATAACTATATTTTTCAACCTTAATTAATCAAAAGTTTTAATTCTTTTTATTCAAAATTTTCTCAATATTCTAAAGTTGCCTTTAAGTTTATTAAACTTTTAACAATGTAATATAAATACTATATTTATAAAATTTATATGCTATAATAATTTTATCTTTCCCATTAAGGAGTGTATTTATGAATATAACAGGAATAATTACAGAATATAACCCCTTTCATAACGGACACTTATATCATCTTAATACAGCGAAAAAAATTACAAACTGTGATGGTATTGTTTGTATTATGAGTGGAAATTTCGTACAAAGGGGCGAGCCAGCAATAATAGACAAGTGGAAAAGAGCTGAAATGGCTTTATTAAACGGAGTTGATTTAGTTATTGAACTCCCTACTTTCTATGCAGTATCTTCTGCTGAATTTTTTGCTAAAGGTGCTATAAATATTCTAGACCGTATTGGAGTTGTTGATAACATTTTTTTTGGAAGCGAATGTGGAGATGTAGATTTACTATATAAAATAGCTAGAATATTAACCAATGAACCTGAGGAGCTTAAGCTAAAAATTAAGGAAAATTTAAAATTAGGAATTACATATGCTAAGGCCAGAGAGAAAGCTTTAATTGATATTTTAAATGAAGATTCTCTAAGTGAAGTTCTTTCAAACTCAAATAATATTCTTGGTATTGAATATATTAAAGCCATTATTAAAAGCAATAGCTCTATAATCCCTTTAACAATGAAGAGAGAAGGCTCTAAATACAATGACAAGGAACTTAATACTATATTTTCTTCCGCTACAAGTATAAGAGAAAATATTAAAAATGGATTTAATCTAAGTTCCCTACAACCTTTTATTCCATCTCCTTCTTTAAAAATGCTTAAATCCTTGGCAAATGATAATTATCCTTTTGTTTTTGAAGAAGATATGTATGGTTACATTAAATATAGATTACTCACAAATTGCATAAATTTTAACAATCTTTTCGAAGTAAAAGAAGGAATTGATAATAAATTTATTAAAGAAATTTATAATAGTTCTTCCTACGAAGATTTAATTTTAAAGACTAAAAGTAAAAGATATACTTATACGAAAATTTCTAGATTGTTATCTCAATTATTTTTTTCACTAGATAATTATAATTTTAATGAACTATTACAAGATAATAATCTTTATGCAAGGGTTCTTGGATTTAACCATAAAGGAAGACTAATTTTAAAGGAAATGAAAAAAAATTCTTCAATTCCTATTATAACAAAGGTACCAAAAAATATTGATAATAAGCTTTTGCAATTAGATATTCAAAGTACAAAGGCTTACTCAATTATAAATGGTAAAGTAAATCCACTAAGCGATTATTTACTTTCACCTATAATAAAATAATAATATTAAAAAGTCATAAGCATATAAATACTATAAGGAGGTTAAATTCATGATTAGTATTTATATTTTATGGCTTTTAATTTTTATTCTTATTACTATTTTACTTAAACTTTTCAATGTAAGAAAAAATTTTGTTATATGTTTTTTAATTACTATTTTTATAATTATATTTGTAATTAATTTGAAAACTAGTATCGATGCTGCTATAAATGGTTTAAAACTTGTAGTTACTGCAATATTACCAACTATTTTTCCTTTTAGTGTAATATGTAATTTACTAATATGCTATGATGGAATAACTCTTTATTCTAAAATACTTGGTCCATTGATTTGCAAGCCCCTAGGTCTTTCTAAAAGCTCATCTTTCCCAATAGCTGCTAGTTTTATTTGTGGTTATCCTTTAGGTGCCAAATATTCTTCTGATATTTATAATTTAGGCTATATACATAAAGATGAATATGAAAGGCTTCTAAACATAGCTTCTAATGCTGGCCCAATATTTATTTTAGGATCTGTTTCCGTTGCTATGCTAAATAATATTAAATTTGGTTATATACTTCTAATTGCAAATTATTTATCTATTATTATAATAGGAATTTTCACAAAAAAATCATCTAAAAATATAGGTAATGAATTTGAAAATAATATAGTACTGAAAGAGTATAATTTTGGAACTAATTTAAAGACTTCTATAGAAGGAGCTATTAATACCACATTAAACGTAGGTGCTTTCGTAATTATTTTTTCTGTGGTTATAAGCATAATAAAAAGCACCACTTCAATAAGTGCTGCTTTTACATTTTTAGAAAACTTATTTAAACTACCTACTGGAATTATATATAATCTCTTTTTAGGTAGCATTGAATTTACTAATGGATGCAAAATGATATCTGATATAAACTTATCTATAAGCATAAAATTAAGCTTAATGAGTTTTATATTATGTTTTTCTAGTTTATCTGTTATAGCTCAAGTATCTTCAATTATAAGTAGAGATAATCCAAATTTTAAAAAATATATATTACTTAAGCTTCTACAAGGAATAATAGGTTTTATCATAACATTTATTTCTAGTAATATTATATTAGTTTCAATTCCAACCTTTACTATTGCACCCACTTACAACTATCAATTAGTTATATATAAACTATTTATACCATTAATATTAATATTAATTATATCTCTTATAGTTTCTATAACACTTAAATTTATTAAAAGAAAATTACATTCCTCTTAATTCAGATATGTTATCTTTAATCCTTGAACCAGTTTCACATAAATTTTCATCTATTTCTTTTGCAACCATTTCAAAGGATTTTTGCATATCTACAATAAGCTTATTTTTCTTTTCTTCAATTTCCCTATCTAGTTGAGATAGTATTTCAGTTGAGTACTCTCTTGATCCAATTCTAATTGCCTTAGCATCTCTTTGTGCTAGGGCAATTATTTCATTTGCTCTTATTTTAGCTTCTTTAACTAAATCATGATTTTCTACATTTTGTTTCATCATTTCCATGATTTCACTCTTAGTAGATTCATATTGTTTTTGAGCATCTTCTAATATCCTATCTTTTTCATTCATAACCCATTGTGCTTTTCTAATTTGATCTGGTAGATAATTTATTACTTGGTCTATTACTTCTAAAAATTCTTTTTTATCTACTACACTCTTGCCTGTTATCGGCACCTTGGGTGCAGTTTCTATTAACTCTTCTAAATACTCTAAAAGTTCAATTATATTAACTTCAATTTTATCCATATGCCTACTCTCCCCCTAGAAAATTTAAATATTAAAACTTCTCCATAAGCTCTGAAATCAATTCATCAGGCACTAAGCCATTAATATTTCCTCCGAATTTAGCCACTTGTTTTACTGAAGATGAGCTTACATATGAAAATTCTGACGAAGTCATCATAAATACAGTTTCAATATCTGAATCAAGCTTTGAATTCATAAGTGCCATCTGAAACTCATATTCAAAATCTGACATAGTTCTAAGACCTTTTAAAATCACTTTTGAATTATGCATCTTTGCAAAATCAACTAATAATCCGTCAAAACTTAAGACTTCAACATTATCTAAATTTTTTGTGACTCTTTTTATTAAATCTACTCTCTCTTCAATAGTAAATAAACAATTTTTATCCATATTAACTAAAACTGCTACAATTACTTTATCATATATTTTTGCTCCCCTAGTTATAATATCTAAATGGCCGTTTGTGATTGGATCAAAACTTCCTGGATAAATAGCAATATTCATTTCTCTCACCTTTTTATTTACTCCTCGTTATTATATATACATACTGTTGTATTTCCATATTTTTTACTTTTAATTAATTTTATTTCTTTATATCCTAAATAGATTTCTTCTATAGAATCTATTTTTGTTACTATTATTCCATCTTTTCTTAATAGATTGTTTTCTTTTATAATCTCTATTGCTTTAGGAATCATTTCCTTACAATATGGTGGATCTATAAAAATAATATCAAATACCTTCCCTTTTTTGCTTAAGATTTTTAAAGCATCATAAGAATCTGAATTAAGCGGAAAACAAAAATCTTGAAATTTTAAATTTTCAACATTTTGTTTTAATATTGGAAAAGTTGTGTTACTTTTATCAATTAAATATACTTCCTTAGCACCTCTACTTGCTGCTTCAAGCCCAAGACTTCCAGTTCCTGCAAAAACATCTACAACAACAGAATCTGGAATATAGTTTTGTATTATACTAAACATAGACTCCTTAACCCTATCTAAAGTAGGTCTCGTTTCCATTGTATCGGGAGGTAATAACTTACGTCCTCTTGCTTTTCCTGCTATTATTCTCATTTAATTTCCTCCTTAGGTACTAATAATATAATTTTAACATAATATTTATTTATATACAATTTATTTAATTAAAACAAATATATCGACTATATCTTTCAAGAGATTTGGATATTTCATTACATAGCTTTACATTTTTAACTTCATTAGAATTAATTAATTTACCTGCCTCATGTCTTGCACACTTCAAAATATCAATATCCTCATATATATCTGCTAATACTAATCCTATATCTCCACTTTGTCTTAGTCCAAACATTTCACCGGCTCCTCTTAATTTTAAGTCTTGCTCCGAAATATAAAATCCGTCTGTAGAGCTTGTCATTATTTCCATTCTTTTTTTTGTTTTTTCATTTTTAGCATTTCCTATTAAAATACAATAGGATTCATATTCTCCTCTACCAACTCTACCTCTTAATTGATGAAGCTGAGCTAATCCGAATCTCTCTGAATTTTCTATTATCATAATAGATGCATTAGGAACATTTACACCAACTTCTATAACAGTAGTAGAAATAATAACTTTAATTTCATTTTCTTTAAATAAACCTATTATTTCATCTTTTTCTTTTGGCTTCATTTTGCCATGTAGTATCTCTACTCTAATGTTCTTAAAAACATCTTCTTTTAATTCCTCATATAACTTTTCCACAGAATTTAATTCCATCTTTTCATTTTCTTCAATTAAAGGACAAACTATATATACTTGCCTTCCTTTTTTTATTTCTTCTAAGGCCAATAAATACGCTGACATCCTTTCATTTTCAGAATAAAACCTTGTATCTATTTTTTTTCTTCCTGGAGGAAGCTTATCTATTATTGATACATCTAAATCAGAATACATATATAAAGCTAAAGTTCTAGGAATGGGAGTTGCTGTCATTACTAATACATCTGGTCTTCTGGCTTTATTTATTAATTTATTTCTTTGTTCAACACCAAATCTATGCTGTTCATCAGTTATTACTAAACCTAAATTCTTAAACTCCACATCTTCCTGAATTAATGCGTGAGTTCCAATAACAAGCATAGGTTTACCCTCTGCTATCTTTTCTTTTATTCTCCTTTTTTCCTTTAAGCTAGTGCTTCCTGTTAAAATCTCTACATCTAAATCAAAGTTCTTATAAATCTTTAATGCCTCTAAATAATGTTGATTAGCTAAAATTTCAGTAGGTGCCATTAAAGCTCCTTGATAGCCATTTTTCAAAACATTAAATAAGGCTATTAATGCTACTATGGTCTTCCCACTACCTACGTCCCCTTGAATTAATCTATTCATAGAATATTTGCTTTTTTGGTCTCTTAGAATATCCCTTACAACATTAGTTTGTGCATCTGTTAATTTAAAAGGCAGCGCCTCTTTTAAATCCTTTAATTCATCATGCCAATAAAAAGATATTCCATCATTATTTCTTAATTTATTTTTAAGTAACAATAATTTCATTGAATAAGTAAAAAGTTCTTGAAATTTAAGTCTTGAAATAGCACTATTTAACTCAATCTTTCCCTTTGGAAAATGTATATCTCTAATTGCAGTATCTAAGTCAATCATTTTGTATCTATCTAAAATATCTTTTGGTAAATTATCAGTAATAATAACTTTATCTAATACTTGGTTAATTATTTTCGCAATTACCTTATCATTTAAATCACCCTTTAGAGGATACTTAGGTATTATTTCACTTTTTTTAGCATCATTACATCCTATTATAGGATTAATTACCTCTAACATTTTTCCATTTCTTTTAAATTTACCTACTAAGTCATAAGAGGTATTAAGATTAAAATTATTTTTTATATACCTTTGATTGAACCATTTTCCTAAAACAATATGCCCTTTATAATCGAATTTTATTGTTGATATAATTTTTCCATTTTTTGTTTTTATATCCCTATCATAGCCTATAACTCTACAACTTAATATCTGTTTTTCTTCACCATCAATTTCATCAAATTCTACATCGCCTCTTACAAATTCATAATCCCTTGGAAAGTATAAAAGCAAATCATATATTGTAAAAATTCCACATTTATTTAACTTCTCAGTAAGCTTCGGACCTACACCTTTCAAAGTTGAGACTTCCATTGATATATTCATTTACTCACCTCAAAATTTTATTACTAAATATTCATTTTTCTATGGATAACATAGAAAATGAACATTTTAAAATTAAAGAAAAAACTCCTTTCGGAGTTTTTAAAAAAATATTTAGAGCTGCTAAAAGCAACTCCTTTTAGGCTTATTCTACTGACATTAAGAAATAGTAAAGAGGTTGTGCTCCTCTGTAACATTGAACATCTAAGTCTTCATACTTTTCTTCTATCTTATTTGCAAATTCAGTTGCTTCTTCTTCAGAAACATCTGCTCCATATAATATAGTTATAAGTTCACTTTCATCATCTATCATTTCAGAAAGTACTTCCTCTGCTACATTAATATAAGATGATCCAACTTTCTTAATTTTACCTTCAATTAATCCAAGCATATTGCCTTCTTTAATTTCTATTCCATCCATTTCTGTATCTCTTACTGCGTAAGTTACAGATCCTGTTTTAACCATATCAATAGCTTCTTTTAAAGCTTCCTCATTTTCATCAACTTCTGCTTCTGAATTAAACATTGTAACACAAGTAATACCTTGTGGTATTGAAGTAGTTGGTATTACTCTAACATCTTTATCAGAAATTTCAGCAGCTTGATTTGCAGACATTATTATATTCTTATTATTTGGCAATACAAATATATGCTCTGCATTTAATTTAGAAATACATTCCATTATATCTTGAGTAGAAGGGTTCATAGTTTGACCACCTTCAATTACATAATCTACTCCAAGATCTTTAAATATGTTTGTAATTCCTTCTCCCATTGCAACTGCAACAAAAGCATATTTTTTCTTTTCAGCTTCTACTACTTCTTCTTTATGTTCATCTTTTAGTTTATATTCTTCTTTTGATAAAAGAACCTCTCTATGTTCTTCTCTCATATTATCAATTTTAATTTTAGATAATTCTCCTAATTGAACTGCCTTAGCTAATACAGCTCCTGGATCATTAGTATGAATATGGACTTTTATAACATCTTCATATCCAACTACAACTTGTGAGTCTCCCATAGGTATTATGTCATCTCTAAATTTATCTGCTTTGCTAGCATCTGCTAAAATAATAAATTCAGTACAGTAACCAAATTTAATATCTATGTCCTCAGTTCCTTGAGCTCCTTGCATCTTGGCTTCTGATGGTTTTATATCTTTAATTTCAGCTTTAATGTCATCTCTTAATGCTTCAAGCATTCCTTTTAATATAATATATAATCCCATCCCACCTGAATCAACTACTTTTGCCTTCTTAAGAGCTGGTAAAAGTTCTGGTGTTTTATCAAGCATAACCTTTGCTTCTTTAACAACAATATCCATTAAATCTACTATATCTTTAGCATCTGTATCTATTGCTGCCTCAGATGATGCTCTTATTACTGAAAGTATAGTTCCTTCTGTAGGTCTCATAACAGCCTTATAAGCAGCTTTACTACCTTCTTGTAATGCTATAGCAAGTTCAACTGAATCTATTGCTGTTTTTCCTTCTAATCCCTTTGATATTCCTCTAAGTATTTGTGAAAGAATAACACCTGAATTTCCTCTTGCTCCCATTAAAGCTCCTTTAGCAAGCTTTTTTGAAGCCTCTCCAATAGATTCTGTATTTAATCCTTCTATTTCTTTAACAGCTGCTTTAAAAGTAGCAGACATGTTAGTTCCTGTATCTCCATCTGGTACTGGGAATACATTCAATGAGTTAACATACTCACTTTCTTCTAACAATATATTGCTAGCATTAACAACCATGTTATAAAAATCATGGCCATTTATTGTCTGATATTTCATCTTTTTACCTCCTAGACTCTCACTGCTTGAACATTTACTGTAACAGATGAAACTTTTAATCCAGTAAAGTTTTCCACACTATAACGTACCTTTTGTATTATGTTATTTGCTATTTCAGAAATCTTAGTTCCATATTCAACCATAACAAATAATTCAACCACTAATTTATCATTATCAAATTTTAGCTTAACGCCTTTGCTTAAATTTTCTATTCTCATTAATTCCCATAATCCTTCAGTTGCATTCTTGGAAACCATTCCTACGACACCATAGCATTCCATAGTTGATAAACCAACTATTTTTGCAAGCACCTCTTCAGAATAATGTATATTTCCAAGTTCATTTGAATATCCTACCATATAGAAACCTCCTTATCAATATCTATACACTATATTTTATATTACTTATATTTATTATTCAAGTAAATATTACATAGCTTATTATATGAAGCTATTATAAACTATATTAAATCCTTGATTTTAAAAGTTTTTTTCATTTTTTTATTATTTTCCCTTGCTTTTATAATAGGTACTATGTTAAAATTTAATCTGTCCTATTGAAGAGAAATTATCTTCAAAAACAAGGAGGTGTTTTCAAGTGGCAAGAAGATGCGAAGTTTGTAATAAAGGGGTTGTATCTGGAACACAATACTCCCATTCACATCGTCAATCAAAGAGAACTTGGGCTCCTAACATAAAGAGAGTAAAGGCTTTAGTTAATGGAACACCAAAAACAGTTCATGTATGTACAAGATGCCTTAGATCTGGTAAGGTTCAAAGAGCAATATAAGTTCAAATAAAAAATGCAATTGTTAACAATTGCATTTTTTATTTTTAATACATTATTATTTTTCATATGTATTATCTTTTTCTTCTAAAAAATTTAATTAAATTAGATAAAAACTTAGGTAACTTTATAGCTATTATCTTCATACTAGACCTCCATAAAAAATCACTCATCTCTTATATACATTGTATGCAAATAAATAAAATGAGTGATTATTTTTTTTAATCATTTGTATAAAGAATCATTACAATCCCACTATCAAAAGTTATTTCTATTTCTTCTTCTAAAAATTCATTAGATGTAGTTATACTATCACCTAGTTTTAAATTAAAATTAGTCAAATTATATTTAGCTCCACTTATGTTAAAATTCTTAACTTCCTCACAGTAAGCTTGGAAAGAAATAATATCGCCTTTATTTCCTTTTAAAGTAATTGATTTATCAGTTAAAAATATATAATTATTATCATCAATGATTTTAACTTTTATAGATTTATTTAAACCTCTTAACATAAGCCCAAAATTGCTTAGTGCATGATCATATCTAGTACCAGTTGCACCTAATAATATCATTTCATCTGCACCCTTTTCAACTGCTAAATTATAAGCAAGTTCAGTATCAGTATAATCTTTTTCTCTTTTAAACTTTATTTTTCCCAAGGCTTTAGTTTCAATAGATTTTATTATATCTTCATTTGCAGAGTCAAAGTCTCCTAATATATAATCTGGTTTTATATTATATTTATATAATACCTCACAGCCTTTATCTGCACCAATAATCATATCTACATCTTTTATTTCCCTATATAATAAATCCTTTGAAGGCTCTTTTCCTCCTGAAATAATTACAGCCTTCATTTAACTACCCTCTTATTGCTTCAATATTTTCTTTAAGTTTTCCATCTCCAAATATAGCTGAACCTGCCACTAAAACATTTGCGCCAGCTTCAACAATAGCTTTAGAGTTATTTCTATCAACTCCACCATCTACTTCTATAAGTAACGATTTATTAACTTCTGAGCTCATTTCCTTTACTTCTTTTATTTTATTTAAAGCATATGGTATGAATTTTTGTCCTCCAAAACCTGGATTTACTGACATTATTAATACTAAGTCTAGCTTTTCTATTATATCCTTTAATACGAAGGTAGGTGTACCAGGATTTAAAGAAACTCCTGCTTTAATACCTTTAGACTTTATATATTCTATAGCTCTATCAATATGTTTTTCTGCTTCATAATGAATAGTAATTATATCCGCTCCCGCTTCAACAAATTCATCTATATATCTTGATGGATTTTCTATCATTAAATGTACATCAAATACTTTCTTTGTTTTATTTCTAATTGATTTAATTACTGGTAATCCAATGCTAATATTAGGTACAAAATTTCCATCCATTACGTCTATATGAATAAAATCTGCTCCTGCTTCATCTACTTTTACAATTTCTTCACCTAACTTTGAAAAATCTGCTGATAATATTGATGGTGATATTTTTACCATTTGTACTTTTCCCCCTCTTGTAATTCTTCTAATATTCTAATATAAAAATTATATCTATATTCATTTATTTTACCTTCATTTAAGGCTTTCTTAACTGCACATTCAGGTTCCTTATTATGAAGACATCCTCTAAATTTGCAGTTGTGATTGTATTCCTCAAACTCTGGGAAGCTATATCTAAGATTATCTTTATCCATAAAACTAATATCAATATTAGAAAATCCAGGACTATCTACTAAATATCCATTTTCTATTTCTATTAACTCACTATGTCTTGTAGTATGCTTTCCTCTACCTATTTTTTCTGATACAACTCCTGTTTCCATATGTGTTCTATTTATAAGGGTATTTATAAGGGTTGACTTACCAGCCCCTGAAGGCCCACACAATACTGTTTCTTCCCCTGCTAACCTTTCTTTAAGGACTTCTATTCCTAGTCCCTTCTTTGCATTTATAAATAAGACATCATATCCAATATCATTTATTTTCTTTTTTACTTCTTCTTTTTCTTCTTCAGAAGCTAAATCCATTTTATTTAAACACACTATAGAATTTATATTGTTATATTCACATAAAATTAAAAATCTATTTAAAAGGTCAAAATTTAAATCTGGATTTTTTATTGCAAATACTACAAAAGCTTGAGTAACATTTGCTACAGTAGGTCTTATTAATTCTGAGGTTCTCTCAAGTATATCTTCAATTACCCCCTTGCCATTAGATACATTAATAAGCACATTATCTCCAACCATAGGCTTCATATCTTTGTGCCTAAACTTTCCTCTAGCCTTACACTCTATAACTTCATCTTTAGTTTTAACATAGTAAAACCCACCGATACCTTTTATTATTTTTCCTTCCATAATTCCTCCAAATAATTTTATCTTCATACTTATAATAAACAGATTCAAGTGAAAAATGCAAATAAATTTTATAAAAAAGGATAGATATTATATTCTTTGCTCCGTCGCAGGCTCCAAGTCGCCAGAATATAATATCTATATACTAATATACTGAAGGAAAGGAATTTATAAAAAATTATTCACAGGGTAATATTTTTATAACTGGTCTAAAAAATAAAAAAGAATCAGCCTATTGGCTGATTCCCAGTTTGTTGAAAAACCCCCCGTTAAAAAACAGAGGGTTTTTCTATTATTAATTCTGGATAAAACTTATATATAAAATATCATGAAAAATAATATAAATATAATCCGAAAATAGCAAAGATAGTCTTGTTGCTATCTTTTTCATATTCTGTACTGCTGCAGTTAGTAGGCATTGCTCGGACACTTTTTCGCGTCCGCGGAAGCGAGCATAGCGAAGCCCATGCAGATTTTTTGAATCCGCGAAGCTTCGCTCAACTGTTTCTTTTCTTCTATTATAAATTGCCTTTCCCTTCTCAGTTTTAAGAAAGTTCTTATTATCATCTTTATGATTTTCCCAAATATGTCGTCTAACTATTTTATATTTAGCTTTTTCTCCAAGACATTTATCTTTATGAGGACAACACATGCAAATCTCTTCAAAACATCTATATTCTCTATAGCCTTCGCGAGTCGTAGTTTTATATATTAATGCAACATTATTAGGACAAATATAGATGTCTTTATCATAGTCATAAATATATTTATTCTTAGTATACATTCCTTTTTTATGGGGAGAACGTCTATATGCAACTACTGGTGTTATCTCTCTATCCACAATTCCCTTGAAAATAGGATTAGTTGAATATCCTGCATCTAAACCAATATATTTCGGCTTTATACTAAATGTTTCTTTAATTCTATCTATTCTATCTAATATTGGTTCGCTATCGCTGACGTTACCAGGGGTAACATGTACATCCATAATAATATTATTTTTACTATCCACTGTTCTATGATCTAAATAAAAGAATCCTTCTGGTTTATTATCTCTCATCATATATCCACTATCAGGATCGGTAGTACTTTTCTTGATTTGCTTTATTTCTTTTTTTCTTTCCTTGGCTTTAACGGTTTTTTGTTATGATTTTCTCTATCTAAATTTACATCAATATCTAGTTGTTTTATGTACTCTTTTGGTGTTACTTGCACTTCAATTTTTTCAAACTTACGCTTATTTGCATTAGCTTTTATATGTGTTGAGTCAGAATAAAGAATCTTACCACCAACTAATCCTTTCTCCATAGCTTGTAAAACTATATTATCAAATATTTTTTGTGGAATATCAGTACCTTTAAACCTTCTAATTCTATTTTGGCTTATTGTAGATGAATCTGGAATTTTTTCAGTAATTGAATATCCTAAAAACCATCTATAAGCTAAATTTACCTCTATGTCTTTAACTAGTTGTCTTTCGGAGCGTATGCCGTAAAGATATCCTATAAATAACATTTTAAATAATACTACTGTATCAACTGCTGGACGACCATTTGTATGGCAATACAAATCGTTAGTCAATTCTCTAATGAATGAAAAATCTATATATTTATCTATTTTTCTTAATAAATGGTCTTTCGGAACTAATTGTTCTAACATAACTACTTCTATTTGATATTGTGATTCTTTTATTTCGTTTATCATAATTAAAACCTCTATGTAATAAATTTATATATTTTAAATTATATTACATATTTATATAAAATTAAAGACTGCTGACACTTTGTCAGCAGTCTGAGAATCAGCCTATTGGCTGATTCCAGTTTGTTGATTATCTCCTGTGGTGTTTTCAGATGGTTTTTCAGTTTCTACTTTTTTAGTATTTATAGTCACAGTTCCACCTTCTTTTACTTCTTCTGTGAAACTAGTTACTATATCATTATTATCTTTAGGACCCTTTATTTCTACCTTTAATCCAACAGCTTCAACTCTTGACTTTGCTTCAATAAGTGTCTGACCTTCTTTTACACCTAAGTTTCTAATATTAATCATTTTTTCTTTATACTTACCTACTGTTAAAGTAACTGTTGAACCTTCTTCTAATTTTTTACCTTGGTTAGTTTGTGACAATACAATTCCTTCTTGAGATTCGTCATTTGTTTCTTTTACATCAACAACCACATTAAGACCATTTAATATTTCCTGTGCTTCTGATAAAGTTTTACCTGTTACATCTACCACATCAACAAATTTAGTTTCTGGTCCCTTACTTACTATTATTTGTATTTCAGTGTTCTTACTTACTTTAGTCCCGGCAGATGGTGTTTGTTTAATTAAGTATCCAGTTTTCACATCATCACTATATTCTTCTGTAATAGTATAGTTAGTTAAATTCTTTGATTTTAGAATTTGCTCAATATTAGTTCTTTCATAACTTCTAAAATCAGGCATTTCAATTTGCTCTTCACCTGCAGAAACTATTACACTAATTACGCTTCCCTTTTTTACTTTAGTGCCAGCCTTAGGATCTGTTTCTAGTATAGTATTTTCAGGTTTATCACTTTTTTCTGTAGACTTAACTTCTAATTTTAATCCTAATTCTTCAACTTGCTTTTTAACATCATCAGTTAATTTACCTACTATATTGGGAACTTCCACCTCATTGGTAACTCCAGCTCCCCCTACTGCTAAAAAATATCCAACAGAACCTAAAAGTAAAATTGCTACTATAGATCCTATTATTATTAAAGTTTTCTTTAAAGTAGCCTTATTTTTTTTCTTTTTAGGCTTATCTTCTTCAAAATCATCGTATTCATCATCGTCATATTCATCATCATCATAATAATCATCTTCTAATTTAGATATAGGAGATGTATTATTAGTATTAATTGGAGTCATAATAATAGTACTATCATTATCAATATTACTTAAATTTGCACCTATTATTACATCAGGATTTTCTTGTATCTTTTGTAAATCTTGAATTATTTCTTTAGCATTCTGATATCTTTTTATAGGTTCTTTTTGCATAGCCTTAAGTATTAATTTATTTAAACTATCTGGAATAGCAGGATTTATATTTTTAGGTGGAACAGGTTCCTCTTGTAAATGCTTTAATGCTACTGTAACTGGTGAATCACCTTCAAAAGGTAATCTTCCTGTCACCATTTCATATAATACTACTCCAAAAGAGTATATATCAGATCTAAAATCTATATAAGTTCCTTTTGCTTGTTCAGGTGAAAGATAGTGAGCTGACCCAATGATACTAGTTGTATTTGTTATTGTTTGAGAATCAGTAGATTTTGCTATTCCAAAATCACTAACCTTAACTTCTCCAGACTCTGTAACTAAAATATTTTGTGGTTTAATATCTCTATGAATTATATTATTTCTATGAGCACAATCTAAAGCTTTTGCAATTTGCAATGCTATTTTTATTGCAGTATTATAGTTAAGTTTTCCACTATAATTAATAAGTTCCTTTAATGTTTTCCCACTCACATACTCCATTACTATATAGTCCATATCATCTTGAGTCCCTACATCAAGTACATTAACTATATTGGCATCTGATAAATTTGCAATGGCAGTTGCTTCTCTTTTAAATTTTTGTGCTATATCTTCATTATCAGCAAATTGCTTTTTCAGTATTTTAACTGCAACAAATCTATTTAATTTATTACATCTAGCTTTATATACTTCTGACATTCCACCTTCGCCTATTTTTTCAAGAAGCTCATATCTACCACCTAAAATAATTCCATTCATGTTACACCTCTCCTCCAAATAGCATTACAGTAATATTGTCTCTTCCACCATTAAGTTTTGCACTTTCAACAAGCTTTTCACAAATATTCTGTAACTCTGTTTCTTCAAAATTATAAGATTTAATAATAGATAAATCAACTTCGTTGCTTAATCCATCACTACACATCAAGAAGAAATCATATTCCTTTACTCTTATTTCAAATATATCAGCATCCACATCTTTTTCTGTACCTATAGCCCTTGTAATAACATTTCTTTGTGGATGATTAACTGCTTCTTCTGAAGAAATGCTACCACAATCTACAAGTTCTTGTACCAATGAATGATCTTTTGTTATTTTTACTATTTCCTTTCCCTTAATTCCATAACAAGAACTATCTCCAATATTAGCTACTAAAATAATCTCTTTTGTAATTAAACATACAACTAAAGTAGTACCCATTCCTGTATATGATTCTGAACAATGAGAAAGATTAAATACTTTTATATTAGCATGCTTTATTGCATTTTCTAATAATTCTTTAGTATTGTAAATATCCATATTATCTCTTATGTATTTTATTAATGCCTTGGTGGCAGCCTTGCTGGCAATCTCGCCAGCATTATGGCCACCCATACCATCAGCTAATACACAAATCTTATAATTTTCATCTTCATAAAACTCAGCATAATCCTCATTTAAGTTTCTTATATTCCCTAAGTCACTTTTTATACCAATCACCAACAACCACTCCTCTAATTTCTAGTCTTTAAGAAGTTCCTCCTTAATTGACCACAAGCAGCATTAATATCATTACCCATTTCTTTTCTAACAGTTACATCTAATCCATGATCACTAACTATTTTTTCAAACTCTTCTATAGTCTTTTTAGAAGGTCTCTTTAAGGTATTTTCTTTAATTTCATTTACAGGTATTAAGTTAATATGGCATTGTCTTCCCTTTAATAATTTTGATAATGCATTTGCATCTTCCTTGCCATCATTTATACCTGAAACTAAAGAATATTCAAAAGAAATTCTTCTACCTGTTTTTTCAAAGTAGTAATCACATGCTTCTAAAATTTCCTTTATAGAATATTTATTTGCAATTGGCATTATTTCTCTTCTCTTTTCATCATTAAAGGCATGTAAAGATATTGCTAAAGTTATGCTATATCCTTTATCTGCTAAATCATAAATTTTAGGTACAAGCCCACAAGTAGAAAGAGTAATATGCCTTTGGCCAATATTTAATCCATATTCAGCATTAACTAAATCTAAAAATTTTGTAACATTTTCATAGTTATCTAATGGTTCACCACTCCCCATTAATACTATATTAGAAATTCTTTCACCTAGAACCTTTTGAGCTACAATAACTTCTGCTAATATTTCACCAGCTGTTAAGTTCCTTACTCTTCCTTCTAAAGTAGATGCACAGAATTTACATCCCATCCTACAACCTACTTGCGTAGAAATACAGATGGTATTTCCATAATTATATTTCATTATTACACTTTCAATAATATTTTTGTCTTTAAAAGCAAATAATAACTTTTTAGTTTCATCTGTAGTAGAATCATATTCCCCAACTATTTCAGGCATACCTATGTAAAAATTAGCCTTAAGTTTTTCAATTAAATTCTTAGGCAAATTTTTCATATTTTCAAATTCCCAAACATTATTGTATATCCATGAAAATACTTGTTTTGCTCTAAAAGCACTTTCTCCATTTTCTTTCATCCAAGCTGAAATTTCTTCCATGCTATAATCTAATAAATTTTCCATTCTATCACCTATTTCATTTTCTTTATTTTTCCTATAAAGAAACCATCCATAGAATCGTTTGGTAATATAGTTAAACTTTTATCTGCATTGTATATAAAATTATTATTGTTACCTAAATATATATTTTCAATTTCAGCATCATTATGTTTAGCTAAAAACCATTTTAAGTTATCTTCATTTTCTTCTTTGTTTAATGTACAAGTAGAATAAAGTAAAGTTCCACCTGGTTTTACATATTGCCAAGCATTTTCCATTATTTTTCTTTGTACTTCAACTAGATCTCTTAAATCTTGTCTTGTTTTATTCCATTTTATTTCAGGTTTCTTTCTTATTATACCAAGACCTGAACAAGGGACATCAATTAATACTTTATCCCCATAACATATATAATCTGGATTAAGTTTTGTAGCATCCATAGCTTTGCAAACTACATTGCTTAATCCAAGTCTTTTTACGTTTTCCTCAATTAAAGATAATTTATTTTCATGTAAATCAAAGGCTACAACTTCCCCTGTGTTACCTAATAACTCTGCTATATGAGTAGTTTTTCCACCTGGTGCTGCACATAGATCTAAAACTTTTTCCCCTTCTTTTAAATCTAATAGTGGAGCTACTAGCATAGCACTTTCATCTTGAACTGTAATTAAACCTTCTTTAAAAAGTTCGTTACTTTCAATTCCTTTTCCCCCATGAATTGCTATAGCTTCTGGACAAGCATATCCTTCTTCTACACTATATCCCATTTCTTCTAATTTTTCATAAACTTCTTCAAATTCACTTTTAAACTCATTTACTCTTACTGTTACTTTAGGAGTTTCATTTAAACCAGCCATGATTTTCATTGTTCTTTCTTCACCATATTGCTTTATAAAAAGTCTTATCATCCATGGTTGGAAAGAAAATTTATAAGCTAATTCATCTATTCTATTTCCAGGAACAATTATTTCTTTTTCATCTCTTATATAATTTCTTAAGATTCCATTAACAAGCTTAGATGCTTCTAGAGAAACTTCCTTTGCTTCTTCTACTGCTTCATTACAAGCTGCATATTCAGGTATTTTATCTAAAAAATACATTTGATATATTGCTACTCTTAATATATTTAATACAGTTGAATCTAATGTATTTATATCTTTCACAAAATTTCCTATTAGCACATCTAAAGTTCTTTTTCTTCTTAAAGTACCATAGACTATTTCTGTTATAAGTCCCTTATCCTTATCATCTATATCTTCTCTATTTAATTCTTTTGAAAGAACTAAATTAGAATAAGCCCCTTCTTCTAATACTCTTTGTACTATTTGTCTTGCAAGTTTTCTACTATTCATTTCACTACCTCATTAATTATCATTATATCTGTTATTTAAAGCTATTAATCTTATTAATTGAGAAATAGCCATTAAAGTTGCTGCAACATATGTCATTGCAGCTGCATCTAGAACCTTTTGTGCTCCTTTTAACTCATCACCATACAGAAAAGTTCTTGTTTTCAATATATTTAATGCTCTAGTAGATGCGTTAAATTCTACTGGAAGAGTAACAAGTTGATAAATTACTGCTCCTCCAAAAAATATAATTCCTATTTGTGTAAATAGAGGAAATCCAAAAAGTATTCCTATCATAAATAGCCATATAGATAAATTACTACCTATATTAACAACTGGAGCAATTTTAGTTCTAAGAACTAAAGGTGAATAATGAGTTTGATGCTGTATTGCATGACCACACTCATGTGCTGCTATTCCTGCAGCAGCAACTGTTGCTCCATCATAGACTTCTGGTGAAAGCCTTATTACCCTTGAAGATGGATCATAGTGATCACCTAATTGCTTATTATACCTTTCAACCCTAACATCAAAAAGTCCTGCTCCATCTAATATACTTCTTGCCACTTCACTACCAGTAACACCACTTGCTGTTCTAACATTTTTATACTTTTTATAAGCATTATCTATTTTGAATTGTGCCCAAAAAGCTATAATTATAGCTGGTACCAACAATAAATAAGTTGAATCAAAATAAAACCCTGGATAAAACATATATATCCATCTCCTTTATAACAGTTTTTAATAAAGCTTATTATTCACTTTAATTTCATGTCCATTAATATATTGTTCTACAGTTAAAGGCTTACCATTTGGAAATTGAATTTTCTTTATAAGTAATACTCCTTTTGAAGTAGCAACTCTTATACCTTCTTTTGATACACCAACTATAGTGCCAGGTTCTTTATTTGTAGTTTCATTTAAAACCTTACTTTCAAAAACCTTCATATAATTATTTTCATAGTTAGTATACGCAATTGGCCATGGATTAAGTCCCCTAATTAAATTGTGAATATCTTCTGCTTTATTATTCCAATCTATTAAAGCCAAGTCCTTATTTAACATTTTAGCATAGAAAGTTTCATCTGTTTGCTTTTCAGGAATTATTGTTCCATTATATACTCCCTCTATGGTTTTAATTAATAAATCTGCTCCTCTTTCCATTAAAATATCATGAAGTTCACCAGCAGTCATATCTTCAGTTATTTCAATTTCATCCTTAAGAAGCATATCTCCAGTATCTAAACCTACATCCATTAGCATTGTAGTATTCCCTGATTTTTTTTCCCCTTTAATTATTGCCCAATTTAAAGGTGCTGCTCCTCTATACATAGGTAATAGTGAAGCATGTAAATTAATACATCCATACTTTGGAATATCAAGAACTTCTCTATTCAAAATTTGACCAAAAGCTACTACAATAATAAAATCTGGCTTTAATTCCTTTAAATAGTTTATAGCTTCAATATCATTCTTTAACTTAGTAGGTTGTAAAACTTTTATATTATGCTCTAATGCAACCTCTTTTACAGGTGAATATGATATTTTTTTACCTCTTCCCTTTGGTTTATCTGGTTGAGTAAATACTGCTTCAACACCAAATACATCTATAATTTTTTTTAAAGATTGTACTGCAAAATCTGGAGTTCCCATAAATACTATCTTCATGTTAATTCTCCTTTGCTATTTTAAATAATCTATGAATAGTTTTCCATTTAAATGATCATTTTCATGTAATATCGCTCTTGCTAAAAGTTCTGTTGCTTCTAATACAAATTCTTCTCCCTTTTCATTTAGAGCTTTTACTTTAACATAATTTGGGCGTTCAACTTCTGCTGATTCACCTGGTACGCTTAAGCATCCTTCTTCTCCTATTTGTGTGCCTGATACTTCTAGTATTTCAGGATTTATAAATACTCTAAGACCATAATCATCATAAACATCTATTACAAATATTCTTTGAAGAATACCTACTTGTGGTGCTGCTAAGCCAACGCCATCTGCTTCATACATAGTTTCTTCCATATCTTTAATTAGCTTTAAAGTTCTAGGTGTAATTTCAGTTACTACCTTACATCTTTTTCTTAAAACCTCATCGCCATTTATTCTTATATTTCTAATTGCCATTTATTAATCTCGCCTCCTAAATTAAATTGTTTGGATTAATATCTATAGTTACTTTTATTTCATTATATACATTCTTATTTAATTGATAAAGTCTATCTTTAATTTTTTTACAAAAATCTAAAGATAAATCTCCCTTAAAAATAATTTGCCATCTGAAATTATCTTTTATTTTTGAAACTATACATGGAACAGGCCCAAGCATTTCCACATTTATTTCATCTTCACATATCTTAGTCAATTCTTTTTTTAACAAATTCATAAAAGATTTTAAAGCATTTTCATTTTTAGATGAAGCATTTACTAATAGTATTCTACCAAAAGGAGGGTAATACATCAAACCTCTAGTTGTAAATTCTTCATTATAAAAACCTTCATAATCATAATTTTTAGCATAATTTAAGCTATAATGATTAGGAGTGTATGTTTGAAGAATTACTTTTCCTTCTTTTTCTCCTCTCCCTGCTCTGCCAGAAACTTGAGTTATAATTTGAAATGTTTTTTCTGCAGAACGATAATCAGGAAGATTCAATGACATGTCCGCAGCTAATATTCCTACTAATGTAACATTTTCAAAATCTAATCCCTTAGATATCATTTGTGTACCTATTAAAATATCTGCTTCTCTATTTTTAAAAGAATTATATATAGATTCATGAGAATTTTTATTTCTTGTAGTATCCATATCCATTCTTAATATCTTAGCATCTTTAAAATATTTTTTTACCTCTTCCTCAACTCTTTCAGTTCCAGCTCCAAAATGCTTAACATATTTGCTTTTACATTTTGGACAAATATTTGGTTGCTTTTCTCCATGACCACAATAATGACATACAAGATATCCATTCTTATGAAATGTCATTGATATATCGCATTTAGGACATTTAAATACATATCCACAGCTTCTGCAGGAAACAAAGGTAGAAAAGCCTCTTCTATTTAAAAATAGAATAATTTGCTCTTTCCTAAGTAAAGCTTCTTTCATTTCTGAAAAAAGCTTATTACTAAACATAGAAATATTCCCCTTAGTAAGTTCTTCTCTCATATCTATAATTTCTATTTTAGGCATAGGCTTATTATCAACACGATTTTTAAGTTCAACAAGTTCTATTTCTCCAGATATCGCTCTGTAGTAAGTTTCTATAGATGGTGTCGCTGAACCAAGAATTACTTTACACCCTTTCAGATCACTTATAAATTCAGCAACTTCCCTAGTAACATACTTGGGATTTTGTTCTGACTTATATGTATTTTCATGTTCTTCATCTATAATAATTATTCCTAAATTCCTTAATGGCAGGAATAAGGCACTTCTTGCGCCTATTACAACTTTAGCCTTACCTTCTTTAACTCTATACCATTCATCATATCTTTCTCCTTCAGAAAGTTTACTATGGAATACTGCAACTTCTCTTCCAAATCTTCCTTTAAAGCGTTCAATCATTTGTGGAGTTAAAGCTATTTCAGGAACTAATATTATAGCAGATTTTTCATTAATAATTGCATTCTTTACAAGATTCATATAAACTTCAGTTTTACCAGATCCAGTTACGCCCTTTAGTAAAACTATGTTTTTTGTAGATTTTTCAATTATATTAATTGCATTATACTGTTCCTCTGTTAATTTTTTCTCTTCATAATCAACATATTCTCTAAAGTTATATCTGTATATAATTTCTTCATCTACTTTTAAGTATCCTTCTCTAATAAGCTTATTAAGTTTATATATAGAAAGCCCATACTCTTTACTTAATTCTGATTTATTATATTTACCGTTATTTTCTTTTAAAAATCCAAAAACATCCTTGTATTTTCTTATAACTTCTTCTGGTGCTTCAATATCACTTATTGAAACCACAAGTTTATGTTTATTATTAATTCCTTTTAATAAACCTTGAGGAATTAATAGTCTAATACCATCAATATACTTACATAAATAATTTTCTTTTAAAAATTCTACTATTTTTATATCATCTTGAGTTAACAATGGTTCATTTTTAGCTATAGACTTAATTTTTTTAATCCTTATTCCAAGGATTTCATCTCTTTTTATAGATAATATAAAACCATCTGTAATAGAATTTTTAACACCAAAAGGTACCTTTACCCATTGACCTATCTTTATGTGCTCATGCATTTCTTCAGGTATTTCATAAGTAAATGGTTTATCTATATCTAACGCATCACTATTAATAACAATTTCTGCATATATTTTCAAATTCATCACCCTTTTATTAGGTTGTATTATAGACTATATAAAAGAAAGCGCATTTTAGCGCTTTCTTAATATAGTTTCAAAGATTTCTGATGCAACTTTTCTTTTATTCATCTTATCAAAATGTTTTTCTTCTCCATCCCTACTAAGGATAATAACTTTATTATCATCACTAGCAAATCCTGTATCACTACTGGTTATGTCGTTTGCTACAATGAAATCTAAGTTCTTATTAACAAGCTTTTTCTTTGCATTTTCAACAACATCATTGCTTTCTGCTGCAAATCCAACTAGTATTTGGTGTTTTTTTCTTTCACCTAACATTTTTAATATATCATTATCTCTTACAAAGGTTAAAACTAAATCATTATCGCCTTTTTTTATTTTTTCGTTACTGTAATATTTTATTTTATAATCTGCAACTGCTGCAGATTTAATTACTATATCACTATTATCGTAATTATCTAAAATTGCATTTTTCATTTCTTCATTTGTAGTAATATTTATTACTTTAACTCCTTTAGGAGGAGTTAAATTTGTAGGCCCTGAAACTAAAACAACATTAGCTCCCCTATCCCTAGCTTCTTCTGCTAAGAAATAACCCATTTTCCCAGTAGATCTATTTGTAATAAATCTTACAGGATCTATATTTGAATGTGTAGGTCCAGCACTTATCAATACTTTTTTCCCAAGTAAATCCTTAGGAATATCTCTATTATCAAGTGCATTTAAAACACCATCAATGATAGTATTTACATCCGCTAGTTTCCCTTTTCCTTCATCTCCACAAGCAAGCACTCCAGATGCTGGTTCTATAAATTCATATCCAAGTTTCTTTAGCTTATTTATATTTTCTTGGACTATTGGATTTTCATACATCTTGGTATTCATAGCTGGAGCAAAAATAACTTTAGCTCTAGTTGCCATAATAGTTGTAGATAACATATCATCTGCAATTCCATTTGCAACCTTTCCAATAATATTTGCAGTTGCTGGAGCCACTAAAAAAACATCTGCTCTTTTTGCTAAAGAGATATGTTGAATTTCATAAGCTTTAGGTTCTGCAAACATATCAGTTACAACCATATTTTGACTAAGAGATTGAAATGGTAATGGAGTAACAAATTTTGTTGCAGATTCTGTCATAATTACTCTAACATCAATATTTTTTTTTCTTAGAGCACTTACAATATCTAATGCTTTATAAGCAGCAATTCCACCACTAACTCCTATACATACACATTTTTTATTATCCATACTATTTTAAACCTTCTTTTACAAAAGTAGGTTCATAACCCACTTCTCCTTCGTTAACTTCATTAATAGCTATAGTAAGTGGTTTTTTAGATTTTGTTGCAACTAATGGTTCACTTCCATTTATTAGTTGTCTTGCTCTCTTTGAAGTTACTATTACTAATGAATATCTGTCATCTACCTTTTTAAGTAAATCAACGATTGATGGATTAATCATAGAGTTGTTCATGAATTAAGCCCTCCTTAGAATCTAATATTGTATTTTCCTTTATTCTATCAACTCTGCATTTTTCAGCTGCTATAATCGATTCTACCTTTGATACAGCTACTTCTAGCTCATCATTGACTACAGCATAATTATATTTTGAAACATAATTAATTTCCTTATAAGCATTTTTAAATCTAGTCATTAAGGATTCTTCTGTTTCGCTTCCTCTTTTTATTATTCTTTGTTTTAATTCTTCCATTGATGGAGGAAGTATAAAGATAAATACTCCTTCTTTGAAGTTATCTTTAACTTGTAATGCGCCTTGAATATCTATTTCTAAGATAACATCTTTTCCTTCATCTAACATTTTTTCTACATTTACCTTTGGTGTTCCATAGAAGTTTCCATGAACATTTGCATATTCTAAGAAACCATTTTCTTTAACTTTTTCTTCAAAAGCTTCTTTAGTTAAAAAGTAATAATTTACGCCTTCTATTTCCCCTTGTCTAGGAACTCTAGTAGTTGCAGAAACTGAGATAAAAATATTATCATGCTTTTCTAATAAAGCTTTACAAATAGTTCCTTTTCCTGCTCCTGATGGACCTGAAATAACTATTAATATTCCTCTATTACCTTGCATTATTCATCAACCTCATCTACAGCTTCGTCTTTTACTACTAATCTGTGCGCAACTGTTTCTGGTTGAACTGCTGATAAAATAACATGATCGCTATCAGTAATTATTACAGCTCTAGTCCTTCTACCATATGTTGCATCTATAAGCATACCTCTATCTCTAGCTTCTTGAATTATTCTCTTTATTGGAGCTGATTCTGGACTTACTATAGCTACAAGTCTATTTGCTGATACTATATTCCCAAATCCAATATTAATTAATTTTATTCCCATTGCTTTCCTCCTATTATTCTATATTTTGCACTTGTTCTCTTATTTTTTCTATTAGATTTTTTATGTTAATGACATAATTAGTCATATCCATATCACTTGATTTGGAAGCTATAGTATTGGCTTCCCTGTTCATTTCTTGAATTATAAAATCAAGTTTTCTTCCTATTTGACCGCCTTCATTAAAAGTGATTCTCATTTGAGTCAAATGACTTCTTAATCTTATAATTTCTTCGTCTACTGAAGCTTTATCTGAAATAATAGCTACTTCTTGTGCAATTCTACCTTCATCTATTTCAACTGCTTCTAAAAGTTCTTTAAGTCTAGTTTCTAACTTCTTCTTATATGTATTAGGTATTATATCTGCAATTGCTTCTATTTTATCAACTATATCTTCTATTTCTTTTAATTTTGATAATATATCTTCTTTTAGTTTTTCACCTTCAATTGCTCGCATATTATCCATCATATCTAAAGAAGATGATATAAGAGGCTTTATTGACATCCAAATTTCTTCAATTGAATCTTCCTTCTCAACTATTTCAATTACATCTGGAAATCTTGCAATTTGAGTAGCTGTAATGTCATTTTTAACTCCAATTTCTTTTTCAATTTCCTTTAAACAGTCATAATAACTTCGTGCTAAACTCAAATTAAGTTTTGCTACTCCATCACCTTGAGAATAACTCTTTTGATTAATAAAGATATCTACTTTCCCTCTTGAAAGTTTTGAATTAACTAATTTTCTTATTTCTTCTTCTAATGAAATAATACTTTTAGGCAGTCTAACATTAACATCTAAATATCTGCTGTTAACACTTTTCATTTCAACAGAAAACAAATGCTTACTTCCCTCTTCATTACTAGCTCTTCCAAAGCTAGTCATACTTTTAACCATATTCTCCTCCAAGACTTAAATTTTTATATACTATTCTCTGGTTACATTAAATATAAATTATTTATAATATCTATGTCAATATTTTGTTAACAAATTGTTAACAATTTAAATAATAAAAAAGTTACATTCTTCTATTTCCATTTATTAATTAGGTAATTCAAAGAATGTAACCATTTATTTTCTTAGTTAATTAAAGAATACTGTTATATATAAATTAATTTAAATATAAATACTATAGCTAAAATAATCATCACTATTGATACTTTAGTTTTCTTCTCTTTATCTTTAGCAAAAAGATTATACATAAGGTTTATAATTACATATGATAATATACCTATAGTTAAACCATCCCCAATACTATATGTTAATGCCATAGCTGAAATAGTTAGAAAAGCTGGTACTCCTTCTGTTATATTATCAAAGTCAATATTTTTTACAGCCCCAAGCATTAAGTATCCTACATATATTAATGCTGGTGCAGTTGCACATGATGGAATAGCTACAAATATAGGTGAGAAAAACATTGCTGCTAAAAATAAAACGCCTGTAGTAACTGCAGTATACCCAGTTCTTCCTCCAGCAGCTACACCTGTGGAACTTTCTACGTAAGTAGTTACAGTTGATACTCCTAATATTGATCCTAGGGTTGTACCAATAGCATCTACTAATAATGCCCTTCCTGCATTTGGAACATTTCCACTTTCATCAAGCATATTTGCTCTTGATGCAACACCTACCAAAGTTCCTACAGTATCAAAAAAATCAACAAATAAGAATGTACAAACAACAACTATTAACTTGCTAGCAGTTTCTGGATTAAATAAATGTGTTAAGTCTAATTTACCTGCTATAGGTGCAATACTTTCAAATTTAAAAATTCCTTCTGGTAAATATATTCCTAAATTTGTAGCTGCTTCTGGATTTATTAAAGCATATCCCCAAGCTAGCAAAGTACTAATTAATATTCCAACCAGAATGGAACCCTTTATATTCTTCTTATCCAAAACTGCAATTATTACTACTCCAATAAGTGCAATTATTACTGTTGGTGAAAATTCACCCATCATAACTAGAGTTGAATCATTATTTACTACTAATCCAGATCCTACCATTCCTATAAAAGCAATGAATATACCAATACCTGCTGTAACTGCATGTTTCATTGTCATTGGAATTGAATTAACCACAGCTTCTCTTACTTTACATAATGATAGAAGAATAAAAATTATCCCCTCTACAAATACCGCTGTCAATGCAATTTCCCATGAAATTCCCATACCAATTACAACTGAAAAAGCAAAAAAAGCATTTAAACCCATTCCTGATGCTAAGGCAAAAGGTAAATTAGCATAAATCCCCATTAATATAGTTGTAATACCCGCTGCTAAACAAGTTGCTGTTACTAAAGCACCAGCTGGCATCCCTGTAGCTGAAAGTATATTAGGATTTACAGCAATTATATAGGCCATTGTTAAGAACGTTGTAACACCTGCAACTATTTCTCTCTTAAAATCAACATTCTTGTTTGATAGTATTGGTAATAGTCCTTGTTTGTTTGATGTTTTTTCCATTTCTCATCCCCCTAAATTTTTATTAAAACAAAAAC
Organism: uncultured Clostridium sp.; assembly: GCA_934746015.1. Lineage (GTDB taxonomy): Bacteria > Bacillota > Clostridia > Clostridiales > Clostridiaceae > Clostridium. Next base: position 51,116 of record CAKVEW010000022.1, read on the forward strand.
CCTTAAGTCCATGTATATTTCACTTAAGGGTTTTTGTTGAATACTAGATTAATTCCTATTTCATCTCTAGTACCAAACTCATAGTCAATGTGTTTTCGGCATCTAGGTAGAAACCTTTGACCCTTATCTCCAATATTATATGAGTTTATTTATTGCTATTATTATACCATAAAAATTCATATTGGTAAATAGTACCATATTAAAATATTGTTTTTTATATTTAATTCACTTTTTTCATAAAAGATTCTTTAATATCTATAGCCTTTTCGCTTGACAAAGCAACTATTAACTTAATTCTTGCTTTTTGTCCAGGCATGCTTTCTTCGAAAAATACCCCTAAATCTTTAAGCATCTTTCCACCACCCTCATATCCATAGGATTCATAAACTCTTCCTTCAAAACATCTCGATACGATAACTACAGGAATATTATTATTAAGTGCTCTCTTAATTCCATCTACCATAGCTGGTGGTACATTTCCTCTACCTAAGGCTTCAATAACTATTCCTTTATATCCCTTTTCTATCACAAAATCTATAAAGTCTGACTCCATACCAGCAACACATTTTATTAATGCAACATCATCCTTTATATTTTCCACATGATATACTCTATGTTTAACTGTCTTCCTATAAAATAAGACCTTATTATTGTCTACAATTCCTATAGGTCCAAAATTTGGAGTCTTAAAAGCATTAAGGGCCATTGAGTTAACCTTTGTAACTTCAGATGCTGAATTAAGTTCCCCATTAAAACACACTAATACTCCTCTTCCTCTTGCATCTTCTGAAATAGCAGTGCATATTGATGTCGCTAAATTAAAAGGTCCATCATATCCTAACTCTGAACTACTTCTCATAGCTCCAGTAACTACAATAACTTTTTCAGTATCTATTGTTAAATCTAAAAAATAAGCAGTTTCTTCTAAAGTATCTGTTCCATGAGTTAATACCACTCCATCTATATCATCTCTATCAATTAATTCCTTTATAAATTTACTAAGTTCTAACATGTTATTTATAGTCATATGTGGTGATGGCTTACTAGAAAAACTATAAGACTCAACTTCAGCATAGCTTTCAATACCTGTTACCATAGCCATTATTTCTTCCCCTGTTAGACTTGGTACCGCCGCTTTAATTCTTTCGTCAACCTTCATTGATATAGTTCCACCATTAAATACAACAGCTACTTTCTTCATAATTTCCTCCTAAGTTTACAATAAATATTATAATTTTCATAAATAGGTTCTTTTATTAAAAGAACCTTGATCTTATCTTTTTATATGAAATTCATATAAAATAAACTCCTGGTGTCCCAAAAGTTTAATCTAAGTTTTTTGTTGGTAGGGCGGCGTATCCTACATCTCTTTTACTGATTAACAGCGCGTGAGGAGCCATTTCTCACCTCAACAAATAAATGTAACTATCTACATTTAACATTATATATATATATAATTAATCTTTCAACTTATTTAGCTATCTCCAAGCAATTAGTTTACCACTAAATAACCTTCTATCTATTTTTCCATCAGTTATTGGATACATAGTGGATACATATATATAATCCATTGTATCATCTATATCTATTCCTATTAAAATATTAGGTTCAGCTTTTCTAATAAATTCTATATGAATACCACTAGTAGTAAACTTATATACCCCTATATAATCAGGTTTATCTATTATTTCCTTCATATAATCTATAATATTGTTGGTAATCTTTCTTCCTAAATGCTTGCCATGTTTTTTCTTAATGTGTCTAATTACTCCTTGAGATGCATAAATGGTTCCTGTAAATTTCACCCCTAGATCTTCTGCCATTTTCTCGTTAAAATATCCTACTCTTTTATAGGTATAAAATCTATCTCCCATAATATAACCCCTCAATTCCTATACTGTCCATTAGAGCTACAGCCTTCTTTATGTATACTATTCATTATTGTTATAAATTTTTACAATTAACTTGTATAAAGAAAAAGGAGCTGCTTTGAAGTGCACCCCAAATGTTAGACACAATATCTAACATTTGGAGGTGTATTTTTTATGTCAAAGTATTCTTATGA